>NZ_FOII01000009.1:0-218791 GCF_900111625.1 Variovorax sp. OV084 | reverse complement strand
CGCCTGGCGTTCCATGAGGAAGACGACTTCGTGCTCCAGGTCTGGACACGCGATGGCCGCTCGGTGGCTGAGCGTGAGGGCATCCGGTAATCGGCATCGTCGTTCCCGCTCACAACGGGAGGCGCGCGTCGGCGCGACGCTCAAGGCCATCCTGCAGTTGACGACGAATCCGGCGCTGCGCGGTAACTCGCCTGCTGCATGAAGACTACGGGGTTGCCGCGAAAGCGGTCCGCCCTCATGTCTCCGATAGCGAGCGGAGAATTCTCAGGCGTTCCTGTGTGGCTCTCAGGACGGATTCAGAAGACCAGGGGGGCAGTGCAGTGGCATGGTCTTCCATCTCGGTGCATAGGGTCGCGTCCAGTACCGGCATCAACCCGTTCATCAGCCTTGTCTCGACTGCAAGCACGACAGCGCGGTGCAGCGTGCTTGGCAGGACGCGTCCGTTCAGATAGTCAAATACCAACGTTTCGGCAGCAAACAAGGAAAGTGACATGGCGAGGGCCTATCGACATGAAGCCACAGTAGCAGTGGCCGCGGTCGAAGTCTGTTCGATACCGCGCCTATGCGTCACCGTTCAGGGTCTGGTCCAAACACCGCCCGCGCTCACCGCCCTGCATTGCCTCGAGGCCGTCGCCGACGAAGACTGGGGCGTGCCATGCGTTCTATGCCGAAGCGCGCGTTGACCAAGGCGGAGGGCCAGGTCGCAGCGGGCGCGCATGTTTGGTATCGCACAGACTAGACGCACTCGACCATCTACAAATATGGAGCGCAAAAGGTCTTGCACACTTTGCCGGGCGCTTCAGCAAGCGCGCAGTGAATGCATTGCGACCTCTAATTTTGAGGGCAAAGAAAGGTTCATATGAACACGCTTTTCAATATCAAGACTTCGATTCTTGTTGTCGTCATGCTGGTACTGCCAATGGCACAGGCAGCGACGATGACCAAGGCCGAGTATCAGGCCGGCAAGACTCGCATCAGCGCGGACGTCAAGGCCGACAAGGCGGCGTGCGTCCTCTTGGCTGACAACGCCAAGGACATCTGCATCGAAGAAGCCAAGGCCAAAGAGAAAGCTGCGCGCGCCGAACTGAAGTACGGCCATACCGCCAAGTCCAGCGACCGGAACAAGGTGCTGGTTGCGAAGGCGGAGGCGGGCTATGCAGTCGCCAAGGAAAAGTGCGATGACCAGTCGGGCAATGCCAAGGACGTGTGCGTCCAGGAGGCCAAGGCTCTCAAGACCAAGGCGCTGGCCAACGCCAAGATGGGCAAGGAAATCGGTGAGGCCAAGGTCGACGCCAGCCAGGCAAAGCGCGATGCCGACTACAAGGTCGCTACCGAGAAGTGCGACAGTATGTCGGGTGATGCCAAGGCAAGTTGCGCGGCCGCCGCCAAGACAAAGTTTGGGAAGAGCTGAATCTGGGGAACGCTGAAGGATGCTTCACTGTGGAAGCCTGCAAGCCCAATCGTCTCTGGTCGACCACGAATGACTTGGTCGAGAACGACATCGCGAGCCTCGCCCAAAACATGAGGCAATGCGAGCGCGCACTCGGCCGTGTCCCGCGACTGCGATCGGCGGTGCAAACTGTGCGAATCGAGATCGGGGCGCACATCGTGACGTCGGCGTGCCTCGGGAGTGCCGTTGGGGCCTCCCTGGTGCTGGCGTTCGTTCACTTGGGATTCCTCTAGTTCCCTTTTTCTCGCCTTGGCTTGGTTGTCGATGTCTGTGCTCAAGTTCTCATCAAGCACGGGCCTCTCTTCGCGTTCCAGCCGCGCTGCAGCAACCTCGGCGACCGTGCCATGCTCACTCAGGCCTGACACGAGCGGGAGCGGCGAAGTCTGGCACATCGATGACCAAACCAGGATCGAACGCCTTGTTCTCAACCCTGCCACTCCAGTTCACGTAGCCGCGCGGGTTGCGCACGACGCGGCAAGACCGGACTCGATAGTCGCATTGCTGATGCGTGTGGCCGTGGACCCAGAGCACGGGCACATCAAAGAGAGCATCCGGAAGCTCGCTGACGCGCCAGCTCCGGCTTACAACGTGACATTTGGGAACGTTCTTCACCGTAGCGATGTGCGCGGCGTCGCACGACAGGGCGTTGGATACGCATCAGGGCGATTTCTCGCTCTCCAGGAGATGAAATGACGTTTTCGCGAACCGTTTTCAAGCTAGCTGCTGCGGGTTTCGTTGCCGCCGGTACCTTGTTTATCGCCGCATCGGCCAATGCGGGCACGAGTTGGTCCATTGGCGTCAGCGTACCCGGCGTGGTCGTGAGCGAGCCCGCACCGGTCTACTACGCGCCCGAGCCTGTTTATTCACGTCCAGCCCCGACCTACTATCAGCCTGCACAGCCGGTGTACTCCGTTCCGGCACCTGTCTACTACGAGCCTCGCTCTCATTGGGAGGAACGTCGTGCAGAGCGATGGGAAGAGCGTCGCGCGGAGCGTCGTGAATGGCGCCGCCGGCAATGGGAGCGCGAGCAGCACCGCCGCTACTACGAAGATCGTGACTGATCTTCGGGGTCATCGGTGTGCATAGTTTTTGAGCCGCCGTCGCTCAAGCAATACATGCCTGCAAGCTGACCAAGCATGAAGAGCGACAGCGGTCGGCATCGAGGCGGGTCCCTGAGCGGCTTTTTTCTCCCTGGCCTCTACCAGCGCCGAACCGCTGTCGAGAGGCAGTGTGCGCGCCCCCATCGAAGCCAACGTGGAGTCTGTGCGGAGGTTCTGTAAAACGATACCTGCCGTCTTGTGAGGCGCGACCTCGATACCTCCGATGAGATCTCAAGGAGGCCAAAGTAATCCTTTCGAGGAGCAATCACAGAAGCCAGAAATGGACATTTGATTGCTTCATTGAACATGTCGTTACGCTCGTTCCGATCATTGCCACACAGCGCAATGCATCCGAATTCAAAAGAATTAACGAGGGTCACGCATGCATTTCGACGCGACTGCCGCGCACGGCAGCTTCAACCATCGCCAGCTCAAGCGACTCGCCCTGCAAGGCGCTGCAGTACTCACCCTGCTGGGCGTTTCCGGATGGGCCCAGGCGGCCTGCTCACTGAACTTCACATCGCCCAGCAAGGGCGCGAAGGTCACCTCGCCCAACATCACGGTGTTTGGGACCGGCGGCGGCGATGCCACCACCGGTGACGCCGGCACCGTGACCGCCACGCTCAACGGTTCGCCGTTCTTCAGCTACTCCGGGTCCTTCACCGCCGTCGTGTCGTTCCTGGAAGGACGCGGCGTGCCCGTCACGCTGCGTTCCGGCCCGAACTACCTGGCAGTCTCCGGCAGCGTCGGCGGATGCAGCGCGTCGGACTACATGACGGTCTACTACGACACCTCCGACGTCATTCCGCGCAAGAACAAGGGCGACGGCACCGAGCGCAACGGACCGCAGTCGTGCACGGGCAACCCCATCAACTTCGCGATGGGCAACAAGGTGCAGGAGGAAGAAGACTTCCGCAGCGCGTCCACGCACTATCCTCTGCGGTTCGCACGCATCTTCAACAGCGCCGACGGCTACTGGCGCTACTCGTACGCCATGCGCCTGAGGATCAGTGCGACCGAGGCGGTGCTGCTCCATGCGAACGGACGGGAATCGCCGTTCGCACGCAGCGGCTCGACCATCACGCCCGATGCGGACGAGCTCGGCACGCTCACACAAACGAGCACGGGCTGGCTTTATGTCGACGTGGACAACACCCGGTACGAGTTCAACACCACCGGTCGCCTGACGAAGCAGACCCATCCCGATGGCTGGTATCACAGCCTGTCCTACGGCACCAACGGCGCCGTGACCGTGACGGACGGATTCGGCAACAGCATCGGCTACACGGAGGACGCCCACTTCCAGCCGCGTACGCTGACCACGCCCAACTTCAGCGTCGCCTACAACTACGACACTGCCAACCGGCTTACTTCCGTCACCAAGACGGCCGGCTCGAATGTGACGAGCCGCACGTACCACTACGAGAACGCCGCGAACCCACGTTTTCTCACGGGCGTGACCGATGAACTGGGTGTGCGCTTCGCCACCTACGCCTACGACTCGCTGGGTCGCGCAACGAGCACCACGCACGCAGGCAATGCCGGGCTCACGCAAGTGGCCTACAACGCCAACGGCACGACGACCGTGACCGATCCGGTGGGCCGGGCCACGACCTATCACTACGTCGTCGTCAATGGCGTCAAGCGCATCTCCCAGATCCAGGGCGAGCCGGCACCGGGCTGCCCGGCCAGCAACTCGTCGTTCACCTACGACGCCCGAGGCCTGCTGTCGAGTCAGACCAATGCGACCGGCAGCGTCACCAGCTTCACCTACAACACCCGCGGCCTGGAGGCTTCGCGCACGGAAGCGCTCGGCGCACCCGAGCAAAGAGCCATTGCCACGACCTGGGACGCCACGCTACCGGTGCCCACGCTCATCGCGCGGACCGGCCAGGAGGCGGCGTACACCTACGACACCAGCGGCAAGCTGCTCACCGAGACGATCACTGACACCGGCGGCACATCCGGCACCGCTCGCACGAGCCAGCGGACCTACACGACCGAAGGCCTGGTCCATACGCACACCGAAGCCAATGGTGCTGTCACCACCTACGCGTACGACACCCGCGGGAATGTGCAGAGCGCGACCAACGCGCTGGGCCACATCACCGCCTACACCTACGACACGGCCAATCGCCTCACGAGTCAGACGGACCCGAACGGCCTGGTCACCACTTTCATGTGGGATGCGTACGACCGGCTGCTCACGCGCACCGTGGGCACGGGACCTGGCCAGACCACGACCCTGACCTATCACCCCACCGGCACGATTGCGACCACCTCGCTGCCGACCGGGCTGGTCACCAGCTACACCTATGACGCTGCGCAACGCCTGACCGGCTGGAGCAACAACCGTGGCGAGAGCGGCACCTACACCCTCGATGCGGCCGGCAACCGCCTGACGGAGCAGACACTCAACAGTTCCGGCTCGATCGCGTGGACGACTGCGCGCACGATCAACAAGCTCAACCGCGTCGCCACCCAGACGCAAGGGACCAATCAGAACGAGAGCTTCAGCTACGACGCGAGTGGTGATCGCATCGCCCAGACCAATGGGCTGAACCAGACCATGAGCTGGAGCCTCGACGCGCTGGCCCGCGTCAAGACCATCACTGACGCGGCCAACGCCAGTGCCGGCCTCGGCTACAACGAGCTCGATGCCGTCACCCAGGCCAGCGACTTCAACGCCATCGCCACCAGCTACAGCCGCGACGCGCTGGGCAACGCCACCGCAGAAGCCAGCGCCGACAGTGGCCCTCGCAGCAGCCAGTACGACGCCCTCGGCCTGCCCAGCCAGATCATCGATGCGCTCGGCCAGGCCACGAGCATCACCCGCGATGAGCTGGGACGTCCGACCAGCCTCGTCTTCGCCGACGGCAAGACCACGACCTTGCGCTACGACCTGAGCACCAACAGCAAGGGCTACCTCAGCGAGATCATCGACCGCTCCGGCATCACGGAGTACACGCGAGACATCCACGGGCGCGTCACTCTCAAGAAGCAAACCCTGGCGACAGGCACAACTACGGGCAGCGTTCAGCAAGTTGCCTATACCTACAACACCGCCACCGGCCAACTCGCCAGCGTCACGTATCCGGGCGGTGGCGTGCTCAGCCACTTCTACGACACGACCGGCCGCCTCGTGCAACTCGGCTGGAACGGTGCCCCGCTGATCGACGCCGTCACCTGGAATGCCCTGGGCCAGCCCACGGGTTGGAACTGGGCCTTCACCAGCACCAGCCCGAAGCTCGCGGCCAACCGCAGCTACGACAGCGCCGCGCGTCTCACCCAAACCGAGTTCAGCAGCTACACCTACGACGCGGCCGGGCGCATCGGCAGCCTTACGCAGAACCTGTGGGGCCCTGCCGACAGCGATCCGGCTCACAGCACCATTGCAGTGGCCGACAACACCTGGATAGTCGGTTACAGCGCGACGGGCCGCATCGTCAGCTTCACTGGTCCTGGCGACAGCGCCAGCTTCAGTTATGACGCCAACGGCAACCGGATGGCGAGTACCCGGGTTCTGGCAGGCCAGACCACCAGCCGCGGCTACACCCTGGAGCCGGGCAGCAACCGCCTCGCCGGCTTCAGCCAGACCATCAACGGCACCAGCAGCACCAGCGTCGCCTATGGCTACAACGCCAACGGCGACCTGACGAGCGATGGCCTCAGAAGCTATGGCTACGACGCGGAAGGCCGCCTGGCCACGGCCACCACGGGCGCCAACGATGTCAGCCCGACCACGCGCTACGCGCACAACGCCTTGGGCCAGCGCGTGTTCAAGACCGAACCGCTGTATCCGCCCAGCCAGGGCGATGAGAACGACCCCGGCTTCTGGAACAGTCTCGTGGCGTTCTTCACCAAGCTGTGGAGCCCGACCACGACACAAGCCGAGCAACTCGGCTACGCCTATGTCTACGACGAACAGGGCAGCCTGATTGCGGAGGTGGGCAGCGGCGGCACGAACAGTTCGGGCGAGGCGCAGTACATCTACCTGCCGACAGCCAATGGGCCGATGCCGATCGTCGCCGTGGTCAATGGCACCACGTATGCGGTGCACAGCGATCACCTGAACACGCCGCGCAAGCTCACCGATGCGACCGGACAGGCAGTCTGGCAATGGGGCTACAGCGCGTTCGGAGAAGACAAGCCGACGCTGGCGAAGAACCGGTTCGCCAATCTGGAGGTGACACCGAATCCAGGCACCACGAACATCGCAGAAGTGAAGTTCAACCTGCGGTATCCGGGGCAGTACGCGGACGAGGAGTCGGGACTGTTCTACAACTACTTTCGCAGCTACGACGCGAGGTTGGGGCGCTACAGCCAGCCGGACCCGATCGGGCTGGATGGTGGGTGGAATCGGTTCGGCTATGTCGATGCGAATCCGCTGGGCTTCACGGATCCGGAAGGCCTGAGGAACCTGCGGCAGGCGACGCCGGGAGGCAACGCCTACAACCGACGCCAGTGGGAACGGCATGGCCCCGGGTCCATCCAGACACCGCAGAGCAATCTTCCACGCAGTGCTGCGTATGAGGCTGGGGCAAACATGACCCAGACCCCCAACCCTGCATACCCAGGGGCTCCCTTGGATTTGCCATGTGTCCAGTGGGATTGCTCGAGCGGATCGGTCTGCAGGCCCAATGACATCAAGAGTTCGACGGACTTTCTGCCTCCTGCACGCTCCACCGCCGATGCGCCTGCGGGGTGTCGCTGTATATCGGCGGGCAGAGATCCCGCGTTTCAGCTTCCGTACGATCCGAGCATCGATCCCTATAGCAACGCGAAGGACGTGAAAGACAACTGGCGCTCCGGTACCAGATTGCTCCGGCGATGAAAGGAATCTTGTTCTTCACTGGTTGCGCACTGATCGCCATCGCGATGGGCATGCCAGAAGGTTTGCCAACGCATAGCGGTGGGATGAAGTCACCGCTTCCTTATTTCTTCTACTGGCTGACACGTCTCATCGACCCTTGGGGAGGGAAGTACTTGGTCGTGCTTGTTGGCTTGGCCATGGTCGTTTCCTCCTTCTTCATCCCCAGGCGTTCGCGCGAATCGAAAGGCGACGGCGATCAGTAGCCGGAGGCGTCGATGCTGTTACGAGGCGAGTCGGTTGCCTTTCTTTGGCCGACGAAGTGCCGTGTTCGGTCTTGTTCTGGGATTTATCGGAATGGCTGTGGATTTCCGCCCTCGCTCGACCCACATTTCCATCGAGCGTTGACCCGTTGCAATGTCCTTCCTGAGCATTGTTCATCAGGCAGGCTGAATGCTGCATGCGGCTCAACGCCTCACGGAAAACTGGGGCGCTTCGAGATGGAAATCAACATGCGCCACAGTCCAAGATCCCAGTTGGTCGAACGGAGAGTCGGCGAAAGATTACAAGAGGAGGCGCACGTGTTCCTTGCCATTAATGTCCGAGACAGGCTCGCGCTCGCCCGTGCATTTGTCGGACTGAGGCAGCGCCTTGAAGTCTGGGACGCGGTCTAGAAAACAGTTCGCTTGCGCGATGCACCAGCATTAAAGTCCGGAACTGACCAGCCTTAGGAGAGAGCACGGTGAGGGGAAGTCGCCTGGAGGGTCCTACCCGTCAAGCGCGATCCTTTCCCTGTACAGGCTGCGGGCGCCCTCTATTTGGTGAGCGCGAGGAATTGCGGCCCGCCGCCCGTGGACGGGAGGCTGACCCCTGTACCGAGCGAGCCGGTCGTCCTGTCGATCGTGAAGAGGGTGATCGTGTTGCTGGCCTGGTTGGCCGTATAGGCGAAGCGGCCCGTGCGGTCCACGGTCACGGAGTTGGGTACGCTGCCCGCCGCGAAAGGCTGGCCCGGCACTGGCGTGAGCGCGCCGGTTCGTGGGTCGATGCTGTACGCCGAGACGTTGTTGGAGTTTCTGTTCGCCGCGTACAGGAAGCGGCCGCTCGGATCGACTGCCATGCCAAAGGGCGTGTCGCCAGCGGGGACCGAGCCGATCTGGGTCAGCGCGCCAGTGGTCGCGTCGATCGAGTAGGCGAGCAACGTGCCGGGGTTGTTGCCGACGTTGGCATAGGCGAAGCGGCCCGTGGGCTCGATGGCAATGTCGGTGAGTCCGCTGTTGGAGGGCAGCACGACCGACGCGGGCGGAGAGATCGGCTCGCCTGTGGCCGGGTCCAGGCGGAACGTAGCCAGGGAGGTGCTGTTGACCACCACGAACGCGAAGCGGCCTTGGGGGTCCAGGCCGATCTTGCGGCTGGTGCCACCGGCGACGGCCGTGCCGCCGGTGAGGTCGCCGGTGTTGGCATCGACGTCCAGCCGGTGCAGCATCCCGTCCCCGATCACGTAGGCGTGCTGGCCGTTGGGCGCGATACCGACGAAATACGGGGTCGTTCCGACACCGGCAGTGATGGCGCGCTGCTGTGTCAGCGTGCCCGTGGGAACGGTGGTGGTGTCGATGGTGTACTGGATGACGCCCCTGGTGGCGCCCGAGATGTTGCTGGCGTAGATGTACGGCTTCGAAGGGTGCGTGGTCACATGCTGCGGCGTCCCGCCCACGGGGAAGCGGCCGACACTCGAGAGGCTGCCATCGGAACCAACGGTGTACATCGACACACTGCTCGTCCCCTCGTCGGCGGTGAAGGCGAATCGATCGGCACCGGGCGTCGTGCAGGCGATCGTCACCGCGGCAACGGGCGCCGTGGTCACCGTGCCGAAGGCCTGCTTCGCGATGCACACCTGGAGCGCGGTGGGTTGTGTCTTTACCGTCACGCCGTAATCGGCGCCGACCGCCACCGGCGTCGTGAAGCTGAAGGTGCCGTCGGCGTTCACGGCGAGGTCGTCGCCCGCGTTGTTCTGCAGCACCAGCCCGCCGGCCGCGTCGAGGCCCGTGACGGCGACGCTCACTTTCTGGCTCGTGGTGGCGCAGACCACCGCCACGTTGCCCACGTCGGCATCGCCGATGGTGCCGGACGCGTTGTTCACGGTGCAGGTCTGCGACGGGTTCGAGGGCTGCTGCTTAACGCTCACCGCGTAGCTCGCGCCCTTGTCGAGTTTTTCGCTGAAGACGAAAGCGCCGTTGGCGGCCACGGCCACATCGGACGAGCCGGCCAGTTGCAGCACGAGCCCGCTGCCGAGCAGGCCGCTGACGCTGCCGCCCACCGTGTACTTCGCGTCGGCCGCGGGCGGCGGATTGTTGCCGCCGGGAGGCAAGGGAAAGAAGGAGAAGCCACCGCCACCCCCACCGCCGCCGCACGAAGCGAGCGCGAGCGGCACGAGGACGAACACGGCAAGGCGAAGACGGGTAACGAGCGGCATCGCGGGCATTTTTCTTACCTCCGGCAACAAACGGGCGGGGGCGATGTTAGCGGCACGCCGTTCCATTTGCACTCCCGCCGGTCGGCGGGCTTACCGCGTGTTGTTTAGATGTCGAGGCATGGCGACGCCTGGGAAGCACATCGAACTAGCCGAAACCGGCCAGCGACCGGTAGTTGTCTCGGACTTTAATGCGCTGTCTCCGGATCACTCCACAGTCACGCTCTTGGCCAGATTCCGCGGCTTGTCGACATCGGTCCCCCGCGCACACGCCGTGTGATACGCCAGCAACTGCAGCGGCACCACATGCAGGATCGGCGAGAGCGCGCCGTAGTGCTCGGGCATGCGGATCACGTGCAGCCCGTCGCTGCTCTTGATCTTCGTGTCGCCGTCGGCCAGCACGTAGAGCACGCCGCCGCGCGCGCGCACTTCCTGCAGGTTGCTCTTGAGCTTTTCGAGCAGTGCGTCGTTGGGTGCGACGGCCACCACGGGCATCTCGCTCGTCACCAGCGCGAGCGGGCCGTGCTTGAGTTCGCCGGCGGCATAGGCCTCGGCGTGGATGTAGGTCACTTCCTTGAGCTTGAGCGCGCCTTCGAGCGCGATCGGGTAGTGCAGCCCGCGGCCGAGGAACAACGCGTTGTCCTTGCGCGCGAAGTCTTCGGCCCAGCCGATGATCTGCGGCTCCAGCGCCAGCACCGACTGCAACGCAACCGGCAGGTGGCGCATTTCCTTCAGGTAGCGTGCCTCGTCGGCATCGCTCAGCCGGCCCTTGGCTTGCGCGATGGCGAGCGTGAGCAGGAAGAGGCCCGCGAGCTGCGTGGTGAAGGCCTTGGTCGACGCCACGCCGATTTCGACGCCTGCGCGCGTGATGTACGCCAGCTTGCACTCGCGCACCATCGCGCTGGTGGCGACGTTGCAGATGGTCAGCGTCTGCTCCATGCCGAGCGAGCGCGCATGCTTCAGCGCGGCCAGCGTGTCAGCCGTTTCGCCGGACTGGCTGATGGTGACGACCAGCGTCTTCGGGTCGGGCACGGAGTCGCGGTAGCGGTATTCGCTCGCGATCTCGACCTGCGTGGAGATCTTCGCGATGCCTTCGAGCCAGTACTTGGCGGTGCAGCCGCTGTAGTAGCTGGTGCCGCAGGCGAGGATGAGGATCTTGTCGATGTCCTGGAACACGCGATATGCGCTCGCGCCGGTCGCACCGTCCTGGCCGATGCCGTCGAACAGCTCGGGCACGATGCCTGCCACGCCTTCGAGCGTGTCGCCGATGGCGCGCGGCTGCTCGAAGATTTCCTTCTGCATGTAGTGGCGGTAGGGGCCGAGCTCGGCCGCGCCGCTGTGGGCGAGCACGGTGCGCACCTGGCGGGTAACCGGCTTGTGGTTCTTGTCGACGATCCAGTACTTGCCCGGCTGCACGTCGACCACGTCGCCTTCTTCCAGATAGACGATCTGGTCGGTCACGCCGGCCAGGGCCATCGCGTCGCTGGCGAGGAAGTTCTCTGCGCCGTCCTTGCCGGCGCCGAGGATCAGCGGCGAGCCCGCACGCGCACCGACCACGCGCTGCGGCTCGTCGCGGCAGATCACGGCAATGGCGTAGGCGCCGTGCAGTTGCAGCACGGCGGCCTTCACGGCTTCGAACAGGTCACCGTCGTAGAGGCTATCGACCAAGTGGGCGATGACCTCGGTGTCGGTCTGGCTCTCGAAGGCGTAGCCCTTGGCTTCGAGCGCGGCGCGCAGTGTTTCGTGGTTTTCGATGATGCCGTTGTGCACGAGCGCGATGCGGCCCGGCCGCGCGGTCTGCGCATCGGCGCCGGGGCCGTGGCTGAAATGCGGGTGCGCGTTGTGCACGGCCGGCGCGCCGTGCGTGGCCCAGCGCGTGTGGGCGATGCCGGTGAGGCCCTCGACCTTGTCGTCGCGCACCTGCGCCACGAGATCGGCCACGCGCGAAGTGGTGCGCGCCCGCGTCAGGCCACCGGCATGCACCGCCACGCCGCACGAGTCATAGCCGCGGTATTCGAGCCGCTGGAGGCCCTGGACCAGGACCGGAACGATGTTGCGATGGGACGCTGCCCCGACGATGCCGCACATGGTGAGCTGCCTTTGAAAGAAGAAGAGCCTCGATGGTAGGAAGGCATGGAAGAAATATGCATTCGAAATTTTGTTGATTTCGGACTTTTATTTCTCCATTTCTTTGATTTGGACTTTTATTCCATAATTTCTTCTAATATGGAAGCAATCTCCCTGGATTCAATCGACCTGCGCCTGCTTGACGCGCTCCAGCGCGACGCCTCGCAGACCAATCAGCGCCTGGCCGCGGACGTCGGCATCTCGCCGCCCACCTGCCTGCGCCGCGTGCAGAGGCTGCGCGAAGTCGGCCTGATCGAACGCCAGGTCGCGCTGCTGTCGCCCGACCGGCTCGCCACAGTACTGGGGCACGGCCTGCAGGCGGTGATCGAAATCTCGCTCGACCGGCAGGACGCCGCCTCGCTCGACGCCTTCGAGACGCGCGTGATTGCCGACGACGCAGTACAGCAGTGCTGGCGCGTGTCGCCGGGCCCGGACTTCGTGCTGGTCGTGGCCGCGCGCGACATGCCCGACTACGGCGCACTCACGCAGCGCCTGTTCACGGCCGACGCGAACGTGCGCAACGTCAAGGCCTTCTTCAGCCTCAAGCGCGCCAAATTCGAGCCCCGGTTGCCGCTGCGATAAAGCTCTCGTGCCTCTTCGCGGAACACCGCGGAACCGGCTTTGCCGGGCCGCTGGTGTTGCCCCCGGCAGGGGGTTGGCGAAGCGACACGAAGTGCGCGCAGCCTGGGGGCGAGCCTATTTCTTCTGAGGGCGCTTCCAGTTCGGAAAACTCACCTGCTTGCCCCGCGCCACGGTCAGCGCCCCCGGCTCGGTCGACTTGTTGATGGTCGAGCCGCCGCCGATGGTGCCGCCCGCACCGATGGTTATGGGCGCCACCAGCACGCAGTTGCTGCCCACGTGCACGTCGTCGCCGATCACGGTGCGGTGCTTGTTGGCGCCGTCGTAGTTGGCGGTGATGCTGCCCGCCCCGTAGTTCACTCGCTCGCCCACGGTGGCGTCGCCCAGGTAGGCCAGGTGGTTGGCCTTGGCGCCGGCAGCCAGCGTCGAGTTCTTGACCTCTACGAAATTGCCGATGTGTACCTCGGCACCCAGTTGTGCGCCGGGCCGCAGCCGTGCGAAGGGGCCGATGAGCGAGCCCGCGCCCACCGTCACGCCGGCCTTCTCGCCCTCGATATGCGTGAACGGATGAATCACCGCGCCCGCCTCGATGCGCGCATTGGCAATGACGCAGTTCGCGCCGATGCGCACGCCCTCGCCCAGCGACACCACGCCTTCGAACACGCAGTTGACGTCGATCTCCACGTCGGCCCCGCAATCCAGCGTGCCGCGCAGGTCGAAGCGTGACGGGTCGGCCAGGCGCACGCCCTGCTCCATCAGCGCATTCGCCTGGCGCAGTTGCCAGGCGCGCTCGAGCGCCGCGAGCTGGGCCGGGCTGTTGATGCCGGCCACCTGCAGTGCGTCGGTGGTGATGTGCGCGACCACGGGCACGCCGTCGGCGGCGGCGAACTTCACCACGTCGGTCAGGTAGTACTCGCCCTGGGCGTTCTTGTTGTCCAGCCGCGCGAGCCAGCCCTTGAGCAGGCGCGCGGGCACGGCCATCACGCCGCTGTAGATCTCGCGCACGGCGCGCTGCGCTTCGGTGGCGTCCTTGTGCTCGACGATGGCGGTGACCTCGCCTTGACCCGCCGCGCGGATGACGCGGCCGTAGCCGCTCGGGTCGTCGAATTCGATGGTCAACAGCGCCAGCTTGCTGCCCGCGCTGGCCGCGATGAGCGCGCGCAGTGTGTCTTCGCCGATCAGCGGCACGTCGCCCGACAGCACGACCACCGTGCCGTCGTCCGGCAGCAGCGGCGCGGCCTGCTGCACTGCGTGGCCGGTGCCGAGCTGCGGCTCCTGGCGCGCAAAGCGCAGCGTGGCGCCCTCGATGCCGCTGTTCAGCGAGGCCTCGACTTCGGCCGCGCCATGGCCGGTGATGACCACCACGTCGCGCGCGCCGATGCGTGCGGCGGTGCCCGTCACATGGGCCAGCAATGCGCGGCCGCCCAATCGATGCAACACTTTGGGCAGTCTGCTTTTCATGCGCGTGCCCTTGCCGGCCGCCATGATGACGACGTCGACCGGCCCCCGGCTGTCTTGTTGCGGAGTCTGATTCATGCGTTTTTCTTCCCGATTTCGTTGCGCTGCAGTGGCCCGAATTATCGGCGTGCTGCTCATCGCCGCCGCCCTGGGCGCCTGCAGCGCGATCAAGCTGGCTTACAACAACCTGCCCACGGTGAGCTACTGGTGGCTCGACGGCTACCTGGACTTCGACGGCGCGCAGACCCCCAAGGTGCGCGACGAGCTCGACCAGTTGCTGGCATGGCACCGCCAGAACGAGCTGCCGCGCATCGCCTCGCTGCTGCAGGAAGCGCAGGCGCTGGCGCCGGGCGAGGTGACGCCGGCGCAAGTCTGCGCGATGGCCGACCGCATCCGCGAGCGCCTGCTGGCCGTTACCGAACGCGCCGAGCCCGCCGGCACCGAGCTGGCACTGAGCCTGACCGACGTGCAGCTGCAGCAGCTGGAGCGCAAATACGCGAAGAACAACGCCGAGTACCGCAAGGACTGGCTCGACCGCACCCCGGCGCAGGTGCAGGAAAAGCGCTACGACCAGTTCCTCGACCGCACCGAGGACTTCTACGGCCGCCTCAGCACGGAGCAGCGCGAGCTGCTGAAGCAGCAGGTCGCGCAGTCGGTGTTCGATCCGCGGCTGGCGGACGCCGAGCGCCGCAAGCGCCAGCAGGAGGCGCTGGTGCTGCTGCGCGGCTTCGTGGCCAGCAAGCCGTCGCCGGCCGAGGCGCGCGCGGCGCTGCATGGCTACATCCAGCGCATCGCCGAACCACCGCCCGGACCCTGGCGCGACCAGCAGCAGGCCTTGCTGCAGGAGGGTTGCCGCAACACGGCGGCGCTGCACAACGGCACCACGGCCAGCCAGCGCGCGCAGGCGGTGCGCCGGCTGCAGGCCTACGAGAGCGACCTGCGCCAGCTGGTGGCCACGCGCTGAAGACCGTGTGGCGGATCAGATCAGCGGCGTAGGCCGCATCGGGCGCTCGAAGTAGTCGCCCAGCGTTTCCAGCGCGTGCGGCTCCATGATGCGCAGCCAGCCGGCGTCGATCTTGTAGAGCCCCAGCCGCTGCAGCCGCCGCAGCGTCTTGTTGGTGTGCACCAGCGACAGCCCCAGCGCATCGGCGATGTGCTGCTGGTTGAACGGAAACTCGACCCAGCCGTCGCGCACCATGCCCACGCGCTGCGCGCGGCGATACAGGTGCATCAGCAGCATGGCCACGCGCTCGCCGGCATTGCGCCGGCCGGTGGTGACGAGGTTGTCATCGACCATCTTTTCCTCGCGCGCTGCAAGCCAGGTGATGTCGTAGCCCAGCTTGGGCTGGGCATGGAACAGGTCCCACAGCCGGTCGCGCGAGAAGGCGCACAGCGTGACGTCGGTCACCGCCTCGACGCCGTGCGTCTGGCCCTCGGCGAACTCATCCTGCAGGCCGAGGAAATCGCCGGGCAGCAAAAAGCTCAGTATCTGCCGCCGTCCGTCGCTCAGCGTCTTGTAGCGGAAGGCCCAGCCTGAATAGAGGGTGAAGAGCTGCGGGCTCGGCCGGTGCTCGTCGATGATAGAACTGCCCGCCTCCACGCGCCGGGTGCCGACGCGGAAAGACTGGATGGCCTGCAACTCTTCGCCGGCAGGCGGCAGGAAGGCATCGAGCCGTCGCAATGCGCACTGGTCGCACGAATTCACGCCCTGGGGAGGCGCTGCAGCAGCGGGGTAGTCCTCGAATTTCACGCTTTACTATAGGCGCTTCGCCTGTGTCTTTTGACATTTCGCGGCGTCTCGGGGCTGCCTACACTCCGCACCGCTTTCCTCCCCAAGACGCATGACAGAAGACCCAAGGCTCCCGCTTTACGAAGTGCTTTACTGCAGCACGCTCGCCCAGGACCTGCCCCCGGGCACCGTGGGCTCGATCACCTCCCGGGCGCGCATGCGCAACGCGGAGCGCGACATCACCGGCCTGCTGGTGTTCGACGGGCAGCGTTTCTGCCAGCACCTGGAAGGCCCGCCCGAAGCCATCGACGCGCTGATGCGGCAGATCGAGGAAGACCCGCGCCATGTCGACGTCAGGGTGGTCTACGAAGCCCCGCTGGCGGCCCGGCGCTACAGCGGTTTCGGCATGGGGCTGGCCGAATGCGAGGGCCCCGACCTGATGGCCGGCGTGCATGTGCTGATTGGCGAGGCGGCGCTGCGGCACTTTCTGGCCCTGGTGCCCAGCTTCGACATCAACGGTTGAATTGGACTGAATAGGCGGCCGCCCGACGGCCTACCCCAAAAGACGCTTCAAAAAGAAAAAGGCGGCCGAGGCCGCCTTTTCAGCACTTGGAGGGAAAACAATCGCTCAGGCGTTGTCCCAGCTGTAGGTCGCGCCGTAGCCGTCCCACGCCTCCATGACGATGCGCTGGCCCGCGGCCACCGTCAGCGATTCGCCGGGTGCGAGCACCAGGTCTTCGCTGGGGTTCTTGAGCGTGGCATCGGGCGTGATCCACACCCGGCCCTGCTTGACCCGCAGAATGCTGGCCGCCCGCGCCTTCAGGCTCATCGCCTCGCCGGGCGCGATCTGCCAGGCACCACGACGCACGGCCGGCGGAACGGCGGCGGTGCGGGCGGGAACGGACAGGGACGAGAGCGATTCGGTGGTGCAGACGGCGGTGGACATGATGTAACTCCTTGGCTTTGCCGAAGCGCTTGTCAGAAAGTGGCAATAGCGCAGTTCGGGAATGAATGATCGTTTCTATGGCGTTGGCGGTCCAATGAAAACGAGGTAGCCTACTGATGCGCGTTTCGCATCAATCGATCCAAACGCCGATTCGCCCTCCAAAGTCATATCCATGCAACATTCGCAAACCCATCTGCGCTCCCGTCCGATCTCCGCCGGGCACCTGCGCGCCTTCGAGGCGGTGGCCCGGCACCTGAATTTCCGCGCCGCAGCTGAGGAAATGGCGCTGACCCAGTCGGCCGTGAGCCGCCAGATCCAGTCGCTGGAAGAAGAGGTGGGCGTGGCGCTGTTCCTGCGCCATACGCGCGCGGTGGAGCTCACGAGCGCGGGGGCACTGCTGCTGCTGGCGGTACAGCAGTCGCTGCCGCGCATCGACACGGCCGTACGCCAGATTCGCCAGAGCGCGGGGCGGCAGAGCGTGTCGCTGACCACTTTTGCCTCTTTCGCCTCGATGTGGCTGATCCCGCGGCTGGAGGCCTTCCAGCGCGACAACCCCGAGATCGACATCCGCATCGACGCCAGCGACGTGGCGGTGGACCTCGAAGTGGCCGACGTGGACATCGCCCTGCGCTACGGCCCGCGCGAGTCCATGACGGCCGGCGCGGTGCGCCTGTTCGGCGAAACGCTGACGCCGGTGGCCAGCCCCTGGCTGCTGAAGAGCAGCCCGCCCATCAAGACACCCGCCGACATCACCCAGTTCACGCTGATCGAGGCCGGCGACGCGCACCGCACGCACCTGGAATGGCTGACCTGGCGCCGCTGGTTCGAGGTGAACGGGCTGGAACGCGCGCAGCCCAAGCGCTGGCTCTATTTCAATTACGCCTACCAGATGGTGCAGGCGGCCCTTACCGGGCAGGGCGTGACGCTGGCGCGAAGCTCGCTCATTGCCGAGAGCCTGGCCAACGGCGACCTGGTCGAGGTGCTGCCGCAGCACCGCATGGATTCGCCGATGTCTTACTGGCTCATTGCCGGGCCGCGCAGCGCGCTGCGGCCGGAAATCAGGGCCTTCTGCGACTGGCTGCTGCTCCAGTCCGAGACCACGCGCGAGACCATCGGCGAGGTGCCCGACCCGGACACCGTCGACAACATCGACTGACGCTGGCAGCTCAGCTGGTCGGCCAGACGACTCCGTTGTCGTTGAGGATGGCGTCGAGCGGCAGGTCGTGCGCCTCGGGCTCGAAGTCTTCGAGAAAGCCGTGGGTGAAGCCCAGACCCACCGTGAACGGCCGCGGCTCCAGCGCCGCCAGCGTGCGGTCATAGAAACCGCCGCCGTAGCCCAGCCGGTAGCCGCCCGCGCTGTAGCCCACGCAGGGCACGAACAGCAGGGTCGGCACGATCAGCTCGGTGTCCTTGGGCTTGGGAATGCCGTAGGCGTCTTCTTCCATCTGGCAGCCCGGGTACCAGGCATGGAAGGTCAGGGTCTTGTGGACTTTGTCGATCACCGGCAGTCCGATGCGCCGGCGCTGCGTCTCTTCCATGAGTTCGCCGTCTTCCTTCCAGCGGTGCAGGGCGGGCAGCGGATCGAACTCGCCCTTGATGGGCCAGTAGGCGCCGATCACGGTGTCGGGCCGGCCGACCAGCCAGATCCGCATCACGCGCTGCAAAAGGTCTGCGCGTGTCAGCCGGTCGGGCATCGCAAGACGTTGCTCGATGAGTGCCTTCCTCAACTGTTCCTTAAGAAAACTCGCCGTTGCCGAAGTGTCGGCACCCTTTGACTTGTCCATAATCCCCCGATGCAGTTCCCAAGCATTTTGGCACCCAAGCGCCATCGCCCGCGCGTCAACCCGCGCAACGCGGCACCCGCACTCGTTTTTTCCACTGTTCTTGCCCTCGCCGCGTTGCTCTCGCAGCAACCCGCAGCAGCCCAGAGCAACACCAACGACGACGTGCTGATCCAGATGAAGCAGGCCTTCCAGCGCGGCGACAAGGCCCGCCTGACCGCCCTGCTGCCGCAGGCCCGAGGCCATGCACTGGAACCCTGGGCCGCCTACTGGGAACTCAAGGCGCGCCTGCAGGACGCCCCCGCCAACGAAGTGCAGGACTTCTTCGCGCGCTACCCCGGCACCTACCAGGAAGACCGCCTGCGCAACGACTGGCTGCTTCTGCTCGGCCAGCGCCGCGACTGGGACAACTTCACCGCCTCGGTAGACGGCTTCCGCATGGGCGACGACGCGCAGGTGCGCTGCTACGCGGTCCTGGTCGACTCGCTGCGCACCGGCACCGCCACGCAGGCACAGGCCGACGAAGTGCGCCGCAACTGGTTTGCCCAGAAAGACCTGGACGACGGCTGCCTCACCGCCGCCGACCGCATGGTCGCCGCCCGCCTGATGTCGACCAACGACGCCTGGAAGAAGGCGCGCCTGGCCATCGAGGCCAACCGCCCGCAGGCCGCTCGCGCCGCCGTCACCATCGCCGCGCCCGACGCGCTGCCGCTGTTCGAGGAGCTCAACGCCAGCTCGGCCAAGTTCCTGACCGGCCGCGCCTTCGTGGCCGCCAAGTCGCGCAAGGAACTGGTGGTGCTCGCGCTCATCAAGATCGCCATTGCCGACCCCGAACTCGCCGCCTCGCAGCTCGACAGCAAGTGGGGCCCGATGCTCTCCGCCGAGGAGCGCAACTGGCTCTGGGGCACCATCGGCCGCGCCGCCGCGCTGAAGCTCTGGCCGCAAGCCGGCACCTATTACGCCAACGTCACGAAGAACAGCGACCTGTCCGACGACATGCTCGGCTGGCGCGTGCGCGCCGCCCTGCGCGCCGGCCAGTGGAAAGAGGTGGCGCCCGCCATCAACGCCATGAGCGAAACCGCCCAGCTCGAGCCAACCTGGGTCTACTGGAAGGCCCGCGCCCTGGCCAGCGCCGGCGGCGACGAACGCCGCGCGCAGGCCCGCGACCTCTACCAGAGCATCGCCGGCTCGCGCGGCTTCTACGAGATGCTGGCGCTCGAGGAACTCGGCCAGCGCACCATGGTGCCCACCCGCCCCGACCCGCTCACGCCCGAAGAAAAGGCTGCCGCGCGCAACAACCCGGCGCTCGCCCGCGGCCTCTACGCCATCGCCATCGGCCTGCGCCCCGAAGGCACGCGCGAGTGGAACTACGCCACCAACCTGCACGACAAGGGCGGCATGGACGACCGCGCGCTGCTGGCCGCGGCCGACTTCGCCTGCCAGCGCGAGGTGTGGGACCGCTGCATCAACACCAGCGAGCGCACCAAGGGCGTGGTCGACGTCGAACAGCGCTTTCCCATGCCCTTCCACGACACGGTGCTGCGCAAGAGCCAGGACATCGGCCTCGACCCGGCCTACGTGTACGGCCTGATCCGCCAGGAAAGCCGCTTCATCATGGACGCGCGCTCGGGCGTCGGCGCCTCGGGCCTGATGCAGGTCATGCCCGCCACCGCGCGCTGGACGGCCCGCAAGATCGGCATGAACGACTTCTCGCCCGGCCAGATCAACGACCGCGAGACCAACATCACCATCGGCACCAACTACCTGAAGCTCGCACTCGACGACTTCGACGGGTCGATGGCGCTGGCGGCCGCCGCCTACAACGCCGGCCCGGGGCGCCCCCGCAGCTGGCGCAACGGCCCGGTGCTCGACGCCGCCATCTGGGCCGAGAACGTGCCGTTCAACGAGACACGCGACTACGTGAAGAAAGTGCTGGCCAACACCACCAACTACGCGGCCATCATCAGCGGCCGGCCGCAGTCGCTGAAGGAACGCCTGGGTCGCATTGGCCCGCGCGATGCGGCTGAGCCGGAGCCCAACAAGGACCTCCCCTGAGATGAGCTGGCGCGACGAGGTGCTCGACACCCTCGCATCCGAGTTCTCGGACGTGAGCGACGTCGCGCAGCTCACCCGCATCGTGCTGCGCCTCACGCTCGCTGGCGCCCTCGGTTTCGTGCTCGGCTTCGAGCGCGAGCAGCAGGGCAAGGCAGCCGGCGTGCGCACCCACATGCTGGTGGCCATCGGCTCGGCGATGTTCGTGCTGATCCCGCAGCAGACCGGCATCGTGCCGGCCGACATGAGCCGCGTGATCCAGGGGCTGGTTGCAGGCGTGGGTTTCCTGTGCGCCGGCACCATCCTCAAGCAGGGCAAGGACGAGAGCCATGTGCAGGGCCTGACCACCGCCGCGGGCCTTTGGATGACGGCCGCCATCGGCATGGCCTGCGGGCTCGGCCGCGAGGTGACCGCCGTGGTGAGCGCGCTGCTGGCGCTCGCCGTGCTGGCACTGGTGCCGCGCCTCGTGAGCGTGATCGAGCGCGTGGCCGGTCCGAAGAAGAACGACGACACCCGCGAGCGCTGAACGCGCTCCCGCATCAATTCGCGCTGCCTTCGGCATCAATCGCGGCACCGCGCCCGGCTAGCATCGAAGACCCCCTTTTTGAACCACCGCAACGGACCGGAGATCCCTCTCATGCGCAAGCTCTATGTCGGCAACAAGAACTACTCGTCATGGTCCATGCGGCCCTGGGTACTGATGAAGCAGGCCGGCATCGACTTCGAGGAAGTCGTGGTGCGCTTCGATTCGTTCGAGGCCGATTCGCAGTTCAAGCACACCATCGCCGCGCTGAACCCGGTGGCCAAGGTGCCGGTGCTGGTGGACGACGGCCTCGTCGTCTGGGACACGCTGGCCATCGCCGAATACCTCGCCGAGACCTTCCCCGAAAAGCAGCTCTGGCCCCGGTCCGCGGCTGACCGTGCACGCGCCCGCAGCGTCTGCGCCGAGATGCACTCGGGCTTCGGCGGCCTGCGCAACCATTGCGGCATGAACATCGAAGCCTCGCTGCCCGAGGTGGGCGTCCGGCTGCTGAAGGAAGTGCCCGAAGTCGCCAGCGACCTCGCACGCATCGTGCAGATGTGGAGCGGCCTGCTCGACACGCATGGCGGCCCGATGCTGTTCGGTGCCGGATTCGGCATCGCCGATGCCTACTTCGCGCCCATCGGCACACGCATCAAGACCTATGGCCTGCCGGTGCCGGCACATATCACGGCCTACATCGAGCGCGTGCAGGCGCTGCCGGGCGTCAAGGCCTGGATCGACGATGCACTGGCGGAGAAAGATTTCCTGCAGTTCGAAGAGCCCTATCGCACGGGGCGCTAGGGTCTTCGAAGCAGGTGGGGCGGATCAGAACCGGTAGGTTGCCGCCACGTAGGTGACGATCGGGTTCAGCTTCAGGCTGGCTTCGCTATTGGCCACCGGCAGGCCGTAGATCGAGGTCGTCGTCAGCTTGGCCTTGGTCTTCAGCGGGATGTACGACACCGAGAACGAGATGCCCCAGTGCTTGTCGAACTGGTAGGCCGCGCCCACGTTGATCACCGGCGCGAACTTGCTGTCGAGCTTGGCCGTGGTGTTCACAGCGAACGGCGACTGGTGGAACTGGCCGGCCAGTGCGCTCTGCAGGTTCGAGGTCAGCTTGACGTCGCTGTACCAGACGTAGGTGGCGCCCAGGCCCACGAACGGACGGAAGGCGTCGGTGCCCTCGTTGAAGAAGTACTTGCCCAGGATCGTCGGGCTCCACTGGCGCGCCTCGCCGAGTTGTCCGACGCGGCCGAGGGTGCCGGTGCCGTTGAGCTTGAACTTCGGCGGCACGCCGAACACGCCTTCCACCGCCCAGTGGCTGTCGAGGAAATAGGTGGCGTTGAGACCCAGGGTGTCGGAATCGCTCACGCTGGCACCCGAGCCGGCCAGCACGCTCGGAATGGGCGAGGTCACGGTCAGCGGCTTGCTGGAATCCTGTGGTGACAGATGGAACCAGCCCGCGCCGACGACCCAGTCGCCCGCCTGCTGCGCCATCGCGCTTCCGGATGCCAAGGCACCCAGAGCCGCCAGCGCAAACATTGTTTTCTTCATGATGTGAATTGCTCCTTTGGTTGACATATCCCTCTGCGGATGCGGGCGTCGACTTGTGATTGCCGCTGAATTTCGTCCGATGAACGAACGATTTCCCGGTCCGCTCCGGGGATTATCGAACGACCGTTCTATTTTTTGGTACCGGGAGTATCCCTACACTGCACTTATGAAAATTTTTCTCGTTGGAGGTGCACTTCGCGACCGGCTGCTGCAGCGGCCGGTGTCCGACCATGACTGGCTGGTGGTCGGGGCCACGCCCGAAGAAATGGTGGCCCGCGGCTACTTGCCCGTGGGACGCGACTTTCCGGTGTTCCTGCACCCCGAGACGCGCGAGGAATATGCATTGGCCCGCACCGAGCGCAAGAGCGCGCCTGGCTACCGCGGCTTCACGGTGCATTCCGCGCCCGACGTCACGCTGGAGCAAGACCTCGCGCGCCGCGACCTGACCGTCAACGCCATTGCGCTGCCGGCCGAGCTGGTGAGCGCCGACGGCCACTTCGACCCCACGCCCGCCACGCTGGCCGACCCCTTCCACGGCCAGCGCGACCTGCGTGACAAGGTGCTGCGCCACGTGACCGACGCCTTTCGCGAAGACCCGGTGCGCATCCTGCGCGTGGCGCGCTTCGCGGCACGCTTCGACGACTTCAGCGTCGCCCCAGAAACCATGGCGCTGATGCACGAGATGGTCGCCGCCGGCGAGGTCGATGCGCTGGTGGCCGAGCGCGTGTGGCAGGAACTGTCGCGCGGCCTGATGGAAACGCGCCCCTCGCGCATGTTCGAGGTGCTGCGCGAATGCGGAGCGCTGGCCGTGCTGCTGCCCGAGCTCGACGGCGGCACGCAAACAACGATGGCAGTCATCGATGCCAGCGCCCGCCTGCAGGCCTCGCTGGCGGTGCGCTTCGCCTGCCTCATGCGCAACGAGAGCGTCAAGCAGCTGCAGCAGGTGTGCGACCGCTGGCGCGTGCCTGTGGACATCCGCGAGCTGGCCGAGGTAGTGGCGCGCGAGCACGGCCACATCGACGGCAGCGACGCGCTGGACGCCATGGGCTTGGTGCGCCTGCTGGAGCGCTGCGACGCCTTCCGCAAGCCCGCGCGCTTCGCCGAGGCGCTGCTGGCCTGCGAATGTGACTCGCGCGGCCGGCCCGGCTCCGGCGATGCGCCCTACCCGCAGCGCGAGCGCCTGCTCGCCGTGCTGGCGACGGCAGCGGCCGTGGCCACCGATGTGGTGGCTAAAGCCGCCCAGCAGTCCGGCGCCACCGGCCCGAAGATCGGCGAGGCGATCCACCAGGCCCGGGTCGAAGCCGTCGCGGCATCGCTGTCCGCCAGGGCATGACTTCTGGCACTTCCCGGAGCAGACCCGGCCGATAGCATCGACCGGGTGAATGCCACCGCGCCGAAGCCCGCACTCGAATCCGACGCTTCCCAGCATCCGACCGATCCATCCGCCGGGCCGGACGACCTGAGCCTGCGCGTGCTGCGCGAGCACGTGGCCTCGGTGTACGCGGCCTACAACGCATCGGTGTTCGTGCACTTCGGCCTGGGCGCGGCGCTCGGCGCCGCCATGTACGTGCACCAGCCCCGCCTGTGGATCCTGGCCTGGATGGCGGCCCACCTGTCGTTCGGCCTCGTACTCTTCTTCATGCCGCGCTGGCACGAGGGCGTGCCGCTCGCGGACACGACGCGCTGGGCGCGCCGGCATTCGCGCACCGTCACTGCCGTGAGCATGGCCATGGCCACCGCGCCGCCGCTGTTCATCTCGGCCGGCGACCTGCCCGTGACCTCGGTGGTAACGGTGGTCATCATCGGCAGCTGCGCCCGGGCCATGCAGCTGCTGTGGCCGCTCAAGCCCGCGCTGTACGGCTACACCCTGCCGATGATGCTGAGCCTGATCGCCGCACTGGCCTGGCAGGGCGACGCCCTGCACTTCTTCCTCGCGGTGTTCAGCCTGGGCTACCTGCTGTTCACGCTGCGCGTGGGCGACCAGCAGCACAAGCTGCTGACCGACTCGCTGGTGCTGCGCTTCGAGAACGAGGCGCTGGCCGCGCAGCTCGGCAAGCAGATTGCCGTCGCCGAACGCGCCAGCGCCGAGAAGACGCGCTTCCTCGCCACCGCCAGCCACGACCTGCGCCAGCCGCTGCATGCCATCGCCCTGTTCGGCGCCGCGCTGGAGAACGAGCTGCGCGAGCACCATGGCGGGCGCAACGCGCAGCGGCTGATGCGCGCGGTGAATGCACTGGGCAATTCGCTGGACACCATGCTCGACGTGTCGCGCCTCGACGCTGGCGTGGTCATGCCGGCCGTCCGGCCCGTGTCGCTGGATGCGCTGTTCCGCTCGCTCAACCACATGTTCGCGGCGCAGGCCGAGCAACGGCAATTGCAATTGCGGGTGCGCGCCAGCGGCCTGTGGGTGCGCAGCGATCCGCAGCTGCTGTACCGCATGCTCTCGAACCTCGTCGACAACGCGCTGAAGTACACGGCACGCGGCGGCGTCGCGGTGCGGGCCCGTTCGCGCGGCGACATGGTGTGGATCGAAGTGCTCGACACCGGCATCGGCATCGCGCCCGAGCAGCACGAGCGCGTGTTCGAGGAGTACTACCAGGTGCAGAACCCGGGCCGCGACCGCGCGCAGGGCCTGGGCATCGGCCTGTCGATCGTGCAGCGGCTCTCGCGCCTGCTGCAGCATCCGGTGCAGGTGAAGTCGCGCCTGGGCGGTGGCTCGCGCTTCCGCATCCAGCTGCCGGCCGCGGCGCCCCTGGTGGCCGACGTCGAGCCGGCCGCAGCTTTCCGCAGCACCGCTGCTTCGCCCGAGGCGGTGATCCATGCGACACGCGCACGCATCCTGCTGATAGACGACGAAGCGGAGATCCGCGAGGCCATGACCGGCCTCTTCCACGCCCACGACCTGGCCGTGGACGCCGTGGCCGACGAAACCGAAGCCGTCGAGGTGCTGGGCCGGCCCGATGTGCAGGAGCGGCCCTTCGCACTGCTGATGTGCGACTACCGCCTTTCCAACGGCGACAACGGCCTCGATGTCGGCCTGAGGCTGCAGCGCCGCTTCGGGCTGCAGGCGCCGCTGATGCTGGTAACCGGCGAGACCTCGCCCGAGCGGCTGCAGCACGTGCGCGCCTCCGGGGTGCCGGTGCTGTTCAAGCCGGTGAACGCCGCGGCGCTGCTGCGTGCGCTTGCCGATGTGGTGCCCAAGGCCGCCTGATTCACGGCCCTGACCCCGACGCACGTCCGGTTTTGGCCGACACGCGCATGCTTCGACGCGTGTTAAGGTTTTTCCCGATGCCAAAGTCCTCCAGCAACTTGCAGTTGCCTCCTCCGTTGGGCCGGGATGCAGCCCTCTTCCTCGACTTCGACGGTACGCTGGTCGGGCTTGCGCCCACGCCTGAAGCCATCGAGATTCCGCCTGCCCTCGTGCCTCTGCTGAGCGACCTGCGCGACCAGCTCGGCGGCGCGCTTGCCGTGGTGTCGGGCCGCCAGATCGACTCCATCGACCGCTTTCTCGCACCGCTGCGGCTGCCCGCGGCCGGCGAGCACGGCGTGCAGCGCCGCAACGCCAGCGGCCACACGCAGGAGCAGCGCCCGCCCGATCTCATTCCCATCCTCGAAATTGCCAACGAACTCGCGCGCGTGCACGAAGGCCTGCTGGTGGAGCGCAAGCACGCCGCCATCGCCCTGCATTACCGGCTCGCGCCGCAGCTCGAAGCCGTATGCCGCGACGCGATGTCGCGCGCCATCGAAAACCATCCGCAGCTCGAACTCATGCACGGCAAGTTCGTGTTCGAGGTAAAGCCCACGGGCGTCAACAAGGGCATCGCCATCGACGCCTTCATGACCGAGGCGCCGTTCGCGGGCCGCACGCCGGTCTTTCTGGGCGACGACACCACCGACGAGAGCGGCTTTGCGGTAGTGCAGCCGCGCGGCGGCATCGCCATCAAGGTCGGCTCGGGGCCGAGCCTGGCGCTGCACCGGCTCGAATCGCCGCGCGCCGTCTACGAATGGCTGGTGCAGGCACGCGACATGCTGGCGACACAAAAACCCGCAAAAACCAACGAAGAATCCCCGAGGAGCCCCCGATGAGCGAACAACAACTGCCGGTGGCGCCCGAGGATCGCGCCGGCCAGGCACTGGCAGGCGCGGCCGGCCCGGACGACCGCGCGCCGGCCGACATGCAGGCGGCCGCAGCACCCGGCCCGCGCGGCTTTGCCCCGCCGGCCGAGCCTTCGCTCAACGTCGGCGTGATCGGCAACTGCGCCTACAGCGCTCTCATCGACGCGCGCGGCCGTGCCGTGTGGTGCTGCCTGCCGCGCTTCGACGGCGACCCGGTGTTCAACGCCTTGCTGCACCCCGGCGAAGATGCGGGTGCGTGGAGCATCGACATCGAAGACTTCGCCGAGGCCAAGCAGTGGTACGAGCCGAACACGGCCGTGCTGCGCACGCAGCTGTTCGACAGCGCGGGCCAGGGCGTGGAGATCACCGACTTCGCGCCGCGCTTCTACAGCCGCTCGCGCTACTTCCGCCCGCTGATGATGGTGCGCCGCGTGCGGCCGATTGCCGGCGCGCCGCGCATCCGCGTGTCGCTCGACCCGCGCTTCCAGTGGGGCGCCTCGGCGCCGGTGGAGGTCACGCGCGGCAGCAACCACATCCGCTACGTCGGGCCCGACGTGACGCTGCGGCTGAACACCGACGCATCGATCTCGCACATCCTCTCGCGCCAGCCCTTCGTGCTCTCGCGCGAATACAACTTCATGTTCGGCGTGGACGAGACGCTGCTCGACGGCATTGCCGACACCGCGCGCAAGTTCGAGCAGGAAACCATCTCCTACTGGCGCACCTGGAGCAAGCGCCTGGCCATTCCCTTCGAGTACCAGGAGGCGGTGATCCGCGCGGCCATCACGCTGAAGCTCTCGCTGTACGAGGACACCGGCGCCATCGTCGCCGCCATGACCACCAGCATTCCCGAGGCGCCGGGCAGCCAGCGCAACTGGGACTACCGCTACTGCTGGCTGCGCGACGCATTCTTCGTGGTGCGCGCGCTCAATTCGCTGAGCGAAGTGGGCACCATGGAAGACTACCTGCGCTGGCTGGGCAACGTGGTGATCGGCTCGCACGGCGAGCACATCCAGCCGCTGTACGGCATCGGGCTGGAGCGCGAGCTGCCCGAGTCCTTTGTCGAGAACCTGGCGGGCTATCGCGGCATGGGCCCGGTGCGCGTGGGTAACCAGGCGCAGGAGCATTTCCAGCACGACGTGTACGGCAACATCGTGCTCGGCGCGGCGCAGGCCTTTCACGATCACCGGCTGCTCAGCCGCGCGGGGCTGGCGGAGTTTCCGCACCTCGAGGCGGTGGGCGAACAGGCGGTGCGCGTCTACGGCACGCCCGACGCGGGCATGTGGGAGCTGCGCACGCGCGCACGCGTGCACACCAGCTCGGCGCTGATGAGCTGGGCGGCCTGCGACCGGCTCAGCAAGATCGCCCGCGCGCTGCACCTGCCCGAGCGCGCCGCCTACTGGCACGGCCATGCCGCGCGCATGAAGGAAGAGATCCTCGCCAAGTCGTGGTGCGAAGAGCGCCAGGCCTTTGCGGAGAGCTTCGGCGGGCACGAGCTCGACGCGAGCATCCTGCTGATGGTGGAGGTGGGCCTGATCGACGCGCGCGACCCCCGCTTCATCTCGACGGTCGACGCAATGGAAAAGTCGCTGTGCGACGGCCCCTACATGCGCCGCTACGAGGCCGCCGACGACTTCGGCAAGCCCGAGACCGCCTTCAACATCTGCACCTTCTGGCGCATCGACGCACTTGCCAAGATCGGCCGCAAGGCCGAGGCGCGCCAGATCTTCGAGACCATGCTCGCGGCGCGCAACCCGCTGGGCCTGCTGTCGGAAGACACGCACCCGGTCACGGGCGAGATGTGGGGCAACTTTCCGCAGACCTATTCGATGGTCGGCATCATCAACGCGGCCGTGCGCCTGTCCGCTCCCTGGGATTCGTGCATATGAGCCGTCTAGTCGTCGTTTCCAACCGCGTGGCGGACCCACGCAAGCCGGCAGCCGGCGGCCTGGCCGTGGCGCTCGGCGAAAGCCTGCAGCAAAGCGGCGGCATGTGGTTCGGCTGGAGCGGACAGGTCGTCGAAGGCGGCCCCACGGGCGAAGGCGAACTGCACCGGCAGCAGGCCGGCAAGGTAACGCTGGCCACCATCGATCTGAGCCGCGAAGACCACGACAGCTACTACCTCGGCTACAGCAACGACGTGCTCTGGCCGGTGTTCCACAACCGGCTCGACCTGGCGCACTTCGACGCCGGCTTCATCGGCGGCTACCGGCGCGTGAACCAGCTGTTCGCGCGCAAGCTGCTGCCGCTGCTGAAGGAAGACGACATCATCTGGGTGCACGACTACCACCTGATCCCGCTGGCAGCCGAGCTGCGGGCCATGGGCTGCAGGCAGCGCATCGGCTTCTTCCTGCACATTCCGCTGCCGCCGCAGATCATCACCGCGGCCATCCCGCAGCACGAGTGGCTGATGCGCTCGCTGTTCTCGTACGACCTGATCGGCTTCCAGGCGCAGCAGGACGTGCAGCACTTCGAGCACTACGTGCGCAACGAGGCCCACGGCGAGTACCTGGGCAACGACATGTACCGAGCCTACGGTCAGACGGTGCGAAGCAGCGCCTTTCCCATCGGCATCGACGTCGACGAATTCGCGGCGCTCACGCATGCGAAGGAATCGCGCGACATGTACGAGACCATGAAGCGCGAGTATTCGAGCCGCCGGCTGCTGCTGGGCATCGACCGGCTCGACTACTCCAAGGGCATTCCGCAGCGGGTGCGTTCGTTCCGCGAGCTGCTGGCCAACTACCCCGAAAACCGGCGCAGCGCCACGCTGATCCAGATCGCCTCGCCCACGCGCGAGACAGTCGATGCGTATGGCGACATCCGGCGCGAGCTCGAATCGCTGTGCGGTGCCATCAACGGCGACTACGGCGAACTCGACTGGATGCCGGTGCGCTACATCCACCGCATGGTGGCGCGCAAGCGTGTGCCGGGGCTGTGCCGCGCGGCGGCCGTGGGGCTTGTAACGCCACTGCGCGACGGCATGAACCTCGTCGCGAAGGAATACATCGCGGCGCAGGACCCGGCCGACCCGGGCGTGCTGGTGCTGTCACGCTTTGCGGGAGCGGCCGAGCAGCTGAAGGAAGCGCTGCTGGTGAATCCGTACGACACGCACGGCACGGCGGAAACTGTTCAGCAGGCGCTGCAGATGCCGCTGGAGGAGCGGCGGGAGCGGCACCAGAAGTTGTTGTCGCGTATTCGTGAGCAGGATATTCACTGGTGGCGAAATAGCTTTCTCGAGGCGCTGCGGGAAGCGGCCAGCGAACGTTGATTGTTCGGGGTGCGATCACGCCGACGGGGGACATTCGCGGAGGGGGAGTACCCGGTGTTATTCGCACGCACCCCGAACAAGTCCCCTACCAGCCAGTAAGCAGACGCACAAAGCGCATCACCGGCCGCGCCTCCACAGGCGAAACCTGCGCAACCCGCGGCACGTGCACCCGCAAATGCACCGCCGTCAGCGCAGACACTTCGATCCAGCCGCCGTGCGGCAGCCGATGCACCTCGCCTTCCTCGAGCAGCGTCTCGGCCATGAACACGGTCTCGCCGAACCATCCGGGCGGCGACACGACCCGGGCGCGGCCCTCGGCCAACTGGAGCCAGGCCCCGGCATCGACCGAGGTGCGCAAAGACTGGCCGGGTTCGAGAACGATGGAATCGGGCGCTTGGGAGAGGGTGGTGATCATGGCGAACCTCGGGTGAATGAGGGTTCATCGTAGAAATTCCGTCGCCTAAAAAACAGGCACACGCCATGGCTATTGCGACCGTAACAGCGGTGCCGCCGACGCATCTGTTATGGTCGTTTTCCCTAGCAACTGCATCTGTTTTCGGATGCCCGATACGGGGAACATCGACCCCATGGACTCGCTACCGCTCTACCGCCAGCTCTCCGCGCACTACGTGGACGCGATCCACACCGGCTCGCTCAAGCAGGGCGACAAGCTGCCCTCGCTGCGCAGCCTGATGCGGCTGCACGACATCAGCCTGTCGACCGCGCTGCAGGTCTGCCGCGCGATGGAAAGCGACGGCTGGGTCGAGGCCCGCGACCGTTCGGGCTACTTCGTGCGGCGGCCACAGCGGCTGGCCATCGCGCCGATGGAAGAGCCGATTGCCGACGTGCCGCCCGACCCCGCGCAGTTCGTCAGCATGCGCACACGCATGGCCAACTTCATGGCGCGTGGCCGGCACACGGGCGTGAAGCTCAACTTCGCCATCGCCCGCGCGGCTCCCGAGCTGTATCCCGCCGAGGCCCTGCGCAACTCGATGACGCGCGCACTGCGCCAGCGACCCGAGCTGCTGACCACCGCCTCGTCGCAAAAAGGCCACGAGCAGTTCCGTGAAGCGCTGGCACAGCGCAGCCTGCGCGTGGGCATGACGGTGCCGCCCGACGAAGTGCTCGTCACCAACGGCTGCATCGAGGCGCTGAACCTCGCGCTGCGCGCCATCGCCAAGCCCGGCGACACGGTAGCCGTGGAGTCGCCCACCTTCTACGGCCTGCTGCAGGTGCTCGAAAGCCTGGGGCTGCGCGCGCTGGAGATTCCGACCAGCCCGCAGACCGGCATCTCCCTGGAAGCGCTCGACCTCGCCATCCACACCTACGACGACATCAAGGCCGTGGTGGTGGTGCCGCACCTGCAGAACCCCATCGGCAGCGTGATGCCCGACGCCCACAAGCAGCGGCTGGTGCACCTGTGCGAGAGCCACGGCATCGCGCTCGTCGAAGACGACACCTACAGCGACCTCGTGGAAAGCGACGCGCCGCTGCGCGCGGTGAAGTCGTGGGACCGCACGGGCAACGTGATCTATTGCGCCTCGCTGCACAAGGTGCTGGCGCCGGGGCTGCGGCTGGGCTGGATCACCGCCGGGCGCTGGCACGCGCAGGTGGAAATGCTCAAGTACGCGCAGACCCGCAACAACGAGGCGCTGGCGCAGATTGCCGCGGGCGAGTTCGTCGCGAGCGGCGGCTACGACCGCCACCTGCGCCGGCTGCGCGAGCGGCTGCACGTGCAGCGCGACCAGACGGCGGATGCCATCGCCAAATACTTTCCGGCGGGCACGCGGCTGAACCTGCCGCGCGGCGGGCTGCAGCTGTGGGTCGAGCTGCCCGGGCAACGCTCGTCGGTGGACGTGTTCGACGCGGCGCTGCGCGAACACATGCTGGTGGCGCCGGGCGCACAGTTTTCGAACTCGGGGCGCTTCGACAACTACCTGCGCATCAACTGCGGCTGGCCGTATTCGAAGGCGGTGGATGCGGGGCTGCAGCGGCTGGGCGAGATCGTGTCGGCCGTGCGGCCGCCGCACTAGCAACCAGCCGGCGATTCAGACGATGTAGAACACGACGGCGTCGCGCCTTGCGGCCGCGCCGGCGAAGAAGCGCTTCACACCTTCCATGAAGCCCTCGAGGTCCCGGGCGCCGTCCTGCCAGACCTTGGCCCAGTAGAGTTCGCTGAACTTCGCCGGCTCGCCGGTGAAGCGGCCCATCAGTTCCGCCACGTCGCGCTGCGCGAGCCGGGCCGCGGTGCGCTCGACGTGGGCGGCCGTGAGATAGATGCAGCCCATCCCGTCGGTGCCGTCGAGCTCTTCGCCGTCCACCGCCTCGGGCAGCAGCGTGCGCACCACGTCCCAGGCCTGCTCCACCGTCTGGCTGTCGTGCGGGCCGCCCTGCGCCGCCGGCGAATGCAGGAAGCCCGACACGGTGGACGGATCGATCACCAGCGCGCGCAGCCGATAGCGGTCCAGGGCGTAGAAGGCGCCGCCGATGCTCATGTGCTGGGTTCCATGCGTGCGGCGCGGGCCACCGTGGCGAGCACCATGCTCACGCTGTCGATGTTGCGCTGCGCGTTGTCGATGTTCCTGAAGTGGTCGGGCGCGCAGATCTGGTTGAGCAGCAGCGTGCGCTTGAAGTGCATCAGCGCCTGGCGCAAGTCGCCCTCTTCCTGCGCGATCAGGCCCAGGTCGTTGTGGGCGGTTGCGGCCGCCTGGGAAATGCCCCGGCAGCTGCCCTGCTGGATGTCGAGCGAGCGCTCGAACAGCGGCCTGGCCTTGTCGAATTCGCGGCGCGCCATGAACAGGCTGGCGAAGTTGTTGAGCATGTCGGAATGCAGTTCGGCGTCGCCCTCGCCCGGCGGGAGCTTGTCCAGATGCACGAGGGCGCGCGCGTAGCAAAGCTCGGCTTTGGCGTCCTGGCCGGACTCGGCATAGAGAAACGCCAGGTTGTTGAATGCGCGCACCACGCCATCGCTGGAGCCGCCCCGGGCTTCGGCCACCGCCATGGCGATGGTCTTCTTGTAGAGCGCTTCGGCCTCTTCGGCCCGCCCGGCCGCGGCATGCAGCAGCGCCAGGGTGTTGGTCGGCCCGCGCCGCCAGCTGTCGTCGAGGCCGAGCAGCCCGATCATGGCCAGGGCTTCGTCCGCCGAGGCCTGTGCCTTGTCGTACCACTGCAGCCGGCGGCACAGTTCCGCATAGCTGGCCAGCTGGAGCACCACGGCCCTGTCCGCGCCGCCGTACAGCCGGCGACTGGCGGCGACGGCTTCGGCGCAGAACTTCTCGGCCCGGGGCAGGTCGCCCTGGGCCAGTGCGTCGCGGTAGCGCGCGTCGCGGTCTTCGAGCAGGTTCAGCAGCGCGCCTTCTTCGTCGGATGCAGCGCCGTGGGCCTTGCGTTCGGCGATGCCGGTCAGGGTCAGGTCCAGTGCCTTGCGGGCGATATCCATGTCTTCCGCCGGCATGCCGATCTTGCGGCCGATGGAGAGGCTTTCCTCCAGGCTGGCCCGGGCCCTGTCGAAGGCCTTGAACTGGTAGCAGGCCTGGCCGAGCATGCACAGCGTCATCGCGAGGTTCTGGTGCGGGCCCTTGAACACGCGGCGCGCGGTGGCGACGATCTGCTCGGCGATGGCAACGGCGCCGGCCCAGTCTTCGGCCTCGGCGGCGGCCACGAAGCGCTCCTGCAGCTTGTTGGCTTCGGCGAGGGCGGCGAGGTCGTATTCCTTGGCCTCTCGTGTCCCGGCGCGACGGGCGCGCTGGCGGGCCGGAGCTTCTTCACCATCTTCGACAGCGGCCCCGTCCTGCTGCTTCATCCGCCGGTAGATCCAGTAGACGTCGAACAGCATCCATGGCAGCACAAGCGCCAGGCCGAAGCGCGATCCCGGCAGGCCGGCGACGCCATACAGCAGTAGCGCCAGTTGCGCCGCGCCGCCCAGGTAGCTCCCGAGATAGAAGCGATGCGCCCCGATGAAACCGCCCACCAGCCACAACAAGTAGGCATAGGAGCGACGGCGAGGCAGCAGGGTCATGGTGTTCGCCGGATCGTACGGTGGCCGTTCAGTCGAGCAGCGCCAGTGCAGCGTAGTCGCCAACCTTGTCGCCCAGGCCGGCGGGCACGAGGCGCACGCCCTGCGTGAGCGGCGGCAGCTTGCCGTCTACATGCGCCTGCAGCCTCGGCAGCAGAAAGTCGCGGTGGTGCCAGAACACGCTGCCGCCCAGGCTGATGCGCTGCAGGTCGAGCGTGGCGATCAGGTTGTAGAGCATGCGGCCCATCACCCGGCACAGCGCGTCGACGATTTCCAGCGAATGCGGCTCGCCGGCCGCGGCCGAGCTGAACAGATCGGCCGCGGGCTGGCCGAAGCGCCGGGCGATCGAGTTGCCGGCAATCAGCCCTTCGACGTCGCCGACGTTGCCGCAGCCGCACAGCGCACCGCTGGCGTCGTCCACCACGAAGCTGTGGCCCGCATGGCCGGCGTTGCCGTTCTTGCCGCGCAGCGCGCGACCGTCCACGCACAGGCCGACGCCGACGCCGGTGCTCCACGTAACGTAGGCGCAATCGTCCAGCCCCTTGAGCGCGCCCCAGTGGCGCTCGGCCTCCAGCGCGGCGACCGCATCGTTCTCGACCCGCACGCGGGCGAAGCGCTTTGCCAGCGGCGCCTCGACCAGCGCGGTCATCCATGTGTTGGGCAGGCCGCGCGCCGGGCCGGCGATGCCGCCGCAGATGTTGGGCGTGGCCAGTTCGACCTTGCCCTCGCGCAGCTCGAAGGGCCCGGCCGACGACACGCCCACGCGGTCGATGGTTGCGGCATCGATGCCTTGCTCCGCGCAGACCTCGTCGATCATCCGCATGATCTGCACCGCCACCGCGTCGTTGTCGCCGGTCTTGGCCGTGGGCTCGCTGCGGCGGCCGATCAGCGGCGCGTCGCTCGAAGCGGAAAGGCTTACGGCCACCTTGGTGCCGCCGATGTCTACGCAGGCTCTCATTGCTGTTTGTCTTTTCTCTACAGAAGACGCGCGACCAGCGCCGCGATCATGCTGAGCACCACGGTGCTGGCAATCGGCAGTTGCCACTCGCGGCCGAAGGCGCGGAACTCGAAATCGCCGGGCAGTCGTCCGAAGCCGAAGCGGCGCAGCCAGGCGGTCAGGCCGCTCATGAGCACCAGTGCGAGGACGACGACGATCAGCCAGCGGAACATGTTCGACAGTCTAGGCCGAGAGGATGGCCATGGCTTGCCGGTGGAGTTCGGGCGTTGCCGCCGCGATCACCCGCCCGTCGGACTTCAGCCCCAGCGGCTGGCCCTGCCAGTCGGTGATGACGCCGCCCGCGGCCTCGATCAGACCGGCGGGGCCGAGGTAGTCATAAGGCTGCAGGCCGGTCTCGACCACGAGGTCGATGGTGCCGCCCGCCAGCTGGGCGTAGCCGTAGCAGTCGCCGCCGAAGCGGCGCATCGCGCACTGGCGGCTGAGCCGGTCGAAGGCAGTCCAGTCGGCCGGCGCGAAGATGTCGGGCGAGGTGGTGACGATGCGGGCCTTGGCCACCTCGGTGCAGCTGCTGGCGCGCACGGGCTGGCCGTCGCGCGTGGCGCCCTTGCCGGCCTCGCCGATCCAGCGCTCCTTGAGCACCGGCATGTCGACCACGCCCAGCGCGATGCGGCCGCCCTGCAGCACACCGATCAGCGTGCCCCACAGCGGTGAGCCGGTGATGAAGCTGCGCGTGCCGTCGATGGGGTCGAGCACCCAGACGCGCTCTGCGTCGAGCCGCTCGGGGCCGTGCTCCTCGCCGTAGATGCCGTCGGCCGGCACCCGCGCGCCAAGGATTTCGCGCATGGCCGTCTCGGCGGCGCGGTCGGCCAGCGTGACCGGGCTTTCGTCGGCCTTGGTGATGATGTCCAGCGGCGTACGGAAGTAGTGCATCGACTGCGCTGCGGCGGCATCGGCCAGCGCCTGGGCAATCGACGAAAGATCGGGGGTCGAGGAGCTCATGGGAGAGTGGTTAACACATGCCAAAACCTGCGATTAGACCCGAGCCGGGCCGGGTTTGACACGGCGGGGGCGCCAGTCCTAGCATGGCCCGAAAATTGCCAGGAGACAAAACAAATGGCCTCGCTCAAATTCCTGCGCACCACGCTGCTCGCCCTCCTGCTCGGCGCCTCGGCCTTGCTGGCGCACGCCACCCCTTCCGACGCCGAGGACAAGCTGATCGACACGCTGATACAGCGCGTCTCGAAGATGTCGGCCATGGTCTTCCTGCGCAACGGCAACGAATACACCGCCGCCGACGCCGCCAAGCACATGCAGGCGAAGTACGACTACTTCAAAAAGGAGCTGGTGACGGCCGAAGACTTCATCGAGCGCTGCGCCTCGCGCTCGGAGATGACGGGGCAGGCCTACAAGGTGAAGCTCAACAACGGCACGGTGCGCGACGCCAACGAGTTCCTCAACGGCGAGCTGCGCACGATGCGGCAAGCCGCGAAGAAGACCAGCGGCTAGCTAGCGCTGCTGCCCCCAGCGGCGCACCGTGAGCCGCTCCAGCGTCTTGAAGCCCAGGCTCTCGACCAGCAGGCCGATCAGCACCACCATCGCAAGGCCCGCGAATACGCGGTCGGTGTACAGCTCGTTGCGGTTCTGGAAGATGTACCAGCCCAGCCCGCCCTTGCCCGACGAGGCGCCGAACACCAGCTCGGCCGCGATCAGCGTACGCCAGGCAAAGGCCCAGCCGATCTTCAGGCCCGACAGGATCGACGGCAGCGCAGCCGGCACCAGGATCTGCAACACGTAGCGCAGGCCCTTCAGCCCGTAGTTGCGCCCCGCCATGCGCAGCGTTTCGGGCACGCCCTGGAAGCCCGCATAGGTGTTGAGCGCCAGCGGCCACAGCACCGAATGGATCAGCACGAACACGAGGCTGCCGCGCCCCAGCCCGAACCACAGCAGCGCCAGCGGCAGCAGCGCGATGGCGGGCAGCGGGTTGAACATCGAAGTTAGCGTGTCCAGCAGGTCGCGGCCGATCTGCGTCGACACCGCGAGCGTGGTGAGCGCGAATGCCAGCAGCACGCCGGCGAGGTAGCCCTGCAGCAGCACGGCCAGCGAGATACGCACCTTCTCGATCAGCTCGCCGCTGGCAAGCCCTTCGAACAGCGCGCTCGCCGTGGCGGTGAAGGTGGGCAGCAGCAGGTCGTTGTTCTGCCAGCGGGCCGCAAGCTCCCACAGCACGGCGATGACGGCGAGGATCAGCCCCTTGCGCAGCCAGGCCTGCGACCAGATCCGCGCGCCCAGGGGCAGCGTGCGTTCGACCGGCAGCTCGGTGAAGGGCTCGAGCGTGCGCTCGTATTCGGGGCGGATGGGAGGAACGATCGCGCTCATGCCGCGGCCTCCTCATGTTCTTCTTCGAACAGCATGTCGTGGATGCGCTGCGCCGTGCTTTGGAACTCGGCACCGCCCAGGCTCGCAAGCGAAAAGCCGTGGCTGTTGATCTCGGCGCGCATGCGCCCCGGGTGCGGCGAAAGCAGCGCGATGCGGTTGCCCACTACCAGCGCTTCTTCGATCGAGTGCGTGACGAACAGCAGCGTGAAGCGCACCTCGTCCCAGAGCTCGAGCAGTTCCTGCTGCATCTTGCGGCGCGTGAGCGCGTCGAGTGCGGCAAAGGGTTCGTCCATCAGCAGCACGCGCGGCTGCATCGCAAGCGCGCGTGCAATCGCCACGCGCTGCTTCATGCCACCCGAAAGCTGGTGCGGATGCACATCGGCAAACTTTGCAAGGCCGACCTTGTCGAGGTAGTGCAGCGCGCGTTCGGCAGCTTCCTTCTTGCCGAGCGTGCGCGAAGCCAGCAGCGGGAACATCACGTTCTGCTTCACGGTCTTCCACGGCGGCAGCTGGTCGAACTCCTGGAACACGACGATGCGGTCGGGGCCGGGCTGCGTCACGCGCTGGCCTTCGAGGCGGATCTCGCCTTCGACCGGCGGGATGAAGCCCGCCACGGCCTTCAGCAGCGTGGACTTGCCGCAGCCCGAGGGACCGAGCAGCACGAAACGGTCGGCGGCGTGGACGTCGAAACTCACGCGGTGCGTGGCGCGGACGACTCGCTCGGGGGTGCGGTATTCGAGGCTGACCTTGTCCACCTGTAGCAGCGGTGCGCTTTCTTGCCCCCTCTCCCTCTCTCGCTCGCGGGAGAGGGTTGGGGTGAGGGCTGCTGGCGATGCCGAAGGCTCCCCCCTCACCCCTGCCCTCTCCCGATGTGAGAGGGAGTCACCCCGGGAAGGCAAAGCCGCTGCCGTGCTCATCGATCAATTCCCCGACGAATTCTGCGCATCGTCGAAGAAGTAATCCTTCACCGAAGCCGGCTTGTTCTTGATCGCGCCCACGCGGTGCATGAACTCCGCCAGCGGATACGTGTTCTGCGGCGTGGTCTTGAACTGCACCTCGGGGTTCTTGATGATCTTCAGCAGCAGATCGCGGTCGAGCTTCGCGTTGCTCACCTTCAGGTAGATATCGGCCGCCTTCTCAGGGTTGGCCGTGACGAACTTCGCCGCCTCGTCGAGCGCATCGACAAAGGCCTTGTACGTCTTCGGGTTCTCGCTGCGGAATTTTTCCGTCGCGTAGAGCACCGTCGCCGATGACGGACCGCCCAGCACCTGGTACGAGTTGAGCACGATGTGTGCATTCGGATTGCCCGCGAGCTCCTGCTCCTGGAACGGCGGATTGCCGAAGTGCCCCGTGATCTCCGTGCCGCCCTTGATGATGGCCGCAGCCGCATCGGGGTGCGGCAGCGCCACGCTGATCTTGTCGAGCCGGTTGAACTCCTTGTCGCCCCACAGCTTGGCCGAGGCGAACTGCAGCACGCGCGACTGCACCGACACGCCCACGGCGGGCAGCGCGATGCGGTCCTTGTCGGTGAAGTCGGCGATCGTCTTCACGTTCGGGTTGTTGCTCACCAGGTAGTACGGGAAGTTGCCCAGCGAGGCCACGCCCTTCACGTTCTGCTTGCCCTTGGTGCGATCCCACAGCGTGAGCAGCGGGCCCACGCCGGCGCCCGCGATCTCGATGTTGCCTGACAGCAGTGCGTCGTTGACGGCCGAGCCGCCCGAGAGCTTGACCCATTCGACCTTGGCGTCGACGCCCACGGCCTTCGCGTGCTTCTCGATGAGCTTCTGCTCCTGCGCGACGTTGAGCAGCAGGTAGACGATGCCGAATTGCTCGGCGATGCGGATCTGGCCTTCGGCATGCGCAGCGAGGCTGCCAGCGAGAAGGCCGAGGCCGGTGACGAGCGCGGCGGCTTTGCGGGTGAAGCGGTTCATTGACGGGGGTCCGGAAGAAAGATCAGAAAGGCGTGTCGCCGACGATGGTGGTGCGGTTGAGGCGGCGGCGCAGGTGGTCTGGCGTACCCGCTGCGAGGTGCATCAGCGAGCGGTTGTCCCAGAACACCAGGTCGTGCGGCGCCCACTGGTGGCGATAGACGAACTCGGGCTTCACGCTGTGCGCGAACAGCTCGGCGAGCAAGGCGTCGCTTTCGGCCTGCGGCAAACCGACGATGCGCGTGGTGAAGTGCTCGCTGACGAACAGCGCCTTGCGGCCTGTCTCGGGGTGCGTGCGCACCACGGGCTGGACGGCTGGGGCGACCTGATCGATCTGCGCTTGCGAGAGCTTGGGGCGCCACGGATTCTTGGCGCGCAGCTCTTCGTACTTGGCGAGGTAGCTGTGCTCAGCCTTCAGCGGCAGGACGCGCTGCTGCAGCTCGGGGCTCAGCGACTCCCATGCGAGATGCTGGTCGGCGAACAGCGTGTCGCCGCCTTCGCTCGGCAGCTCCTGCGCGTGCAGCAGGGAGCCCAGGCTGGGGTTGGGTTTGTACGAAATGTCGGAATGCCAGTAGACGCCCGCATCGCCGAGGCCGATGGGCTCGCCGTTCTCCTTGATGTTGGAGACGATGAGGATCTCGGGGTGGTTCTTCAGCTGGAACTGGTGCAGGACGTGGATTTCGAGCGGGCCGAAGCGGCGGCTGAAGTCGATGTGCTCCTGCGGGGTGATCTGCTGGTCGCGGAATACCAGGACGTGGTGGTCGAGGTGGGCTTTGTGGATTCGAGCGAAGTCTTCGGTGCTGATTGGCTTCGAGATGTCGAGGCCGATGATTTCGGCGCCTACGGGGGCATCGAAGGGGCGCACTTCGAAGTGCTGTGCGGCGGGCTCGGGCCTGCTGCTGGAAAGAACGGCTGTCATGCCGGGAATGTAGGGGCCGGTTTGTTGTTTCCCAACGAACTCTTCGTTGATAGCTTATGACTTTGGATGTTTGGGTTCCGGGGCCGGGTCTCGCCCCGGCCTCGGAAAAACAAACAACCACAGTCACTCAAAGCGTATGACTGCGATCCCCATCAACAAACCCCATCGCATCCCAAGCCCCCCCAACAGCAAACCCGACAACCTTGAAGAGTTCCCCCATCTCATGCTCATGAATCAACCGCGCAGCCATCGCCCGCTCGGCAACAGACCCGGCTTCCATCCGAGCCAGCAATCCACAGTTCAGCAGAAACCGCGCCTGACTCGTATAGCCCAGCACCTCAAGCCCCGCGTCCTGCCCAGCCAGCGCAATACCCGTGAAGTCGACATGCGCAGTGATGTCCTTGTAGCCCACATCAGACAGCGGATCGCCATCAGCCTGGTGCGCCCGGTGGCACATCACCGTGCCCATGTGCCGCTGCGGGTGGTAGTACTCGGCCTCGGGAAAACCGTAGTCGATAAGAAAAGCCGCGCCCTTCCCGAGCCGATCCGCCAGCGTGGCAATGAACGCCCGAGCCTGCGGATGAATCTCGGTGAGGTAGTCGTGTTCGCCGGGCACTTCGATCGGCGGGCGAAGTTCGGTGGAACGGTCCGCCCATGCCCAACCGTCGTCGCTCGCATTGCGCACCACGCCGCGTTCGAACCACTGCCCGCCCACACGCGCCAGCAATTGCACAGGCATCGCATCGAGCACTTCGTTTCCGACCACCACGCCTTCCATCGACTCAGGCAGCTCGTTCAGCCACTCGACACGATCCGCATACCGCACCAGCGCCTGTTGCTGCCGCTCCCTCAACGTGCCGGACAGATCGACGATGCGATAGCGCACATCGCTGCGCCCCATCTCGTCGAGCGCATGCAGCAGCTGAACCGCCAATGCACCAGAGCCTGCACCGAATTCCCACACCGTGTCGGTTCCCGTCTTCTCCAGCGCCTCGGCCACCTGAGCTGCCAGTGTCTGCCCGAACATCGGCGTGAGTTCCGGCGCCGTCACGAAGTCGCTGCCCGAAGAAGGCATGTGCCCGAACTTGGCGGAAGTGTTGGCGTAGTAGCCCAGGCCGGGCGCATACAACGCGAGTGCCATGAAGCGGTCGAACCCGATCCATCCACCCGCGCGCTCGACGGAACGCGCGATGAGGTGGTCGAGGGCGGTAGGTAAACTGCTGGGGGTCGTCTTTGTCGTCACAGCGCCATTCTCCCTCTCCCCGCATGAGCCCCGTTTCCCAAGCCCCTGCCTCCCGCCGCACCGTTCTCGTCACGGGCGCAGGCCGCAGGCTGGGCCGCGAGATCGCGCTGGGGCTTGCCGCAGGCGGCTGGCAAGTGGCGGTGCACTACCGGAGTTCGCTGGCCGAGGCCGAGCAGACGGTGGCCGACTGCGCCGCGCTCTCGGGCGACTCGGCCCTGTTCGCCGCCGACCTCGAAGACGAACAGGCCACGCGCGCCCTGCTGCCCCGCGTGGTCGCGCGCTTTCGCAGCGTCGACGCCGTGGTGCACAGCGCAGCGCTGTTCGAGCACGACGAAGCCGCCACCTTCGGCTATGCGCTCATGGAACGCCATGCGCGCAGCAACACCGGCGCGGCCATCCTGCTGGCGCAGGCGCTGCATGAACACGTGACGGCGCGCGACGCGCAAGGCGCGGTTGTCCATCTGCTCGACCAGAAGTTGTGGAACCCGAACCCCGACTTCCTGAGCTACACGCTGTCGAAGGCCGCGCTCGAAGCCGCTACGCCGATGCTGGCACTGGCCCTCGCGCCTCGCGTGCGCGTGGTGGGCGTGGCGCCCGGCCTCACGCTGGCGAGCCACATGCTGGACGACGACAAGTTCGCGCAATTGCACAAACTGTCGCCGCTGGGCCGCTCTTCCACGCCGGATGACGTGGTCGCCACGGTGAAGTTCGCGCTGGAGAACCGCTCGATCACCGGCACCACGCTGCTGGTGGACGGCGGCCAGCACCTGATGAAATTCGAGCGCGATTTCTCGCTCATGTGAGCACCACCACCATGTCCACTCCCTCGCAAGGCCACCAGACACTCACCCTCCAGGGCCTGCGCTTCGACGCCAACCTGGGCATCCTCGAACAGGAGAAGACGGCGCCGCAACCGATCCTGGTCGATGCCGAACTCAACCTCGGCCCGCAGCCGCTGCTGCCGCAGGACGACGACATCTTCCACGTGCTCGACTACCGCAAGGTGCGCCGCATCATCATCGAAGAGTGCACCGCCGAGCACGTCAACCTGCTCGAAAGCCTGATCGGCAAGCTGGTGCAGCGCCTGCTGCAGCTGCCCGGCGTGGTGGGCGTGCGCGTGAAGATCGCCAAGCTCGAAATCTTCGACGACTGCGAAGTGGCGATCCGCATGGAAGCCGGCGAGTGGTGAGCAACAGTCCCTCAGGCAGCTGAACCACAAGCCACGGCGGGCTTGACGGCCAAGGGCCACATCCGCACGGCAAGCGCACCCAGCCCCGACACCGCCCCCAGCAAGGCCACGGCCGACCAGCCCCACTGCGCCAGCACCAGGGCGCCGAGCGCGGAACCCGTGGCCATGCCGATGAACACGCCGGTGAAGAACACCGCATTGAGCCGGCTGCGCGCACCGGGGTCGATGCCGTAGACCACGGTCTGGTGCGCGATCAACGCGGCCTGCAGCCCGAAGTCGAAGCCGATGGCGCTGGCCACGATCAACCCCAGCCGCGCGGCAGGCGCCATCAGCGGTGCAAACAGCATGGCCGCGAACGACACCACGACCAGCACGGCGCCCATGCGGATCACCAGTTCGGGGCCGCGGCGGTCCGCCAGGCGCCCGGCCAGCGGCGCGGCCAGCGCACCCGCCGCACCGGCCAGGCCGAAGGCGCCGGCAGCCGCGCTGCCCAGATGGAAGGGCGCGCCGTGCAGCATCACGGCCAGCGTCGACCAGAAGGCGCTGAAACCCACCGACAGCAGGGCCTGCGCAAAGGCGGCGCGGCGCAGCGCGCTGTGGCGCTTCCACAGATCCGCCAGCGAGCCCAGCAGCGCGCCGTAGCCCAGCTGCGTGGTCGGGCGCAGGTGCGGCAGGCCGCGCGCCGCGGCAACGCCAATGAACGCGATGCTGGCCGCCGCGACCATGAACATCGTGCGCCAGCCGAAGTGCTCGGCCACGAAGCCGCTGAGCACGCGCGACAGCAGGATGCCCAGCAGCAGCCCCGTCATCACCGTGCCGACAATCTTGCCGCGGTGCGCTTCGGGCGCCAGCGTGGCGGCGGCCGGCACCACGTCCTGCGCCATGGTGGCGGCAAGGCCGATGACGAGGCTGGCCGCCAGCAGCGGGCCGACCGAGGGCGAAAAAGCTGCACCGAGCAACGCCAGCACCAGCACCGTTGCCTTGACGAGGATGATGCGGCGGCGGTCGAAGCGGTCGCCCAGCGGGGCGAGCAGCAGGATGCCGAGCGCATAGCCCAGCTGCGTGAGCGTGGGGACGAAACCCACGGAACGGGCCGAGGCGCCGATGTCGGGCCCGAGCACGCCCAGCATGGGCTGGCTGTAGTAGAGCGCCGCGACACCGAAGCCGGCGCTGGCGGCCAGCAGCAGGATCAGCGAGCCGGGCAGTCGCTCATGCGTCGATTGAATGGAAGACATGGTGTTAACCCTTAGAACCAGAAGCAAGGGCCGGAGTTTGCAGGGCGGTGGCGGTCAAAGGTAGCCTCCCGGGTCGAACAATTGATATACGCTTGGCGTATGGAAAAGCCCGCTCCCGCCGACCGCATCGAGCTGATGCAGACCTTCGTGCGCATCGTCGAGGCCGGCAGCCTGTCGGCCGCAGCCACGCAGATGGGCACCACCCAGCCCACCGTGAGCCGCCGCCTGCAGGCGCTCGAGCGCTCGCTGGGCGTGCGGCTGCTGCAGCGCTCCACGCACGCGATGAAGCTCACGGAGGACGGCGAGCGCTGCTTCGACCGCGCCAAGGAGCTGATCCAGAGCTGGGGCGCCTTCGAGGCCGAGCTGCGCGGCGTCGGCGACCAGCCCGAGGGCCGGCTGCGCGTGGTGGCGCCGCATGCCTTCGGGCAGCAGTTGCTGGTCGGCCCGCTGGCCGGGTACCTGCAGCGCCATCCGCAGGTGACGGTCGAATGGCTGCTGCACGACAGCCCGCACGACCAGACGCCCGACTTCATCGCCGAAGGCGTCGACTGTGCGATTCGCGTCGGCGAAGTGACTGACCCGGCCGTGGTGGCGATCCGCCTGTCCGAGGTGCCGCGCATCGCGATTGCCGCGCCTTCTCTTTTCGAGGGTGCGGCCGCAGTGCCCACCCACCCCCGCGAGCTGGAAGCCCTGCCCTGGCTGGCCGCGCGCAACTTCTACCGCACCGAGGTCGTGCTCACGCACGAGACCACCGGCGAGGTGTGCCGCGTGCCGATCCGCCCGCGCCTGATCACCGACAGCCTCTACGCCCTGCGCAGCGCCGTCGTGCTGGGCCTGGGCGCAGGCGTGTCGTCGACATGGATGCTGACCGAGGAGATCGCCGCGGGCCGGCTGCTGCACCTGGTGCCGCAGTGGCGCGGGACGCCCGCGCCGGTGTACCTGGCGTACCCGTATGCGCGCTTCTACCCGGCGAAGCTGCGGCTCTTCGTCGAGGCGATGCGCACCGCCTTTCCCGCCGCGTAGCGTGCGGAATGGGGATCGGGGACAATCACCCCCTTCCCCCGACTCCCCGAAGTAGCCTGCCCATGAACGCCGTCTGGATCGACGAGGCGCCCGCCGCCGCCGACGCCACTGCCAATTCCCTGAAGATCGAGCGCGAAACGCACAAGCTCGAAAAGCGCCTGTGCCGCCAGGTCGGGCAGGCCATCGTCGACTACAACATGATCGAAGAGGGCGACAAGGTCATGGTGTGCGTATCGGGTGGCAAAGACAGCTACGCGCTGCTCGACATCCTGCTCAAGCTGAAGGCGCGCGCGCCGATTCACTTCGACATCGTCGCAGTCAACCTCGACCAGAAGCAGCCCGGCTTTCCCGAAGAGGTGTTGCCCAAGTACCTGAGCGACCTGGGCGTGGACTTCCACATCGAGAACCAGGACACCTACAGCATCGTCAAGCGCGTGATCCCGGAGGGCAAGACCACCTGCGGCCTGTGCAGCCGGCTGCGCCGCGGCATCCTGTACCGCGTGGCCGACGAGCTGGGCGCCACCAAGGTCGCGCTGGGCCACCACCGCGACGACATGCTGCAGACCTTCTTCCTCAACATGTTCTTCGCCGGCAAGCTCAAGAGCATGCCGCCCAAGCTGGTGAGCGACGACGGCAAGCACATCGTGATCCGCCCGCTGGCCTACGTGGCCGAAAAAGACACGGTGCGCTGGGCCCAGCACCGCGAGTTCCCGATCATTCCGTGCACGCTGTGCGGCAGCCAGGAAAACCTGCAGCGCAAGCAGGTCGGCGAAATGCTGCGCGAGTGGGACAAGAAGTACCCCGGCCGCGTGGAGAACATGTTCACCGCGCTGCAGAACGTGGTGCCGTCGCACCTGCTCGACGGAACGCGGCACGACTTCAAGGGTCTGAAGGCGACGGGCGTGGCGGATGACGACGGCGACAAGGCCTTCGACACCCCCTCCTTCGATCTGCTCTCCCAGGCACCTGCCGCCCTGCGCATCGTCCAGGGCTGACCGGGCACCCCAGGGGAATTTTGGGCTTTGCGCCCGGAGACCCTCATGAAACTTGCGTTCTCTGCTCTTCTTCTTGCAGCAAGCCTGACGGGTTGCGCCACCTCCTGGGTGGTCGACAGCGACGTCAAGAGCTTTGCCTCTCCCGGCACCGTGGCGCCCGGCGCCACCTACCGCTTCGACCGCCTGCCCTCGCAGCAGGCCGACGGCGCGCGGCAGGAATCGCTCGAAGCCATGGCCGCCGCGGCGCTCGACAAAGTCGGCCTGCGCCGCGACGACGCCAAGCCCCAGTACACCGCGCAGATCGGCGCGCGCGTGACGGCCGGCCTCTCGCCCTGGGCCGATCCGTGGCTCTACAACGGCCCCTGGGGTTATGGCTACGGCGGCTATGGCTACTACGGCCGGCGCTGGTACGGCGGCGGCTGGTATGGCGGCCCGGCGTTCGCGCCGCCAGCCAACCCCTGGTATGAGCGCGAAGTGAGCGTGGTGCTGCGCGAGGTGGGCTCCAACCGCGTGGTCTACGAGACCCGCGCCCGCAACGATGGCCCCTACACCTCGAGTGCGGCGATCCTGCCGGTGATGTTCCAGGCCGCGCTGCAGGGCTTCCCGAACCCGCCGCAGGGTGAGCGCCGGGTCAACATCGAGCTGTCAACGGCCAAAAAGTAGCGCTTCTAGAATCCCGCGAATGGAAGAAGCCACCCGCCTGATCGCCGTTCGCCACGGCGAAACCGCCTGGAACGTCGACACCCGCATCCAGGGCCAGCTCGACATCGGGCTCAACGAGACCGGACTCTGGCAGGCGCGGCGCGCCGGTGGTGCGCTGGCCGACGAGCCGATTGGTGTCGTCTACGCCAGCGACCTCTCGCGCGCCTGGCAGACCGCAGAAGAAATCGCCAAGCCCCATGGCCTGGCCGTGCAACCCGAGCCGCGCCTGCGCGAGCGTGCCTTCGGGCATTTCGAGGGCCTGAGCTTCGCCGAGATCGAAGCCACGCTGCCGGTGCAGGCCAAGCTCTGGCGCGAGCGCGACCCCGAGTTCGAACCCGACGGCGGCGAGAGCCTGCTGGTGTTCCGCGACCGCGTGACAGGCGTGGCCTCCGAGCTGGCGGCACGACATCCGGGCGAGCTGGTCGTGCTGGTTGCACACGGCGGCGTGATGGACGTGCTGTACCGCGCAGCCACCCGCCAGGAGCTGCAGGCGCCACGCACCTGGCAGCTGGGCAATGCAGCCATCAACCGCATGCTGTGGACGCCGGAAGGTTTCAGCCTTGTGGGCTGGAGCGACACCGCCCACCTGGCGGCGGACACGCCGCTCGATGAGCCCACGACCTAGCGCGACGGCACGATGGGCCGCTTGCCTTTCTCCGACCCGGGCAAGACGCTCCCATGAAAAGAACAAATTCGCCCCCCTCGGCGTACGCCAGTTGGGACGCATCCCAGACGCTGTCTGCTCCGTGGACCGACGCCACGCATCTGGGAAGCTTCGTCACCCTGGAGGCCGGCGACACCATTGCGCGCGAAGGCGAACGGCACGACTACTTCTATCTTTTGCGATCGGGGTTCGTTCACTCCACGATCCAGCGAAGCAACGGCTCGGAGTTCCTGCTCGAGATCTTCGGACCGGGTGCGATTTTTGGCGAAGGCCCGGCGTTTGCCGACAGTCCTCGGCCCACGACGACCCGGGCGGTCGCGCCGGCCATTCTCAGCCGCTATCGCCCGGCGGATGTCGCGCAGCAATTTTCGGAGCTTCCCGAACTCGCGACCTCATTGATCCAGCTGCTCGGCTTCAAGAATCACATGATCGTCGCCAAGCTTGCCGGGGTGGCCTCGGCGGCGCCCAAGGAGCGGGTCATCGATTTGCTGCTGCGTGTGGCACGCCTGCCATCGGCGCAGGCATCGAAACAACTCACCGTAGATCTGACGCATGAGCAGATCGGCGCCATGACGGCATTGAGCCGCGTCACCGTCACCCGCACGTTGAATGCGCTGGCGGGACACGGGCTCATTGAAACGCGGGCCCGGCAGGTCAGCATCCCGAATGCGCCGGCCTTGCGGCGTTTCCGCGATGCGTCACCATAAGAAAAAAGCCCACTTCCTGTATCGCTGGATACCGTCGAGCCCTTCCCCCATCGCCATCATTCACCCCGTCACACACATGGATGGGAAGAGCGGAGGAGGGAACGGGAGGAGCCGTTGAAGAAGAGGCCCGCCTTCAATTGGCGATGGCCCGGGTGTGACGTTTCGCAGGACTGCCAAAGTCCTTTCTGGCCGGGTGGCTCACGCTCATGACCATCCGGCATCTTTTGGATCGCCGTCAGGCGTGCGAGGCGGCGTGACCGCCCGCTGCAGCTTCGGCCTTGGCCTCTCCCGGCAGATCGACCATCGGTCCCGTGCCGCTGTAGCGGTCCAGCGCCAGGTAGATGGCAGGCGTGATGTACAGCGTGATCACCTGCGAGAAGATCAGCCCACCCACCACGGCCACGCCCAGCGGCTGGCGCAGCTCGGCGCCGGCGCCCAGGCCCAGCGCCAGCGGCAGTGCACCCATCAGCGCGGCCAGCGTGGTCATCAGGATCGGGCGGAAACGCAGGCGGCAGGCCTCGCGGATCGCGTCCACCGGCTGCATGCCCTCGGTGCGCTGCGCGTCGAGCGCGAAGTCGATCATCATGATCGCGTTCTTCTTCACGATGCCGATCAGCAGCAGGATGCCGATGGTCGCGATCAGCGTCAGGTCGAAGCCGAAGAGCTTCAGCGAGATCAGCGCGCCCACCGCCGCCGAAGGCAGCCCCGCCAGAATCGTCAGCGGGTGGATGTAGCTCTCATACAGCACGCCCAGCAGCACGTAAATGACCAGCACCGCCAGCACCAGCAGCACGGCCTGACTCGACTGCGAACTCTGGAACACCGCCGCATCGCCGCCGTAGGTGGTGATGATCGACTGCGGCATCTTCAGCTCGTCCTTGAACTGGTCGATCTTCGCGGTCGCGTTGCCCAGCGGCACGTCGGGCGCGAGGTTGAACGACACCGTCACCGCCTGCAGCTGGCCCTGGTGGTTGACCGAAGTCGGCCCCACCGTGCGCTTGACAGTCGAGAAGGCCGACAGCGGCACCAGCCTGCCCGTGGTGCTGCGCACCGACAGGCGCGAGACGTCTTCCTCGAACTGGCGGTCGTTGTCGGCGGCCGAGAGGATCACCTGGTAGGTGTTGCTCGAACCGTAGATGCTGCCGATCTGGCGGTCGCCATACGCGTTGTACAGCGCGGTGCGCAGGTCGCCAACAGCCACGCCGAGCACGCCGGCCTTGTCGCGATCGATGTCGAGCGTGGCCTGCAGGCCGCGGTTCTGCGAATCGCTGGTCACGTCGCGGAAAGCCGGGTCGGCGCGCATGCGCTCCATGAGCTTGGTAGACCAGGGCACCATCTCGCCCGCGTTCACGCTCTGCAGCGTGTACTGGAAGCGCGCCTTGCTCTGGCGGCCGCCCAGGCGCAGGTTCTGCACCGGCTGCATGTAGACGGCGATGCCCGGAATCTCGCGGAAGCGCTGGCGCAGCGACTCGAGCACCTTCGCCATCTGCGGGCGCTCGCTGCGCGGCTTGAGCACCGCGAACAGCCGGCCGGAGTTCTGCGTGGCCGTGGGCCCGCCGACGCCGACGAAGGAGCTCACGTAGTCGACGCTCGGGTCGTCCTTGAGCGTGGCGGCCACACGGTCTTGCAGCGCCTTCATGGCGGTGAATGAAATGTCTTCGGCGGCCTCGGTCGTGATCTGGATCTGGCCGATGTCTTCCTCGGGGAAGAAGCCCTTCGGGATGGTCGCGAACAGCCAGCCCGTGATGACGAAGGTCAGCGCCGCCATCATCAGCATCACCTTGCGATGCCCCAGCGTCCAGTCGAGCGTACGCATGTAGCCGCCATGTACCGCGCGGTAGCCGCGCTCGAATGCGCGGCCGATGGCGGTGCCCGGCTCGGGGTGTTCTTCTTCGTGGTCGAGCGCGCCTTCCTTGCGCGGCACCTGCTTGAGCAGGCGGCTCGCGAGCATCGGCACCAGCGTGAGCGACACCACGGCCGACACCAGCACCGCCAGCGCCACCACCACCGCGAACTCGTGGAACAGCAGGCCGATCACGCCCGGCATGAAGAAGATCGGGATGAACACGGCCACCAGCGAGATGGAGATCGACACGATGGTGAAGCCCACCTCGCGCGCGCCGCGCAGCGCCGCCGCGAACGGGTCCATGCCCTTCTCGACATAGCGCATGATGTTTTCGAGCACCACGATGGCGTCGTCCACCACCAGGCCCACCGCCAGCGTGATGCCGAGCAGCGAGATGTTGTCGAGGCTGTAGCCGAAGGCGTAGAGCAGCGCCACCGCGCCGATCAGCGAAATGGGAATGGTCGCGGCCGGAATCAGCGTGGCCACCAACCGGTGCAAAAACAGGAAGATCACCAGCACCACCAGCGCGATGGTGCCCAGCAACGTGAGCTGCACGTCGTGCACGGCCTCGCGAATCGACAGCGAGCGGTCGTTCACCATCTGGATTTCCACCGACTGCGGCAGCTCGGCCTTGAAGCGCGGAATGAGCGCGCGCACCGCGTCCACCACCTGCACGGTGTTGGCGTTGGGCTGGCGCTGCACGGCGAGCGAAATCGAGTCCTGCCCGTTGAAGCTGCTGGCGGTCTTGACCGACTCGAAGCTGTCCTCGATGGTCGCCACCTCGTCGAGCCGCACCGGTGCGCCGTTGCGCTGGCCGACGATCAGCTTGGCGAAGTCGGCCGCCTTCATGAGCTGGCGGTTGGCCTGGATGGTGAGCGTCTGGCGCGGGCCGTCGAGCACGCCGACCGGCGTGTTGGCATTCGCCGAGTTCACCGCCTTGGCGAGTTCGTCGAGCGTGATGTTGCGCGCGTTGAGCAGGTCGGCGTTGGCCTTGATGCGCACCGCAAAAGCCTTGCGGCCATACACGCCCACCTGCGCCACGCCGTCGATGGTCGAGAGCGTGGGCGAGATCAGGTTCTCGGCGTAGTCGTTGAGCTCCGACGGGTTCATCGACGGCGAGATCAGCGCGATGAACAGCACCGGCGCATCGGCCGGATTCACCTTGCGGTACGAGGGCAGCTGCGTGAGCTCTTGCGGCAGCTGGCGCTGGGCGCGCAGCAGCGCGGCCTGCACGTCAACGGCGGCGGCGTCGATGTCGCGGCTGCTCACGAACTCGAGCGTGAGCGAGGTCACGCCCTGCGTGTTCACCGAGCTGATGGTCTGCAGGCCCGGGATGGTCGAGAACTGCTTTTCGAGCGGCAGCGCCACCGACGATGCCATGGTGTCCGGGCTCGCGCCCGGCAGTTGCGCGTTGACGTTGATGACCGGCGTGTTGTAGCTGGGCAGCGCGGCCACGGGGATGCTGAAGTACGCAAAGATGCCGATGACCACCACGGCCGCAGACAGCAGCACCGTCATCGCAGGACGACGGATGCAGAGCTCCGAAATGTTCATGCGCGTTCCTGCTTCGGCGGCTTGATGTCGGCGCCGTCGGAAGACGCTGCACTGCCCGGCGTGACGCCGGTAGTGCCGTTGGCGGGCGCTGCAGGCTCGGCGGGCGCACCCGGCGCCTTGACGTCAACGCGAACCTTGCCGCCCGGGCGCACGTTCTGGCTGCCTTCGATCACCACCTGCTCGCCTGGCTCCACGCCGCTGACCGCGACCTTGGTGCCGAAGGTGTGCAGCGTCTTCACCTTGCGGCGCGTGGCGGTCTTGCCCTCGTCAACCACATAGAGCGAAGTGCCCTCGGACAGCATCATCAGCGCCGCGGCCGGCACAACGGTGACGCCATTGAGCGTGCGCACCGTGATGCGCGTGCCGACGAACTGGCCCGGCCACAGGCTCTGGTCGGCGTTGGCGAACACGGCCTTGGCGCGCACAGTGCCGATCTGAGGATCGACGGTGTTGTCGACGAAGTCGAGCGTGCCGCTCAGCGGCGCCTTGCCGCCGGTGACGACGGCTTCGACCTTCGAACGCGAGCGCGCGGCCTCCAGCAGGTCTTGCAGGTTGCCTTCGGGCACCGGGAAGCTCACGGCGATCGGGTCGAGCTGCGTGATGGTGACCAGCGACAGCGTCGGCTGCACCAGCGTGCCCGGATAGATGTTGACGGCGCCGATACGCCCCGCAATGGGCGCGCGCAGCGTGGCATAGCCCAGCGCCACCTGCGCCGACTGCACGGCCGCGCGGTCGGCGGCCACGGCGGCGCGCTGTGCCTCGAGCTGCGAGAGCGTGGCGTCGGCAGCGCTCTTAGCGATGAAGTTCTGCGCCACCAGGTCCTGGCTGCGCTTGTACTGGCGCTCGAGGTCGGCCATGGTGGCCTCGTCTTTTTGCTGCTGTGCGCGGGCGCGCGCGAGATTGGCCTGGTCGTTGCGGTCGTCGAGCGTGAACAGCAGCTGGCCGGACTTGACGAACTGGCCTTCCTTCACGTGCACCGCGCTCACCGTGTTGGTCACCTGCGGGCGCAGGTCGACGCTGTTGAGGGACACCACGCTGCCGTTGACCTGCACGGTCACCGGCACGTCCTGCTTCTGCGCCGTGGCCAGCGTCACGAGCGCAGGAGCACCGCCGCCGGAAGCTGCGCCGCCGTTGGCTGTCGGGGCCTTGGCACTCTTTGTGGCGGACTTGTCGCCGGACATGCTCCACCACCCGCCTGCGACGGCTACGATCAACACGCCCGCAAGGGCGACCGCGACATTTTTCTTCATGGGTTCTTTGTGCACTTTGGGCTGACAGCGACTATTGGAGCAGCGGCTGACTCTCGGTGTTCATGGGGCCTGTAAAGAAATGTAAAGCAGGTCAACCCAAAGCCCCGCATAACTGACTGTGGCCGGTGCGAGAGAACCACACCCCCTCGCTAAAATCGCCGCTCCACAGCCTCTGGATAAACCCCATGAACCGCTGCAAGACAATCACGAATGCTCTCACTTTCATAGCAGTTTGCACAGCAGCCATTGCTGCTGCAGGCCTTTTCCCGCTCACCGCCAGCGCCCAGGACGAAGTGCCCCGGCCGCAGACCCAGAACGAATCGCTCGTTGGAGGTCGCACTTTCCCTATCGGCACTTTGCGCGGCAAATTCATGGTCACCAACGCGCCCGAGGTCGAACTCGACGGCAAGTCCGACCGCCTGGGCGCCGGCGCGCGCATCCGCAGCGGCCAGAACATGCTGGTGATGCCCGGTGCCATCGTCGGCCAGAAGTACCTCGTCAACTACACGCGCGACGCCGCCGGACTGCTGCGCGAGGTGTGGATCCTCACGCCCGACGAAGCCATGGCCAGCCGCGAGTCGCTGGACAAGCCGCTCCTGAACATCTGGCCGTTCACCTCGAACGACACCGTCAACACGCAATAACGCAGCGGCGCGCCGCGCGCACCTGCAGCCCTCCACCCTCGGAGGGCAGAGAGAGTTCCCCATGAAAAAAGTATTCATCAAGACCTTCGGCTGCCAAATGAACGAGTACGACTCGGACAAGATGGCCGACGTGCTCAACGCAGCCCAGGGCTACGAGCCCACGCAGAACGTGGACGAGGCCGACCTCATCCTGTTCAACACCTGCTCGGTGCGCGAGAAGGCGCAGGAGAAGGTGTTCTCCGACCTCGGCCGCGTGAAGCACCTGAAGGCCAAGGGCGTGAAGATCGGCGTGGGGGGCTGCGTGGCGAGCCAGGAGGGCGAGGCCATCATCGCGCGCGCTCCCTACGTCGACATCGTGTTCGGACCGCAGACGCTGCACCGCCTGCCCGAGATGCTGAACGACCGCGAGCGCCTGAACCGCCCGCAGGTGGACATCAGCTTCCCCGAGATCGAGAAGTTCGACCACCTTCCGCCCGCGCGCGTCGAGGGCGCGACGGCCTTCGTGTCGATCATGGAAGGCTGCTCCAAGTACTGCAGCTACTGCGTGGTGCCCTACACCCGCGGCGAGGAAGTGAACCGCCCCCTCGACGACGTGCTGGTCGAGATCGCCGGCCTGGCCGACCAGGGCGTGCGCGAGATCACGCTGCTGGGCCAGAACGTGAATGCCTACCGCGGCAAGATGGGCGACACCGCCGAAATTGCCGACTTCGCGCTGCTGATCGAATACGTCGCAGAAATTCCCGGCATCGAGCGCATCCGCTACACCACGAGCCACCCGAACGAGTTCACGCCGCGGCTGATCGAGGCCTACGCGAAGGTGCCCCAGCTCGTGAGCCACCTGCACCTGCCGGTGCAGCACGGCAGCGACCGCATCCTGATGGCAATGAAGCGCGGCTACACCGCCATGGAATACAAGAGCACGGTGCGCAAGCTGCGCGCCATCCGCCCCGAGCTCGCATTGAGCAGCGACTTCATCGTCGGCTTCCCCGGCGAGACCGACGACGACTTCAACAAGATGATGAAGCTGATCGACGACTGCCAGTTCGACGCCAGCTTCAGCTTCATCTTCAGCCCGCGCCCCGGCACGCCCGCCGCCGCGCTGCATGACGACACGCCGCACGAGGTGAAGCTCGCGCGCCTGCACACGCTGCAGGCCGTGATCGACACCAACGTGAAGCGCTTCGGCCAGGCGCTGGTCGGCACCACGCAGCGCGTGCTGGTGGAAGGCGCCTCGCGCAAGGACGCGAACGAGCTCATGGGCCGCACCGCCTGCAATCGAGTCGTCAACTTCGAGGGCGACGCAAGGCTCGTTGGCCAGATGACCGATCTGCGCATCACCCGCTCGCTGGCCTACACGCTGCGCGGCGAGGTGGTCACGAGCGAATCGTCGATGCCGGCGCTCGCCCACTGATGGCGAAGCGACCTTCCATACGGGGCTCGTTCCAGCAGCTCCTGCTGTTCGCCTTTTTGCTGATCACCGCGCTGCTGGTTGGCGTGGCGCTGCGCTCGGTGCTGCAGTACGACGTACTGATGACGCAAAGCCGCGACGCGGCCGCGCGTGCGCTGCGCCTGTCGGGCGCGTCCCAGTCGCTGGCCGAACGCAGCGCGGCCATGGAGCGCGCGGGGCGCCAGTCGCTGGTGCTCAACGACGCGGTGCTGCGCCGCCGTTTCGACGACGCGGCGCGCGAGGCGCACCAGGTGCTGGAGCGGCTGGAAAAGAACGGCCTCGCACCCGCCGGCATCGAGATGTGGCGCACCCAGCTCGGCGTGATCGAGGGCCTGATGAGCGGCAACGCCGACAGCGCCCTCGCCCGCGAAAGCACGATGGCCATGCAGTTCCGCGAGCTCGACGCGCTCAACACCAACCTCGCGCAGCAGGCGCAGTTCTTGATCGAAACGCAGAACGACGCGCTGGCCAAGCGCATCGAGAACGCGCGCCGCCGGCTGATGCGCGAAGTGGTGGCCGCCAGCGTGCTGGCCGTGTCGCTGGCGCTGGCCTTCGGCATCTGGCTGGCGCGGCCGTTCAAGCGGCTGGAGCACGCCATCGTCGGCCTCGGCCAGAACCGGCTCGACGAGCCCATCGACATCCGCGGCCCGGCCGACGTGCGGCGCGTGTCGCAGCAGCTCGAATGGCTGCGGCTGCGCCTGACCGAGCTCGACGCCGACAAGGCGCGCTTCCTGCGCCACGTATCGCACGAGCTGAAGACGCCGCTGGCCGCGCTGCGCGAGGGCGTCTCGCTGCTCGAAGACGGCGTGACCGGGCCGCTGAACCCGGCGCAGCTCGAAGTCGCGCAGATCCTGCAGCAGAACACCGTGGCGCTGCAGGGCCAGATCGAGGCGCTGCTGCGCTTCAACGCCGCCGCCTTCGAGGCGCGCGAATTGCGCCGCGAACGCACCGAGCTGCTGCCGCTGATCGAGGAACAGATCGAGGCGCAGCGCCTGCAGTGGCAGTCGCACGGACTGCGCGTGCGCGCCGAGGGCGAGCCCATCGCAATGACGGTCGACCGCACCAAGCTCGGCACCGCAATCGCCAATCTGTTGAGCAACGCCATTCGCTTTTCGGTAACGGGCGGTGTCATCACCCTGGCGGTGTCGGGGACGCCCGAGGCGGTGCACATCGACGTGAACGACGCCGGGCCCGGCATTGCCGAGGGCGACCGCGACCGGATCTTCGAACCCTTCTTTCGCGGCGAACGCCAGCCCGAGCACACTGTGAAAGGTACGGGCATCGGACTTTCCATCGTGCAGGAGTACATTGCAGCCCACGGGGGCCGCATCACTCTGCAGCCCGGCGGTCCCGGTGCTCGCTTTCGCATCGAACTGCCGCGCACGGCCTGACCACCCCGGCTTCCCCTCTCCAACACTGCCTGACCGCCTCGCGTCCTTTCTTCGACCCATGTCTTTTTCGTTCGTCCGCCGTTCCTCCTTCGCCGGGGCGATGACCGTGCCTTTCGTCCTGCTGCTGGCCGCCTGCGCCACGCAGCCCAAGCCGCCCGCGGAGGCCGATGCGCTGCCGCCGCCCCCGGTCGTGCCGCGCGTGATGCCGGTCGAGGCCGAGCCCAAGGCCCCGGCCACGCAGCCGGCCTCGTCGCTCTTCACATTGATGACGCAGGGGCCGCAGGCGGCCATGCTGTCGTATGCCGACAGGGTGCGCCCGCTGAACGGCGCCGACCTGAACACGGAAATCACGCGCATCGGCGACCCCGGCGATGCGCCCACGGCGCAGATGCAACTGGCGCTGCTGCTCTCGCAAACCCGCGTGCCAGCCGACCTGGCGCGCGCGCTGGGCCTGCTGCAACGCGTGATCGCCAACCCCGCGCCCGAGGCGCAGGCCCTGCATCCGCTGGCACGCGCCCTGGCCGCGCGCTATGTAGAGCAGCGCCGCGTGGAAGACGACCGTGACAGGCAGGTGCAGCAGCTGCGCGACAGCCAGCGCCGCATCGACCAGCTGAACGACCGCATCGAAGCCCTGCGCGCCATCGAGCGCAGCTTTGCGCGGCCCAACACCACCCCGGCCGCAGCCACACCTGCGGCGCCGCCTACCGGAAGCAAGCCGAACCAATGAGCACCTCTGGCGCCCGTCTTCTCGTGGTCGACGACGACCCGGACATGCTGCGGCTGCTCTCGATGCGGCTGAGCTCGGCGGGCTACCAGGTCACGGCCGTCACCTCTGCAGAGACGGCGCTCACGCAGCTCGAGATCGAACATCCGCAGCTCGTGCTGAGCGACGTGCGCCTGCCCGGGCGCGACGGCCTCCAGCTGTTCGACGAGATCCGCAAGCGCCACCCTTCGCTGCCGGTGATTCTGCTCACCGCGCACGGCACCATTCCCGACGCGGTCGAGGCTACGGCGCGGGGCGTGTTCACCTACCTCACCAAGCCCTACGACGGCCGCGAGCTGCTCGACAAGATCGCGCAGGCACTGGCGCTCGGCGCCCCCGCCACCACGCCGAGCAAGGCCGGCGACGACAGCTGGCGCGCCGAGATCGTGAGCCGCAGCAACCGCATGGCCGAGCTGCTGGCCGAGGCGCGCATGGTCGCCAAGTCAGATGCTTCCGTGCTGCTGCGCGGCGACTCCGGCGCCGGCAAGGAGCTGCTGGCGCGCGCCATCCACAAGGCCAGCGCGCGCGCCGACAAGCCCTTCGTGGCCGTCAATTGCGGCGCCATTCCGGAAGCGCTGCTCGAGTCGGAACTGTTCGGCCACATGAAGGGCGCCTTCACCGACGCCCACGCGAATCACAAGGGCCTGTTCCAGCAGGCCGACGGCGGCACGCTGCTGCTCGACGAAATCGGGGACATGCCGCCTGCCCTGCAGGTCAAACTGCTGCGCGTGCTGCAGGAGCGCGCGGTGCGGCCACTGGGCGCGAGCCAGTCGATCGAGGTCGACGTGCGCATCGTCTCGGCCACCCACCGCGACCTCGACGCCGCGATGGAAGCCGGCCAGTTCCGCGAAGACCTGTATTACCGCCTGAACGTGGTGACGCTCACGCTGCCGCCGCTGTCGGCACGGCGCGAAGACATTCCGCTTTTGGCCAATCACTTCCTGCAGCGCCTGTCGACCAAGTACGGCAAGCGGCTGTCGGGCTTTGCGCCCGAGGCGCTGAAGGCGCTGACAACGGCAGCCTGGCCGGGCAATGTGCGCCAGCTGTTCAACGTGGTCGAGCAGGTCTGTGCGCTGTCGAGCTCGCCGCTGATTCCGCTGGCGCTGGTGCAGCGGGCGCTGCGTGTGCCGACGGTCGAGGTCCAGACCTACGCCGAAGCCAAGCAGCGTTTCGAGCGCGATTACCTCGTCGGCCTGCTGAAACTGACGGACGGCAACGTGGCCGACGCGGCCCGCCTGGCCGACCGCAACCGCACGGAGTTCTACCGGCTTTTGCAGAAGCACGAACTCACGCCGGGCCACTTCAAGGCCGACGCTGTCGCTCCGGGTGGGGACCCTGTCGCCGAGTAGCGACGCACCTAAGTCGTTGATTTATATGGCCTATCCCCACCAGCCCAGAAGGCTTGTCGGGATTCGGCGACAAAAACAGGGGTTTTGAGGCCTTCCAGCAGCCTCTTCCCGCGAAAAACACCGTCAGATCGCTCCAAGTCGTTGATCTGAAAGCGTTTTTCCAGCCTGGCACAGGGTTTGCCCCTGTACAGGCATGACAGCACTCACCAGCCCATCTTTCGCACTGCGTCAGCAGCGCGACGGCCTGCGTCAAAAGCAGTTTTCCCCCTCGCGGCCCCGTGCCGCGGGTCATTCGCTGGCCGCGCTCGCAAGCGCTGGCGGCGCTGAGCCGGATTGCGTGATCAAGCGCTTTCCTGCCATTGGCGACACCCCTTCCCTCGACAAGCAACGTTGGTAAATCACATGAAGCCGAACGACTTCTCCCAACTGAATGTGCTGGCCGATACCGATTTTTCGCACCGCAGCCCGGTTCGCGAAGAACGCCATCCCAACTCGGTCACCGCTCCCCCCGTCAACCGCGGTTCCATGGCACCCCGCCCCTGGCGCGGTTTCTGGAACAGCCTCGGCACCGCCGCGCTGGTCAAGCTCGGCGCGGGCCGTGACGCCGAAGCCGGCGTCCACGACGCCCGGCAGGCCAAGCAACCCTGGCAGCGCGCCGCCGCACAGCGCCGCTTCGCTTTCATGATGCTCACGCTGCTGAGCACCGTGATCGCGTCGTCGCTGTTCGCCAGCGTGCAACCCGACTACGACAACCTCTGGCTCGAATACGGCCAGATCGGTCTCTACGGCCTGCTTTCGGGCTGGGTCGTGACCGGCTTCGTGACCGCGCTCATGGGCTTCTACGTTTCCGTGCGCGGTGACAAGCACGCCCTCTCGGCGAAACAGGTGGTCAACCACCCGATGAATCCCGAGGCACGCACCGCGATCATCATGCCGATCTGCAACGAGGACGTGGCCACGGTGTTCGCCGGCCTGCGCGCCACCTGCGAATCGGTCGCGGCCACCGGCCACGCCAAGCAATTCGACGTGTTCGTGCTGTCCGACAGCTACAACCCCGAGACCGCCGCCGCCGAGCGCGCCGCCTGGGAAGACCTGCGCGCCGCCCTGGCCGAGAGCCCGAACCAGCCGCAGGTCGAGGTGTACTACCGCCTGCGCACCCGCCGCACGCACCGCAAGGCCGGCAACGTGGCCGACTTCTGCCGCCGCTGGGGCAAGGACTACCGCTACATGGTCGTGCTCGACGCCGACTCGGTGATGAGCGGCGACTGCCTGACCTCGATGGTCAAGCTGATGGAAGCCAACCCCACCGCCGGCATCATCCAGACCGCGACGCAGGCCATCGGCCACGTCACGCTGCACGCCCGCGCACAGCAATTCGCTTCCCGCGTGACGGGCCGCCTGTTCACGCTGGGCATGCAGTTCTGGCAACTGGGCGAATCGCATTACTGGGGCCACAACGCCATCATCCGCGTCGAACCCTTCATGAAGCATTGCGCGCTGGCCCCGATCAAGGGCACCGGCGGCATGTCGGGCGGCATCATGTCGCACGACTTCGTCGAAGCTGCGCTGATGCGCCGTGCCGGCTACAACGTATGGCTGGTGTCCGACCTGGTCGGCAGCTACGAACAACAACCGCCGGACCTGCTGGCCGAACTGCAGCGTGACCGCCGCTGGTGCCAGGGCAACCTGCAGAACGCCCGCCTGATGGCCGAGCCCGGCATCCACCCGGTGCACCGCGCGATGTTCGTGACCGGCACCATGGCCTATGTCTCGGCTCCGCTGTGGCTCGCGTTCCTGACGCTGGGCACCGCCCTGTGGCTGAGCGGCTCGAGCCTCGTGTCGAGCTGGAGCGTGCTGCCCGCCGAACTGGCCGGCCTGTGGGTCTGGACCCTGTGCCTGCTGTTCCTGCCGCGCGTGCTGGGCATCGCTGCCGTGCTGATGCGCGGTGAGCAACGCCAGTACGGCGGTGCGTGGGGCCTGGTGAAGAGCTCGGTGATGGAAAGCGGCCTTGCCATCGTGCAAGCCCCGGTCCGCATGCTGGCCCACTCGCTGTTCGTGCTGGTCGCCCTCACCGGCATCAAGCTCGACTGGAAGTCGCCCCCGCGTGAAGCCGCTGCCGTGCCGTGGAAGGTCGCTGCCTCGCAGCTGGCCCCCATGACGCTGGTGATCGCCATGCTGGCCGTCGGCGTCGCGATGATCGACCCGAGCGCTCTGATCTGGCTCATGCCCGTTGGCCTGCCGCTGCTGCTGGCGATCCCGCTGACCGTGCTGACCAGCCAGATCGCGCTGGGCACCACGCTGCGTGACCGCGGCTACCTGCTGATTCCCGAGGAATCGCGCTCGCCGGCCGTGCTGCGCCGCGCATGGATGCATGCAGTGCGCCTGGCGCGCCCCGCACTGGCAACCGCCTGATGCGCTGAAGACACAGCACCTCGAAAAGCCGGCCTCAGGGTCGGCTTTTTTCATGGCGCGTGGCTAGAATCGCGCCTTCCTTTTTTCAACCCACGGATCCCTCGATCCCCTGGAGCGCCAAGTGCCCCGATTCGCCGTCATCACCCTCTGACGCCGACACAACGCCACTTCATTGCTGGTCAAGTCGGGCGCCTGGCTGCGCTTTCCGCTGACCGCACTCTTTACAGCTTCGCTCCCGCACGTTGTCGGTTCTTCCTGATTTCCATCTGGAGAACAACGTGTTCCCTCTCTCTTCTTCTCTTTCATCGATTCCGCTGCTCAAGTACCCGCGTACTGCGCATCTGGAAGGCTCGCGCCTGCAGGCCGGCGACAGCGACGACGGCCAGACGCCGCTGTCGGCGCTGCATGGCCAGCACGTGGTCATCGAGGAAAAACTCGATGGCGCCAATGCGGCCGTTTCATTCACGTCGGCAGGCGAACTGCTGCTGCAATCGCGCGGCCACTACCTCGCAGGCGGCGCCGGCGAGCGGCAGTTCAACCTGTTCAAGCACTGGGCCGCCGCCCATGAAGCAGCGCTGCTGGAGCGACTCGAAGACCGCTACGTGATGTACGGCGAATGGTGCTTTGCCAAGCACAGCTGCTGGTACGACCGGCTGCCGGCCTTCTTCCTGGAGTTCGACATCTACGATCGGCAGGCGCAGCGCTTTCTCTCGACACCGGCGCGGCATGCGTTGCTCGCGGGCAGCCCCGTGCTGCCGGTGCCCGTGCTCTACGAAGGCGAGATGCCGCGCCATGCCAAAGCACTGCGAGCGCTCGTGCGGCCTTCGCTGGCGCGCAGCGCGGACTGGAAGACGGCCTTCGAGGACGCGGTGGCGAACGAAGGCCAGCCGCTCGATCGCGTGCGCCAGCAGACCGACCTGTCCGATCTGGCCGAGGGCCTGTACCTCAAGACCGAATCGGATGGGCAGGTGACGGGCCGCTACAAGTGGGTGCGCCCGGACTTCGTCCAGACCATCCTCGACTCGGGCTCGCACCACAGCCGCCGGCCGGTGCTGCCCAACCGGCTCGCGCCCGGCGTAGACCTCTACGCACCGACGCCGCCGGTCACCTGGCAAGACCTGGGGCTGCGCACCTTGCGCGACCCCGCCGAACTCGCAACCCAAGGGAGGCCGCGATGACATACGACGATCTGCGCGCCCTGGTGCCCGCGCCCGACAAAGGCACCGACTGGGCGCAATGCTGCGACCTGCTGCCGGCCTTGCTGCGCCTCGAAGAGACGCCGCAAGACCCGTACTACCACGCCGAAGGCAACGTCGGCATCCACACACGCATGGTGCTCGACGCGCTGATGCAGGACGCGCACTACCAGCGTGCCGATGCCGACGGCCGCTTCGTGCTGTTCATGGCCTGCCTGCTGCACGACATCGCCAAGCCCGACACCACGGTGATCGACGAAGCCAACGGCCGCATCGGCCAGCCCGGCCACTCGCGCCGCGGCGCGGTCGACGTGCGGGTGCTGATGTGGAAGGCCCGCGTGCCTTTCGCGCTGCGCGAGGCCGTCTGCCGGATCATCGCCGTGCACCAGGTGCCGTTCCACGCCTTCGCCTCGCGCAAGGGCGTGCGGCCGGAGTGGCTGGTGCACAAGCTCTCCTGGGAGTTGAGCCTGCCCGACCTGTGTTGCGTGGCGCGCTGCGACATGCTCGGCCGCCACTACGAGAAGCGCGCGGACAGCATGGCCGACATCGCGCTCTTCGAGGAGCTGGCACAGGAAGAAGGCTGCTGGGAAGGCCCTCGCCAGATGGTCGACGCCCACACGCGCCTGGCCTACTTCCGCGGAGCCGACACCAGCCCCGACTACCCGCTGTTCCAGACGCCGGGCTCACGGGTAACGGTGATGTGCGGCCTGCCGGCCAGCGGCAAGAACCACTGGGTGGCACGGCACCGCAAGGGCTGGCCGGTTGTGTCCTTCGACGATGCGCGCGCCGAGCTGGGCCTGAAGCACGGCGAGAACGACGGGCTCGCGGCACATCACGCGGTCGATCAGGCGAAGGCGTTGCTGCGCAAGCAGCAGCGCTTCGTCTGGAACGCCACGCACCTGAGCCAGCAGATGCGCACCAAGACGCTCGACCTGCTATGGGCCTACCACGCGCAGATCGAGCTGGTGTACCTGGAAGCGCCGCACGCAGAGCTGATGCGCCGCAACCGCGAGCGCGACACGACGCTGTCGAACGCGGGCATCGAGCGGATGCTGCACCGCTGGGAGTTGCCTGCGCCAACCGAGGCGCACGAAACGGTCTACGAAGTGCAGACCTGAAGACAGAAGGCCCGCCAGTGCGAACCGGCGGGCCTTCTTATATATATGGAGGGGCGAAGCGTTCGCCTAGAACGGCAGCTTCGGGCCGCCGGGCCCACCCATTCCGCCCATGCCCTTCATGCCGCCCATCTTCTTCATCATCTTCATGAGGCCGGCGCCCTTCATCTTCTTCATCATCCCCTGCATCTGCTCGAACTCGTTGAGCAGGCGGTTCACTTCCTGAACCTGCACGCCGGCACCGGCCGCGATGCGGCGCTTGCGCGTGGCCTTCAGCAGTTCGGGCTTGCGGCGCTCCAGCGGCGTCATGCTGTTGATGATGCCTTCCTTGCGGCGGATGTCGCGCTCGGCGCGGGTCATGTCGGCTTCGGTGGCCTTGGCGGCCATCTGCGCGGGCAGCTTGTCCATCAGGCTGGAGAGGCCGCCCATCTGCTTCATCTGCTGCAGCTGGCCGAGGAAGTCGTTGAGGTCGAAGCCCGCGCCGCTCTTGACCTTGGCCGCGAGCTTCTGCGCCGCCGCCACGTCGACACCGGCCGTGACCTGCTCGACCAGCGCGACGATGTCGCCCATGCCCAGGATGCGGCCCGCATGGCGCTCGGCGTCGAACACTTCCAGGCCGTCGATCTTCTCGCTGGTGCCCGCGAACTTGATCGGCACGCCCGTGACCTGGCGCACCGACAGCGCCGCGCCGCCGCGCGAGTCGCCATCGGTCTTGGTCAGGATGATGCCGGTGAGCGGCAGCGCTTCCTTGAAGGCCTTGGCGGTGTTGATCGCGTCCTGGCCCTGCATGGCATCGACCACGAACAGGGTTTCGACCGGGTCGAGCGCCGCATGCAGCTGCTTGATTTCGGTCATCAGCACTTCGTCGATGGCAAGGCGGCCGGCCGTGTCGACCAGCAGCACGTCGAAGTAATGGCGCTTGGCGTGGTCGAGCGCGGCGCGCGCGATGTCCAGCGGCTTCTGGTCGGGCGTGCTCGGGAACCACTCGGCGCCGGCCTGCTTGGTAACGGTCTTGAGCTGCTCGATGGCGGCAGGGCGATACACGTCGCCCGACACGGTGAGCACCTTCTTCTTGCGCTTCTCGATCAGGTGCTTGGCGAGCTTGGCGGTGGTGGTGGTCTTGCCGGCGCCTTGCAGGCCGGCCATCAGGATCACTGCCGGCGGCTGGGCCGCGAGGTTGATGTCGGACACGCCCTCGCCCATGGTTGCGGCGAGTTCCCGATTGACGATGCCGACCAGCGCCTGGCCCGGCTTGAGCGAGCCCAGCACTTCCTGGCCGAGCGACTTCTCTTTCACGCGGGCGACGAAGTCGCGCACCACGGGCAGCGCCACGTCGGCCTCCAGCAGCGCCATGCGCACTTCGCGCAGCATGTCCTGCACGTTGCTTTCGGTGATGCGGGCCTGGCCGCTCATCGTCTTGACGAGGCGGGAGAACTTTTCTGTGAGGGCGGTGGCCATGAGCGGAATGCCTTGCTGCCCGCTGCTGCGGGCCGGATGGAAAGTCTTGGAGACGAGGAGAGAACTTGAAGTCGGGCGCGGGGAACGCAAGGGCGAGCCGGTACACTCCGGCCGATGATTTTAGCGATCCCCTCCCCGCTCGGCGTGGCGCTGGGCATCGCCACTGCGGTTGCCTACGGTTTCGTTGCCGGTGCCGGTGCCAAACTGAGCCGTCAATCGACCCAGTGGGCCCTCGGAATTGCGTGGATTCTGCATGCCGCCGTGCTGGCCCACGGCCTCATCGGCAGCGAGCCGCGCTTCGGTTTCGCACCCGCCCTGTCGGTCACCGCCTGGCTGGTGCTCACCGTCTACGCGGTCGAAAGCCGCATGTATCCCCAATTGAAGGTGCGGCGTGCGCTCGCCTGGCTGGGCGCGGCCGCGGTGCTGCTGGCCATCCTGTTTCCCGGCACGCCGCTGCACGTCACGGCTTCGCCGTGGCTGCCGCTGCATCTGGCGCTGGGCATTGCCTCGTACGGCCTGTTCGGCGCCGCTGTCGTGCACGCCTGGCTGATCACCCGTGCCGAAAAGCAGATCCGCCTGGCCACCGCCGAGCCGCAGGGCGGCGTGCCGCTGCTCACGCTCGAACGGCTCACCTTCCGATTCGTCACCGCCGGCTTCGTGCTGCTGTCGGCCACGCTGCTGGCCGGCCTGCTGTTCAGCGAGCAGCTGTACGGCGCCGCCGGCCGCGTCTGGAAGTGGGACCACAAGACCATCTTCTCGGTGCTCGCCTGGATCACCTTCGCGATCCTTTTGATCGGCCGGGCCCGCTTCGGCTGGCGCGGCCGCACTGCGCGCCGCGTGCTGTACGCCGGCTCGGCCCTGTTGCTGCTGGCCTACGTGGGTTCACGCTTCGTGCTCGAAGTGGTGCTTGCGCGTCCTCCCGTCTGAAATGAAATACCTCCTCGTCCTCGCGGTGCTCTGGGTCGCGATCTGGCTCTGGCGCAAGAACCGCCGCGAAGAAATGCGCGACGCCATGCGCGAGCGCGCGGCCAAGGCGCAGCAGCGCCCCGCCGCACCAGCCGGCCCGCCGCAGGCCATGGTGCGCTGCGCCCATTGCGGCCTGCACCTGCCGGCGACCGATGCCATCGCCGGCCCCGGCGGCGCGGTCTATTGCAGCACCGCGCACCGCGAAGCCGCAACGCCCCAATGAGCGCCCCCCTCTGGTCGCGCGGCGAGCCGGTCACCGACTGGGACGTGCTCGACCAGGGCACGGGCGAAAGCTCGGCGCTGATCCGGCTCTGGCGTGGCTTCATGGCCGCGCGCTGCTTCATCGCGCTGGTGCTGATGCTGCTGCAGGGCGTGGCCTTTGTCATCGGGCAGACGATGCAGCCGGTGGCCATCACCATCTCGGCGCTCTACCTCGCCGCGACCTGGCTGGGCATGCGCTACACGCGCGTGCAGCCGCCGATCCGCGGTTTTGCCGCGCTCTGGCTGCTGACCATCGGCATCGATCTGGCCGCCTTCACCGCCTTGCAGGTGCTGCAGGGCGGCAACGTCAACTACACGCCGCTGTTCGCGCTGCCGGTGCTCATGAGCGCGGTGCTGGGCACCATGATCGTGAGCCTGGGCACCACCGCCACGGTCACGCTGCTGCTGCTGGCCGACGCGGGCTGGCACTGGCTGCAGCAGCCGGGCGATTCTTCGCCGCGCTTCGTGCAGGCGGCGCTCACCGGCACGGGTCTCTTCGTGGTGGCGCTGCTCGCGCACGAAATGGCCCGCCGGCTGGCGCGCGAGGAAGCCGTGGCGCAGCGCAGCCGCAGCAGCGCGCAGATGCAGGCGCAGGTCAACGACCTGGTGATCGAGACGCTGAGCGAAGGCGTGCTGGTGATCGACGCCGAAGGCCTGGTACATGCGGCCAACCCAGCAGCCGATGCCATCCTCGGCCAGGGCCTGGCGAAGCTGACGCTGCCGTTCCCGCTGCATGCCCAGCCTGCCTGGCATGCGCTGGCCGCGCTGGCGCGCCAGACCTTCGCGCGGCGGGCGCCGCAGACGGAAGAAATCCCGGTGGCGCAGGTGCGCGGCGCGGCGCGCGAGGTGCGCGTGCGCACGCGGCTCACACCCACCAGCGAAAAACGCATCGACAGCCTGTGCGTGATGTTCCTGCAGGACCTGCGCGAGCTCGAAGCCCGCATCCGCACCGAGAAGCTGGCCGCAATGGGCCGCATGTCGGCGGCCGTGGCGCATGAAATCCGCAACCCGCTGGCCGCCATCACCCAGGCCAGCGCGCTGCTCAACGAAGACCTGACAGACCCGGCGCACCGTAAGCTCACGAGCATGGTGCAGCACAACGCGCAGCGGCTCGCGCGCATCGTGGACGACGTGCTCGACGTCTCGCGCGCCCGCCAGCAGCGCGTGCTGTCGCTCGGCGAGCAGGTCGTGCTCGACCCTGCGGTGCAGGTGCTGGCCGAGGAATGGGTGCGCCAGACCCAGCGCAAGGGCGTGCTGGTGTCGCTCGATGCGCCCAGCAGCGAGGTGCGCTTCGACGCCGAGCACCTGCGCCGCCTGATCGTGAACCTGCTGGACAACGCCTCGCGCTACGCCGGCAAGCGCGAAGACTCGATCCAGGTGCTGACCGCGCTGCAGCGCAGCGGCACCAACCGCCCCAGCCTGATGGTGTGGAGCGACGGCGCGCCGCTGGAGCCGGCGGTGCAGCGGCACCTGTTCGAGCCTTTCTTTTCTTCCGAGAGCCGCTCCAGCGGGCTCGGCCTGTTCCTGTGCCGCGAGCTGTGCCGGCGGCATGGCGCCACCATCGGCTACGAGCGGCGCGCGCTGGTGCCGGGCGGGCCCGAGGGCAACGAATTCTTCGTCAGCTTCGCCCCCAGCGAAAACCGGCTGACACAATAGCGCCGTGAGCACTCCCCCCCCTTCCGCCCAACGACCGGCGCAGATCCTGGTCATCGACGACGAACCCGACCTGCGCACGCTCTATGAATTGACGCTGCTGCGCGAGGGCTATCGCGTCGAGGCCGCGGGCAGCGTGTCGGAAGCCTGGCAGCACCTGGAGGCCGGCCGCTTCGACGCCGTGATCACCGACATGCGGCTGCCCGACGGGCAGGGCATGGAGATCATCCACCGCATCCAGAAGGCCCAGCGCAGCGAGCGCTGCGTGGTGATGACGGCCTACGGTTCGGCCGAGAACGCGGTGGAAGCGCTGAAGGCCGGCGCCTTCGACTACCTCACGAAGCCGGTCGACCTGAAGCAGTTCCGCGCCGTCGTGGCTTCCGCCGTGCAGGCGCGGCTGGCGCCGCAGCCGGTGGCCAAGCCCGTGCAAGCGGTACCCGCGAGCAACAACAGCGCCGACGCAACGGTGGTCACCTCCGGCACCGGCATCGCCGCGCTCGACCGTCTCGTGGGCGAATCGGAGCCCATGCGCCTCGTCAAGTCGCGCATCGCCAAGGTGGCGCGCGGCATGGCGCCGGTGCTGGTGCGTGGCGAATCGGGCACCGGCAAGGAGCTGGTTGCGCGCGCGGTGCATGCCTGCAGCCAGCGCAGCGAAGGCCCATTCGTCGCAGTGAACTGCGGCGCGATTCCCGAGAACCTGCTCGAAGCCGAGTTCTTCGGCGCGCGCAAGGGCTCGTACACCGGCTCCTCGCAAGACCGTGACGGCTACTTCCAGGCCGCGCGCGGCGGCACGCTGTTTCTCGACGAGATCGGCGACCTGCCGCTGGCCATGCAGTCGAAGCTGCTGCGCGCGATCCAGGAGCGCAGCGTGCGCTCGATCGGCTCGACCCAGGAAGAAGCTGTCGACGTGCGCATCGTCAGCGCCACCCACAAAGACCTGCATGCCGAAGTGCAGGCCGGCCGCTTCCGCCAGGATCTTTTCTACCGCCTCAACGTGATCGAGATCGCCGTGCCCGCACTGCGCGACCGGCGCGAGGACCTGCCCGCGCTGTGCGCCGCGCTGCTCTCGCGCATCGCACAGGACGGCGGCCTGCCCGTGCCGCATCTGTCGAACGAACTGCTGCGCCGCCTCGCGCAGCATCCGCTGAACGGCAACGTGCGCGAGCTCGAAAACCTGTTGCACCGCGCAGTGGCGCTGAACGATGGCGACGAACTTCATCTCGACCTGATGGGCGGCTTCACTGCTGCGGCCGAAGCCGCGGCGTCCGCGCCGGCCCCGCTGTCGCCCGTCACCGACGCGCCTGTCGCGCTGGCTCCGCTTCCGAGCGTGCCGGTGGCGCCGCCCAAGGTCGCGCCGCCGCCGCTGCCCTCCGACCTGCAGGCCTATCTCGATCAGCAGGAGCGCGAGATCCTCGTGCGTGCGCTGCACGAGAGCGGCTTCAACCGCACCGCGGCCGCCGCGCGGCTCGGCATGAGCCTGCGCCAGATCCGCTACCGCATCGCGCGGCTGGGTATCACCACGCCCAACGGCGACGATGGCGCGAGCAGCCATGTCGACGACTGAAGCCAACGACAGCGGGCTCTGGCAAGCCGGCTGGTATCGCTTCGCGAAGGCGCTGCGCTCGCCGAACTTCGGGCCCCGCCCCACGGGCGCGCAGACCGACCTCATCGTGCTGCATTCAATCAGCCTGCCGCCCGGCGAATATGGCGGCGACGCGGTGCAGCAACTGTTCACCAACCAGCTCGACTGGGACGCACACCCCTACTTCCAGTCGATCCGCGGCCTCGAGGTGTCTTCGCATTTCTACGTGCGCCGCAACGGCGAACTCTGGCAGTTCGTGAGCTGCGACGACCGTGCCTGGCATGCCGGCGTGTCGTCGTGGCGCGGCCGCGGCAACTGCAACGACGACTCAGTCGGCATCGAGCTCGAAGGCCTCGAAGGCCAGCCCTTCGAAGAGCCGCAATACGAGACGCTCGCGAGCCTGTGCGCCGCCATCGCGCAGCACTACGCGATCGCGCACATCGCCGGCCACGAGCACATCGCGCCGGGCCGCAAACAGGATCCGGGCGCGGGCTTCGACTGGCGCCTGCTGCGCGAACAGCTCGGCTGGAATCCACAGATGTTTCCGCCGCAGGTGGTGTAGCGCTAATTTTTTCAATCGTGCGGCGTCTCGTGATGCGTCGTTCTTGCAGCGCAGCAATGCGAAAATAGCAACCGCGCGATTCAGCAACCATGCGGCCTGCAGGCCCAAATCGGCTTGCAAGCCAAGCCCCATGCGGGTTGAGAGACCATAGGCCAGTATTCAAGCGGCATCGCTGGCCGTGTCCTATGGCGGAAGTAATACCGGCAATCCTTGTATCCATAGGAAAACGCTACATCTAGTGGGTTGTACACCCCCCGCACCCTAGATATAGTGTCCCCTGTCCGGTCATCCACACCGGCGCAGCGCCCGGCCCAGGCGCCGCCATCCAACAAGAATTGCCAACCGAGAGGAAGCGAATGCAAACTGCCCTGAACCCCCAATCGACCCCGCGTGCCGTTCCCTCGACGCCACCGCAGCAGCAGCGAGACACTGCTGGCTCCCCCACCGGCCAGAACCTGGCCCACTACCAGATCATCCGCCGCAACGGCGCTGTCGTGCCCTTCGAGCCGAACAAGATCGCCATCGCGATGATGAAAGCCTTCCTGGCCGTGCACGGCACCCAGGGCGCGGCTTCGGCCAGCGTGCGCGAAACGGTCGACGTGCTCACTCAGGGCGTGATCCGCGCGCTGGTGCGCTCGCGTCCGGGCGGCGGCACCTTCCACATCGAAGACGTGCAAGACCAGGTCGAACTCGGCCTGATGCGCGGCGGCCATCACGAAATTGCCCGCGCCTACGTGCTGTACCGCGAACGCCGCACGCAGGAGCGCTCGAAGCAGGGCGAGCAAGACGTGCCGGCCACGCCTGCACTGCACGTGCTGGACAACGGCGAGCTCGTCACCCTTGACCTGAACGAACTCAAAGGCCTGATCGAGTCGGCCTGCGAAAACCTGGGCGACAGCATCACGTCCGCACCGATCGTCGCCGAGACGATGCGCAACCTGTACGACGGCGTGCCGCTCGACGAGGTCTACAAGGCTTCGATCCTGGCGGCCCGCACGCTGATCGAGAAAGACCCCGACTACACCTTCGCCACCGCGCGCCTGCTGCTGCACACGATCTTCAAGGAGATCATCGGCCGCGAAGTGATGCCGGCCGAGCGCGCCACTGCCTACGCCGACTACTTCCCGCAGTTCATCAAGAAGGGCGTGGACAACGACCTGCTCGACGAAAAGCTGCTGCAGTACGACCTGCCCCGCCTGGGCGCGGCGCTGAAGGCCGAGCGTGACAACCAGTTCGACTACCTCGGCCTGCAGACCCTGTACGACCGCTACTTCCTGCACGTGCGCAAGACCCGCATCGAGCTGCCGCAGGCCTTCTTCATGCGCGTGGCCATGGGCCTGTCGCTGAACGAAATCGACCGCGAAGCCCGCGCCATCGAGTTCTACGAAGTGCTGTCGTCGTTCGACTTCATGTCGAGCACGCCCACGCTGTTCAACGCCGGCACGCTGCGCTCGCAGCTGTCGAGCTGCTACCTGACCACGGTGCCCGACGACCTCGACGGCATCTACGAGTCGATCAAGGAAAACGCGCTGCTGTCGAAGTTCGCCGGCGGCCTGGGCAACGACTGGACCCGCGTGCGCGCGCTCGGCAGCCACATCAAGGGCACGAACGGCGAATCGCAGGGCGTGGTGCCGTTCCTGAAGGTGGTGAACGACACGGCAGTGGCCGTGAACCAGGGCGGCAAGCGCAAGGGCGCTGTCTGCACGTACCTCGAAACCTGGCACCTCGACATCGAGGAGTTCCTGGAGCTGCGCAAGAACACCGGCGACGACCGCCGCCGCACGCACGACATGAACACCGCCAACTGGATCCCCGACCTGTTCATGCGCCGCGTGATGGAAAAGGGCACCTGGACGCTGTTCTCGCCCTCCAACGTGCCCGACCTGCACGACCTGTTCGGCGCCGACTTCGAGAAGGCCTACGTGGCCTACGAAGAGAAGGCTGCCCGCGGCGACATCAAGCCCGCGCGCACCATCCAGGCGACCGACCTGTGGCGCAAGATGCTCACGATGCTGTTCGAGACCGGCCACCCCTGGATCACGTTCAAGGACGCCTGCAACGTGCGCTCGCCGCAGCAGCACGCCGGCGTGGTGCACTCGTCGAACCTCTGCACCGAGATCACGCTGAACACCAGCGACACCGAAACCGCCGTCTGCAACCTGGGTTCCGTGAACCTGCTGCAGCACCTGAAGGACGGCAAGGTCGACCAGGAAAAGCTGAAGAAGACGATCTCCACGGCGATGCGCATGCTCGACAACGTGATCGACATCAACTACTACGCCGTGAAGAAGGCGCGCGACTCGAACCTGCGCCACCGTCCAGTCGGCCTGGGCCTGATGGGCTTCCAGGACGCGCTGTACGAACTGCGCATTCCGTACGCATCACAAGAAGCCGTGCAGTTCGCCGACGAGTCGATGGAAGCCATCTGCTACCACGCCTACTGGGCCTCGACCGACCTGGCGCGCGAACGCGGCAAGTACTCGAGCTACAAGGGCTCGCTGTGGGACAAGGGCATCCTGCCGATCGACTCGCTCGACCTGCTGGAAAAGGCACGCGGCGGCTACGTCGAAGTCGACCGCTCGGCCACCCTCGACTGGGACGCGCTGCGCTCGAAGATCAAGGCCGACGGCATGCGCAATTCGAACTGCGTGGCCATCGCACCGACCGCGACCATCTCGAACATCATCGGCGTGGACGCTTCGATCGAACCCTGCTTCGGCAACCTGTCGGTCAAGTCGAACCTGTCGGGCGAATTCACCGTGATCAACCACTACCTGGTGCGCGACCTGAAGCGCCTGGGCCTGTGGGACGACGTGATGGTGATGGACCTGAAGCACTTCGACGGTTCGCTGCGTCCCATCGACCGCGTGCCGCAGGATGTGAAGGCGCTCTACGCCACCGCGTTCGAAGTCGAAACCACGTGGCTGGTCGAAGCCGCTGCGCGTCGCCAGAAGTGGATCGACCAGGCGCAGTCGCTGAACATCTACATGGCCGGTGCATCGGGCAAGAAGCTCGACGACACCTACAAGCTCGCATGGCTGCGCGGCCTGAAGACCACGTACTACCTGCGTACGCAGAGCGCGACGCACGCCGAGAAGTCGACGGTGCAATCGGGCCGTCTCAACGCGGTGTCGTCGGGCAACGATGCACCCTCGGGCATGAGCGCACTCGAAGCCGCCGCTGCTGCAGCGAAGGCACAGATGAGCGCAATGCCCGCCACCGACATCGCGTTCTGCGGTGTGGACGATCCGACCTGTGAAGCGTGCCAATAACGCGTCGATGCTCGCGACAGTGAGTCAGTGAGGTGCATGCAAAAAATCGCGCGACGTTCACTCAACGAAGGCATTGACTGACATCGCGCGATGCATGCGAGCAACATAACAACCACATAAATGGCGTGCGATGTGAACGAGCACTTTGCAACTCACATCGTTACTCCGATAATTTGAGCATTGGATTTTTCTATGTTGACCTGGGACGAAGAAGTCAAGCCCTCCTTACCAAAGGATATGCAACAAGGATTGCAGCACCACAACGCATCGACCAGCGGCTTGCCCGCAGGCCGTTCGGTGGACGCTCCGACTTCGTCGATTGCGCAACCCGCGCTCCGCGCGCTCGATGACGGCGCGGTCGTGCGTCCAGTTGCCGCCGCCGCAGTAGCAACGCCTGCTGCCACCCAACGCGTCAAGGCTTCCGACAAGCGCATCATCAACGGCCAGACCGACGTCAACCAGTTGGTGCCGTTCAAGTACAAATGGGCGTGGGAAAAGTACCTCGCCACCTGCGCCAACCACTGGATGCCGCAGGAAGTGAACATGACGCGCGACATCGCGCTCTGGAAAGACCCGAACGGCCTGACCGAAGACGAGCGCCGCATCGTCAAGCGCAACCTCGGCTTCTTCGTGACCGCCGATTCGCTGGCCGCCAACAACATCGTGCTGGGCACCTATCGCCACATCACGGCCCCCGAATGCCGCCAGTTCCTGCTGCGCCAGGCCTTCGAGGAAGCGATCCACACGCACGCGTACCAGTACATCGTCGAGTCACTCGGCCTGGACGAGAGCGAGATCTTCAACGCCTACAACGAAGTGCCGTCGATCCGCGAGAAGGACCAGTTCCTGATCCCGTTCATCGACGCCATCAGCGACCCGAACTTCAAGACCGGCACCCACGAGACCGACCAGACGCTGCTCAAGTCGCTCATCGTGTTCGCCTGCCTGATGGAAGGCCTGTTTTTCTACGTCGGCTTCACGCAGATCCTCGCGCTGGGCCGCCAGAACAAGATGACCGGCGCCGCCGAGCAGTACCAGTACATCCTGCGTGACGAGTCGATGCACTGCAACTTCGGCATCGACCTGATCAACCAGCTCAAGCTCGAGAACCCCGGCCTCTGGACCTCCGAGTTCAAGGCCGAGATCAAGGCGCTCTTCATGCGCGCCGTCGAGCTCGAATACAAATACGCCGAAGACACCATGCCACGTGGCGTGCTCGGCATGAACGCCTCCATGTTCAAGGGCTACCTGCGCTACATCGCCAACCGGCGTGCACAGCAGATCGGCCTCGAAACGCTCTTCCCGAACGAAGAAAATCCGTTCCCCTGGATGAGCGAAATGATTGACCTGAAGAAAGAGCGCAACTTTTTCGAAACCCGCGTGATCGAGTACCAGTCGGGTGGTGCGCTCTCCTGGGATTGAATCTTTCGACAAGAATTAATGAATTCAAGAATTGCCCTTGCCACCGATCGCGCCAAAGAGCGCGGCATGGACTGGGGCTCAGGTGTTCATGGTGCTGGGGCTCAGATCTCAACGCCATGAATCGCTTCACGCTACCCAACGTGCGTGGAGTGCTTCAATAGGTTGATTTTTTCAACTTGATCAAGGAGAAATAGAAATGGCAACTGCAAAGAAAGCGCCGGCTAAGAAAGCCGCTGCAAAGAAGGCTCCGGCAAAGAAGGCTGTGGCCGCTAAGAAGGCTCCGGCAAAGAAGGTAGCCGCCAAGAAGGCACCGGCCAAGAAGGTCGCTGCCAAGAAGGCTCCTGCGAAGAAGGTAGCCGCCAAGAAGGCAGCACCGGCCAAGAAGGCCGCTGCCAAGAAGGCTCCGGCGAAGAAGGCCGTAGCGAAGAAGGCGCCTGCGAAGAAGGCTGCTGCCAAGAAGGCCCCGGCAAAGAAGGCCGCCGCCAAGAAGGCGCCTGCGAAGAAGGCTGCTGCCAAGAAGGCGCCTGCGAAAAAGGCTGCGGCCAAGAAAGCCGCGAAAAAGCCTGCTGCCAAAAAGCCTGCTGCGAAGAAGGCTCCCAAGGCCGCTGCGCCCGCCAAGGCTGCAGCCGTAGCGCCTGCCCCTGCGGCGCAAACGACGCTGAATCCCCAGGCAGCCTGGCCGTTCCCCACGGCCAGCAAGCCCTGAGTTTCTCAGCGGCCTTGAAGGCGCAAAGCCCGGCACCTCGCGGTGTCGGGCTTTTTTATTGGCGCTTCTGCGGGAAGAAGATCAGAGACCCAGGGCCTTGCGATCGATCTCGTAGTTCTGCGGGCCACGCTGCGCGATCTTGATCGCGCCGACCTTGTTGCCCAGCGCTGCGCACTGCGCCAGCGGCCAACCCTTTTCCAGACCGAACAGCAGCGCGCCACGCCATGCGTCGCCGCAGCCCGTGGGCTCGACCACTTCGGTGGCCACCACGCCCGGCACGTGCTCGCGCTCGCCGTCGGTCCAGATCTCGCAGCCCTCGGCCGCCAGCGTGACCACCAGGCCGCGCACGCGCTTCGAGATCTCGGCCAGGCTCCAGCCGGTGCGCTGCGACAGCATCTTCCCTTCGTAGTCGTTCACGACCACCCAGCTCGCGAGATCGACGAAATGACGCAGCGCCTCGCCGTCGAACATCGGCAAGCCCTGACCCGGATCGAACACGAACGGAATGCCGGCGGCAGCGAACTGCTCCGCGTGCTGCAGCATGGCGTCACGGCCATCGGGCGCGATGATGCCGAGCTTGATGTCGTCGCGTGCGGCCACCTTCGTGATGTGCGCCTGCTGCATCGCGCCGGGGTGGAAGGCGGTGATCTGGTTGTTGTCGACGTCGCTCATGATCATCGCCTGCGCGGTGAAGGTGTCGTCGAGCTGGCGCACGAACTCGGTGTCGATGCCCAGCGAGCGCATGCGCTCGAGGTACGAGGCGCCGTCGCTGCCGAGCGTGGCCATCGGTAGCGCAGTGCCGCCCAGTGCATTGAGGCTGTAGGCGATGTTGCCGGCACAGCCGCCGAAGTCGCGCCGTAGCGTCGGCACCAGGAACGACACATTGAGGATGTGCAGCTGGTCCGGAAGAATCTGGTCGGCGAACCGGCCCTCGAAAGTCATGATGGTGTCGAACGCGAGGGACCCGCAAATCACTGCTGCCATGGTTGAGCCGTTGGTTGAATGGTGGATGGAAGAGAAAAGGACGCGTGCAGGCAGGCGCCCCGCTCAGGGATAGAAAGCTTCGACGCGGTAACCCGCGATCGGCGGTAGCGCTGCGGCTTCCGAAGCGGACAAGGTCAATGGCAGCGAGGCTGCGCGATCGGCTCGGGCCTGCAGCACCGTCGGTGCACCGTAGTCCGCCGGCGACAGCACGCGGCGCACCACGGCGCGCTCCTGCGTGTCGAGCAGCGAGAGTTCGACGGCGGGCATCGCGAGCGGCACGGTGGCGCCATTGCGCAGGGTGAAGCTCAGGCGGTAGTCGTTGCCGCCGCTCTTCTCGCGCGCGAAGGCCGCGCCTTCGATCACGATGTCGCCGATCTGGCGCAGAGCCGCGAGTTCACAGCCTGTGTACTGGCACAGCGCGGCGAGGGCTGGCCGCAGATTGGGCTGGCGCGCGGCAATGCCGTCGCGCTCGTGGCGGATGACCTGCAGGATGAGCAGCAGCACGGCAATCACCGCCAGCAGGACCAGCACGATGCGCACGCCCTTGCGCTGCCAGAAGCCGGTTGCCCTCTCGAAGGACTCGTCGTCGTCCGCGAAGGGATGCCCTATTGGCAGTTCGAAATCCGGGGAGAGCGCAAGGTCGGACTCGCTTTCAGCCTGCACCACAACAGGCGAAGCCTTCGCAGCCGCACGCTCCTCACGCGCCTTGGCGCTCGCGATCTTGGCCGACTTGATGCGGGCGCGGCGCAGCGCCTTCTGCATCTGCACCTGGTCGTGGTCTTTTTCTTCCTGCTCGCGCTCCCCTTCAGCGCCGTCGTCGCTCGCTCGCTCGATCATCAGCCCGCGCATTGCCTTGATGCGCGGGGCGACGGGCAACGGCGGCGCCGGGGGTGGCGGCGCGGGCGGCGGCGACGCGAGATTCAGGTCGATGTTCGGGAACGGCGGCAGCGTGCTCGGTGGAGGCTTCCACGCGGGTTCGCTGACGTCGAGGTCGGACCATGGCTCGTCGGCGACGATGCCGTGTTCGGGCAATGACAGCGAGAACTCAAGCGCTGCTGGAGGTGGTGGTGGCGACGCCGGTGTCGGTGCAGGCGCTGGAGCCTCCGGGGGCAGCGCATGCCGAGGTTGCTGCTCGGGCTCGTCGTCGAAGAAGTCCGCATCTTCGGTCGGCGACGAGGGCTCCAACTCGAGCGGCGGCGGTGGCGCAGGAGGTTCGGGTGCGACCTTGGGCTCCGAGGCGGACTCGACCAGCCCCGGCATGTAGCCACCGCCCTGCACCGGCGGCGCTGCACCATCGGGCGCCTCGTGCAGATCGAGCGTGGCGTCGAACACATGGCTGCATCGGCCGCAGCGCACCCAGCCATCAGAGATGCGAAGCTGGTCGCGCACCACCTTGAAGGTGGTGGTGCAGGCGGGGCAGCGCGTGACGAGACTCATGACCGGGCGATTGTAGGGTCGAGCCCCCGCCACGGGAGGGGCGCAAGGCGGCTCAGCAGCGCGCGGTCATGAGGATCCAGCCGTCCTCGGTGTCGCTGACTTCGAGCGTTGCGTACGGCGCGTAGGCCTCTTTCAATTCATCGGCCTGGCGCTCGAGGATGCCGGCCATCACCAGCGATCCGCCCGCCTTCACATGGCTGCGCAGCAACGGCGCGAGCACCTTGAGCGGCGTGGCCAGGATGTTGGCGAGCACGGTGTCGTAGTGGCCCTTAGCCGCTTCGGGCAGGCCCGCGTTCAGCCGGACGCCGTTGGCCTCGGCATTGAGCCGGGTCGACGAAACCGCGGCTTCGTCGATGTCGACAGCGTCGATGTCGGTGGCGCCGAACTTCGCCGCACCGATCGCAAGAATGCCGGAGCCGCAGCCGTAGTCGAGCACGCGTTGGTTAGCCAGCACGCCGTCGCCCTGCGTCGCAATCCACCGCAGGCACATGCGCGTGGTGGGATGCGTGCCGGTACCGAAGGCCAGGCCCGGATCGAGCCGAATCACCTGCTTTGCCTGCTCGGGCGGCTCGTGCCACGTCGGCACGATCCAGAACTCGGGCGTGATCTCGACGGGAGCGAACTGCGATTGCGTCAGGCGCACCCAGTCCTGCTCGGGCACCGGCGCAATGCCGAGCACCTCGCAGCCTTCGAAGAAGTCTTGCAGCGCGAGCACCGACGCGGCCTCTTTGGCGAGCGCCTCGTCGGGGAACAGCGCGATCACGCGCGAACGCTGCCAGCCCTCCTTCGGCGGCGGCATGCCCGGCTCGCCGAAAAGCGCCTGCTCTGCGTCGGTCTGCGCGTCGGCGTCTTCCACCGACACGCTCAATGCATCGAGTGCATCGAGCGCTTCACCGAGCGTTTCGACCCGGTCTTCCGGCGCCATCAGGCGGAGTTCGAACATCGCGGCGTCCCGGGTCAGCGCTTGTGCGCAGCCAGCCACTCTTCGAGGTAGTGGATGTTGGTGCCGCCGGTCATGAACTTGGAATCGACCATCAGCTCGCGGTGCAGCGGGATATTGGTCTGGATGCCTTCGATCACGGTTTCGTTGAGCGCCGTGCGCATGCGGGCCATGGCCTGCTCGCGCGTGTCGCCGTAGACGATGATCTTGCCGATCATGGAGTCGTAGTTCGGCGGCACGAAGTAGTTGGTGTACGCGTGCGAGTCGACGCGAACGCCCGGACCACCTGGCGGGTGCCACATCGTGATACGGCCCGGCGACGGCGTGAACTTCCACGCGTCTTCGGCATTGATGCGGCATTCGATGGCGTGGCCGTGCATCTGGATCTGGCGCTGCGTGAACGGCAGCTTTTCGCCGGCCGCCACCATGATCTGCGTCTTGACGATGTCGATGCCGGTGGTGAACTCGGTCACCGGGTGCTCCACCTGCACGCGCGTGTTCATTTCAATGAAATAGAACTCACCGTTCTCGTAGAGAAACTCGAAGGTGCCGGCACCGCGGTAGTTGATCTTCTTGCAGGCGGCCGCACAGCGCTCGCCGATCTTCTCGATCAGCTTGCGCGGAATGCCCGGCGCGGGCGATTCCTCGATCACCTTCTGGTGGCGGCGCTGCATGGAGCAGTCGCGCTCGCCCAGGTAAACCGCGTTCTTGTGCTTGTCCGCGAGGATCTGGATTTCGATGTGGCGCGGGTTCTGGAGAAACTTCTCCATGTACACGGCCGGATTGTTGAAGGCCGCGCCGGCTTCCGCCTTGGTCATCTGGATCGCGTTGACCAGAGCCGCCTCGGTGTGCACCACGCGCATGCCGCGACCACCGCCGCCGCCCGCCGCCTTGATGATGACCGGGTAGCCGATGGCACGCGCGATGCGCTTGTTGGTGGCGGCGTCGTCCGAGAGCTCACCCTCGGAGCCGGGCACGCAAGGCACGCCGGCCTTGATCATGGCCTGCTTGGCCGACACCTTGTCGCCCATCGTGCGGATGTTGTCAGGCGTCGGGCCGATGAACTGGAAACCGCTCTGCTCCACGCGTTCGGCGAAGTTCGCGTTCTCGCTCAGGAAGCCGTAGCCGGGGTGAATCGCTTCGGCATCGGTCACTTCGGCCGCCGAAATGATCGCCGGCATGTTGAGATAGCTCTGCGCCGAAGGGGCCGGGCCGATGCACACGGCTTCTTCGGCGAGCTTGATGTACTTCGCGTCGCGGTCGGCTTCGGAATACACCATCACGGCCTTGATGCCGAGCTCGCTGCAGGCACGCTGAATCCGGAGGGCAATCTCCCCCCGGTTTGCAACCAGGATCTTCTTGAACATGGTCACTCGATGATGAACAGCGGCTGTCCGTATTCGACCGCCTGGCCGTTTTCGCCGAGGATCTGGGTGATCGTGCCGGACTTGTCGGCCTCGATTTCATTGAGGATCTTCATCGCTTCGATGATGCAGATGGTGTCACCTTCGTTGACTTTGCTGCCAACCTCGACGAACGCAGCAGCGCCCGGGCTGGACGAACGATAGAAGGTGCCGACCATGGGCGACTTCACGGCATGGCCGGCCGGAGCGGCTTCGGCCGCCGGTGCGCTGGCCACGGCGGGTGCCGCGGGAGCGCCGGCTGCGGCCGGTGCGGCAGCCGCCTGAGGCGCCGCCAGGGTTTGCACATACTGCACCGGAGCGGCGCCGCCGCCCTTAACGATGCGAACCTTGCCTTCGGTTTCGGTGATTTCCAGCTCGGAAATATTCGATTCGGACACCAGATCGATCAGTGTCTTGAGTTTGCGCAGATCCATGGGACTCCAGTGCCGGCTGAGCCGGTCTTCAGGACATAACTTGTTCGAAAATCGGTGATTTTCGGCGTTCGGCGTCTAACGCCAGCGTAAGGAACTGATTCTAACCATGAACCAGTTCGCGTCGCCAAGTGTCCAGGTCGGTGGTCTCGAGCTTGCCCATTTTACGGGCGGCCACGGAGCCGTTCGCATTCAGGACCAGCGTGAAAGGCAACCCGCCACCCGTATTGCCCAGATTCTTGACCAGCTCCGTACCCTGAAGGCCGGCCAGGCCGGTTGGGTAGGTGACGGGCGTGCGTTGCAGGAACTTGCGCACGGCGCTGGGTTGATCGATGGCCAATCCAACCACTTGCCAGCCGTTGGCGCCATTTGCACGGAAGAAAGCGTCGATCATCGGCATTTCTTCAACGCAGGGCGGGCACCACGTCGCCCAGAAGTTGAGCAGCAGCGGCTTGCCGCGCAGGCTCGACAGGACGAGGTCACCGCCCTCCGGGCGCTCGAAGCTCTGAGCCCAGAAGGCCGCGTCGAGCATCTCCCCGCCCGCAGCGCTGCTGCTGCTGCGCTCCTTCCACCATGCGCCGCCGAGCCCGGCGGCCGCAGCCGCTGCCGCCACGCCGGCATAGAGCATGCCGCGTCGGGTGGGCGAAGAAGTCATTCACTTGTCCTTTTCTCGTTCAATCAGTCGGCGCAATGCGAGCAGATCGCCACGGGGCACGCGCCCCTGCGCGTCGGGCTTCAAGGCCCCGCGCAGGTCGTCGAGGTCGTAGACCAGCAGGTGCACGCCGATTTCCTCGCCGAGCGCACGGCTCGGGGCGTGCACGCTCAGGGCCTCGACCTGCTCGCCATGAAAGCCGGTCACCATGCGCGGCTCGTAGTCCACGTGGTGATCGATCAGGGCGATTTCGGCCGATTTGGAATCATCGCAAAACAACTGAATATAAATGTCTGACAGCCGGGTGGCCGTTCCGTGCCACACGGCGCCGCCCACATGAGGGCGGAAGACGGCCATGCGCTCCATCCATTCGAGCGCGAGAAGCCGCAATGCATGCAATTCCTGCGGCTGGGTATCGGCGCAGAAAAGCTCGATGTACTCGCGCACCTCGGCCTCGACCTCGTCGTTGTTGGGCAGCGCGGTGCGCGCCGAAAGGCCCAGATCACGCAGGGCCCGGCGCTTGGCCGGACCATATTCCAGTCCCTCCTCGACGACGAGGCGGGCTGCAGTGGCGGCAATTTCACGCTTGGACGTGTCCATCGGGGCATTTTGCCCGCAGTACGCGCCCCACACAGCAACATCAGTACGAAGCGCGGGACAAACACGTGGCCCAGGCACGGGCGCGGCACATCGCTTCCCTAGAATCGACCGATGCACATTCATATTCTGGGTATCTGCGGCACGTTCATGGGTGGCGTGGCCGCCCTGGCGCGCGAGGCAGGCCACCGGGTCACGGGCTGCGACGCCGGCGTGTACCCCCCGATGAGCGATCAGTTGCGCGCCCTCGGCATCGACCTGATCGAGGGCTTCGGTGCCGACCAGCTCTCCCTGGCGCCCGACATGTTCGTGGTCGGCAACGTGGTGTCCCGCGCGCGGCTGCCCGACGGAAGCCCCAAGTTCCCGCTGATGGAAGCCATCCTCGACGCCGGCAAGCCCTACACCAGCGGTCCGCAGTGGCTGGCCGAGCATGTGCTGCTCGGCCGCCACGTGCTGGCCGTGGCCGGCACGCACGGCAAGACGACGACCACCTCGATGCTGGCCTGGGTGCTGGAAAAGGGCGGCAAGGCGCCCGGCTTCCTGGTGGGTGGCGTGCCGCTGGACTTCGGCGTCTCGGCCCGGCTGGGCGACGGCCCGGCCTTCGTGATCGAGGCCGACGAGTACGACACGGCCTTCTTCGACAAGCGCAGCAAGTTCGTGCACTACCGGCCGCGCACCGCCGTGCTGAACAACCTCGAGTTCGATCACGCGGACATCTTCGATGATCTTGCAGCTATCGAGCGCCAGTTTCATCATCTCGTGCGTACTGTGCCGAGCACGGGGCGGCTGGTCGTGAACGCCACCGAAGAAAGCCTGCAGCGTGTGCTGGCCCAAGGCTGCTGGAGCGAACTCGCGCGCTTCGGCACAGGCGGTGAATGGCAGGCGCGCGGCACGCACGACGCCTTCGACGTGCTGCAGCGGGGCGAAGTGGTGGGCCGAGTCGAATGGGAACTCTCGGGCCTGCACAACCAGATGAACGCGCTGGCCGCCATCGCCGCGGCCGAACACGTGGGCGTGGCGCCGGCCGAGGCAGCCCGTGCGCTGGGCAGCTTCCGCAACGTGCGCCGGCGCATGGAGCTGCGCGGCACGGTCGAGCAAGGCGGCGGCGCAATCACGGTCTACGACGACTTCGCCCACCACCCGACAGCCATTCGCACCACACTCGACGGCTTGCGCAAGAAACTGGATGCTGCTGGCAAGCAAAGTGAGCGCATCCTCGCGGCCTTCGAGCCACGCAGCAACACGATGAAGCTGGGCGTCATGGCGGCGCAGCTGCCCTGGAGCCTGGAGGCGGCCGACCTGTCTTTCTGCCACACGGCCGGCCTCGACTGGGACGCCGCAGCAGCGCTCGCGCCGATGGGCGACCGCGCACAGGTAGCCGGGGCCATCGAGCCGCTGGTGAAACAGATCGTCACCGCGGCCCGGCCGGGCGATCACATCGTCTGCATGAGCAACGGCGGCTTCGGCGGCGTGCACGACAAACTGCTTGCGGCGCTGCGCACGGCGACGGCATCATGACCGCCATGCCGCTCGCACGCGCCCACGAACTGATCGAGACCCTGAAGCTGCAGCCCCACCCCGAGGGCGGCTGGTACGGCGAGGTGTTCCGCTCAGCATCGAGCGTCACGCCCACCGACGGTCGCGCGCCGCGCAGCGCGCTTACCAGCATCTACTTTTTGCTCGAAGCGAGCCAGCATTCGCGCTGGCACCGGGTGCTGTCCGACGAAGTCTGGGTGCATCTGGAAGGCGTACCGCTCACACTGTGGACCTGCGACGCCGCAATGCGCACGGCGCCGGCCCATGTGCGGCTGGGCCCGGTCGATGCGCACGGCACGCGTCCCCAGCATGTGGTGCCCGCCGGCCAATGGCAAGCGGCCCGGCCGATCCAGGGCCACAGTTCAGGCGACTACGCACTGGTCGCCTGCATGGTCGGGCCGGGCTTCGACTTCGCCGACTTTTCGATGGTGCCGCCCGACAGCGACGAAGCTGCATCGATGCGGCACCATTGGCCTGACCTGGCCAGGATGCTCTAACCCGGGCTTCAGCCCCGGCGCTGCTTGACCGCCTTCGAGAGCGTGTCGAGCACCTGTACCGAATCGTCCCATCCCAGGCAAGCGTCGGTGATGCTCTTGCCGTATTCGAGGCCCGACAGCTGGTCCTTGCCCGGCGTGAACTTCTGGGCGCCCGGCTGCAGGTGGCTTTCGACCATCACGCCGAACACGCGGTTCGAGCCGCCGGCAATCTGCGCAGCGATGTCCTTCGCCACGTCGATCTGCTTCTGGTGCTGCTTGGAGCTGTTGGCATGGCTGCAATCGACCATCAGCGTGGGCGGCAGCTTGGCGGCCTCGAGGTCCTTGCAGGCGGCTTCGACGCTGGCGGCGTCGTAGTTCGGCGCCTTGCCGCCGCGCAGGATCACGTGGCAGTCGCGATTGCCGTTGGTCTGCACGATCGCGACCTGGCCGTTCTTGTGCACCGACAGGAAGTGATGGCCGCGCGCCGCCGCCTGGATGGCATCGGTGGCGATGCGGATGTTGCCGTCGGTGCCGTTCTTGAAGCCGATGGGCGCCGATAGGCCTGAAGCCAGTTCGCGATGCACCTGGCTTTCGGTGGTGCGTGCACCGATGGCGCCCCAGGAGATCAGGTCGCCGATGTACTGCGGCGAGATCACGTCGAGGAACTCGCTGCCCGCCGGAAGGCCGATGCGGTTGATGTCGATCAGCAGCTGGCGCGCGATGCGCAGGCCTTCGTCGATGCGGAAGCTTTCGTCGAGGTACGGATCGTTGATGAGCCCCTTCCAGCCGACAGTCGTGCGCGGCTTCTCGAAGTACACGCGCATCACGATTTCCAGCGTGCCGGCGTATTTCTCGCGCTCGACCTTGAGGCGGCGGGCATATTCGAGCGCGGCAGCCGGGTCGTGGATCGAGCAGGGACCCATGATCACCAGCAGCCGGTCGTCCTTGCCGGCCATGATGTTGTGGATGTTGCGGCGGGTGCCTTCGATCAGTGTTTCAACGGGCGTGCCGCGGATCGGGAAAAAGCGGATCAGATGTTCGGGAGGGGGCAGCACGTTGATGTCCTTGATGCGTTCGTCGTCGGTCTTGCTGGTTTTTTCGACGCTCGCATACCAGCTGTCGCTGGCGGGGGCAGTGTTCGTGCTCATGGTTGCTTCCTTGTCTGTCGGGTTTGAGTGGATATCGCAGGGGCAAAAAAAAACCGCCGGGGCTCAGGGCACCGGCGGTTTTGGGAGGGTGTTCGTTTGCTTTACGCGCTCGCCTCTCGTCCGCCGGAAACCGGGAACCAAAAGTAGGCAAAGAAATAAGCGCGGAGGGCGGACATGTGCGCGAAATGTAGCACGGAAAGCAAAAACCCGATCAAACGGCCGGGCGCGGCGTTGTTTACCGGTAGCCCGACTCGTTGGCGTTGTGGATGATCCAGATCAGGTTGCCGCTGGTGTATTCGCCCATGCCGCCACCGGCGAAGACCAACCGGCCCTGGCCTTTGTAGGTCATCTCGAAACGGTGGCGATCGCTGCCGAAATAGAACGGAATGAAGGCCTTGCCCGTCACGTACGCGCCTTGGTCCGTCGGCGGACCCGCGAGGTCGGTGACCTGCCTGGCGCTCATGCCGATCTGCAGGCGCGCGAACTTGCTGTTTCGCGCCGGGTTGCCGGTGATTTCGCCTTCGTAGCCGTTCAGGCCCTTGACGGTGCGGCCGCTGCCGGCTTCGACCTTCGACGAGTCGACCACGTTGCCCTGGGCATCCATGCCGGCCTTCGCGCCGCCGCGCGCCGGTGCCGCGGGGGCGGCTGCAGGTGCCGGCGCAGCCGCGGGCTGGCTGCCGCCGGAGCCGCCGCGCGACGCGCAACCTGCGCTTGCCAGCACCACCACGGCAGTCACGGCCCACAGAGCCGCGGACGAATTGATCCTGATCCTCATCGAACGCTCCTTGTTGTGAAAGGAGCGCAGCTTAACAAGCCCTCAGGCCGTACCGCCTACGGTCAAACCATCGATGCGCAACGTCGGCTGGCCGACGCCCACGGGCACGCTCTGGCCTTCCTTGCCGCAGGTGCCGACGCCCGAGTCGAGCGCCATGTCGTTGCCGATCATGGTCACGCGGGTGAGCGCGTCGGGGCCGTTGCCCACGATGGTCGCGCCCTTCACCGGGTACTGGATCTTGCCGTTCTCGACCCAGTAGGCCTCGCTGGCCGAGAACACGAACTTGCCGCTCGTGATGTCGACCTGCCCGCCACCGAAGTTGGTGGCGTAGAGGCCCTTTTTGATGCTCGCGACGATTTCCTTCGGATCCTTGTCGCCGCCGAGCATGTAGGTGTTGGTCATGCGCGGCATCGGCACGTGTGCGTAGCTTTCGCGCCGGCCGTTGCCGGTGGGCTTGACCTTCATGAGGCGCGCATTGAGCGCGTCCTGGATGTAGCCCTTGAGGATGCCGTCCTCGATCAGTACGTTGCGCTGGCTGGCGTTGCCCTCGTCGTCGACGTTGAGCGAGCCGCGGCGATCGGCGATCGTGCCGTCATCGAGCACCGTGACGCCCTTGGCCGCCACGCGCTGGCCGATGCGGCCCGAGAACGCGCTCGAGCCCTTGCGGTTGAAGTCGCCCTCCAGGCCGTGGCCGATGGCTTCGTGCAGCAGGATGCCGGGCCAGCCGGAGCCGAGCACCACGGTCATTTCGCCGGCCGGTGCCGGGCGTGCGTCGAGGTTGGTCAGGGCGGCCTTCACGGCATGGTCGACGTACTCGGCGATCTGTTCGTCGGTGAAATAGGCCAGGCCGAAACGCCCGCCACCGCCGCCGGAGCCGATTTCGCGGCGGCCATTCTGCTCGGCGATCACCGTGACCGACAGGCGCACCAGCGGGCGAACGTCGGCGGCCAGCGTGCCGTCGGCACGGGCCACGAGCACCACGTCGTACTCGCTCGCCAGGCCCGCCATGACCTGCGCCACGCGCGGATCGCGCGAGCGGGCCAGCTTTTCGACCTTTTCGAGCAGCTTCACCTTGGTGGTGCTGTCGAGCGTGGAAATGGGGTCGATACCGTCGTAGAGCGAGCGGCTCGATGCGATCTTGCGGGCCGGCGTCTTCACGCGGCCCGTGCGGCCTGCGGAGGAAATGGAGCGCACCGTGCGCGCCGCGTCGAGCAGCGAGGCCTCGGAAATGTCGTCCGAATAGGCAAAAGCGGTTTTCTCGCCACTGACCGCGCGCACGCCGACGCCCTGGTCGATGCTGAAGCTGCCGGTCTTGACGATGCCCTCTTCGAGGCTCCAGCCCTCGCTGCGCGTGTACTGGAAGTACAGGTCGGCGTCGTCCACCCGGTGCGCGGTGATCTCGGCCAAGGCCTTGCTCAGGTGCGATTCGTCGAGGCCGAACGGCGTGAGAAGGAGCTGTTGCGCCGTGGCGAGGCGCTCGATGGTGGGTTCGCGAGAGATCATCGCGACATTCTAGGCAGCCGCCCTCTTCCGCGCTGCCCCAAAGGGCACTCGGGCGCTACTAGTTCTGCGCCAGCTTCCTTGCCCGGGCGATCGACATCAGGATCCCCAGCCCCAGCCCCAGCGTCACCATGGCCGTGCCGCCATAGCTGATGAACGGCAGCGGCACCCCCACCACCGGCAGGATGCCGCTCACCATGCCCATGTTCACGAAGGCATAGGTGAAGAAAATCATGGTGACCGCCCCCGCCAGCAGGCGCGAGAACAAGGTCGCCGCATTGGTCGCGATCACCAGCCCCCGGAAGATCAGCAGGATGAAGGCCGAAATCAGCGCCAGGTTGCCCATCAGCCCGAATTCCTCGGAATAGGCGGCAAAGATGAAGTCGGTGGTCCGCTCGGGAATGAATTCGAGGTGCGTCTGCGTACCCTGCATGAAGCCCTTGCCGCCCACCCCGCCCGAACCGATGGCGATCATCCCCTGGATGATGTGGAAGCCCTTGCCCAGCGGGTCCTTGCTCGGGTCGAGCAGCGTGCACACGCGCTGCTTCTGGTAGTCGTGCAGCACGCGCCAGTCGACCCCGTCGGCGCACAGCCTCGACTCGAAGCCCACGATCAGCGTCACGGCCACCGCGCCAATCAGCACCGGCGGCACGATCAACTTCCACGGCAGCCCGGCAAAGAAGATCACCGCCAGCCCGGCGGCCAGAACCAGCAGCGAGGTGCCCAGGTCGGGCTGTTTCATGATGAGCCCGACCGGCACCGCCAGCAGCACCGTCGCCACCACGAAGTCGAGCGGCCGCAACTGGCCTTCTCGTCGCTGGAACCACCAGGCCAGCATCAGCGGCATCGCGATCTTCAGGATTTCGCTGGGCTGGATCACCACGCCCACGTTGATCCAGCGCTGCGCGCCCTTCTTGGTGATGCCGAACAGCGCCACCGCCACCAGCAGCGCCACGCCCATCGTGTAGAGCGGCACGGCAGCCAGCATCAGCCGCTGCGGCGGCACCTGCGCCACCACGAACATGATGAAGCCGGCCAGCAGCATGTTGCGGCCATGGTCGACGAAGCGCGAGCCATGGTCGTAGCCCGAGGAATACATGGTCAGCAGCCCGGCGAACGCGAGCAGCAGCACGGCGAAGGCCAGAAAGCCGTCGAAGCCCTGGAAGATGGGCGCAATACGACGCGCCAGGGAGGGCTGATTGAACACGGCAGACATGGGGGCGGATTATCCCCGCCCTGCCTGCGACCTCAATCGAATTCGAGTTGAACGACCGTGCGCCCAGGTCGGCTTTCAACCGTCAGCCGGGCCCCGATGGCCCCCGAACGCTCCGCCAGCGACCGCGGCCGATGCTTCACGGCGTCGAAGCCCTTGCCGTTGTCGATCACCCGCAGTTGCACCGTCGTGCCCTGCATCCCGGCCTCGAATCGCAGCACGGTGGCCTGGGCGTGCTGCAGCACGTTGGAGATCGCCTCGAACAGCAGGAACTGCAACTGCCGCATGCCTTGCGCGCCGAGCCGCTCTACCGGCTCCACCTCGTCCACCGCCCATTCGAACTCGATGCCCGAAGACGCCAGGCGGGGTTCCAGCCGGTAGCGCGCCGCCGCCAGCAGCGCACCCACGTCGCCCGGCGGCAAGTGGATCGAATCGATCTGCAGCTTGAGCTGGTCCAGCGAATCGCGCAGCGTGCGCAGCAGGTCCCCCGAGCTGGTCTGGCCCGACTGCAGCTGCCGGATCGCCGAAGTGATGTGCGAGCCCATGCCGTCGTGCATTTCGCGCAGGATGCGTTCGCGCTCGTGGGTGCGCGCCTGGTCACGCGCCGCGGCCTCGAGTTCGGCATACGTGGCCGCCAGCTCGCGTTCGCGCTGGGCCACCCGCTCGGCCAGGGCCGCGACCGATCCGCGCGCCAGCACGCTCGCCGCACGAAAGCGCCGCAGCACGATCAGCAGCAGCGCCACGCCGAAGAACACCGACGAATAGCGCACCCAGGTGGTCTCGCCATAGGCATCGCTGAGGCGGATCACCAGCCAGTCGCGCACGCCGAACATCACTGTCACCAGAGCGGCGCCGGCCACCAGCAAACGCTCGGCGCTCGGTTTGCGCAGGGTGTCGACGGCGAAGGCGCTGACGAAGGCCAGGACGAACACGATCTGGACGGCAAGCCAGCCGGTGAGCCACATCGGCTCCTCGCGCTGCAGCGACAGCGCGCTGAACAGCACCGTAGCGACCACGATGCCGGCAATAGGCCAGCGCACCCACTGGTAGCGGCGGTCGCGCCCCCACCCCGCGAGGTGGTAGACGAACATCATGGAAGAGGCAGCCCAGCCCGCATAGCAGGCGGCCATCAGCACGCCCCAGGGCCCCCAGGACAGGGGAGGCTCGGCGATCACGCCGTCGGCCACCCGCACCGCCCAGCAGAACTCCGCCAGCGCGGCCCAGAAGTAGATGCCGTCACGCCGCTGGGCGCCCTTGGCATCGGCGTCGACCTGCGTCAGCCACAGCGCCAGCGCGATGCCGCCGACGATCAGGCTGAATGCCATCAGCAGCACCGAGCCGGTGAAGCGCCATGCATAGGCTCTCTCGAAGAGTTCGGTGCGAACCGGCGCGGCCGGCCCGATGACCACTTGAGACAGCCCCGCGCGCCGGGCGGTGTCGGCGTGCAGACGGATCTGCAGGAGGTTGTCACCCTTTCGCAACAGGCGCCCGGGCACCGGCACGTAGATGGGCGCCTTGGCGTAGTCGGCGTCGTTGCTGCGGTCCAGGTCGCCGTAGACCTGCAGCAGCGCGTCGTTCAACTGCACCTCGAAGACGTTGCCGACGCGCGGAATGAAGATGCCCCACGGCGTCTCGGGCTCGGCCTCGAGCGTGAACGGCAGGTCGAAGCTCGCCATGCCCGGGCGGCCGTTGTGCTGGCGGTCCCAGTGGTAGGACAGCTCGACCGGCTCGGTGCGCGTGACGCCGCCGACCGTGGTCGTCACGGTACCCTGGCGCAGTTCGATCGGCGCCTCGGACGCGGCCGTGGCCGCGCTGGAGACTCCGGCAATACCCGCGAGGAGCATCGCCAGCCATAGCATCAGCAGCGACGCCCATTTTGGTCGCATCTGTGCTCAGCCCGGATGAGACAACAGGCCGAGCCGCGTCGCTTCGAAAACGGCCTCGCTCTTGGAATGCACGGCGAGCTTTCCGTAGAGATTCTTGATGTGGGTCTGCACGGTGTGCACGCTCAGGCCCTTGAGCCGCGCGATCTCCGCGTACGAGAAGCCACGCGCGATCAGCGTCAGCACCTCGTGTTCGCGAGCCGACAGCAGGCCGCGGTCGGATTCGTCCGCGGCTGCTTCGGGCGCCGCACCCGGCGGCGCGCCGGGAACGGCCGCCGATTGCAGGCTGCGGTACTTCGCGAGCACGCGCCGCGCGATCATGGGCGAGATCGGCGAGGCACCTGCCTTCATCTCCACGATGGTCTGCGCGATGTCCTCCGGCGCGGCGTCCTTGTGGATGTAGCCCACGGCACCCGCCTCGATGCTGGCGAGCACGTTCTCTTCGTCGCCGAAAACAGACACTACCAGCGGCTCGCAGCCTGGAAAGCGCGCCACGGCGTCGCGGATCACGTCGAGCCCGGTGCCGTCGGGCATGCCGAGATCGACCAGAAGCACGTCGGGAATGGTGGTGGTGCGGGACAGCCAACCCAGCGCTTCCTGCACCGTCCCCGCACTGCCGAGCCAGAAAAGGCGCGGGCTGCGCTGCACGCTGGCCTCGAAAAAGGCACGCGCGCGGCTATCGTCTTCGACGACCAGCACACCCCAGCGGCGTAGCGTCGCGTCGTCCTGAGCCTCAGTGTTCATGGGCATGAGCATAAGCCCCGGCGCGCACCGGGAATCCATACACGCCTCCCCCGTTCATGGGATGCCCACGATGAAGCATCGCCGCGAAACTTTCGCCGCTTTTTTGCAGGGCATATCCCCCTTCCCATGCAAATGAAGTAACCCGAACGTAGGCCATTCATGCCGCAGTGGTCAAGGCCTTAGTACTTTTGAATTCCCGACGCACGGCACACCCCGAACCGGGGCACGCGAAATGCCGGCGCGCCTCGGGCTCTCAGTAAGCTATGGCCTTACCGAAGAACCTCGTCCGGCGGGTTTTTTGTATGTTGGAAGCGGCCTCGCGAGAACAGACCTCATGCAGAATTACCCGTTCCCGGCAAGCGAGGTGCGACGCCCGCACCTCCCGTCTTTTCCTCGCATGGATCCGCAAACCACACACCTGCTTTACCTGCACGGTTTCCGTTCTTCGCCTCGTTCGACCAAGGCCCGGATCGTCGCGGAGCGCGTGGCGCGGCAGCATCCGAATCTGCAGTGGTGGTGCCCGCAATTGCCACCGTCGCCGCACGATGCCATCGACATGGTGATGAAGGGCATCGCGCACTGGCCGCGCAAGTCGATGGCGGTGGTGGGCTCGTCGCTCGGCGGCTACTACGCCACCTACGTGGCCGGCATGACGCGTTGCCGCGCGGTGCTGCTCAACCCGGCCGTGCATCCCGCGCGCGACCTCACCCGCTACATCGGCGACCAGACCGTCTGGCACGACCCCGCCGAGCATTTCTACTTTCGTCCCGAATACATCCACGAGCTTCGTGCGATGGAAGTCGGCCCGCTCACGCGGCCCGAACGCGTGTTCGCGATCATCGCCAAGGGTGACGAGGCGCTCGACTGGCACGAAATGTCCGCGCGCTACCCCGACAGCAACATCAAGCTGCTCGAGGGCAGCGACCATGCCCTGTCGGATTTCGAAAAGGCCCACCTGGACGACGTGATGGCCTTCATCAACCCGGTCTGAGCACAGCCGGGCCGAGCGGGCCCATCCTGCATGGGACAATCCGCGCCATGTTTGTATTGTTTGAAGAAGCCGGCAAGTACCTCGGCGGCCGCGTGCTGTCGGAGGCCGAAGCATCGGCACAAGTCGAGCTCGAAACCGGCAAGCGCGTCAAGGTCAAGGGCGCCAACATCGTGCTGCGTTTCGAGAAGCCGTCGCCCGCCGATCTGATCGCCGAGGCGCGCTCGCTCGCCGCCGCCCTCGATCTCGACCTCGCCTGGGAATTCGCGCCCGAGGGCGAATTCGCCTTTGCCGAGCTGGCCGCCGAATATTTCAGCGAAAAGCCCTCGCTCGCCCAGCAGGCGGCCGCCCTGTTCGCGCTGTTCGAGGCGCCGCACTACTTCCGCCGCGCAGGCAAGGGGCGCTTCAAGAAGGCGCCGGCCGAGATCGTGCAGCAGGCGCTGGCCGCCATCGAGAAGAAGAAGGTCATCCAGGCGCAGATCGCCGAGTGGGCCGCGCAGCTGGCCGAGGGCATTTGCCCCGCGCCCGTGCGCGAGCAGCTCTACAAGATCCTGTTTCGCCCCGACAAGAACGCCCCCGAATACAAGGCCGTGGTCGACGCCGCGCGCGCCACGCAGCGTCCGCCTCTCGACCTGCTGGAGCGCGCCGGCGCCATCGATTCGCCCTACCAGTTCCACTGGCGGCGCTTCCTGTTCGAGAACTTCCCCAAGGGCACCGGCTTCCCTGCGCTCGCGGCGCCCGCCATCGTGGACGACCTGCCCGTGGCCTCCGAGGTGCAGGCCTTCTCGATCGACGATTCGCAGACCACCGAGATCGACGACGCCCTCTCCGTGCAGGGCCTCGGCACCGGCACCGTCACCGTCGGCATCCACATTGCCGCGCCGGCCCTGGCGCTCACGCCGGGCAGCGCCATCGACAACGTGGCGCGTGCGCGCATGTCGACGGTCTACATGCCGGGCTACAAGATCACGATGCTGCCCGACGAGGTGGTCAACACCTACACGCTGCTCGAAGGCGGAGACCGCCCGGCCGTGTCGCTGTACGCGCGCTTCGACGAAGCCACGCTGGAGCTGCAAGGCACCGAAACGAAGCTGGAGCGCGTGCCCATCGTGGCCAACCTGCGCCACGACCAGCTCGACACCGTCGTCACGCAGCCATGGCTCGAAGACGCGTCCTTCCAGAGCGACAACACTCCGGAAGCCGCCGCCAAACTGCGCGCCCCGCTCTCGTTCCTGTTCCGCCTTGCCAAGCAACTGAAGGCGCAGCGCGAAGTGGTGCGCGGCAAGCCCGAGAACTTCAACCGGCCCGACTACAACTTCCGCCTCGTCGGCAACGAGGGCGAGCCCACCGGCAGCGAGCAGGTGCAGATCAGCACGCGCCAGCGCGGCGCGCCGCTCGACCTGATCGTGTCCGAAGCGATGATCCTGGCCAACAGCAGCTGGGGCGGCTGGCTCGGCGAGCTGGGCGTGCCCGGGCTCTACCGCAGCCAGGCCAGCCTCGCGCCCGGCATCAAGGTGCGCATGGGCACACGCGCACTGCCGCACGCGGGCCTTGGCGTGAAGAGCTACGCCTGGAGCACCTCGCCGCTGCGCCGCTACACCGACCTCGTGAACCAGTGGCAGATCATCGCGGCCGCGCGCCACGGCAAGACCGCTGCGCTGGCCGCGCCCTTCAAGCCGAAGGACGCCGACCTGTTCTCCATCCTCTCTGGCTTCGACGCGGCCTATGCCACGTACAACGCCTACCAGGGCGGCATGGAACGCTTCTGGACGCTGAAGTACCTGCAGCAGCAGGGCATCACCGAGCTCGAAGCCACCGTCATCAAAGACCTGCCGAACGGCGCGCTGGTGCGGGCCGAAACGCTGCCGCTGGTATTCCCCGTGGCCGGCCAGCAGGAACGCGGCGCCCGCCTGCGCGTGAAGCTCGGCGAGATCGATGAGATCGCCCTCGACGTGAGCGGCACGGTGCTCGAACGCCTCGACACGCCGAAGGCCGATGCGGCCCTCGCAGACGAAAGCGATGAGGGCGACGAAGAAGAAGTGGTCGCAGGCCCGATCGCCATTGCCGTCGACCTGAGCGACAGCGAGGCTGCTGCGCCCGAAAACACACCCGCATGAGTTTCGGCGGATCGTCCGAAGAAATGCGGCCCCTGGAGGAGTTTCGAGAATGAACTTCAAGGACCTCAGCACGCTGCAGATTGCACTGGGCGTGTCGGTCATTGCGCACGCCGCACTGCTCGCGGTGCGCTTCGTCGATCCCGAATCGTTCAACAAGGTCTTCAGCGACACACCGCTCGAAGTGATCCTGGTCAACAGCAAGACCAACGACAAGCCCGACCCCAGCGCCCGGCTGCGGGCCCAGACCTCGCTTGCGGGCGGCGGCGACCTCGACAAGGGCCGCGCAACCAGCCCGCTGCCGCCGTCGAGCTTCACCACCGTCGGCGATTCGTTCGAAGATGCGCAACGCAAGGTCGACGCGATGCAGACCGAGCAGATGCAGATGCTCACCCAGCTCAAGCGCGACCTCGCCGCAATGCCCGCGCCCGACCCGCGCAACCCCGGGGACCCGACCGAGGCCACGGCGCAGGAAGAAAAGCGCCGCCAGATGATCAATCTGCTGGCCGAGATCGAGCGGCGCGTGAACGAAGAAAACGCACGCCCGAAGAAGCGCTTCCTGAGCCCCTTCACGCGCGAAGCGGCCTTCGCCACCTACGTCGATTCGCTGCGCCGCCGGGTGGAAGCGCAGGGCACCGCCAACTTTCCGACGCTCGCCGGCAAGAAGCTCTACGGCGAGCTGACGATGACCATCACGGTCAACTTCGACGGTCGCCTGCTCTCGACGGTGGTCGACGAAAGCTCGGGCATTGCGTTGCTGGACAAGCGCGCCCAGGCCATCGTTGCCAGCGTCGGCAACTTCGGCACCTTCACCGACGCGATGCGCAAGGAGCACGCCGACCAGATCGTGATCCGGCCGCACTTCCGGTTCGCGCACGACGGGTCGGTCGAACTCTCCTCGCAGTAGAAGCAGACGCAACAAAAGAAGGCAGACGCCATGGACCTGTACTGCGTCATGGGCAACCCCGTCGAGCACAGCCGCTCGCCGCGCATCCACGCACGTTTTGCCGAGCTCTGCGGCCAGCAGATGGACTACGGCCGGCGGCTGATTCCGCTCGGCGCGTTTGCCGAAGGCATCGCGGCCTTTCGCGGCGAAGCCGCCGAACGCGGCGACACCGCGCGCGGCTGCAACATCACCGTGCCCTTCAAGTTCGAGGCCGCTGCGCTCGCGCAGCACACCAGCGAACGCGCCCTGCTCGCGCAGGCGGTCAACACGCTGCGCTTCGACGCCGACGGCAGCATCCATGCGGACAACACCGACGGCATCGGCCTGGTCAACGACATCGTTCGCAACGCGGCCGTGCCGCTACAAGGCAAGGCGCTGCTGCTGATCGGCGCGGGCGGTGCGGCGGCCGGCGTGCTCGGCCCGCTGCTCGACGCGGGCGCTTCGCGCGTCGTGGTGGCCAATCGCACCGTGGGCAAGGCCGTCGAGCTGGTTCGCCGCCATGCGGCCATTGCGCTGCGCCACGGCGCATCGCTCGAAGCCTGGGCGCTCGACGAAGTGCCGGGCGCCTTCGACGTGGTGGTCAACGCCACTGCTTCCAGTCTCGCGGGCGATGCAGTGCCTGTGAAGGCCAGCGTGCTGCGCGCCGGCGGACTCGCGGTCGACATGATGTACGGCCCTGCGGCGGCGGGCTTCATGGCCTGGGCCGAGGCGCATGGCGCGGTCGCGCGCGACGGACTCGGCATGCTGGTCGAGCAGGCTGCCGAGTCCTTCGAGATCTGGCGCGGCGTGCGGCCTCCTTCCGCGCAAGTGCTGGCTGAAGTTCGAGCCGAGCTGAAATGAGGGCAGTGCTGCGCCTGATCGCCTGCCTCGTGGTGGCGGGCGTGGCACTCGAGCTGTTCTTCGTGGTGCGCATCGCGGCGATGACCGTGCTCGATCCCCAGAGCACCGCGTTCCAGCGCTCCGAGGCTTTTCAGATCGCCATCCACCAAGGCAGCGGAGCCGGCTGGCGGCAGGAGTGGGTGCCCTATGCGCAGATCAACGACACGCTCAAGCGCGCCGTCATCGCGAGCGAAGACGCCGGCTTCGTCGACCACAACGGCGTGGAGTGGGAAGCCATCGAGCGCGCCCGCCAGCGCAACGCCAGGGCCGAAGAACTCGCCGCCAAGCGCGCAGCGCGCGCGGTGGCGCGCGGCAAGCCGGTACAGCCTGTGCGCCTGCGCGGCGGCTCCACCATCACGCAGCAGCTCGCGAAGAACCTGCTGCTGTCCGGCGAGCGCACCTTGCTGCGCAAGGGCCAGGAGCTGGTGCTCGCCACGCTGCTCGAAGTGCTGCTCGACAAGCGGCGCATCCTCGAGATCTATCTCAACAACGTCGAGTGGGGCGAAGGCGTGTTCGGTGCCGAGGCGGCGTCGCAGTACTACTTCCGCAAGCCGGCCTCGCGCCTGAGCACCAACGAGGCCGCGCGCCTCGCGGTGATGCTGCCGAGCCCCAAGTTCTTCGAGCGCCGGATCGGCTCGCCCTACCTGAGCGGGCGGGCGTCGACGGTCATGGCGCGGATGCCTGCGGCCGAGCTGCCCTGACGACCGCATCGCGCAGGCCCTCGATGGCCAGCACGGCAGCAAAGCCGATCACGTAGGCCAGCACGTCCCACCAGTCAGCCGTGCTGCCGAGCACGATCCGCAAGGCGCGGTTCGGAATGTGCAAGTGCCACGCCGCCGCAAGGTACTGCCCGAGCTCGACCGCAAGGCCCACGCCCAGCGCAGCCAACGCCATGGGCAGCACGCGCGCGCCAATCACCGTCCTGAAGACGAAGTAGACCCACACCACGGCCAGCACGTCGCCGAAGAAGCTGCGCAGCCAGCCCCAGCGTGCGCCGACGGTGGCCAGCAGCACGAGAACGAGAAACAGGGCCACCGCCCACACGAGTGAAAGAGGATCGAAACGCCATCGCATGGCCCGTATCATCGCGCCCATATGCTGGCAAAGCTCACGGGTTGGTTGTTGTTGGGAATCGTCCGGTTGCTCACTGGCGCGCAGGCGCGCTGGTATGGCTGTCCGCCGAAAGCCGAGCAGCGCATCTATTTCGCCAATCACCAGAGCCACGCTGACCTCGTGATGATCTGGGCGGCGCTGCCCGAAGAGTTGCGCAGCATCACGCGGCCCATCGCGGCGCGTGACTACTGGGCCAACACGCCGGTCAAGCGCTGGATCACGACGGAGGTGTTCAACGCGGTGTACGTGGAGCGACAGGCGACGCCCCCTGCCGCAGCGGCGGCACCTCCCGTACCCGAACCGGTGGTGGCCGAAGCCCCGCCACCGCAACGCCCGCCGATGCCTGCCGAGCGCATCGAGCCCTCGATGGAACCTCTGCTGCCCTTGACGCCGCCGGCACCGCCCGCAGAGACCGCGCCCGAAGCACAGGGCCGGCTCGACCTTCCCGAGCCGCCCGCTCCACCGCCTCCTCCAGAGCCGCCACCGCCCGCGGCGCCCGAAGAAGTCCCGGTCGCTGCACCGGCCCCAGCCGTCGATCCACTCGCCCCCCTCGTCGAAGCCCTGCGCAGCGGCGACTCCATCATCATCTTCCCCGAAGGCACGCGCGGCCACACGGGCGAGCCGCAGAAGTTCAAGTCGGGCCTCTACACGCTCGCCACCATGTTCCCCGAGGTGGTGCTGGTGCCTGCATGGATCGACAACGTGCAGCGTGTGATGCCCAAGGGCGAGATCGTGCCGGTGCCCATCCTCTGCTCCGTCACCTTCGGCGCGCCGATCCGCGTCGAAGAAGACGAAGAACGCCGGCCCTTCCTCGACCGGGCGCGCGCCGCGGTGATCGCCTTGCGCGACGTCTGACGACATGAACCAGTTCCTGCGCAACCTCACCCCGACCCAGCAAGTCGCGGCGCTCTTCCTCATCATCTTCGGCGTGCTCGTGATCGTGAGCACCACCGCCTTCTTCCTGAGCTTCAGGGAAAAGCGCAACCCCGTGCACGACGCCACCTGGCAGGCCGAGCTCGCGCACTTTCGCGCGCTGCTGGGCACCACCTGGTTCATGGTCATCATTTTCTGGATCGGCTGGGCGCTGGGCGAAACCGTGGCCACCGTGCTGTTCGCGCTGATCTCCTTCTTCGCGCTGCGCGAGTTCATCACGCTCTCGCCCACGCGGCGCGGCGACCACCGCAGCCTGATCCTCGCCTTCTTCGTGGTGCTGCCGATCCAGTTCTGGCTGGTGGCCACGGCGCGCTTCGACCTGTTCACCGTGTTCATCCCGGTGTACGTGTTCCTCGCGATACCGGTGGCGAGCGCGCTGGCCAACGACCCGAGCCACTTCCTGGAGCGCAACGCCAAGCTGCAGTGGGGCATCATGGTCTGCGTCTACGGCATGAGCCACGTGCCGGCGCTGCTGCTGCTGAGCTTTCCGGGCTACGAGGGCAAGAGCGCGTTCCTCGTGTTCTTCCTGGTGTTCGTGGTGCAGACCTCGGTGCTGGTGCAGCACCTGATATCGCGCCGCACCCAGCGCGCGCCCTTCGCGCCCAACGTGAGCCGCAGCTTCAACTGGACCAGCTGGGGCATCGGCATCGTTGTGGCGAGCCTGGTGGGAGCGCTGTTCTCGTTCATCACGCCGTTCAAGTTCGGGCAGGCGCTCGCGGTGTCGGTCATTGCCTGCATCGCGGGGTCGATGGGGCACCTGGTAATGAAGGCGCTCAAGCGCGACCGGGGCATTCCGAACTGGGGCCAGAAGGGCGTTGGCGTGACGGGGGCCAACGGTCTGCTGGACCGCGTCGATGCCCTGTGCTTCGCCGCCCCAATCTTCTTTCACTCCATCCGCTGGTACTTCAACGCCTGAACTTGGCACACCCCCAGGCTGCGCGCACTTCGTGTCGCTTCGCCACCCCCCTTGCAGGGGGCAATACCTACGGCCCGGCAGAGCCGGTTCCGCGGTATTCCTGGAAGAACCCCTCGGGCAGTTCGGGCCGCAGAGCGGCGTGAACTGCTCAAGCCTTGCGGCGCACCACGCGGTCGAAGGCCTGCTTCGCCGCGCGTCCGAAGGCCTTGGCCTTCAGCGCCTGCAATTCGCGCGTCAGCCGCGTGCGCTGCTCGGCCGACAACGCCGTGCCGAAACGGCCCAGCGCGGCTTCGAGTGCCGCGCGCTGCGCCTCCACACGACCTTGCCGGCCCTCGGCCTCGGCCAGCCATTCGCAGGCATTGGCGACGCGTTCGCGCAGCGCGGCATCGCCTGTATCGCCGAAGCGCGCAATGAGCGCGCGATAAGCCTTGGCCTGCCCCACGGGATCGCCGAGCTTGTCGAGCGCCTTGGCCTTGTTGATCATCGACTTGGCGGCCCACAGCTGCAGCGTGCCTTCCCTCGCGCCGGTGGTGCGCGCGACGGCTTCGTCGTAGCAGGCCACGGCCGCCTTGAGCTGGCCGGTCTGGCGCAGCGTGGCGCCCTTGCGAAACAGCGCGCCGACCACGCGCCCGCGCAGGTCCGGCAGCTCGGAGTTGCCCCAGCGCGCGACGATCTCGTCGTGCACCCGCATCTCGTCGTCGTGCAGGCCGAGGCGGTCGAGCGCGGTGCTCTTGTACTGCAGGCACAGCGCGACTGTCTCCTGCATCTCCGTCGACGGGTCGGCGCCGTAGCGCGCGTCCATCGCATCGGCGGCGGCTATCACTTCGGCAAAGCGGTCCAGCGCGACCAGGCAGAAGGCCTTGTGGACGAGCGCCCGCGCGCACTGGCGGCGCAGCTCCGGGTGGGGCGATGCGGAATACGCGGCCAGCACTTCGTCGAACAGTGCGATCGCCTCGCGCGACTCGCCCGCATCGCCGTGCTTGCGGCCCTGTTTGACCTTGTCGCGCACCTCGTCGCGCAGCTCGGGTGGCAGCTCCGTATCGGCCTTGCGCAGTCGCTTCAGGCAGGCCTGGCGGCCAGCGTTGGCCTTGGACAGGGTGTCCTGCAGCTCGGGCGTGGGCGTGTCCTTCAGCTGCTTCGCGAGTTGCTCGTACACCGCGAGCGCTTCCTCGGGCCGGTTGAGCCGTTCGAGCAGCACGAAGCCCTTGTTGAGCAGTGCGCTCGCCACGGTGCGCTGCACTGCGGCGTCGTTGTCGGCGCCGAAGGTGGCGAGCAGCCGCTCGCAGGCGGCCAGCGCGACCTCTCCGTCGTCCTGCTCGCGCAACCCCACCGACCAGTCGTAGGCACGGCGCACGGCCATGCGGCGCACCTGCGACGACTCGTCGCGGCCGTAGCGGTCGAGCAGCCAGCCGACCAGCTCGGCGCGGTTCGCGTGCTCGTCGATGCCGAAGCCGTCGAAGAACAGTGTCAGCGCCCGCACGCCTTCGATGCGCAGCTCGGGCGCCGCGTCGGCGAGGCCGGCCTCGATCTGGTCGGCCACTGCCAGGCACATCACCTGGGCCTGCGCGTGCTGCGCCAGTTCGCGCAGGTTCAGCACCGAGGCCAGGCGCGCACGTGCCACGCGCAGCACCACGCCGGGGTCGGTGCTGCTGCCGTCGAAGCGCTCGATCACCGCTTCCAGCGTGGCCAGCGCATCCTGCGGCAGGCCGCGATGGTGTTCGATCTCGGCCTTGAGCAGCCGGGCCTCCACACGCCACGCGTCGAGCGCGGCATCGGGCTGGCTGTCGAGCAGATCGCTCATGGCATCGCAGGCTTCGCAGCGCGCCTCTGGCTCGTCGATCCACCAGGTGCGCTGATACAGCGCATGGGCGATGTGCTCGCGGATCGCGGGCTCGCTACGCTGGCCGTGCGCGGCGATCAGGCGGTCGAGGGTGGCGAGCGCGTCGGCGGGGCGATGCATCTGGCGCAGCATGTGCGCCAGCAGGCGCAGCGCCTGGCAGCAGGGCACGACCACGCCGACGTCGGGCCTGGCTGCGTACTCGTCGAGCAGACGGGTACAGGCGGCCAGTGCCTCGTTGCGGCGGCCCAGGTCGTTGAGCAGTTCGATGCGGCGGAAGCTCGCGGCCGCGCGTTCGGCGGGGTGCTGCTGCAGGCGTTCGATCAAGGCTTGCGCCTCGTCCAGTTGCCGCTGCGCGGAGGACTCGACTACATTCACATTCGCTTCCTTGTGTGGCGCGCCCTGCGGAAAGCGGGGCAGACTGTACGAATCGGCACGGATTCTGCCCGCGATAGCGCTGCTTTCGAGCGATAGTTCGGTCCCTTCTCTCTCCTCTTTGCACTGGCGTAAGCCTTTTCGCTTCCTTTCATGCGCATTCTTGGCATCGACCCCGGCTTGCAGACCACCGGCTTCGGCGTGGTCGACGCGGACGGCCATGCGCTGCGCTACGTGGCCAGCGGCACCATCAGCACCCGGCACCTGGGCACCGGCAACCTGCCGGCGCGCCTGAAGGTGCTGTTCGACGGCATCGCCGAGATCACCGCGCGCTACCAGCCCGATGCGTCGGCGGTCGAAATCATCTTCGTCAACGTCAACCCTCAGTCGACGCTGCTGCTGGGACAGGCGCGCGGCGCCTGCGTGACCGCGCTGGTGAGCAACAACCTTTCTGTGGCCGAGTACACCGCACTGCAGATGAAGAAGGCGGTGGCCGGCCACGGCCAGGCCGCCAAGGCGCAGGTGCAGGAGATGGTGCGGCGGCTGCTCGAGTTGCCAGGCTTGCCGGGCGCCGACGCGGCGGACGCGCTGGGCATTGCCATCACGCATGCGCAGGTGGGGCGGTCGATGGCGCGGCTCGCGGAAGCGGCCGAGCTGTCGAAGACGCATGCCGGCACCTACCGGCAAGGGCGCTCGCGCTGACTCAGCGCACGATGTAGCGCAGTTCGCCGAGGCGCTTGCGGCGCTCTCGCACTTCAGCGGCGACGATGGCCGCATCGCCTGCCAGAGCCCGCGCGATCCAATCGGCCAGCTGTGGCATGTCGTCGGGCGTGAAGCCCAGTCGCACGATCTCCGGCACGCCGAGCCGCAGGCCGTTGATGTCGCCGTCCACGGGTGCGATCGGCAGGCCGATGCCGCAGGCCAGCAGGCCGCCCTGCGCGAGCTTCTTCGCCGCACGCTGCCCGCCACCCCAGCGCGCCGCTTCGACCGCGAGCTGGTGCGACTGGGTGAAGCCGCGTGCCTTCGCGAACACGGGCAGGCCTTGCGCATCGAGCGCACGCGCCAGGGCCTGCGCGGTCTCGCGCATCGCGGCCGCATAGGCAACGCCATGCACCTTCCAGTCGAGCAGCCCGCGAGCCAGCGCGGCGGTGCGGCCTGCATCCGAGTTGGCCGTGAGGCCGGGGTAGGCGATGGCGTCGATGCGCTCCATCAGCGCCGCATCGTTCGACACGATCAGCCCGCCCGCCGGGCCGCCCAGGCTCTTGTAGGTGCTCATGGTGATCGCATGCGCGCCCTGTTCGAGCGGCTGCGGCCACGCCTTGCCGGCCACCATGCCCGAGAGGTGAGCGGCATCGAACAGCAGCTTCGCGCCCACGCTGTCGGCAATCTCGCGGATCGCAGGCACCGGGTGCGGGAACAGGTTCAGGCTGCCGCCGATGGTGATGAGCTTCGGCCTCACCTCGCGCGTCAGCTTCGCCAGCGCAACCACATCGACCGTGTAGCCGTCGGCATCCTCCGGCGCGGAGACAGGCTTCAGGCCATAGAGCCCGGCCGCGCCCGCTGCGTGATGCGTGACGTGGCCACCGATGCTGGGCGGCGGCACGATGATCGTGTCGCCGGGCTGGCAGGTCGCCATGAACACGTAGAGATTCGACAGCGCGCCGGAGCTCACGCGCACTTCGGCGAACTTCGCGCCGAACACCTCGGCTGCGAGCTCGGCCGCGACGACCTCGATGCGCTCGATGGCTTCCAGTCCCATCTCGTACTTGTCGCCGGGATAGCCGAGCGACGGACGCGAGCCGAGCCCGCGCGACAGCAGCGCTTCGGCGGCCGGGTTCATCACGTTGGTGGCGGGGTTGAGGTTCAGTCCCTCGACATCGTGGATGCGGTGGTTGTCGGCCACCAGCCGTTCGATCTCGGCGGCGACGCCCACCGCGTCGCGCGCAGCGGCATCGGCGGCAATGGAAAGCACGTGGTCTTCGCTGGCGGCGGGAACCCAGGGGCGACGTTGCAGGGCGGCTGGCATGCGGTGGATCTCGCTGGAAGTGGTGAATGGCCGCATCGTCGCCTGCCGCCGCCAGTCGGGCAAACCGGATAATCTGGGCCTGGGCCCTAGAAAAACTTGGCCTGAAGGATTGCTCCGATGCCGCTCGCACCGCCCCGCCCCCGCCTGCCGCCGCACACGGCCGTGCGCGCCTTCGAGGCAGCTGCGCGCCACGGCAGCTTCGCGCGCGCAGCCGAAGAACTCTTCGTCACGCCGGCCGCCGTCGCACAGCAGATCAAGACGCTGGAGACATGGGCCGGCGGCGCGCTGTTCGAGCGGCACAGCCAGGGTATTCGCCTCAGCGCGCACGGGCGGCGCGCGCTGCCGGCGCTCAGCGCTGCCGTCGACCAGCTCGGCCTCGCAGTACAGGCGCTGCGCCACGAGACGCAGACCGCAGCGCGCCGCAGTACGCTGCAGGTGGCCGCCCTGCCGGCCGTGGCGCAGCTGTGGCTGTCGCCTCGGCTCTCGAAGCTGAAGGCCGCGCTGCCCGGCGTGCAGGTGTCCGTCACCGCGTTGGAGCAGCCGCCGAACTTCCGCCGCGAGCCTTTCGATCTCGGGTTGTTCTATGCGCGGGCCGGTGAGCACATCGAGGCTGCCGTCGGTGCGCAGGCGATTCCGCTCGTGCGCGACCGGCTGCTGCCGGTATGCAGCCCGCGCCTGCAGCAGCCGTTGCCCAGCGGGCGTCCTCGCTCGCTCGATGACATGGCGGATCTGCTCGCGCGCTGCGGCGGTTTGCACGACACCGTGTGGCGCGACGATTGGCCGCGTTGGCTGCAGGCTGTTCGCCCCGGCTTCACGGCAGTCGAAGCCGAAGCGATGGCCGCCGGGCCGGACTTCTCGCTCTACAGCCTCGCGCTGCAGGCCGCGCTCGATGGCGAAGGAGTGTTGATGGGCCGTGAGCGGCTCGTTGCGCCATTGCTTGCGCAAGGCAAGCTGCATGCGCCTTGGGGACGGCCGAAGGCGGTGGGAGACACGGTCATGCTGCTGGTGCCCGCGCACCGCAAGGGGCCGCTGCTCGCACAGCAAGTGCAGGCCCTGCAGGCACTCGCCGCAGCCTGAGCAGCCCTATCGCCGGAAATCCAATCGCCCGTTGGGCCAGCGGCCGTCGATCCGGCGGTTGTCGACGATCAGGCCCACCCAGGGCTGCGTGATGGCCGGATTGCTCAGGTTGATGTAGCGGCCCACGAGTGTGTCGGGGTCGACATAGCGGACATCGAGCAGGGCCTGCCGCGCGCCGCCATCCCAATCGAACAGCAGGTAGAACCGGCTGCCGGCCACCCGCACGGTGGCCTTGCCCTGCTTCCACGCAGCTTCGGAGTCACCGGGGATCGTCGGATCGGCGCCGCCATTCCAGCGGCTGGACCATGCGCCGACGATCGAGGACGACGCGTCGTTCACCGGTGTGCCCCACGCAGGCGCGTTCGGGTCATCGGGCCCGCCGTGCAGTTCGATATTCTCGGCAAACGCTTCGATATCTACGCCATCCGGGTCGGGCGCATCTTCAACGCCGAATGGATTCCGGCTGGGGGATGTGTTGGTGTTCATGGCGCCATCGTGCGCCGGAGTGCGCTGCCACGCATGCCGTTTCCGGACATGCGAACGAGGACGCGAAGGCTACGCCACGCGCTCGGCTATCAGCACCGCGAAGAAGCCGAACGCCGCCAGCAGCGTCCACTTCAACACGATCCATCCGATGCGCCGGTACTTGGCCTGCCCCGTGCCCGCATAGAACGCAAAGCACACGCCCGCCACCAAAAGAAGCAGCAGGATGGCCCAGCGGAAAAGAAGCATGTGGGACTAAAAGCGGACGTGGCCTACCAGGCCCGGGCGACTTCGCCGAAACCGCGCGGTGCGCGCTTCTCGTCCTCGAAGGTCACGACTTCGTAGGCGTCGCTGTGCGAAAGCAGTTCGCGCAGCAGCTTGTTGTTGAGCGCATGGCCCGAGCGGAACGCGGTGTAGGCCGCCAGCAGCGGCTTGCCGATGATGTACAGGTCGCCCATGGCGTCGAGGATCTTGTGCTTCACGAACTCGTCGTCGTAGCGCAGGCCGCCCGCATTGAGCACCTTGGTGTCGTCCATCACGATGGCGTTGTCGAGACCGCCACCGAGCGCGAGGCCCTTGCTGCGCATGTACTCGACTTCCTTGGTGAAGCCGAAGGTGCGCGCGCGTGCGATGTCGCGGCTGTACGAGTCGGTGCCCAGGTCGAACTCCACGCGCTGGCCGGTGGAATTGACCACGCGGTGGTCGAAGTCGATCTCGAAGCTCAGCTTGTAGCCGTGGTACGGCTCCAGGCTCGCCCACTTCTCGTTGGCGCCCTCGCCTTCGCGCACCTCGACCTTGCGGGTCACGCGGATGAAGCGGCGCGGCGCCTTCTGCAGCGCGATACCCGCGCTTTGCAGCAGGAACACGAAGGACGACGCCGATCCGTCGAGGATCGGCACTTCGTCGGCCGTGATGTCGATATAGAGGTTGTCGATGCCCAGCCCAGCGCAGGCAGACATCAGGTGTTCGACGGTCTGCACCTTGGCGCCGCCGGTGGAAACGGTGGATGCAAGGCGCGTGTCGGTGACCGCCTCGGCGGTCATGCGGATCTCGGCCGGCTCGGGCAGGTCGACGCGGCGGAACACGATGCCCGTGTCGGCAGGAGCCGGTCGCAGGGTCAGCTCCACGCGTTGGCCGCTATGGAGCCCCACGCCCACGGCGCGGCTGATCGACTTGAGGGTTCGTTGTTGCAGCACGGCCGGGATTTTAGGCGCGCGACGGGCATGGCGCCCTATGCCCCTCGCTATGGCACCGATAGACATGGGTTCTATGCAATCCCGCCAAATTGGCGCGAAATGGACGCAAAGGGCACGAGGTGAGCGCAGCGCCTAGAGCCAGCAGACGTCCCTTTCAGGTCGTCCCTGTGCCCCTTGCGAACCCTCGTGCCCTCTGCGTCTGGTCGAGTTCACCCCGCGATGGCCTCCAGCGAGACCATCGAATGGGGTGTCCTCTTAATCAGCCTGGCGGCGCAGGAAGGCCGGGATCTCGAAGTCGTCCATGCCGCCCGAAGACAGCGCGTCCACTTTCGCTGCAGCCATCGTGCGGTTGGTGCGCCACACGCTGGGAACGGCCATGCCGTCGTAGTTGGGCTGGCTGTGGCCGCCACCACTGGCGTGCCCCGTACCACCGAGCGTCGGCACGTTGAACGGGATGTTGTCGGTGCCGGTGCGGATCACTTCCAGCGTAGGTGCCTGGCGGCGGGCATCGGCACGCGACAGGCCGGTGGCCACCACGGTCACGCGCATCTCGTCGCCGAGGCTGTCGTCGTAGGCGGCGCCGTAGATCACGTGCGCGTCCGGCGAAGCGTAGGCGCGGATGGTGTTCATCGCGAGCTTCGATTCGTTCAGCTTCAGCGAGCCCTTCGACGCCGTCACCAGCACCAGCACGCCCTTGGCGCCCGAGAGGTCGATGCCTTCGAGCAGCGGGCAGGCCACGGCCTGCTCGGCTGCGATGCGCGCGCGGTCCGGGCCAGCTGCGGCAGCGGTGCCCATCATGGCCTTGCCGGGTTCGCCCATCACGGTGCGCACGTCTTCGAAGTCGACGTTCACGCCGCCGTACTCGTTGATGATTTCCGAGATGCCGCCCACGGCGTTCTTCAGCACGTCGTTGGCTTGCGCAAAGGCTTCGTCCTGCGTGACGTCTTCGCCCAGCACGTCGAGCAGCTTCTCGTTGAGCACCACGATCAGCGAGTCGACGTTCGCTTCGAGCTCGGCCAGGCCGGCGTCGGCGTTGGTCATGCGGCGACCGCCTTCCCAGTCGAAGGGCTTGGTCACCACACCCACGGTGAGGATGCCCATTTCCTTCGCGACGCGCGCGATGACCGGAGCAGCGCCGGTGCCGGTGCCGCCGCCCATGCCGGCCGTGATGAACAGCATGTGCGCGCCGTCGATGGCCGCGCGGATGTCGTCCACCGCAAGCTCGGCCGCTTCACGGCCCTTGTCGGGCTTGCTGCCTGCACCCAGGCCGCTGGTACCGAGCTGGATGATCTTGTGCGCGCTGCTGCGCTGCAGTGCCTGTGCGTCGGTGTTCGCGCAGACGAACTGAACGCCCTGCACACCGCGCTCCATCATGTGGGCGACCGCATTGCCGCCGCCACCGCCAACACCGATCACCTTGATCTGCGTGCCCTGATTGAACTCTTCGACTTCGATCATTTCGATGGTCATTTTTAACTCCTTGAATCTTGCAGTTGCCGTTGTGTGTCTATGAATAATTCTTGTGCCGTGACGAGATCAACGATGCGTCCGTCACGATGGTGGACCTGTTCGTCGCCATCGCTCGTTGAAATGCAATGGGGGGCTGCCACGCGCGAGCCAGAGTGGAGACTTGATCATGGCTAGAAATTCCCCACGATGAAGTCTTTGAAACGTCCGAATGCAGTCTTTACCGACCCATTCTTCTGCGCGACCTTGAAGCCACGCATGCGCGCGAACCGTGCTTCTTCGAGCAGGCCCATCACCGTCGCTGCGCGAGGCTGCGCAACCATGTCCGACAGCGCGCTCGAATACTTCGGGATGCCGCGGCGCACGGGCTTCAGGAAGATGTCTTCGCCGAGCTCGACCATGCCGGGCATCACCGCGCTGCCGCCCGTGAGTACCACGCCCGACGACAGCACCTCTTCGTAGCCAGACTCGCGCACCACCTGCTGCACCAGCGAGAAGATCTCTTCGATGCGCGGCTCGATCACGCCGGCCAGCGCCTGCTTGCTCAGCATGCGCGGGCCGCGGTCGCCGAGGCCCGGCACTTCGACCTGCGTGTCGGGGTCGGCCAGCAGTTGCTTGGCATAGCCGTTCTCGACCTTGATGTCTTCCGCGTCCTTCGTCGGCGTGCGCAGCGCCATGGCGATGTCGCTCGTGATGAGGTCGCCCGCGATCGGGATCACGGCCGTGTGGCGGATCGCGCCGTTGGTGAAGATCGCCACGTCGGTCGTGCCCGCGCCGATGTCAACGAGCACCACGCCGAGTTCGCGCTCGTCCTCGGTCAGCACCGCCTGGCTCGAGGCCAGCGGGTTCAGCATCAGCTGGTCGACTTCGAGGCCGCAGCGGCGCACGCACTTGATGATGTTCTCGGCCGCGCTCTGCGCACCGGTCACGATGTGCACCTTGGCCTCGAGCCGCATGCCGCTCATGCCGATCGGCTCCTTCACGTCCTGGCCGTCGATCACGAACTCCTGCGGCTCCACCAGCAGCAGGCGCTGGTCGCTCGAGATGTTGATGGCGCGGGCCGTCTCCACCACGCGGGCCACGTCGGCGGGCGTCACTTCCTTGTCCTTCACCGCCACCATGCCGCTCGAATTGATGCCGCGGATGTGGCTGCCGGTGATGCCGGTGTAGACGCGGCTGATCTTGCAGTCGGCCATCAGCTCGGCCTCTTTCAGGGCCTGCTGGATGCTCTGCACGGTGGCGTCGATGTTCACCACCACGCCGCGCTTCAAGCCGTTGCTCGGCGCAATGCCGAGGCCGGCCAGCTTGAGCTCGCCTCCGGGCAGCACTTCGGCCACGACCACCATCACCTTGGCGGTGCCGATGTCGAGTCCTACGACCAGGTCTTTGTATTCTTTAGGCATTGAGATATGTCCTCGATTTCTCGATGAGCGCTACTTGATTTTTCTTGGGGCCTCTGGCGAGACCGTGGTGACGCCGCGCAGCCGCAATGCATACGCGTCGTTGTGTCGCAGGTCGGCGCCCTCGACGTCGGCCATCGTGCGGCGGTACTGGCCCGCGACCTGGGTCACGGTCTTCAGGAACCGCTGCAGTCGTGCCGTCACCTCCTCGCTCTGGCCGCGGCCGAGCTCTATCTCGGCACCGCTGTCGAGCACCACCTTCCAGCTTCCCCGGCTCGACAGCGTGAGCTCGTCGATGCTCATGTCGTAAGGCTGGAACTGCGGCTGCAGCACGCGGTACATCCCCAGCACCTGGCCGGCCTGTTCGATCGGGCCGTCCAGGCGCGGCAGGTTGTCGTCCACCTCCGCCACGTTGGCCTCGAACACGTCGCCGAAGCCGTTGATCAGCTTCGAGCCCGCGTCGTCGCCCCAGTTGGCAACCGGCACCTGCTCGGTCAGCGTCACGCGCAGCTTGTTCGGGAACTCGCGCCGCACCACCGCGCTGCGCACCCACGGCACCGACTCGAAGGCGGCGCGTGCGCGCCCCAGGTCGATGGTGAAGAAGTTGCCCGTGAGCTGCGGCGCCACATTGGCGCGCAGTGTGACCGCGTTGTTGTGCGTGACTTCGCCGTCCACCTTGATGCCGCCGATGGGGAAGAAAGGCTGCCGCAGCACCCACCACGCACCCGCCGCCAGCAGCATGAGCGCCACCATCGCGAAGGCAATGTTCGCGACGATGTTCATGAGCTTGACGTCGAAGGGAGCGGGGATGCTGTCGGCCATGGCTATAGCGAGCCTCCCGTTGCGTCGAGCGCGGCCGAGGCCAGCACCCGCAGGCACAGGTCTTCGTACGCGATGCCTGCGGCGCGGGCCGACATCGGCACCAGCGAATGGCTGGTCATGCCGGGCGAGGTGTTCATCTCCAGCAGGAAGGGCTTGCGGTCGCTGGCGCGGATCATCACGTCGGCGCGGCCCCAGCCGCGGCAGCCGAGCGTGCGATAGGCGGCCAGCGTGATGCGCTGGATCTCGTGCTCTTCCGCTTCGGGCAGGCCGCTCGGGCACTGGTACTTCACGTCGTCGGTGAAGTACTTGTTCTGGTAGTCGTAGGCGCCTTCGGGTGCGGAGATGCGCACCACCGGCAGCGCGCGCGCGTCAAGCCCGTGGCCGAGCACCGCGCAGGTCACTTCCTCGCCTTCGATGAATTCCTCGCAGAGCACGTCGGCGTCGTACTTGGCCGACAGCGTGATCGCGTCCTGCATCTGCGAGTAGCCCTCGACCTTGGTCACGCCGATGGAGGAGCCCTCGCGCGGCGGCTTCACGATCAGCGGCAGGCCGAGCACGTCGGGCACGGCCATGATCTGCTCGCGGCTTTGCTGGTCGAAGGCCAGGCGCACGTACTTGGGCGTCGGCAGGCCATCGGCCTGCCAGATGCGCTTGGTCATGACCTTGTCCATGGCCACGCTGGAAGCCATCACGCCCGAGCCGGTGTATGGAATGCCGAGCAGTTCGAGCGCACCCTGCACCGTGCCGTCTTCGCCGTGGCGGCCGTGCAGCGCGACGAAGCAGCGCGCGAAGCCTTCGCGCTTCAGGTCGGCCAGATCGCGCTGCGAGGGGTCGAAGGCGTGCGCATCGACACCGCGCGAGCGCAGGGCTTCGAGCACGCCGGTGCCCGACATCAACGAGATTTCGCGTTCGGCGGAACTACCGCCGAACAGGACGGCAACCTTGCCGAAGAGTTTAGGGTCCTGAAGGCTCATGAGGCCCTCCCTTTGCGCGAATCGCGCTGCGATGTTGAGGGTGCTACGGCGGTGACCGCCGCTGCGCCGAGTTCGACGACCTTGCCCGGTACCGCGCCGATGGAGCCGGCGCCCATGGAAAGCACCACGTCGCCCGCGCGGGCGTTGTCGAGAATGGCTTGCGGCATGGCGGCGATGTCGTCGACGAACACCGGCTCGACCTTGCCGGCCACGCGCAGCGCGCGCGCCAGCGTGCGGCCATCGGCCGCCACGATGGGCGCCTCGCCCGCGGCGTAGACCTCGCCGAGCAGCACGGAGTCGGCCGTGCCGATGACCTTCACGAAGTCTTCGAAGCAGTCGCGCGTACGGGTATAGCGGTGCGGCTGGAAGGCCAGCACCAGCCGGCGGCCCGGGAACGCGCCGCGCGCGGCGGCGATGGTGGCCGCCATCTCGACGGGGTGATGGCCGTAGTCGTCGATGACGGTGAAGGTGCCGGCCCCACCTTCGTTATGGCCGCCTTGCACAGCCACGTCGCCGTAGCTCTGGAAGCGGCGGCCCACGCCCTTGAAACCTGCGAGGCCGCGCTGCACCGCTTCGTCGGGAATGCCGAGCTCCACAGCCACCGCGATCACCGACAGCGCATTGCGCACGTTGTGCTCGCCCGGCAGGTTCAGCACGATGGGCAGGTCCGGCAGCGTCACGCCATTGCGGCGCTGCGCGGTGAAGTGCATCTGGCCGCCGACGGCGCGCACGTCGATGGCGCGCACCTGCGCGTCCTCGCCAAAGCCGTAGCTGGTGACCGGGCAGGTCACGTCAGCCACGATCTCGCGCACCGCCGGATCGTCGGTGCAGAGAATGGCCACGCCGTAGAACGGCATGCGGTGCAGGAAGTCGACGAAAGCCTTCTTGAGCTTCGCGAAGTCGTGCCCGTAGGTCTCCATGTGGTCGGCGTCGATGTTCGTGACCACCGCCATCACGGGCAGCAGGTTCAGGAACGAGGCGTCCGACTCGTCGGCCTCGACCACGATGTAGTCGCCGCTGCCGAGCTGCGCGTTGGCGCCCGCGCTGTTGAGGCGACCGCCGATCACGAAGGTCGGGTCGAGCCCGGCGGCGTCGAGCACGCTCGCCACCAGGCTGGTGGTGGTGGTCTTGCCGTGCGTGCCGGCAATTGCAATGCCCTGCTTCAGGCGCATCAGCTCGGCCAGCATCAACGCGCGCGGCACCACCGGAATGCGCTTCTCGCGCGCGGCCAGCACTTCGGGGTTGTCCGACTGCACGGCAGTGGAGGTGACGACCGCGTCCGCGCCGTCGATGTGCGCGGCGGCGTGGCCCACGAAGGTGCCGATGCCCAGGCCCGCGAGCCGGCGCAGCGTGACGCTGTCGGACAGGTCGGATCCGGTGATCTTGTAGCCCAGGTTCAGCAGCACTTCGGCGATGCCGCTCATGCCGGAACCACCGATGCCCACGAAATGGATGTGACGAATAGCGTGCTTCATTTGGCAAGCTCCTCGCAGGCGCGGACGACCGCCTCGACGGCTTCGGTCTTCTGCATGGTCTTGGCCTTGACGGCCTTTTCGATCAGCGCGGTGCGCTCGGTTTTCTGTAGCAAGTCAGCCAGCAATTCAGGAGTGAGGTCGGCCTGCTGCACGAGCCATCCGCCGCCCGCGTCCACGAGGAAGCGCGCGTTGGTGGTCTGGTGGTCGTCGACCGCCGAGGGGAAAGGCACGAACAGCGCTGCTGCGCCGACGGCCGCGATTTCTGTGACGGTGCTGGCGCCGGCGCGCGCGACGATGATGTCGGCGTCGGCGTACGCCTGCGCGGTGTCTTCGATGAAGGGCGTGAGTTCGCCTTCGACGCCGGCCGCCGTGTAGTTGGCGCGCAGCTCATCGATCTGCTTGGAGCCGCTCTGGTGCAGCACCTGCGGACGCGTGGCCGGCTCGATGCGCGCCAGCGCCTGCGGCACAACAGTATTGAGGCCGCGTGCGCCGAGGCTGCCGCCCACCACCAGCAATTTCAGCGGACCGGTACGGCCCGCGAAACGCGTGGCCGGATCGGGTTGCGAAGTGAAGGCCGCGCGCAGCGGATTGCCCACCCATTGCGCCTTCTTCAGCACATTGGGGAAAGCCGTGAACACGCGATCGGCCACGCCCGCCAGTACCTTGTTGGCGAGGCCGGCGACCGAGTTCTGCTCATGCAGCACCAGCGGCTTGTTGAGCAGCACGCCCATCATTCCGCCCGGAAAAGTGATGTAGCCGCCAAGGCCCACCAGCACGTCGGGCTTCACGCGGCGCACCACGCGCAGGCTCTGCCAGAAGGCGCGCAGCAGCTTCAGCGGCAGCAGGAACAGCGTGAGCGGGCCCTTGCCGCGCACGCCGCCGAACTGCACGGGCTCGAAGGCGAAGCCGCGCGGCGGCACGAGTTTTTCTTCCATGCTGCCGGGCGCGCCCAGCCAGTGAACCTGCCAGCCGCGCTCACGCAGGGCCTCGGCCACCGCGAGACCCGGGAAGATATGGCCGCCTGTGCCGCCTGCCATGACGAGTGCGGTACGCGTCATACGCGACCTCCCCGCATCAGCACGCGGTTTTCGTAGTCGATGCGCAGCACGATGGCCAGCGCCACGAGGTTCATCAGGATCGCCGAACCGCCGAAGCTCATCAGCGGCAAGGTCAGGCCCTTGGTCGGCAGCGCGCCCAGGTTCACGCCCATGTTGATGAAGGTCTGGAAGCCGAGCCACACGCCCACGCCCTGGGCCACGAGGCCCGAGAACACGCGGTCCAGCGCAATCGCCTGGCGGCCGATGTGCATGATGCGGCGCGTGAGCCAGAGAAACAGGCCGATGATCAGCAGCACGCCGACCAGGCCGAACTCTTCGCCGATCACGGCCAGCAAGAAGTCGGTGTGCGCCTCGGGCAGCCAGTGCAGCTTCTCGACGCTGCCGCCCAGGCCCACGCCGAAGATCTCGCCGCGACCGATGGCAATCAGCGAGTGCGACAGCTGGTAGCCCTTGCCCAGCGCGTGCTCTTCGCTCCACGGATCGAGGTACGCAAAGATGCGCTCGCGGCGCCACGGGCTGCTCGCGACGATGGTGCCGAAGGCCACCACCACCAGCGCGGCAATCACGAAGAACATGCGCGCGTTTACGCCGCCCAGGAACAGGATGCCCATGGCGATCACGGCGATCACCATGAACGCGCCCATGTCGGGTTCGGCCATCACCAGCATGCCGACCACCACCACCGCGATGCCCATCGGCAGCACGGCGCGGAAGAAGCGCTCCTTGATCTCCATCTTGCGCACCATGTAGCTGGCGGCGTAGAGCACCATCGCGAGCTTGGCCAGCTCCGAGGGCTGGAAGCGCATGAAGCCCATCGGCAGCCAACGACGCGCGCCGTTCACGTTGATGCCGATGTGCGGAATGAGCACGGCCACCAGCAGCAGCAGCGAGGCCACGAAGAGCCAGGGCGCGGCGCGCTCCCAGGTCTTCATCGGGATCTGGAAGGCGAGCAGCGCGGCGATGAACGCGAAGATCACCGAGGCCGCGTGCCGCGTGAGGAAGTACGAGGCGCTGTAGCCCGCGCGTGCGAAGCGCGGGTTGTCGGGCAGCGCGATGGAGGCCGAATACACCATGATCAGGCCCCAGGTCAGCAGCGCGACCGTGACCCAGACCAGCGCCTGGTCGAAACCCAGCACGCGCATCGGCGTGGCTTTTGTCTGCGCGATGCCGGCGCCGCCCAGCCGCACGGGCAGGTGCACGGGCAGCGAGTCGATCCCGCTGCGGGCGCGCCTGAACCAGCCGCCGAAGCGGCTGGTGGATGCGTTGGGCGTGGCGCCTGAGGCGGCAGAGTTCAAACCGTGTCCTCCGTCGTCGAACCGCCCATGCCGCGCGGGCTGTCCTCGTAGGCCTGCACGGCCTCGCGGAACACCTCGGCGCGGTGCGCGTAGTCCTTGAACATGTCGAAGCTCGCACAAGCCGGTGACAGCAGCACGGCGTCGCCGGGATTGGCGCGTGCGGACGCGAGCTTCACGGCCTCGTCCATCGAGGCGGCATGCAGCAGCGAGACGCCGGTCGATGCCAGCGCGGCTTCGATGAGCGGTGCGTCGCGGCCGATGAGCACCACGGCGCGCGCGTACTGGCGCACGGGCTCGGCCAGCGGTTCGAAGTCTTGTCCCTTGCCATCGCCGCCGAGGATGACGACCACGCGGCGCTCTTCGCCCAGGCCGATCAGCGCGGCCACGGTGGCGCCGACGTTGGTGCCCTTGCTGTCGTCGAAGTACTCGACCTCGTCCACGATGGCGATCGGCTCCACGCGGTGCGGCTCGCCGTGGTATTCGCGCAGGCCGTAGAGCATGGGGCCCAGCGGGCAGTCGGCGGCGCTGGCCAGCGCGAGTGCGGCCAGCGCGTTCATGGCGTTGTGACGGCCGCGGATGCGCAGCGCGTCGGCGGGCATCAGGCGCTGCAGGAAGATTTCTTCTTCCACCACGGCGCCGCGCTTGCGTTTCTGCGTTTCGTCGGCTTCCAGCGCGCGCACCAGCCAGGCCATGCCGTTGACGCGCTCGATGCCGTAGTCACCCGGGCGCAGCGGCATGGTCGCGCCGAAGGTGACGTGCGTGCGGATTTGCGGGCGCTGCAGCTTGACCCTGACGGGCGCGGGCAGCATCGCCATCACGCCGGCATCGTCGCGGTTGAGGATCATCAGCCCATGCGCGCCGAAGATGCGCGCCTTGGCCGCCGCGTAGGCCGGCATGTCGCCATGCCAGTCGAGGTGGTCCTGCGTGAGGTTGAGCACGGTGGCGGCCGTGGGCTCGAAGCCCTGCACGCCGTCGAGCTGGAAGCTGGACAGCTCCAGCACCCACACGTCGGGCAGCGTGTCGGCATCCATGTGCGCCGAGAGCGTGTCGAGCAGCGTCGGGCCGATGTTGCCGGCCACGGCCACGGTCTTGCCCGCACGTTCGACCAGCTGGCCGGTGAGCGAGGTGACGGTGGTCTTGCCGTTGGTGCCGGTAATGGCGAGCACCGCGGGCGTGTAGCCCTTGGGGGCTTCGGGCTCGACGATGGGCGCCAGCTCGAGCTGCGGCGATTCTTCTTCGACGGCAGCCGAGGCCGGATTGGTGGCGGAGATTTCGGCGATCTTGGCGACGAACTCCGCGGCCTCCCTGGCGGCGGTCGGGACGTAGGGCTTGCCGGTGACGGGCAGGCGGGAAGCGGTGGCGGGTGCAGGAGCCGAAGCCTCGGAGGACTCCGGGACAACGGCGGGCACTTCCGGCGCGGGCTCGGCCGCCGGCTCGACGACTTCTGCGGCCTCGGGCGGCAGCGGCACGGCGACGCTCATCGACGGATCGCGCGGCATTGCTTCAGCCTGCGCGGGCACGGTCGGCTCGGACGCGGCTTCTGCGGCGAGTTCGGGCGCTTCGGCTTCGACAGGCTCGGGCTGTTGCTCCGGCTCGGCCACGGCTTCAGCCTGCTCGACGTGCGCGGGCTCGTCCAGCGGCAGTTGCGCCTGCGCCTCCGGCTCGGCGGTTTCCACGGGCGCTTCTGCCACCGGCTCGATGGGAGCTTCAGTCTCGGGTTCCGGCTCAGCCTCGACCACCGGCACTTCCACCGTCCGCAGGTCCAGCAACGCACGCGCGAACAGATCCAGCTCGCCACCGACCGGCAGCCCGACAGCACGCGCCGCTTCCACCACCGGCGCAATGGTCGCGGGCGACAGCCCCGGCGAGCGATACACCGCGCGGACCGGCGTGCCTTCGACCAGCGCAGCCGTGAACGGCCCGCCGACGAACGTCACCCCGGGCAGCTCCGCCTGCAGCGTCGCGAGCAATGCCGGCGCCTCGCGCGTGTCGGCCACGGTCACGACGGCGCCGTGGCGCGCGCACCAGCGCGTCATCGCCAGCCCGGACGCACCGAGGCCGAGGATGAGAACGGGGAGGTCTTTCAGATGCCGCATGGTTCCGTTACCGCAGCTTCAGCGTCGAAAGACCCACGAGGCACAGCAGCATCGTGATGATCCAGAAGCGCACCACGACCTGCGTTTCGCGCCAGCCGCTCTTCTCGAAGTGATGGTGCAGCGGCGCCATCTTGAGCACGCGGCGGCCTTCGCCGTAGCGCTTCTTCGTGTACTTGAAGTACATGACCTGCGCCATCACCGAGATCGCCTCGACCACGAAGATGCCGCCCATGATGAAGAACACGATCTCCTGGCGCACGATGACCGCGATGGTGCCCAGTGCGCCGCCCAGCGCCAGCGCGCCCACGTCGCCCATGAAAACCTGTGCCGGGTGCGTGTTGAACCAGAGGAACGCGAGCCCCGCGCCGGCCATTGCCGAGCAGAACACCAGCAACTCGCCCGAGCCCGGGATGTTGGGGAACAGCAGGTACTTGGAGTACACCGCGCTGCCCGTGACGTAGGCGAACACGCCCAGCGCCGAGCCCACCATCACCACCGGCATGATCGCCAGGCCATCGAGGCCGTCTGTCAGGTTCACCGCATTGCTCGCGCCCACGATCACGAGGTACGTGAGGATCACGAAGCCGATGCCGCCCAGCGGGTAGCTCACCTCCTTGAAGAACGGCACCAGCAGGTTGATCTTGGGCGGAAAGTCGAGGTCGAAGCCTGACTGCACCCACGCGAAGAACAGCTGCACCACGCGCCAGTTGGAGCTCTCCGAGATGCTGAAGAGCAGGTAGAAGGCCGCAATCAGGCCGACCACCGACTGCCAGAAATACTTCTCGCGCGAGCGCATGCCTTCCGGGTCCTTGCGCACCACCTTGCGCCAGTCATCGACCCAGCCGATGGCGCCGAAGCCCATCGTGACCCACAGCACGATCCACACGAACCGGTTCGAAATATCGAACCACAGCAGCGTGGCGAAGGCGATGGCGAACAGCACCAGCACCCCGCCCATGGTGGGCGTGCCGCTCTTGGTCAGGTGCGTTTCCATGCCGTAGCCGCGAATCGGCTGGCCGATCTTGAGTGCGGCCAGGCGGCGGATCACGTACGGGCCGGCCACCAGGCCGACCACGAGCGCGGTCAGCGCAGCCATCAGCGCGCGGAAGGTGAGGTATTGAAAAACGCGCAAGAACCCGAACTCGGGCGAGAGCGTCTGCAGCCATTGGGCCAGGGTCATCAGCATGTGGTTTCGCGCGGCTCATGCGTCATGACCGGCCTCCTTTTGTTGTTGTGGTTGTGCTTGCGCCTCGACGACCTGCACCACGCGCTCCATCTTCATGAAGCGCGATCCCTTGACGAGCACGCTGCCGAGTTGCGGCAGGCGCGCGAGCACGGCCGCGCCGAGCGCGTCGAACTCTTCGAAATGGCGTCCGTCGGCACCGCCGAAGGCAGCGGTGGTGTGCGCCGTCGCGGCGCCCAGCGTGTAGACGGACTCGATACCGCGCTGGCGCGCCCGCTCGCCGACTTCGGCGTGGAACTCGGGCGAGCGGTCGCCCACCTCGCCCATGTCGCCGAGCACCAGCAGGCGCGGGCCCGGCAGGGCGGCAAGCACGTCGATGGCGGCAATCACGGAATCGGGGTTGGCGTTGTAGCTGTCGTCGACCAGCGTGAGCGCATGGCCACCGGCCAGCACGATCTCGTTGGCGCGCGAACGGCCCTTGACCGGCTCGAAGGCCGACAGGCCCGCTGCAATGGTCTCGACCGACACGCCGGCCGCGAGCGCGCAGGCCGTGGCGGCCAGCGCATTGACGACGTTGTGCCGGCCCGCGATGTGCAGGCGCGCATCGAAGGCGCCGATCGGCGTGCGGATGCGCACGGCCCAGGCACCCTGCTTCCATTCGGCGCTGTCGAGCGAGATGTCGGCATCTTCCGATTCGCCGAAGGTCATGCAGCGGCGCGAGCCGCCGGCGTGCGCCATGTCGGTCCACAGAGAAGTGAAGGCGTCGCCATAGGGGAACACGGCGGTGCCGCCTTCGGGCAGCACCGCGAACACGGCGGCGTTCTCGACGGCCACCGCCTCGACGGTGGCCATGAACTCCTGGTGCTCGCGCTGGGCGTTGTTGACGAGTGCGATGGTCGGGCGCGAGATGGCGGCCAGCCGCGCGATCTCGCCCGGATGGTTCATGCCCAGTTCGAGCACCGCGCGCTGGTGCTGCGCGCGCAGGCGCAGCAGCGTGAGCGGCACGCCGATCTCGTTGTTGAAGTTGCCGGCGGTGGCCAGTGCGCGTTCTGCGCGGAAGGCGAACAGCACGGCCGCGATCATCTGCGTGACCGTGGTCTTGCCGTTGCTGCCGGTCACGGCGATCAGCGGCAGTTCGAACTGCGCGCGCCAGCCCGCGCCGAGCGCGCCGAGCGCGGCCAGCGAGTCGGGCACTTCGAGGCCGCTGAGGCCGGCCGCTTCGAGGCCGTGGTGCGCAATGGCCGCAACGGCACCGCGCTTCTTGGCGTCCGCCAGGAAGTCGTTGGCGTCGAAGCGCTCGCCCTTGAGCGCGACGAACAGGTCGCCCTGCGCGAGCGTGCGCGTGTCGGTGTGCACGCGGGCGATGACGGTCGAAGCGTCACCCACCAGGCGCGATCCCGGAATCCATTGCTGCACCTGAGCCAGCGTGATGTTGAGAGGCGTCGTGTCGGTCATGCCGCGGCCCCCCTCTTTGCCAGCGCCTGCAGCGCATGGGTCTTGTCTGAAAACTCGATGCGCCGGCCGGCGATTTCCTGCCAGGCCTCGTGGCCCTTGCCAGCGATCAGCACCACGTCTTGCGGGGCCGCCTGCGCGATCGCATCGGCGATGGCGGCGGCGCGGTCGGGCTGCACCTGGGCGGCCTCGGGGCGCGAGAAGCCGCGCAGCACCTGGCTGATGATCGCGTCGGGCTTTTCGCTGCGCGGGTTGTCGCTGGTGACGACAACGCGGTCGGCCTGGCGCTCGGCGACGGCGGCCATCATCGGGCGCTTGATCGGGTCGCGGTCGCCGCCGCAGCCGAACAGGCACCAGAGCGCACCGCCACGCTGCTTTGCCAGCGGGCGCAGGCCGATCAGGGCCTTGTCGAGCGCGTCGGGGGTGTGGGCATAGTCGACCACGGCGAGCGGCGCGCCTTCGCCGGTGCCTGCGCGGTCCATGCGGCCCGGCACGCTGGTGAGGTTGGCGCAAGCGGCCACGGCCTGGGCGAGCGTGAGGCCCAGCGCGCGCAGCGTGCCGAGCACGCCCAGCAGGTTGGCCACGTTGTACTGGCCGATCAGGCCGGTCGACAGGCGCTCCACCGCGGCGGTGCCGTGCTCGGCCACCGAGAACTGCAGGCCCTGCGCGTCGTAGCCGATGTCGCGCGCCACGAGGCGGGCCGGCTTGCCGCCGGCCGAGACGGTCCAGACGTCGAGCGCGCCGATGCCGGCGTCGATCAGGTTCGCGCACAGGCTGGCGCCGTGCGTGTCGTCGATGTTGATCACCGCCGCGCGCAGGCCGGGCCAGCGGAACAGCTCGGCCTTGGCTTGCCAGTAGGCGTCCATGCTGCCGTGGTAGTCGAGGTGGTCCTGCGTGAAGTTGGTGAACACGGCCACGGCGATCTGCGCGCCGTCGAGGCGGCGCTCGGCGATGCCGATGGACGAGGCCTCGATGGCGCAGGCGCCGAAGCCGCGCGTGACCAGCGAGCGCAGCTCGCGCTGCATCATCACCGGGTCGGGCGTGGTGAGGCCGGTGTAGGTCAGCTCGGGCGGCACGCCGATGCCGAGCGTGCCCATCACCGCGCAGGGCGACGGCGCATCGCGCTGCATGGTGCCGTCTGGCCGCATCGCGCGCACGCCGCCCGCCGCGCGCAGCGTGGAGAGCGATTCGGCCAGCCACCAGGCGGTGGAGGTCTTGCCGTTGGTGCCGGTCACGGCCAGCACGTCGAGCAGGGCCGAGGGGTTGTCGTAGAAGGCCGAGGCGATCGGGCCGGTGGCGGCCTTCAGGCCGGGATAGCTCACGATGCGGTCGTCGCCTTCGAAGCCGAAGGCCTCGACACCCTCGTTCTCCACCAGGCAGACCGCCGCACCCTGTGCCAGCGCGGCCGCCACATGCTTGCGTCCGTCGGTGGCGGCACCGGGCCAGGCGATGAAAACGTCGCCCGCGCCCACGGCACGGCTGTCGGCGTGCAGCGCGGCCTGCGGCACGCGCTCCTTGAGCCAGGCCGCGGCGAGTTGTGGGGAAGTGAAGCTCAGCATGTTCAGAAACTCTCGTCGACGCCCTGCGTCATCACAAGCGGTTTGACCGCCAGGTCGGGCGGTACGTTCATCATGCGCAAGGTCTGCTGCACGACTTCGCTGAACACGGGCGCCGCGGCGACGCCGCCGAAATACTGGCCGTCGCTGGGCTCGTCGATCATCACGGCGACGATGATGCGCGGCTTGTCGATAGGCGCCATGCCGGTGAACCAGGCGCGATATTTGTTACTCGCGTAACCCTTGCCGACCTGCTTGTGGGCCGTGCCCGACTTGCCACCGACCGAGTAGCCGACCGTCTGCGCGCGCGTGCCGGTGCCGCCGGGGCCAGCGGCCATCTGCAGCATCTTGCGCACCGCCAGCGCGTTCGACGGCGAGAACACGCGCACGCCGACCGGCGGCTCGGAATTCTTCAGGATGGTGACCGGAATGATCGAGCCGTCGTGCGCGAACGAGGTGTACGAATGCGCCATCTGGAACAGCGACGCCGACAGGCCGTAGCCGTAAGCCATGGTGGCCTGCTCGACCGGCTTCCAGGTCTTCCACGGGCGCAGCCGGCCCGTCACGGCGCCGGGGAACTGGATCTGCGGCTTCTGGCCGTAACCGAGCGCGGTGTAGGTGTCCCACATCTCGTGCGGGGTCATCTTCTGGGCGATCTTGAGCGCGCCGACGTTGCTCGACTTCTGGATCACGCCTTCGACCGTCAGCGTGCCGTAGTTGTGGGTGTCGCTGATGGTGAAGCCGCCGATCTGGAATCGGCCGGGGCCGGTTTCGATCAGGGTCGAGGGCTTCACGCGGCCGGCTTCGAGCGCCATGCCCACCGTGATCGGCTTCATGGTCGAGCCGGGCTCGAAGGTGTCGGTGAGCGCGCGGTTGCGCAGCTGCTCGCCGGTGAGATTCTGGCGCTTGTCAGGCACGTAGCTCGGGTAGTTGGCCAGCGCCAGCACTTCGCCGGTGACGGAGTCGAGCACCACCACGCTGCCGGCCTTGGCCTTGCGCGCGGTCACGGCATCGCGCAGCTTCTGGTAGGCGAAGAACTGCACCTTGCTGTCGACGCTGAGCTGGATGTCCTTGCCGTCGAGCGGCGGCACGGTTTCGCCAACGCCCTCGACCACGCGGCCCAGGCGGTCCTTGATGACCCGGCGCGACCCGGCCTTGCCGGCCAGCTCCTTGTTGAATGCGAGCTCGATGCCTTCCTGGCCGTTGTCTTCCACGTTGGTAAAGCCCACCACGTGCGCGGCAGCCTCGCCCTCTGGGTACTGGCGCTTGTATTCCTTGCGCTGGTAGATGCCCTTGAGGTTCATGGCCGCGATCTGCTTGGCGATGGGCTCGTCGACCTGGCGCTTGATCCAGACGAAGGTCTTGTCCTCGTCTTCGAGCTTCTTGTCGAAGTCCTTCTGCGACATCTCCAGCAGCTTGGCGACCTGCTTGAGCTTGGCGCGCACCTCGGGGTCGTCGCGCTCGATGTCTTCCGGAATGGCCCAGATGCTGGGCGCCACCACGCTGGAGGCCAGGATGAGCCCATTGCGGTCGAGGATGCGGCCGCGGTTGGCCGGCAGCTCGAGCGTGCGCGCAAAGCGCACTTCGCCCTGCCGCTGGAAGAAGCTGTTGTTGAGCACCTGCACGTAGGCCGCCCGGCCCGCCAGCATGACGAAGCCGAGCGCAATGCCCGCGACGATGAACTTGCTGCGCCACACCGGCGTCTTGCTCGCGAGCAAGGGGCTGGTGGTGTAGCGCACGCTGCGGTTGCCCCGGTTCATCGCGCGGCCCTCGCTGCGGTGACCGGCTTGGCCGCCGGCTTGGGCGTGGTCGGCGCAGGCGCCACCGGCGCGACCGCGGGGATCACCGTGCCGTCAGGGCGCACGTACTGCGTGATCGCTGGCGAAGTGGTGCGCATCTGCAGCTGCTCCTTGGCGAGCTTCTCGACGCGCAGCGGCGTGGCCTGTGCGCGCTTCTCGACCTGCAGGCGATCGCGGTCGGTCTCCAGGCGACGGGCTTCCTGCTGCACGCGGTCGAGCTCGGTATAGAGCTGACGCGACATGTACTGCGTGTGCACGAGGTACAAAGCCGTCGCAATGACGGCCAGCAGCAGCAGGATGTTGAGGCGGGCCATGGTCAGCTGGCCCCGGTGCGTTCTGCGACGCGAAGAATGGCGCTGCGCGAGCGCGGGTTGCCGCCCACCTCGGCGTCGGACGGCTTGATGCGCTCCAGCGCGCGCAGTTTCATGACCTTCGGGGCGGCAAACGGCGCGCGGCGGTCGTAGACCTCCTTCGAGTGCTTGGCGATGAACTGCTTCACGATGCGGTCTTCCAGCGAGTGGAAGCTGATCACCGCGAGCCGCCCCTGGGGTTTGAGCACGGACAGACTCGCTTCTAGCGCCTGTTGCAGCTCTTCAAGCTCGGCGTTGATGAAAATCCGAAAAGCCTGAAATGTGCGCGTTGCAGGGTTCTGGCCCTGCTCGCGGGTTTTGACCGTGCCAGCCACGAGCTCGGCCAGTTCGGTGGTGGTTGAAATTGGGCCCCGTTCTTGTCGGCGAGCAACAATCGCCTTTGCAATCTGAACAGCAAACCGTTCTTCGCCATAGTCACGGATCACCTCTGCAATCTGCTGAAGTTCGGCCGTTGCCAGCCATTCGGCCACGCTCTCGCCGCGCGTGGTGTCCATGCGCATGTCGAGCGGGCCGTCGAAACGAAAACTGAAACCGCGCACCGGGTTGTCGATCTGCGGCGAGCTCACGCCCAGGTCCATCAGCAGGCCGTCGACGCTCGCGTCGGGCAATTCGCCCAGCGAGCGGAATCCCTGGTGACGGATAGAAAAACGCGCATCGGAGATGCGCGCTGCTTCGGCCACTGCTTCCGCATCCTTGTCGAATGCGATCAGCCTGCCTTCCGGCGCCAGCCTGGAGAGGATTGCACGCGCATGCCCTCCCCGCCCGAAGGTAGCGTCCACGTAGGTGCCGGTTGCCGCCGTGCTGCCGGAAAGAAGGGCTTCCACCGCTTCGTTCAGCAAGACGGTCGTATGGGTCCATGGGGTGTTCACTTGGGTCCTCAGAACGCAAAGTCCTGAAACACATCCGGCATCTCGCCCTGGGTGGCCTCGGCCTCCTTGGCCTCGTACGTGGCCTTGTCCCAGAGTTCGAAGTGGTTGCCCATGCCCAGCAGCAGCGTCTCTCGCGTGATGCCGGTGGCCGCGCGCAGTTCGGGCGACACCAGGATGCGGCCGGTGCCGTCCATCTCGACGTCCATCGCGTTGCCGAGGAAGACGCGCTTCCACCACTGCGCCGACATCGGCAGCGCGGCGATGCGCTCGCGGAATTTTTCCCATTCGGGACGGGGGAACACCATCAGGCATCCGTGCGGATGCTTGGTGATCGTGAGTTGGCCGCCTGCCGTCGCGCTCAGGACGTCACGATGCCGGGTCGGCACGGAGAGCCGCCCCTTGGCATCCAGACTGAGCGATGAAGCGCCTTGAAACACGACCACGAACCCCTGTGTTGGGAGTGCTGCAGCACCCGAAAGGGGCGCTACCCGCACTTTTTCCCACTTAACTGCACTTTTTTGCACTGTAGCAGGAAACACTTCGGAAGCAACTGGCCGTTTGGGCTATTTTTTGTAATGGAATCAACGACTTAGCGCCGATTCCAAAACCATGGAATCGGCGAATTTCGTTGAAAATGAAGTACTTAGCTCACGCAATGAATGTGATGCGTGAAGGATTCCCCCGTTACAGGGGGAAGGAGAAGCGGCTTCAGAGAATGAAGCGCGAAAGGTCTTCGTCGTGACTTAGTGCCGCAAGGCGCTGGTCGACATAAGCGGCATCGATGCGGATCGATTGCCCTTCGAGGCGGGTCGCGTCAAAGCTTACCTCATCCAGCAGGCGTTCCATCACGGTCGACAAACGGCGTGCGCCGATGTTCTCGGTGCGCTCGTTCACCTCGAAGGCGATGGCGGCCAGCCGGTTCACGCCTTCGGGCGTGAATTCAAGCGTCACGCCCTCGGTGGCGAGCAGCGCCTGGTACTGCTTCACCAGCGACGCGCGGGTCTGCGTGAGGATGCTTTCGAAGTCCGCCACCGAGAGCGACTGCAACTCCACGCGGATCGGAAAGCGCCCCTGCAGCTCGGGGATCAGGTCGCTCGGCTTGCTCAGGTGGAAGGCGCCGCTCGCGATGAACAGCATGTGATCGGTGCGCACCACGCCGTATTTGGTGGTGACGGCCGTACCCTCCACCAGCGGCAGCAGGTCGCGCTGCACGCCCTGGCGCGACACGTCGGAGCCCTGCGCTTCGCTGCGCGTGGCGACCTTGTCGATCTCGTCGATGAAGACGATGCCGTTCTGCTCGGCATTGGTGATCGCCTGCGTGCGGATCTCGTCCTCGTTCACCAGCTTGGCCGCTTCCTCGTCGATCAACAGGCGCAGTGCCTCGGCGATCTTGAGTTTGCGCGTCTTGCGCTTGCCGCCGCCGATCTGGCCGAACATGCCGCGCAACTGCTCGGTCATTTCCTCCATGCCGGCCGGGCCCATGATTTCCAGCGGGGTGCGCGTCTCGGCGAGGTCGAGTTCGATCTCCTTGTCGTCCAGCTGGTGCTCGCGCAGCTTCTTGCGGAAGGCCTGGCGGGTGGCGTTGCCCGTGTCGGCCACAGCGCCATCGGCACCGCGTGCGGGGGGCAGCAGCACGTCGAGGATGCGGTCTTCGGCGGCGTCTTCGGCACGCGCGCGCACCTTGGCGCTTTCCGATTCGCGGGTCTGCTTGACGGCGATTTCGGCGAGGTCGCGAATGATCGAATCGACGTCCTTGCCCACGTAGCCGACCTCGGTGAACTTGGTGGCCTCGACCTTGATGAAGGGCGCATCGGCCAGGCGCGCGAGGCGGCGGGCGATCTCGGTCTTGCCCACGCCCGTGGGGCCGATCATGAGAATGTTCTTCGGGGTGATCTCGTGGCGCAGCTTGTCTTCGACCTGCTGGCGGCGCCAGCGGTTGCGCAGGGCAATGGCCACGGCGCGCTTGGCGGCCGGCTGGCCGACGATGTGGTTGTCGAGCTCGGAGACGATTTCCTGGGGGGTCATGGACATGGTCAGAGCGCTTCCACCGTGTGGTTCATGTTCGTGTAAATGCAGATTTCTCCGGCGATCGCCAGCGATTTGCGCACGATCTGCTCGGCCGAGAGGTCGGTGTTGTCGATCAGCGCCTTGGCCGCCGACTGGGCGTAGGCGCCGCCCGATCCGATGGCGATCACGCCGTCTTCGGGCTCCAGCACGTCGCCATTGCCGGTGATGATGAGCGAGGTGGTGGCGTCGGCCACGGCGAGCATGGCCTCGAGCTTGCGCAGCACGCGGTCGGTGCGCCAGTCCTTGGTGAGTTCGACTGCCGCGCGGGTCAGGTGCCCCTGGTGCTTTTCGAGCTTGGCCTCGAAGCGCTCGAAGAGCGTGAAGGCGTCGGCCGTGGCGCCGGCAAAGCCGGCGAGCACCTTGCCGTGATAGAGGCGGCGCACTTTGCGCGCCGTGCCCTTGATGACGATATTGCCGAGAGTGACCTGCCCGTCCCCGCCAATGGCGACCTGGTCGCCTTGGGGGGTCTTGCGGCGCACGCTCACGATGGTGGTGCCGTGAAACTGTTCCATCGCAGCCATCTGGGGGTGCGCCGCGGCAATGCAACCGCCATAGGGCGGCGCAGGTTTTAGTTTTTCCTAACCGTCACTGTCGAATGATCGGCAATGCCTACCAGGTTGAACAGCGCAGCAATCAACCGGTGCGCATCGACGAACTGCACGCGCTCGCCATTGGCATCGCGTGCGCGCACCCAGCTCAGCAGCGTGCCCACGGCGGCCAGGTCCATACGCAGCAGCGCGGCACACGAAATGACCGGGGCCGTGGTGTGGCGCAGGTCGTTGTCCAGCCGTTGCCAGCTCGACAGCGACTCGCCCCGCAGATCGCCCGCCAGCGCGGCAAAACCGCTGTCGGTGGACGGGAAGCTCTCCGAATCGCCACCGACCGACAGCAGCGACCACACCGAGCTGGGCCGGCTCGCGGGCGGCGCGGCCAGCGTGGTGCATTCGCCCTTCGGGTCCTGCCAGGAAGGCGGCGACACCTCGTAGGTGATGCAGTAGTTGAGCGCCACCAGCTCGAAGTCGTCGGGCAGGTGCATCAGGCGCAGCGCCGCAAGGTGCAGCTGCCACCAGATGTCGTCGGTGCCACGCTCGTTGTTGGGTGCGGCCTCGGACAGCACGGCCAGCAGCTGCGCCGAGCCCATGAAGCGCAGCTGCACCGGCGAATCGGCCCAGTGAGTGAACAGCACGCGCAGCGGCGCAGCAGCCTCAGGCTCGACGGCGTGCAGCCCGCGCCAGTCCAACGTCCACACCGAGCCTGCCTTCGACAGCGCACGGGTGAGCTCCATCAGGCCTTCGCGCGCCAGGCGCGTGGGGCAGGTCCAGTCGGCATGGGCGCTGCTGCCTTCAGCAGCGGCCCCGGCCGCCTCTTCGCTGGCAGTGACGGCCTTGACGCTGCGGGCCAGCTCATCGAGCGAAACCCAGTCGGGGCCCATGCGCCGCATGCGCTGCGCATAGCGCATGCGGGCGGCTGCGAACTTGGCGGCGTCACCGGTTGCGCGGTACAGATCGAACAGGGCGCGCCAGCGGTTGTCGTCGCGTTCGGCCGCGGCGTCGTGCCCGCCCTCGGTGGGCGTCGTGCCTTCGGTGGAGGCCAGGGCCTGCAGCAGGATGGCTTCGGCGCCGGTGTCGTCGCTGTGCGCGAAGCGGATCACCGCCTCTTCCAGCGCGCCGTCGTGCGCAAGGCGCGACGACAGCAACGGCACGCTGGCGGCCACCGCCGGGGCATCGTCACCAGCCTCGGCTGCAGCCGCTGGCGGGATGATGGGCAACACGGCGGGCTCGGACAGCAGATCGTCGGTATGCACCGGCGGCAGCGTCTCGGCGCCGGCGTCAGGCGGCGGGTTGACCAGCGTTTCGCCGTTCGGGCCCCGCCCCTTCCACCACTGCTGCGACATCTGCTGCTCGATCTCGTCGATCTTCTTGAGCGTGAGCGCGCGGCCTTCCGATTTCTCGGAGGTGCTGTTGATGTTGAAGGAAGACGGCGTAACCGTCGCCTCGAAGGCATGGGCGGCGGCCTCGCGCTGGCGCAGCTTGCGCAGCATGTCGAACTCGCGCCGGCGCACGAAATCGTTGCGCTGGCGCCGCTCGATCATCTCCTTCAGCATCTCGCGGCTGTAGGTCTGCTGGGCGGGCAGCGAGGAGTCCGAGGTCGAGGCGGAGGCAGGGGCATCCAGCTCCGACCAATCCTTCAGGGGATTGCGGACAAATTTGGCCACCTTGGAAAAAAGGCGGCCCGATTCTTCCTTAGGCATTCGGCGAAGGCTATCGAAGTCGCTGGGTTCTATCTACCTTGACCCTGTTTCAATCCCCGAACATCTTTTGCTTGAGTTCGCGGCGCTGTTGCGCTTCGAGCGACAGCGTGGCAGTCGGGCGGGCCAGCAGGCGGCCGACACCGATGGGTTCGCCGGTTTCGTCGCAGTAGCCGTAATCGCCGGCGTCGATGCGCTGGATCGACTGCTCGATCTTCTTGAGCAGCTTGCGCTCGCGGTCGCGGGTGCGCAGTTCGAGGGCATGTTCTTCCTCGATGGTGGCGCGGTCGGCCGGATCGGGCACGACCACCGTGTCTTCACGCAGATGCTCGGTGGTCTCGCCGGCGTTCTCGAGAATGCCGCGCTTGAGTTCTTCGAGCTTCAGGCGGAAGAACGCCATCTGCTTTTCGTTCATGTACTCGTCGTCGGGCATGGCGATGACTTCAGCGTCGCTCAGCTCGGAAGGAGTCTTGGTCTTCCAGTTGTTGGCCAGCTTCGGGTCTTTCTTCACGGCCAGGGGCGGCGGCGGCACCAGCGCGGTGGAAGGCGCCTGCGAGAAGCTGGACTTGGCGGCAGTCGATGCGACAGATTGCGGCATCGAGGGCACGGTAAGTTGCGACAGCCGGGACACGCGGCCACCACGCGCGGCGGGTGCGGGCGTGGGGGTTTGAACGGGCATCGAGGGTGTCGCCGGGGCGGAAGTGGAGGCGGCAGCCGTTTTTTTCATGGGGATCGAGGGGGCAGAAGGAACGGCAGCAGGGCGGCCGACGGGTTTGGATGACGATGAGCCCGCGCCTGCGGTCTTGGTGGCGGCAGTTGCAGGCTTGGCGGACTTCTTGGTCGCAGCGGTCGCGGCCTTGGCCGGTGGTGCTGCGGGCTTTTTGGACGGCGCGCTTTTCTCCTTCGCTGCGGGGCCATGTGCGGTGGCGGAAACCTTTTTGGCCGCAGGTACAGCCTGCTTCGCAGCCGGCGCCTTCTTTGTGGCGGGCTTGGGTGCTGGCGTGGCCTTGGCGGCGGGTTTCTTCACGGTGACTGGCTCCTTGGTCGAACTGGAACGCGCTTTCACTGGGTGTCTCCTCCCATGGGAGCCACTTGCGGCTTTCAGACCACGCAGGCTCCCCGTTGTCGGGGTGCTCGCCAGTGGCGAACCCCGGGGTTATACCCCCGAAAGCCCACCAGGAACGTGCGGCGCCCCGTGCCGGAAGTCACATCTTGTCCACGAGAACTGGACATGGCTGCCGGAACAGGCGCGCGATTGTATAGAGAACTCGCAGGCGCGGGCGATGTCTCGGCGTGCCGGCCAACTCCGTTAGCATCGCGCGGCGCTGTCTGTGGGAGCAGCGCGGCCCCGGGCCTTTGTCCATATGGCGCAGGGGGCCTATCCGTTCATTCGCAAAAAGAAAGCAAGTCTTGAACAAGAAAGTAGTTTTGGGAGTCCTGGCCGCGGCTATCGCCGTCGCCTACGGCGGCAGCACCTGGTGGGCCGGCACGCAAATCAAGTCGCGCTACGACATCGCCTTCGACGAATTGCCGAAGCAGACCGCGCTGGTGCGCGTGACCGAGCGCAAATATGAACGCGGCTTCTTCGGTGCCGTCAGCACCGTGACGCTGGAAATCGGCTGCGCAGCCGATGCCGCCGCCCCGGCAGCAGCAGCACCCGCCGCCGCCGACAAGCCCGCCGAGGGCGAGGAAGCCGAAGCAGACGAAGAGGAAGACGCAGGCGGCATCAAGCCGCCCAAGCAGCTGCGCCTGACCATCCGCGACACCATCCATCACGGCCCGCTGGCCGGCGGCACGCTGGCAGCGGCCACCATCGACAGCGAACTGGTGCTCGACGAGAAGACGCAGGCCGCGGCGAAAAAGCTGTTCGGCGACGCCAAGCCCCTGAGCGCGCGCACCAAGGTCGGCTTCAGTGGCGCCTTCACGACCGACCTCACCGTCGCCCCCGCCAAGCTGGTCGAAGAAGGCAAGGGCCGCCTCGACTGGCAAGGCGTGCAGGCCCGCCTGGAAGTCAACGCCGCGCGCACCCAGGCGCGCTACGACATGACCATGCCCGGCCTCGACTTCAGCGAAGCGCGCAGCGGCGTGACCATGAAGATGGGCAAGCTCGCCGCCAAGGCCGACATGGACATGAGCGCCGGCTGGTTCCTGGCCACCGGCAAGACCGAAGGCCGGCTCGACACCCTCGAGTTCGCCGTCAAGAAGAAGGCTGCCGAGGACGGCGCCGCACCGGCAGAACCACCAAAGGCGCTGCCGGCAGTCGTGCTCCAGAACATCGAACTGGTCGGCGAAGCCAGCACCAAGGACGGCCTCTATGCGTCGAGCGGCACGTTCAGGGGCACCGGCAAGATCGGCGAGACGAAGATCGACAAGTTCGAACTGACCAGCGGCGCGCGCCGCATCCATGCCGCCGGCTACAAGAAGCTGGCCGACGCCTGGATGCAGTCCAGCGCCGCCAGCGGCTGCGGCAAGGGCGGCAGCAAGGCATCGCAGGCCGCCATGCAAGCGCTGGCCGAGCAGCTCGCCCCCGACCTCAAGGCCATGGCGAAGTACGGCCCCGAAGCCGGCCTCGACAAGATGCTGGTCGAAATCGACGGCAAGCGTGCCGAAATCGGCTACACGGTCAGCATGGCCGGCGTGACCGACGAAGACCTGCAGATGCCCGGCACCGCGCTGCTCATGAAGCGCGGCGTGCTCAAGGCCCACGCGCGACTGCCCATGAAGTGGATCGAGAAGCTGGCCGAAACCGGTGCAGAGAGCGGCCAGACGCCTCCGCCCGAAATGGTGGCCGGCCTGGTCGAGCAAGGCGAGCAGAGCGGGTTCGTGAAGCGTGACGGCGACGACGTTACCGCCCAGGTCGAGTACAGCGAAGGCAGCCTGAAGGTCAACGGCAAGCCGCTGGGCGGGATGGGCGCAACCGGCAAGTAAGCCGGCCCCGGCCCGAATGAAAAACGGCGCTGGCCTTTTGGGGCCAGCGCCGTTTTTATTTCAGCAAGCCTTCAGCTCAGACCAGGCACTGCTCCAGCCCCTGCTCCAGGATTTCGCGCGGCAGCTCGATGCCGATGAACACCATGCGGCTCTGGCGCGCCTCGTCCTTGCCCCACTCGGGGCCCAGGTCGCTGCCCATCAGCTGGTGCACGCCCTGGAAGATCACCTTGCGCTCGGTGCCCTTCATGTTCAGCACGCCCTTGTAGCGCAGCATGCGCGGGCCGTAGATGTTGACGATCGCGCCCAGGAAGTCTTCCAGCTTGGCCGGGTCGAAGGCGCGGTCGGCCTTGTAGACGAAGCTCTTGACGTCATCGTCCGTGTGGTGATGGTGGCCGTGGCCCTCGTGCTTGTGCGAGGGGTGGTCGCACGCCTCGCCATGCGCGTGGTCATGGTCGTGATGGTCATGGTCGTCTTCCTTCAGGAAGTCGGGGTCGATGTCGAGCTTGGCGTTCAGGTTGAAGCCGCGCAGATCGAAGATGTCCTTCAGCGGCACGTCGCCGAAATGCGCCTTCTGCTGCGGCGCGCGTGGGTTCATGTGCTTCAGGCGATGAATGAGCGCATCGGTCTCTTCGGCCGACACCAGCTCGCTCTTGCTGATGAAGATCTGGTCGGCAAAGCCCACCTGGCGGCGCGCTTCCTGGCGGTCGTTGAGCTGCTGCGGCGCGTGCTTGGCGTCGACCAGCGTGAGGATCGAGTCGAGCAGGTAGCTCTCGGCGATCTCGTCGTCCATGAAGAAGGTCTGGGCCACGGGGCCGGGGTCGGCCAGGCCCGTGGTCTCGATCACCACGCGGTCGAAATCGAGCAGGCCCTGGCGCTTCTTGGCGGCCAGCATTTGCAGCGCTTCGCGCAGGTCTTCGCGGATGGTGCAGCAGACGCAGCCGTTGCTCATCTGCACGATCTGCTCCTTCGATTCGGTCACGAGGATGTCGCTGTCGATGTTCTCTTCGCCGAACTCGTTCTCGATGACAGCGATCTTCTGGCCGTGGGCCTCGGTCAGGATGCGTTTGAGCAGCGTGGTCTTGCCCGAGCCGAGAAAGCCGGTGAGGATGGTCGCGGGAATGAGGGCCATGGGGATAGTGCTCCGGAAGCGGAAAACAGGAGATGGGGGCGGGAAATGGGACGAAAAGGCGTGGCCCGGCAGTTTAGCCAATGCCACTGAGTTGCGTTGGCGGCAGGGTCAAGACGGCGTCAGGCGGGCTTCCTGACCACTACCAGGCCCTTCAGGTATTCGCCCTCGGGAAACTCGATGGTCATCGGATGGTCGGGCGCGGCGCCCAGGCGCTCGGCGATGTAGCCGTCCACGCCCGCATCGAGCCCCGCCGAGGCCACGATCTTGTGGAACAGGTCGGCGCTGATGCCGCCCGAGCACGAGAAGGTCAGCAGCACGCCGCCCGGCTCCAGCAGCTTCAGCGCCAGCCGGTTGATGTCCTTGTAGGCCCGCGCAGCGCGCTCGGCATGCGCCACCGTGGGCGCGAACTTGGGCGGATCGAGCACGATGGCGTCGAAGGTACGGCCCTGGTCGATGAACTCGCGCAGCACGGTGTTGACGTTGGCGTCGAGAAACTCGGTCTTTATGCCCTGCCCCTCGAAACCATTGAGCGCGAGGTGGCCACGCGCCCGCTCCAGCGCGGGCAGCGACGAATCGACCGACACCAGCTCCACGCCTTCGAGCGCGCCCGCGGCCTTCAGCCCCGCCAGCGCCGCAACGGTGAAGCCGCCCGTGTAGCAGAAGCAGTTCAGCACGCGCCGGAAGCGCCGGTGCTGCGCCAGCTCGGCAAAGCGCTGGCGGCTGTCGCGCTGGTCGAGATAGAAGCCGGTCTTGTGGCCGGTCGCGATGTCGAGCGAGAGCTTCCAGCCGTGCTCGCGAATGATGATTTCGGTGGGGCCATCGCCGCGCAGCCAGCCCGTGACGGGCTTCAGGCCTTCGCGCTCGCGGCCGCTGGCGTCGGAGCGTTCGTAGAGCTTGCTCAGGCCCGTGGCCTTGAGCAGCGCGTCGGCCAGAACATCTTTCCAGCGCTCGACGCCGGCCGAGAGGAACTGCGCCACCAGCGTGTCGCCATAGCGGTCGACGATCAGCCCCGGCAGGCCGTCGGCCTCGCCGTGCACCAGCCGCACGCCGTCGCTCTGCAGGTCGAACAGGCCGCGGGCGGCCACGGCGCGCGCGCACACCGAGGCGAAGAAGGCAGCGTCAATGCGCTGCGTTTCGACGAAGCTCCAGGCCCGCGCGCGGATCTTTGAAACGGGGCTGAAGGCCGCCCATGCGAGGAAGGCGCCGTCATGCGACTCGACGCGCACCGTCTCGCCGGAATCGGCGCCACCGCGCGCGATGGCCGATTCGAAGACCCACGGATGGCGGCGCTGCATCGAGCGCTCTTTGCCGGGTTTGAGGCGAAGTGTTTTCATTGTTCTTTGCTTACTTGTCGTTCTCTGGCTTGGCCTTGGCACGCGAGGACTCGGGGCGCGCCTTCGCGCGCGGATGTGCCGCGTCATAGACCTTGGCCAGGTGCTGGAAATCCAGCCGCGTATAGACCTGCGTGGTCGCAATGTTGGCGTGCCCCAGCAGCTCCTGCACCGCGCGCAGGTCGCTGCTCGATTGCAGCACGTGGCTCGCGAAGGAATGGCGCAGCATATGCGGATGCACCGGCGCAGCGAGGCCGGCCTTGAGGCTGCGCTCGCGCAGCAGCTTCCACACCGCCTGCGACGACATCCGCATGCCCTTGGCGCTGATGAAAAGCGCGGCCGCCGCTTGCGGGTCGCGCAGCCGGGCGGTAGTCAGCCCGGCGCAATCGCCGCGCACCGCGAGCCAGTCGCGCACCGCCTCGGCCGCCTTGCTGCCCATCGGCACGATGCGGCGCTTGCCGCCCTTGCCGAGCACGCTGGCTTCCATCGCATCCAGATCGACCCAGCCCCGCGCCGTGTTGCTCGCCTGCGCATCGAGCCCCGTGAGCTCGCTCACACGCAGGCCGCAGCCATAGAGCACTTCGACGATGGCGCCATCACGCGCTTCGGTCCATGGGTCGGCCTCGGGGTCGTACAGCTCGGCGAGGCGCACCGCGTCGTCCACGCCCAGTGCCTTGGGCAGCGGCCGGCCGGCCTTGGGTGCGTGCACGTCCTGCACGGGATTGAAGCCGATCAGCCCTTCATTGCCCAGCCAGCGATAGAAGCTGCGCCAGCACGACAGCACCAGCGCAATGCCGCGCGGCTCGCGCCCGGCGCTGTGCAGTTGCGCCATCCAGCGGCGGATGTGGGCGGTCTGCACGCGGTCCAGCGGCAGCTTTGCCTCGGCGGCACGCTCGCGCAGGGCCTGCAGGTGAAAGGCATAGAGCTCGACCGTGCGCGCCGCGAGCCGACGCTCGACGCGCACATGCTCCAGGTATTTTTCGATCCAGTCCGGGGGAGTGGACGCGACCGGCTCAGAAGAGATAGCCATGGCCGGCATTGTTGATGATGGCTGCCGGCTCGCGCAATGCGCCTTTCGAGAACGGGCCCAAGGCCCGCCAGCACGACGTGGGCGCCGCCGCGTACTGCACGTCGAAGCTCTGGTCGAAGCCGCTCTTCTTCACCAGCCGCTCGATGCGCCACAGATGGAAGGGCTCCGACACGATGACCACGCTGCGCACGCCGGCTGCCAGCAGCAGCGGACGCGACAGCGACAGATTCAGCCGCGTGGAGGTCGATGCCGGCTCCAGCACCATCGGCCCCGCAAAGCCCGAGGCCACCGCGTGTTCCCCCATCGTGATGGCCTCGATGCGGCTGTCCTCGGAATCCACGCCACCCGAAAAAGCCAACTGCCTGACCAGGCCGGCTTTCGCCATTGCCAGGGCCACGTCGACCCGCCCCGTGAGGCACGGATGCGGCTTGCCGTCGAGGTACGCGCGGCTACCGAGCACCAGCGCCGCATCGGCCGGGCGCTGCGGTGGGTGCGCCAGCAGCTCTTCGGCATGCCACCAGAGGAAGGCTCCGATGGCCGCATACACCAGCGCCACGGCCAGCACCCCGCCGGCCAGCACGACCTGCCACGGCCGCCGCAACCAGCGCGGGCGCTTCAAGGACGAAGCCGCGAAAGTCCGCCCGAGGCCAGCTCGGCGATGCGCTCGAGAAAGTCGGTGCCCATCTCGGCGTTGAAGCGCTGCGCATCGGGCGACGCCAGCACCAGCATGCCGAAGGCCGGCGACTCGGCATCGGGGCGCAGCGGAATCAGCGCGATCGACATCGCGGCCTGCGGCTCGGGCAGCCAGTTGGCCGCCTCGAAGCCCGAATTGAGCCCGCAGTACGGCGAGGTCAGCGAGGTGGCCAGCGCCTTCACGTCGTCGCTCACCCACTGGGCATAGGCTTCGTTGAGGTATTCGCTGCCGCAGTCCCACACCTTGATGGCCGTCTGCGGCACCAGGAACAGCGACTGCAGGTCGACCGCGATACGGTACGGCAGGCTGCGCGGGTCGCGCGTGGTCAAGAGGCCCTTGGTCCAGCGCTGCAGGCGGTCGGCAATGACGACGTTCTCGGTGCCGTGGCGCACCATGTCCATCAGGCGGTGCTCCAGCGCCTTGATCTTTTCGCGCAGCATCTCGGCCTGGCGCTCCTGCAGGCTCACGGCACGGTTGCCGTGCGGGCTGGTGAGCTGCACCTGCGCCAGCAGCTGGGCATGGCGCTCGAAGAAGTCGGGCGTGTTCGCCAGGTAGTTGGCGATGTCGTCTTCGGTGATCGGGTTCATGGCGTTGGCGTCGTTGTTGTTCGTGAAGTTGGTCGTCATGGCAGCTCCGGCACCTCGATGTCGCCTTCGAAGACTGTGGTGGCCGGCCCGGTCATCAGCACCGGCTGCCCTTCTCCCTGCCACTCGATCGTGAGAATGCCGCCGTGTGTCTGCACGTCGACCCGGCGCTCCAGCAGGCCAAGGCGAATGCCCGCCACCACCGCCGCGCAGGCACCCGTGCCGCAGGCCAGCGTTTCGCCGGCGCCGCGCTCGAACACCCGCAGCCTGATGTGCGAGCGGTCGACCACCTGCATGAAGCCCGCATTCACCCGCTGCGGAAAGCGCGGATGGTGCTCGATCTGCGGGCCCTGCTCGGCCACGGGGGCGGTGTCGACGTTGTCGACCACCTGCACGGCGTGGGGGTTGCCCATCGACAGAACCGCTACCGAAACGATAGCGGTGCCCGCGCGCGTGCCAAGGGCAAGGTGCCACTTGTGCCAGGCGCCTTCGGGCTGCGGGTCGAGCCCGGCGATGTCGAAAGGCACGCGCTCGGTTTCGAAGACGGGGGCGCCCATGTCGACCGTCACGCGGCCGTCGGCGCCCATGCGCGGCTCGATCACGCCGGACAGCGTCTGCACGCGCACTTGCGTCTTGTCGGTCAGGTGGTGTTCGTTGACGAAGCGCATGAAGCAGCGCGCGCCGTTGCCGCACTGCTCCACCTCGCCGCCGTCGGAGTTGTGGATCACGTATTGAAAGTCGACGCCTGCCGCGGGCGAAGGCCGCACGGTCAGGATCTGGTCGGCGCCGACGCCGAAGTGGCGGTCGGCCAGAAAGCGGTATTGCGCGGCACTGAGGCCCAGCGTGCCGCGTGTTTCGTCCAGCACGACGAAATCGTTGCCGGCTCCCTGCATCTTGGTAAAGCGGATTCGCATCCCGGGATTATCGCCACCGGCACTACCCTTGGCGACCACGGGCCCAAGCCCGTGGCCACGAAGACGGAACGATCAGGCCTGGATGAACGCCAGCAGATCGGCGTTCACCTGGTCCTTGTGGGTGGTGCAGGTGGCGTGCGGCGCACCTGCATAGACCTTGAGCTGGCTGCCCTTGATCATCCCGGCCGCAAGCTTGCCGGTGGCCTCGAAGGGCACGACCTGGTCGTCGTCGCCGTGGATCACGAGCGTGGGCACGTCGATCTTCGCCATGTCGGGGCGGAAGTCGGTTTCCGAGAACGCGGTCACGCAGTCGATGGTGGCCTTGATCGAGGCCTGCAGCGCGATCTGCAGCGTCTGCTTGAAGACGCCCTGCGACACCTTGGCGCCGGGGCGATTGGTGCCGTAGAAGAGCGTGCTGAAGTCGTCGAGGAACTGCGGGCGGTCGGCGGCCAGGCCGGCGCGGATGCCCGCGAACAGCGAGGCGTCGGGGCCCACGGGGTGGTCGGCCGTCTTCATGAACAGCGGCGTCACGGCGCTGATGAGCGCGAGCTTGGCCACGCGAGCGCTGCCCTTGCGCGCGATGTAGCGCGTCACGTCGCCGCCGCCCATCGAGAAGCCCGCGAGGATCACGTCCTTCAGGTCGAGCTTTTCGATCAGCTCGGCGATGTCGTCGGCGAAGGTGTCGTAGTCGTAGCCGGTCCAGGGCTGGCTCGAGCGGCCGAAACCGCGGCGGTCGAACGCGATGGTGCGGTAGCCACGCTCCGCGAAGAACAGCATCTGGGCGTCCCACATGTCGGCGCTGAGCGGCCAGCCGTGGCTGAAGAGAATGGGCTGGCCCGAGCCCCAGTCCTTGTAATAGAGCTCGGTGCCGTCGCGCAGTGTGAGTGTGGTCATGGTTTTCCAGTGGAGTGAAAAAAAGAAAGAAGGAAGGAAGGGAAGGAAAAATCAGATCGCAAGAAAGTGATGCACCTCGGGCTTGCCCGGCCCGATGTGAAAGCGCAGCGCCTCGCCCTGCAGGTCGGCATCGGCCTTCGACACGCGATGGTGCTGGCGCAGATGCTCAGCCCACGATTCGACGAGGAACCACTCCATCACCCGCTCGGGGTCGGCCGTGTGCTCGTGCACGCCCCAGGCATAGGCGCCGTCGCGGCGGCGTTCCAGAGACAGGCGCTTCATCGCATCGAGAAACGCAGGGCGGTCTTCCTTGCGGATGCGGTACTCGACCTGGATCATCACCGGCCCGCGGTCGTTCGCCACCGGTTCGGCGAGCAGCGGCTCGGGCCAGTGGTTCGATGCCTGCAGGTCAGCCTCGCCGGCCGGCAGCCGCACCCGATGGAAGACCAGCCCGGCCACCACGAGCCCCACAGCCCCCGCCACCAGCGTGGCCGGCACGCCGATCTGCTGCGCCACCAGGCCCCAGCCCAGGCTGCCCGCAGCCATCGCGCCGTTGAACACCGTGAGGTACACGGCCAGCCCTCGCCCTCGCACCCAGTTCGGCAGGATCGACTGGGCCACGCCGTTGAGCGTGGTCAGCGCAACGATCCAGCCCAGGCCCAGCAGCAACAGCAGCAACACCGCCAGCCATTTCGGCGGCGCGAAGACCAGGCTGCCCATCACGGCCGCGGTGAGCAGCGCGGCCAGCAGCAGCATGCCGTCGGCGTCGAGCCGGGCGCGCAGGCGCGGCAGCACCAGCGCGCCGCCAATGGCGCCCGCGCCCACGGCGCCGAGCAGCACGCCATAGAAGCCGGCGCTGCCGCCGAGCATCTGCCGCGCCACCAACGGCAGCAGCGCCCATACCGAACTGGCGAACAGGAAGAACACCGCCGCGCGCAACAGCACCACGTGCAGCTCCTTGCTGGCGCGCGTGTAGCGCAGGCCGGCGCGGAAGGCGCCGAAGAAGTTTTCCGACAACCCGCTGTCGACCGGCGCGGGGCGCTTCCACCACAGCAGCGCCGCAATCACGAACACGTAGCTCAGCACGTCGACGCCATAGGTGGCGGCCGCGCCGAAGCTCGCAAGAATCAGCCCGCCCGCAGCCGGGCCGATGGAGCGCGCGATGTTGATGCCCAGCGAGTTCAGCGCCACCGCGCTCTTCAGATCGCTGCGCGGCACCAGCTCCGGCACGATCGATTGCCAGGTCGGCCCCATCAGCGCCGCGCCGATGCCGCCCACGAAAGTCAGCGCGATCAGGTATTCGACCGTCAGCGCGCCTGTGTGCGAAAGCACCAGCAGCGCACCGCTCACGGCCGCGAGCACCACCTGCACGAAGATCAGGAAGCGCCGCCGGTCGAGGATGTCCGACAGCACCCCCGCAGGAATCGCAAGCAGGAAGATCGGCAGCGTGGCCGCCGTCTGGATGAGCGCCACTGCCGTCGGGTTGGCCGACAGGTCCGTCACCAGCCACGAGCTGGCCACGTCGCGCATGAAGCTGCCGATGTTGCCGAGCACGGTGGCAGCCCAGAGCACCGCGAACACCGGCTGGCGCAGCGGCGCGAAGGCGCCGGGTTGCGGTGCCGGTGCGACCGCACTGTGCGAAGGTTCAGACATGGGCGCGCTCCTTCAGGTCATGCCAGGCGACGAGCAGAAAGCCGCCGACCAGCCCGAGATGTTCGAAGAAGGAGTTTGCCGCCATGAAGCGCTCCTGCCCGATCGGCATCTGCCAGAAGCGCAGCGCCACGAAAGTCGCCATCAGCGTGAAGCCCGCAAGCGCCAGCGCACCGAGCCAGCGCAGGCGACCGGCGAGGATCAGCGCCGAGGCCCCGAGCTCCAGCACGATGACCGCCACGGCCAGCGGGCCGGCGGGCGACAGGCCGAAGTGGTTCATCTCCGCGAGGGCCGAGTTGAAGTCCATCGCCTTGTTCAGCCCACCCTGAAGATAGGCGGCGCACAGCAGCAGCAAGGCGATCCAGCGAAGCGCGGGCGAAGTGGTCCAGCGCATCGTCATCACACCGCCCAGCAGGCGCAGCCGAGCGCGCCCCAGAAGCTCTTCAGGTCGGCAATGGGCAGCTTGCTGCTCCAGGCCGTGGCGTGCTGGTGGCCGTGCACGTTGCAGTTGTTGGCGCAGGCGCAGGCCGCGGCGGCATTGCGCAGAACCTTCTGCATCGGCGCGCCCTCGGCGGTGTCGGCCCAGCCGGCATAGCCGCCGAAGGTGCGCGCGGGCGACCAGTCGGGCATGGCCGGCGGTGGCGTGCCTTCGTCGTGCGCGGCGAAGGGGCCGGCACCGTAGACCACCTTGCCGCCCACCATCGTGAGCAGCGCCGTGGTGTCGGCAATCTCCGATTCGGCGCAGGCGAAGAAGTCGCGGTCGGGCACCACGAGGTCGGCGAGCTGGCCGGCCTGGATGCGGCCCTTCTTGCCTTCCTCGTTCGAAAACCATGTGACGTTCTCGGTCCACATGCGCAGCGCCTGTTCGCGGTCGATCAGGTTGCGCTGCGGCGTGATCTGCATGCCGCCCACCGTCTTGCCCGTGACCAGCCACGACAGCGACACCCACGGGTTGTACGAGGCCACGCGCGTCGCGTCGGTGCCGGCCGACACCTTCAGGCCCTTTTCGAGCATGCGCTTCACCGGCGGCGTCGCCTCGGCCGCGCCCGGGCCGTAGCGCTCGACGAAATACTCGCCCTGGTAGGCCATGCGGTGCTGCACCGCGATGCCGCCGCCCAGCGCCGCGATGCGGTCGATCGACTGGTCGGAGATGGTCTCGGCGTGGTCGAAAAACCAGTTCAGGCCGGCCAGCGGCGTGTCCTGGTTGACGCGCTCGAACACGTCGAGCGAGCGGCTGATGGTCTCGTCGTAGGTGGCGTGCATGCGCCAGGGCCAGCGGTTCTGCACCAGCACGCGGATCACTTCCTCCAGCTCGCCTTCCATCTCTGGCGCCATGTCGGGGCGCGGCTGGCGGAAGTCCTCGAAGTCGGCGGCGGAAAACACGAGCATTTCGCCGGCGCCGTTGTGGCGGAAGTAGTCGTCGCCCTGCTTGTATCTGGATGTCGCGGTCCAGTTCAGAAAGTCTTGCTTCTCCTGCTTGGGCTTCTGCGTGAACAGGTTGTAGGCCAGGCGGATCGTCAGCTGCCCGTCGTCGGCCAGCTTCTGGATCACGGCGTAGTCGTCGGGGTAGTTCTGATTGCCGCCGCCCGCGTCGATGGCACCGGTCACGCCCAGCCGGTTGAGCTCGCGCATGAAGTGGCGCGTGGAATTGAGTTGGTAGTCGAAGGGCAGCTTGGGCCCCTTGGCCAGCGTGGCGTAGAGGATGGCCGCGTTGGGCTTGGCCAGCAGCAGGCCCGTGGGGTTGCCAGCGCTGTCGCGCACGATCTCGCCGCCGGGCGGCGCGGGCGTGTCCTTCGTGTAGCCGACCGCGCGCAGAGCAGCGCCGTTGAGCAATGCGCGGTCGTACAGGTGCAGGATGAAGACCGGCGTGTCGGGCGCAACGGCGTTCAGTTCCTCGATGGTCGGCAGGCGCTTTTCCACGAACTGGTGTTCGGTGAAACCGCCCACCACGCGCACCCATTGCGGTGCCGGCGTGTTCGCAACCTGCCGCTTGAGCATGCCCATGGCATCGGCCAGGCTGCGCACGCCGTCCCAGCGCAGCTCCATGTTGAAGTTCAGGCCGCCGCGAATGATGTGCAGGTGGTTGTCGATCAGCCCCGGCAGCACGCGCTTGCCGTGCAGGTCGATCACGCGGGTGGCGCTGCCGGCCAGCGGCAGCACGTCTTCGGCGCGGCCGACGCGGGTGAAGCGGCCGTCCCTGATGGCCACGGCGTCGGCCACGGGGTTGGCGCGGTCCAGCGTGGTGAAACGGCCGTTGTGCAGGATCAGGTCTGGGGTTTCGGTGTTGGTGGTCATGTTGTCGGAGAAGGAGGCGACGGCAAGGCCGGGAGCTGCGAGGGTGGCGCCGAGCGCTCCGAGGAGGCGCCGGCGGCTGGGGTCTGCGGACGGCTTCATGCGTCGCGCCTGCCGGAAGACCGGGCTTCGGCGGTGTTCACCGCCGTCGGCTGCGCACACTTCGGCAGTTCGCCGAACACGTGCGGCTTGACCTGGTGGTGCAGCCACGAGGTGGCCACCGCATCGGGCTTGATCACGCTCTTGATGAGCGGCGGGATCTGCTCGCCGAGCAGGATCCCGAGAAGCCCCACCAGGGCGATGACCGGCGGCGCCGGCGAGCGCACCTGGAACAGTGCGTAGATCACGCCGACCAGCAGGCCGAGCGCGAGCGACAGGACATAGGGCTTCATGATTTCGTTCGCCTCGGCGTTGTCGATCAACCTTCGTGTGCGCCGAACATGGTCTTGGCGTAGGTCACGCCCAGGCCGTAGGCGCCGCCCACCTTCTTCGCGACGCCGGTGGTCAGCTCGTAGGTGTCGCCGCGGGCCCAGTCGCGCTGCAGCTCGAGCAGGTATTGCAGCGAGGTCATCGGCTGCGCGCCAGCCTGCACCATGCGTTCCATCGCGCGGTTGTGCGCTTCGGCCGACACGTCGCCGCAGGCGTCGGCAATCACATACACCTCGAAGCCCTGGTCGAGCGCCGACAGTGCCGGCCCCACGATGCACACGCTGGTCCACAGGCCCGCCAGCACGATGCGCGGCTTGCCGATCTGGTTCACGCGCTCGATCACGGCGGCGTCTTCCCAGGTGTTCATCGAGGTGCGGTCCAGCATCTTCTGGCCCGGGAAGGCGTCGGTGATCTCGCTGAACATCGGGCCCGAGAAGCTCTTCTCGGCCACCGTCGTGAGAATGGTCGACACGCCGAAGCCGGCGGCCGCCTGCGCCACCAGCGCGGCGTTGTTGCGCAGGTTCACGGCGTCGATCGAGTGCGTGGCAAAAGCCATCTGCGACTGGAAGTCGATCATGACCAGCGTGTGGTCGGTGGGGGTGAGCAGCTTGGCGCCGGCGGTGGGGGTGGCCTTGATGGACATGTGAAGCTCCTTGCGGTTGAGTGGATATTCGATTGAATTCACAATTGCTTTCGGAGGGAATCTCCTTGGCATGGACTGAATCATCGGGTCCGCATCAACTGTCATCGACGAAACTTTTCACAGGCAATGATCGAAGTTTTCGATCATTCCTTTTTCACCCCTTTCTCACCCCTTTTTTCTTCTTCAAGGAACCGCAGCGTGCTCAAACTCAGCCTGGAAGCCATCGAGGTCGTCGACGCCATCGCCCGCCACGGCTCCTTCGCCGCCGCCGCCACTCGCCTGAACAAGGTGCCCTCCACCATCTCGTACGCCGTGGGCAAGCTGGAGGAGCAACTGGGCATGCTGCTGTTCGAGCGCAACGGCCCGCGCGTGACCCTCACCGCCGCCGGCGAAGAAATGCTCAAGGAGGGCCGCTGGCTGCTCAGCGCCGCGAGCGACCTCGAATCGCGCATGCGGCTGATAGCCACCGGCTACGAGTCGGAGCTGCGCCTCGTGCACGACTCGCTGATTCCCACGCAGGCGCTCATCGACGACATCCGTGCCTTCGAAGACCTGCGCTGCGGCACGCGGCTGCGCATCGGCTGCGAGGCGCTCACCGGCAGCTGGGAGGCGCTGCGCGAGGGCCGCGCCGACATCGTCATCGCCGCGGGCGAAGGCCCCGCCGGCGGCGGCTACCAGGCGGTGACCGTAGGCAGCCTCGACTTCGCCTTCTGCGTCGCGCCTTCGCACCCGCTCACGCGGCTCGGCCGGCCGCTGCAGCGCGGCGACCTGCTGGAGTGCAACGCCATCGTGGTGGGCGACAGCGCGCGCACGCTGTCGGAGCGCACCGTCGGCCTGCTGGCCGGCCAGCCGCGCATCACCGTGCCGTCGATGCCCGCGAAGATCGCCTGCCAGGTGGCCGGCCTGGGCCACGGCTTTTTGCCGCGCGCCTGCATCGTGGGCGAGCTGAAGCGCGGCACGCTGGTCGAACTGCCCACCGAGGAACCGCGCCCGCCCGAGGCGTTCTGGCTGGCCTGGAAGACCGGCGCGCAAGGACAGGCGTTGCGCTGGTGGCGCGAACGGATGAACCGCACGCTGGTGCCGGCGCTGCTGCCGCGCTCGGCCTTCTGAGCCGCCGCGGCAGCGCCTTGCGGACCTACCCGGCCGTGCCCGGATAGTCGGACACGAAACCGCCGCCTGTCGGATATCTCGTGAAGAACCACATGGAAGCCTCGTCATCCAGACGGATGCAGAACAGCTTCTCGTCGCGCTCAGTCAACCTCAGCCCGTAGGCGTAGATCCGTTCCTCGACCTCATCGAGCAGCGAAAGCGCGCCTTCATCGACGAGGCTGTTGTACTCATCGATGAGCGCGACCAACTCCTGCGGGAACCGGTTCTCAAGAATCCGGGCGGAGAAACAGTACGGGATGTCTTCGTCAGCCCTGTAGTCGATGACGGCGACGACCTCTCCGTGCTTCGACAGGATGCGGTCGATCATCGAGCCGGCCTTTGCAGGAGCGCTCAGCCGGCCGCGCGCAACTTGTCCAGCGCCCGGTCGAGGAACGCCAGCCGGTCCTGCCCCCAGAAGCGCTCGCCGTTCAGGATGAAAGTCGGCGCCCCGAACACGCCCGCCTCCACCGCCTCCGCGCTGTAGACCCGGTAAGCCGCCAGCGTCTCGGCCGCCTGCTCCAATGCCTGCAGCGAAGCGCCGTCGTAGCCGGTCTCATCGGCCACCGCGATGCGCACTTCGGCCTGCGAGGTGTCGCGCTCCTCGGCCCACAGCGCGCGCAGCAGCGCATGCGACAGCGGCTGTGCGTCGAGCCCCTGCAGCTGCGCGGCGATCACCATCCAGCCCGGGTACTTGTTCCAGTTCGGGTCGCTCGGCGCGCCCTTGGGGTAATGCGCGGGCGCCAGGTTCATGGGCATGCCGAGGTAGTCGCTCCAGCGGGCGAGCTCCAGCGCGTGGTAGGTGCGGCGCGGCTCGGGCCGGGTCTTGAGCGGAATGCCGCCTGTCTGCGGCACCACGGCCTGGAAGTCGTACGGTTTGAGCGTGAGCCGCACGTGGTGGCGGCGCACGATGTCTTGCAGTTGCGGGCCGCCGAGGTAGGCCCAGGGGGAGGAGAGGCTGTAGTAGCAGTCGAGCGCGATCATGTTTCGATTATCTTCAGCGCATGCCCGACGCCACCGCGCTCCCCACCCTTCTCCCCTTGGGGTTTGCGCAGGCCATGCCGGCGCGATGAAGTTCCCCGCTTTTCTCTTCTCGCTTTTTCTCTCCAGGCTGGCCGACCAGATCCTGTTGTTCCTGGTGCCGCTCGTGGTGTTCCAGGTGACGCAGGACGTGGCTTGGTCGGGCTATGCCTTCGCGGCCGAGACGCTGCCGCGCTTTCTCTCGTTTCCCGTTTGCGGCGCGCTGTGCGACCGGGTGTCGCCGCTGAAGCTGCTGCGCGGCAGCCAGATCTTTCGCGCGCTGGCCTGCATGCTCGGCGTGCTGGCCAACGAAGCCATGGGCGGCATCTGGTGGCTCGTGGGGCTGTCGGCCGTGTGCGGCGTGCTCACCACGCAGGGAATGATGGCCCGCGAGGTGATGCTCCCGCAGATCGCCAGCGGAACCCGCGGCCTGGGCTTCGACAAGGTGCTGGCCTATGCGCAGACCGCCGACCAGACCGGCATGGTGCTCGGCCCCCTGCTGGCGGCTGCGCTGATTGCCGTGTGGCCGTGGCAGGCGGCAGTGTGCGCTGCGGCGGCGCTGTTCCTGCTGGCCGACGTAGCCACTGCCTGGTGGCGGCGCGGCAACCCCGTCGAGCTGCACGAGCCGCAGGGCGAGCCGGGGCAGCATCTGCTGAAACCCATCGCCACCGCACTCGGCCATCTGCTGCGCCTGCCGGGCCTGCTGCGGCTGACCATGCTGACAGCAGGCGTGAACCTGATGCTGGGCACCACGCTGGCCTCTTCCGCCGCGATGGTCACGGGGCTGCACCAGCGCTCCGCCACCTACTACGCCGGGCTGCAGACACTGGGGGCCGTGGCCACCATCGTGATCCTGCTGGCGATCATCCGGGGATCGATCGCGCTGAAGCACATGGGCATCACCGCCTACCTGCTGATACTGGCCGGCGGCCTGCTCACGGCCGCAAGCACCAGCCACTGGGGCTATGCGGCCGGCTTCCTGCTGGTGATCGGGTTCGACAAGATGTTCAGCATCTACATCCGCATCCACCGGCAGCGGATCATTCCTGCGAAGGACTACGGCAAGACCACCGGCGTGATCGTGCTGCTGAACAACCTGACGCAGCCGCTTGCGGGGTTGATCGTCGGTGCGTTTGCCGATGCGACGCAGACGCGTGGGGTGATCTTTTCGGTGTGCCTGCTGGTGGGGGCCATCGGCATCGTTGCCGCCGTTGTGGCCAGTAGGAGCGCCGCTGCTGCTGCAGAGCCTTGATGGCAGCGGTGGTCAAATCCAACCGCCATGCTCAACCTGAACCGTTTCGATCTCATCTCCCTGCGCCTTTTCGTCGCAGTCGTCGATGCAGGGAGCCTGACGGCGGGCGCGGATCGATTCGGCGTTTCGCTCCCGGCGGTGAGCAAGCGCATCACCGACCTCGAACGGCATTGCGGCGTCGCCCTGCTTCAGCGGGGGCAGCGCGGCGTGACCGCAACGCCGGAGGGACAGACCCTGCACCGGCACGCCATCGAGGTAATCGCGCGGCTGGAGCAACTCGTGCAGGCCGTCGACGATCTTCAATCGGGTGCCACCGGCCACCTGCGGTTGTGCGCCAATCCTTCAGCCTTCGGAGGCTTCCTGCCGAGCGTGCTGGCAGCGTATGCCCGCCGCTATCCCCATGTCGTGATCGACATGGAAGACGCATTGAGCGAGGACGGTATCCGCGCCGTGCTTAAAGGCACGGCGGAGCTTGCCGTCATCGGCGACAACGTTCCGCGTGAAGGCCTGGAGACCATCGTCTGCAATATCGACCAGCTGGTCCTGCTCGTGCCGGCAGGCCATGCGCTGGAGGGCCGGCAGAACGCCTCCATCGAGGACGTGTTCGACCACGACCTCGTCACGCTGGCACGAAGCGCGTCGCTCACGCGCAAGGTAATGGCGGCGGCAGACGCGGTACAGCGCACGCCCCGCATCCGGGTGCAGGTACGCAGCTTCGATTCGATGTGCCGCATGGTCGCATCGGGGCTGGGTCTGGCGATCCTGCCGCGCGCGGCCGCCGCCCTCTATGCCCAGGCCCTCGGCCTCGTGCAGGTTGGCCTCGAAGGCATCGAGATGGAGCGCGTGCTGCTGCTGGCCATGCGCAGCCGCTCGGAACTGTCCGTACCGGCAGCCGCCCTCGTGGAGATGATCGAAGGCACGGCCGCGTTCAGCGAAGCACAGCGCTCTCGGACGCCTGCCGGATGAGCCGGTCACGATCGGCAGGCAGAAGAAAGCCCTCGGCAAACGCCTTGCCGGCTGCGGCGCGAACCGCAGCCTCGTAGCCCTCGTGGCTGCCGTAGCGCTCCTCGAGCGACAGGCGCGGGTCGCCGCGGGCGATGCGCTCGGCACGCGTTCGCGCGAACGGCACATAACCGCCCACGTAGTTGCACACCTGCCCCTGATGAAAACCCCCGGCGGTGATGTTGAAGCCCAGGTAGGTGCCCAGCGGAGCCATCACGAGCACGGTGGACACGCCCCCGATCTCGTTGCCGTCGGCATCGGCCTTCGGCACCTTCATCGGGATGACCTTCCTGATGACCGGCGGCACGTTGGTAGGCACGCCAGAAGCTTCCGCGTGATCGAATTGCGGGCCCCAGTCGTAGTCGAACACCGGAAACGCAAAGTTCTCCCGCTGGAAGATCGAGTCCGGAACGCCGGGCACGGCGCCCGGAAAGCCCATTGCCGCCTTGTTCGCGTCAACCAGCGTCTTGCCCGCCAGCGTGGGCCATCGGCTCGGCGGCGGCGGTGTGCCCTTCAACACCCAGTCGCGCATGGCCATGCGCAGCACGTTGGTGATCTCCGTGTGCGGCACCGGGTTCGCCGCCAGCGTGCCGCGGCCAAAGCTGTTGCCGGGGCAGATGGGACTGGCGGCAGTCTCCGGCGGCATGTGCGCGAAGCCACCAGATCCGCCGCCGTGGCTGCTGCTCGGCACGTAGTAGCGGCGAACGTTGCGGGGCAACGGAATGTCCGCGTCGCCGGCCGTGCCGATCCATTCCGGCGTCAGCTTCAGCGCGTACACCTCGGCCGACCCGAAATGCTCGATCACCTTCGGGCAGGTGCTGTTCTTGTCGCAACGCGAGAAGATGCTGCCGGTGGGCTGCTTGCGCACCGGGTCTGGCCAGTCCGCCCACCACTGCGGGCCTTCGCTGCCCTGCTGGTAAAGCTCCAGCACCCCGTCCGGCTGGGCCCAGCGCGAGTTCGCGGCCACCCGGCGGCCCGCGATGATCGGCCAGGCTCCGTCATAGACCATGCGGTTGCGTTCGTCCTGGTTCAGGCCCATGAAGATGAACTGCCGCACCATGTTTCCGGACTGCGACACACCCCGCACGGCCATGCCCTTGACGAAGCCTGCAACCGGATTGCGCGTGCCGGAGTCGTCGGCGGCTTCGTAGCGGAAGAAGGTGCCGACGTCGCGGAATGCCGCCATCCCCACGCCCAGGACGTAGGCGTTCTGTGCCGGATACACCACCTGGTACAGCAGCTTGGGATCGAAGCCGTTGCGCAAGCAGATATGCACCGGCAGGTTGCCAGGTGCGTTGGCGGGGTTGTTGTCGATCGGCGTACCGGGAAACGGGTTGCCGGCGTCGCATTTCGCGAATGCCCAGTCGCCCGGGGCGATGTCAGGCCCCTCGGTGACAACGCCGTCGACAGTCTCCTTCGTGTGCGTCTTCAGCGTCGCCTTGGTCGTGTCCAGCGTGGCCGGGAGATATGGCACAGGGTTCGTCTGCACCATCAGCGGCTTGGAGTCCGGGCCGCTCTGATTGACGATTCGCGCGAGCACATTGCCTGAGACGGCCACGCCACCCACCTTCGCGATGGGCGCCGCCACCCAATGATTGGTACCCGAGGCGCGGTTGACAGGAACGCCCGTGTTGCCGGCGTTGTCCGCCTGCCAGCCGCTGCGCAGGCCAATGTCGCCCAGTTCGCGCTCTTCGACGACGATGGTTCCGGCGCCGCCGCGATTGGGTACGTCATGCCAGAGAAAGCCGCTGGCGCGGTTCATGTCGACCGGCTTCACCAGATTGAACGAGGTTTCGTAGCGCACCTTGCCATCGGCATCTGCCCCCAGCTTGATGTCGGTAACGATGCTGTTGTGCGGATCGTTCGGGTCGAGCTCGCCGAAGGCGCGACCGCGGATCTGCTCGTACGGAATCGACTGCCCCGTGAGCGCCGAGACATCGTCGATCACGATGCGGGTGACACGAGCCTCGGCCGGTGCGGCAGCCACGATCGCCGCCACGGCCGCCGCGAGCCAATGCAGGCGTAACCGGCGCCCGCTCAGGTTTCTGGGGTGCATGCTGTCTCCTGTTTTTATGCTGCTCCGAACGTGTCGGCGCCTTGCATCCTCACGATTCGGAGGCGCGCCGACAATTCGCGTCTTGTTTAGCCGGTCTTAACCGATGGTTAAGGACAGGCGCAGCGAGCGCTGCTACATCACCTTGACCGCACGCCCGATGAACTGGATCGGCCCCGTCGGCCGGTCGATAGGCGAGCCGTTCTCAGGCTCCAGCGTGAGTTCGAACAGCTGGTTCGGCTCCAGCGGCGGCAGCTTGTCGATGGGAATGCGCAGCGTCTGCCCCTGCTTGACCAGCCCCAGCGACACCGGTCCGCGCCACTGATCGGCCTTGGTCCAGAACTGAAGCGCTTTCTGCGGCGGCACCTCGAACGTGCCCAGCGGCACCAGGCTCAGCTGGCGCGACGAGGTGGTCTGAATCACCCAGCCCGGCGACTTGTCCTGCGGGGCGACCAGCACCACCATGTACTGCGGCTGAGGCAACGGGCGAGTGACGAGCACCGCAACCATCAGTGCGGCGGCAGCGAACCCGCCAGCGGCCAGGCCACGCCAGAGCTGAAGGTTGTTCCACCAGCTTGAGAACGCCGACGGACGCGCGGGCTTCGGCTTCGCTACGTTGCCAAGGCTCTGCTCGATGCGCGCCCACAGCGCAGGCGACGGGTCCGCTGGCGGCGCAAGCGCGGTCAGTGGCAACAGCCGTGCCTCCCAACCCTGCACGGCTTCGCGCAAGGCCGGCTCGCTATGAATGCGCGCTTCGACCGCCGCACGCGCGCCAGCCGACAGCGTGCCCAGCACGTACTCGCCCGCCAGTGCGTCGATGTCGTCATCGGCCGGGTTGTTGCTGCCGCTCATGCCATGCACTCCCGCAGCGCGCGCATGCCGCGCTGGATCCAGGCCTTCACCGTGCCCAACGGCGTTTGCAGCCGCTCGGCAATCTCGCCATGCGAGCAGCCTTCGACATACGCATAGAGGATGCAATCGCGCCGCGCCGGCTCCAGCCCTTTCAGGCAGTTGTCGAGCCTGCCCAGATCGGCGCGCAATTCGAATGGATCGCCAGCCGAGGCGTATGCCGCCAGCGCGGCCTGGTCGTCGATGGCTTCGGCGGCGTCTTCGCTCACGTCCACCTGGCGTGCGCCGCTGCGCACCATATTCAGCGCCGCATTGCGCACCACGCTGTAGACCCACCCGCGGCCTTCGCCGCGCGCCGGATCGAAACTCTCCGCGCGCTGCCAGATGCTGATGAAGGCATCGTGCAACACGTCTTCGGCCTGCTGGCGCTGGCGCACGATGCGCAGCGCCACGCCCATCAGGTAGCGGCTCTCGCGCTCGTACAGCTGCTGCAAAGCCTGGCGATCGCCGCGTGCGCAAGCCATGAGAGCGGCGTCGTAGTCGAAGGGCGCGGCGGTGGGCGGCGGGTTTTGCACCGGCCGATGGTAGTGGAGCCGAGGGCTCCACCGCTGAATCACCCGCCGATCAGGACGCCTTCCAGAAGATGTAGTCGGCCTGGTACTGCACGACCTGCTTCTGGCCCTTGGTGGCCGGAGTGCACGGCGCCGCAGCCGGAGCCACACCGCCCTGCAGCGCTACGCGCTGGATATAGGTAACGCCAGTCATCGCGCCCGAGCCCACGGCCGGATTGGCCTTCACGAGCTGGAACGGCAGGCTGGTCGGCCCCGAGGGCGCGACGGCCAGTTGCGTAGCCGTGAGCTTGGAGCCGTCGTTCGACTCCCAGGTGGCCGGCGGGCCGTAGTACTTGCCGACCTGCTTGCCGCCGCGGTCCCACAGCTTGGCATCAGGGCCGACGAACACCCATTCGGTCTGGCCGGGGGTGTTGGCCTTGTCGCGGCATTCGTAGGTGATGTCGCCTTTGCCGACGGTTTCCATGGCGACCTTGTTGCCGGCCGGCACCTGGATGGTCGGCGGCAGGCTGGACTGGTTGAAGGTGGGGCCTGAAGACATCGAGCCGCAGGCGGCGAGTAAGGCGGCAGCGGCGGAGACGGTGCCGAGAACGGCGAGCGAGCGGGTGGGACGGGAGGTGTGCATGGAAATACTCCTGGGTTGTAGATGGGCAGCAGCAGCTCCTCGCTGCTGAAGGGTCTACACGCCAGGAGTGGGTTTGGATGCAGGGGGAGCGAAAGATTTTTTGGACGAGCAACGAGCTCTGAATCGAATGTGGGTCGCACCGTGAAATACGAACGGCCGTTTAACGATAGACACACGCTCTGCTACGTCGACGGGAAGACCGACACCATGACCTGGCCCAACTGGCGCATGTGGATGGCCGCGGCCGGCGTCGATAACAACTTCGACGACAGCCGGTGCGTGGGCTTTGCCGATTCGAGCTACGTGGTGCAGGCCGTGGTCGAAGGCGGCGCAGTGGGGCTGGCCGACCTGGACATGATTGCGGGCGACCTGGCGCAGGGGCGGCTGGTGCGGCTGTTCGACGTCGGCGTGCGCATTGCGGCGCCGTATGCGTATCACTTGGTGTATCCGCAGGGGAGCGAAGAGGATGCGCGAGTTGTGGCGTTTCGGGATTGGCTGCTGGGGGAAGCAGGCGCACCGACCGCCTGATTGACCGCCCGCGCCCCACGGCGCCGCATCAGAGCTCGTTGCAATAGCTGCTGACAGGCGCCCCAGCCAGCTCAGCCGCCATCGTGTCCCAAGCACCGGACGACACCACGCCCGCGATATGCGCCTCATGCTTGCTCCGTGACTCCCACGACTCGACCAGCGTGAACACGCAGTCGTTGTCGGCGCGCCCGAACAGCTGCACGCCACGGCATCCATCCGCCGATGGCAGCGACTGCTTGACCCGCTGCATGAGTTTGGCGAACGCGGATGCGCGCTCGGGCTTGGCTTCGAAAGTGATGATGACGTTGATCGGGTTCATGGAAATTTCTTTGTCGTTTGCTTGAAGAAAAAAGCAGACGGCAGGTTAGCCAGCGCCCTCCTCCGCGCCAAGGCGCGAAGCTGCGAAGAAATTGACCATGGCTGCGAAAGACGCAGCCGCCCCCACGTCGGTGAGTCAGTCAGTCAATCAGCCCGACTGAACGCGCCGCACGTACTCCGCAGGCGTTGCCTCGAAGCGCCTGCGAAACGCGCGATTGAAATGCGCCGCGCTCTCGAAGCCCACCTTCGCGGCCGCATCGCCGGGCCGCAGCCCCGCGCCCAGCATCAGCATGCGCGCCTCTTCCAGGCGCAGGTCGCGAATGCAGCGCATCGGCGTGACCCCGGCCACCTCGCGAAAACTGTGCGCGAAGTGCGAAGGGCTCATGTGCACGTGGCTGGCAATCTCGGCCACCGACAGTGGCCGGCCCAGATGGCGGCGCATGAAGGCGATGGCCGTCTGTATGCGTGCGCCGGCCTTGGTAACGGCGCCCGCGCTGCGAATGGCGGCCGCGGCCTCGGAGCGCAGCAGCCGCAGCACGATTTCTTCAACCGCCAGCGGCGCGAGCGTGCGGCGGTCCACCGGGTCGTCGGCCGCCAGCAGCAGGCGGGTAAAGGCCTCGACCACCTCCGGCCCCACCGCAGCCGTGAAGTTCTCGGTCACACGGGCAGGCTCGGCCAACGTGCCGCTTTCCGCCAGCGCGACAAAAGACTTGACCAGCATGTCGGGCGGCAGGTCGAGATGAATAGCGAGGTACGGATGCTCGGCGCTCGCCCCGACGACCGTGCCGAGGCACGCGACCTCGGCCCCGAGCACCATGCACTGCGTGGCGCCGTAGTCGAGCGAACGACGGTCGCCACGGTGCGCGGTCTTGCGGCCCTGCAAGACCACCACCACGCCCGGCGTGAGGCGCTGGGTTTTCTCGTAACGCACCGGGCGCGAGAACCGGTAGCAGCGCAGCCCCGGATACAGCGCATCGGTACGGCCGTCCGCAGGGGTTCGCGCCGCGACCATGTCGCGTAGACGGGCCCAGGCGGCGGTGGGAATGGCCTCGGGCTTGTTGTCGGCGACGGGCGCAGCTGGCATCGGTTTTGTTGTGGGGGAAGAAAAACGAAGTGCGCAGCGTAGTCGGTCGGCGCGTGCCCGTTGCCAAGGGCGCGCAGCTGGTGCTATTGGGTGCTGCCGATGTTCTGTCGCAGCGCTTCGCGCACTGCGCTGGTGGCGCCATTGACGGTATCGATGCGGACCAGCAGCGCGTCGTTGAGCACGCCCAGCAAGGCGCTCAATTCAGTGCGGCTGGGGGTGAGCACTTCGCTGTCGTTCAGGGCGCTGGTGTCGACGAGCTTCTTGAGTGCGCTGTAGGCGCGCATCACGTCGTTGAGATTGTCGGCGTCGTCGCAGGCTTGTAGGGCGAGGTCGTCGAGATCAATTGACGCGGGGTTGAGAGAAGCGGAAGGAACGCGAGATTGCGCGCGGGTGCGAGCAGATTCAGCCATGAAATGGGCTCCAGGATTCGCAGGGGCCTCATCAGGCTTCCAAACCCGGCCGCACCACCTAGCGCGACGCTCAGCAGTATATCTACTGGTTATGAGATACCTTCGAAATCAACAGACGCGCGCAACACCCTGACCAACCGTCTGAACTCTGCATCGTCGCTGCTGCTTTTCCATCGATTTATAAATCGACAAACGATTTGAAGATTTCCTGCAGCATAGTGGCCGTCGCTGTCGATGCGGTCCAGCGAGCATTGCAGTTCTGGATCATCAATTTGGCCTGGATACTGAAATCGCAGCCCCGAAATTGCGCATAGACCTTCTTGGTCATTCAGGAGGTTACGCAGGTATACCCGCATCTCCTCATCTGAATCAAAGCCAAACTCTTTATTCTTCACCTTGGCAAGTACTTCTTGGCCATTGGCACGTGAGGCGGTATCTCGAGCTTGTGAAGCCATCAGCGCAATGGCAGCCTCGACAGGACTCAATACTGTGCCCCTAGAAACGCTACGCCGTGCTTCAAAAACCCGCCAATCTGTTGTCCCGTGCCAAGGCGAAAGATCCGTTCCCTGCAGCGGAGCCAATGAATAGTCGGCATAGCCGTGATCGTGGCCAACTTGCTGCAATGTTCCCTCGGTAAAAAGAAAAGTTTGGGCTTTAGGGTGAAGGGTTTTCCAACTCAAACGCCTGCCTGTTAAATCTTTGTTCGACCATGGAGTAGTTTGCTTACGCCGCACAATTGAATTGGGCGCACTGGGCAGCGCCTTGTATGGTGGACGAACATCTTCTGTGATCGGTTGCGATCCTGAGATGGCCCACCAAAAATCATCCTTCTCGCGATGAATCCAGATGTCCCCAGAGGATTCCGACAGCGTCGTGTGGACGTTAAACCAGCGACTCGCTAATGCACGGTTGGGTTTGAGGCCTCGAACTGTCAATTTGGTACGAAGGCAGTGTTCTATATATCCCCGCCGATTACCCGTCATCCAATAATCCCGTAAATCTTCATCATCAAGAGTTGCAATGCACGGAGTGCTCAAACATTCAGGCCAGAGATAATTTTCTTTGCCAAAGTTCGCGATAAAAACACGGGCGTTGAACGGTAATTCTCCAGGCATGGCGGTGTGCACTCAACTTCGGTATTTACTTAGGCGGTTGTACGCTTTGATGTTCCAAGAACGTCTGCTTTCGGTATGCATGCTTTGCGGCTATTGCCGTCGCACATTGCTACGCGAAGGCGATTATTGTCACCACTAGGAATGCTGCCAACACGGAAGACCATCAGTAGCCAGTCGGACTAGCCCTTGACTCAGATGCAAATATCTTCTGCCCCGACCCCCATTTATCCGCAAAGGTAACCGCAAGACACTCCTCTACATCCAAGAAGGAGTGCTCTCATGCCAATCGCCTTGCTCGCGCTGACCCTCAGCGCATTCGCCATCGGGACGACCGAGTTCGTCATCGTTGGCCTCATCCCCACTGTGGCCGCCGACCTCGGCATCGGCCTTCCCTCGGCCGGCCTGCTGGTCAGCCTCTATGCACTGGGCGTCGCCATCGGCGCGCCGGTGCTCACGGCCCTCACGGGCAAGCTGCCGCGCAAGGCGCTGCTGCTCGGGCTGATGGCGCTGTTCACGGTCGGCAATCTGCTGGCGTGGAAGGCGCCGAGCTATGAATCGTTGATTGCCGCCCGCGTGCTCACGGGGCTGGCGCACGGGGTGTTCTTCTCCATTGGCTCGACGATTGCCACCGGCCTGGTGCCGAAGGAAAAGGCGGCGAGCGCCATCGCGATCATGTTCACGGGCCTCACGGTGGCGCTGGTCACGGGCGTGCCGCTGGGCACGTTCATCGGGCAGCACTTCGGCTGGCGCGAAGCTTTCCTGGCCGTGTCGGCGCTGGGCGTTGTCGCCTTCATCGGCAGCTGGATCTTCGTGCCCAGCAACATCCGCCACACGCCGCCGGCCTCGCTGGCGCAGCAAGCCAAGGTGCTGGCCGAGCCGCGCCTGTTGCTGGTGTATGCGAAGACGGCCATCGGCTACGGCGGCTCGTTCATTCCGTTCACGTTTCTCGCGCCGATCCTCACCGACGTGTCTGGCTTCAGCGCCGGCGCTGTGGGCTGGGTGATGCTGGTGTACGGCATCTCGGTGGCGGTGGGCAACATCTGGGGCGGCAAGCTGGCCGACCGCATGGGCCCGATTCCGGCGCTGAAGATCATCTTCGCGCTGCTGGCCGCGGTGCTGCTGGTGTTCAACTTCGCGGCGCCGCACAAGTGGCTGGCCCTGCTGGCGGTGCTGATGTGGGGCGCGGTGGCTTTCGGCAACGTGCCGGGGCTGCAGGTGTATGTGGTGAAGCAGGCCGAACGCTTCACGCCGCAGGCGGTAGACGTGGCCTCGGGCCTGAACATCGCGGCTTTCAACCTGGGCATTGCCGGCGCGGCCTGGGCCGGTGGGCTGATCGTGACGCACCTTGGGCTGATGCACACGCCGTGGATTGGCGCGCTGGTGGTGCTGGTGTCGCTGGCCCTCACGCAGTGGAGCGGCACGCTCGACCGCCGTGCCGGCATTCCGGTTCGCGCTTCGGGACCGGTGCCGGTTGGTCACTGAACCTCCCCTCTTTTTTTCAACACACAAGGACAACACACATCATGAACACAAACAACACCATTCCCGCCTTCGGCCTCGGCACCTTTCGCCTGAAGGGCCAGGTGGTCATCGACTCAGTGAAGAACGGCCTCGACGTGGGCTACCGCACCATCGACACGGCGCAGATCTACGGCAACGAAGCCGAGGTGGGCCAGGCCATTGCCGAAAGCGGCGTGGCCCGCAGCAGCCTCTTCATCACCACCAAGATCTGGACCGACAACTATGCCAAAGACAAGCTGGTGCCCAGCCTGAAAGAAAGCCTCGCCAAGCTGCGCACAGACCATGTCAACCTCACGCTCATCCACTGGCCCTCGCCCGGCAACGCCGTGCCGGTGGCCGAGTTCATGGGCGCGCTGGCCGAGGCCAAGGCACAGGGGCTCACGAAGCACATTGGCGTGTCTAACTTCAACATCGCGCTGATGAAGGAAGCCATTGCGGCCGTGGGCGCGGAGCAGATCGCCACCAATCAGATCGAGCTGCACCCCTATCTGCAGAACCGCAAGGTGGCTGAGTTCGCGAAGAGCCAGGGCATTCACATCACTTCTTACATGACGCTGGCTTACGGCAAGGTGCTGGGTGACCCGGTCGTCGAGGCGATTGCCAAGGCGCACGGTGCGACCACGGCGCAGGTGGTGCTGGCGTGGGCGATGCAGCTTGGTTATGCGGTGATTCCGTCGTCCACCAAGCGTGCGAACCTTGAAGGCAATCTGAAGGCTCTGCAGTTGAAGCTGACGGACGCCGAGATGGCGCAGATTGCGGCGCTCGACCGCAATGAGCGCCTTACGGATCCAGCCGGTCTGTCGCCGGCTTGGGACTGATCGGCCGCCGGCTTCTTACCTCCTACCAATACACAGGCTTGAACCCCCAGGCCTGCGCCTCGAACCCGGTGAAGCTGATGGGGTTGGCCACGGCGCTCGCTCCAGAGGTGTCGCTGGTGAGCCCGATGACCACCGGCGCCTGCGAATTGCTCGCCCCGAATTTGCTCTGGATGTACCAGTAGCCCGGCACCTCGGTTGACAGCAGGCTCCAGAGCTGCGTGTCGGAGTCGCCCTGCGCCTTGGGCTGCATCACCACCGGCCCCGAGCCGGTGGTGGCATGGGGTTGCAGGGTCATGACGTACTCGGAGCCCATCAGCGTCTGCAGGTACCACCAACCCGGCGCCAGCGGCCCCGCGGGGACGAACAGCCACTGCTGGTTGACGGTCTCGGGCTGGTTGACGGTGAACCCGATGACCTGGGTGTCCTTTGCGGCGCTGTTCCCGTACACGTCCAGCACATAGTGGTTGCCGGGCAGGTATTGGATGTAGTACGGCCCGAGGTTCAGCTCGCCCGTGGAAGTGCCGGGTGCTTTTGCTGCACCCTTTGTTGCGGTAGTCGACATCGTCGTTTCTCCTTTCCAGGAATGCGTTTGCTTGCTTGCTTGTGGATGCCGCTCAGGTCCGCACGGGGCCGAGCACATGGTCGACCCAGTACTTCTCGAGCAGGACTTCCGCATGCGCGGTGTCCGCATGCTTGCCCTTGTCTTGCAGCAGGTCGATGGCCTGCTGGTAGGTCGTGTTCTCCGGAATGAAGAATGGCAGCGTCGGGTTAATGTTCGTGTAGCGGTCGCCCAGCAGCATCTTCGCGATCATCGGCATGAGTTCTGTCGATGTGCCGTTGAGGCACATGTCGAGCATCGGCGAAGGCTTCGCCTGGTTCATGAGGAACGGCGGCGTGTTGTTGAACGGGTTGGCAACGCCGTTCATCCACTGGTCGGCGCCCCACTTGTGGGTGTCGCTGGCAACCCAGTCAGGCATGTAGCCGGTGCCGAAGGTGATGGCCGTGATGTCCTCGAGCTTGTGCCCCGCATTCACGGCCAGCGCGATCGCCGCGACTGTCGGGTCGTGGTTGAAGAAGGCGCCGTCGACGTTGCCGTCGTAAGAGCCCAGCTGCCCGGGCATCGCGCCGCTTGAGGTGGCAGCCTTCGCGATGGTCACGTCGCCGAGGCCGGGTTCCATGTTCGTGTACATCAACGGCTTCCAAGGTATGGGCGTCTGCAGGGAGTTCTTCACCTCGAGCCCGCCGACGTTGAAGGACACGAACAGCACCTTCTTCCCTTCGACAGCCGATACCTTCTTGTCGCCGTGCAGCGCGAACTGCGAGCCGTAGGCGTCCATGATGTCGTACGCGGGCTCCTTCGGATTCGTGTTCATGTTGTCGTAGAACTCGATCTCGCCTCTGCCCGTGCGCTCGGTGAAGAAGGTGATGAGCTGCGGCGGCGTCTTTCCCGCAAGCAGCTCGCTCGTGATGATCGAGCCCGTCGAGCACCCGGCGATGAGGTCGGTGTTGTCGAGGATGTGCGGGAACTTCGTGTACAGCTCGTTCAGGATCGTGACCGACATCAGCCCTCGTATGCCGCCGCCAACGAACGAGAGGATGGTGAATTTCGTGTTTTCCGCCATTGCCAACTCCTTTCAAGAGAAATGACTTCCATGAAATAAATTCCCGGCCGGGGAAGCGGAGTCTGGGCGCTGGTTGTGTTTGTCGCTACGAGTGAAATCCCGTTCAATCCATCAGCGTAATTCCGAAGGCCGCGCAACGATTCGGAACGCACCACAGTGGGACAGAAGTTGCGCGAAGGTACTCGTCTTCATGCAGCTGAGTTGCGAAATTCGTCGAGCGCGTACCTAAGTTCGCGCTCCTCTTCGAGGGTCAGCGCAAGTACCAGTTCGCGAAAGCTGGATTGGTAGCAGGGCAGCATCAGCGCTGCGGTGAGTGCATGGGCGTTACTCGCGCTACTGCTGCTGTTGTTTGCGATGTGTGCGTGGCACGCGGCGATGCTTCGATAGATGGCGAGCGCCTGTGCAACCAGTGCGCAGGGTTGCGTTGTCGCGGTGTTCCTGATGCTGCTCATGCCGACTCCTCATCGCGCGCTTCGTATCGCGCCGTGAGGCAACTCTATTCACGCTGGCTTGCAGTGGGGAGTAACAACATCGTCGTGAATTGCGCTGCGAAGCAGCGATGGCTGGCCTGTTCTTTTCTCGCGGACCATGCGGATACAGTCCACCATGACCGGCCAGGCACGACACAAGGATGATCATCGCCGGCCAATAACAGGAAATAGACGCATGCGATTCCTCCTCGGACTGCTGGCACTCGGAATTTATTGGACGGCTCATGCCAGCATGCCCACGTGGCGGGGCGTCGAGATCCGTCAAATGGTTCAATCCGCTGCGCAGCCGGATTGGGTGTACGCCATGGGCAACGGCCTTGTGTTTCGCTCCGACGATCACGGCAAGACATGGAGCCCGTTGCGAATGCCTCAGCCCGCCGAGTACACCGAACTGCACCTCGACCCGAAGGATGCACGGCACGTGCTGGTGCTTGCTCGCAACACCGATGCCAAGGAGACACCCAAGCTGCAGGAATCATTCGACGGCGGGCTGCACTGGACTCAGCGCGCGCCATTGAAGTTTTCGGAAGCGAATGGCTCGATCGGCGGCGACTTCTTCCCCACGCAGCTGGTCATTCCTGCAGGACGGCAAGCGGGCGACTGGTGGGCCTACGACGGTCGCTGGTTCCGCTCACCCGATGGCGGTCAGACGTGGCTTCGACAACCCGGCGGCCGACCCGTCTTGGGGGTAGTGCGAGGGAACTCGTTCAGCTACAGCCTGGACGACAACGTACTCCAGCGGTCCGGTGATGGAGGGAAGTCCTGGGAGAAAGTCCACGAATTCGAGAGCCAGATAAAGCCTGGCCAACGCGCCCGCACACTGTCCAATCTGATCGCTCTCAGCGACAGCGAACTTGTGGTGCGCAACGCCGAAGGCAATTGGCTTCAAAGCAGCGACCACGGGTCGAGTTGGGCGCCGGCAAGCAATGGCTTCCAGAGTCTGGACCAGCAGCAACCGGCATCTGCAGGCCCAGAGTCTGCGGCCCAGTGGAGAGGGGAGACATGGTGCAGCGCGCAACAATCACCCGCCGTGGCAGACATGCTGCTTGCGCGTTGCATCTGGGACAACGGCTCATGGCCGAGCTCGACCTGTTTTCATGTCAGCACGGATGCGGGACGGTCATGGACACCCCCACGCACACCAGGAAGCAGATCGGACTCGGACTGCTATGCGCCAGGGCTGCGCATAGGATGGGCTCCGACAGCCGTGCTGCTAGACGCGACAGACCCGCAGCGCATGCTTGCCGCTTGGCAGGCCGGTGGCCTCTATCGGAGCGACGACGGGGGCAAGACCTGGCAGACATCGGACACCGGACTCATGTTCCGCAGCCCGCGGGAGACTGCCATCGACTGGGCCGCGGTGGGCGAGCCTCCGCTTATCCAGGCTGTTCTCCACAGAAACCGCGAGTTGCTCATGCGCACGCTTGCGAGTGGCGTCGATATCAACAGTCCGGGTAATCACCTCGGGGGCGTACTCGACGCCGATCTGGCCGCACGCGAAACGCAGACCCGATTGGGGGAACCCATCCACCCGATGATGTGGCCCGAATTGCGCAAAGCGGGTGCAACATCTTTCGCTGTCGTGCGCCCACGCACACGGCTTCTTACACGCGCGCTGGACCTGAAACTGAATGACATCCCGGACGAACTGATCCGCTCGGGTTACGACTGGGGTGCCAGCGCCACCGAACGAACGGATCTTCCCCAGGGCGAACTTTTCGAGCTGCTGCGCCTAAGCGAGCACTTTGGCTTGACACCGGCTCAAGTCAAGCGATGGATAGATATGTACATCAGTGCGGCGCGGTTCCCCTCCGCGGACCAGACGACGCTGGACCTGCTGAACACCGGTCATCCCGAGCTGGCGGTCAGGGTGCTGAAGGCAACCAGTCGACGCACTCCTTTTGATCGCCAGAGCACCGCGCCTCGAACGCCGAGGCGGCTGATTGCAGAGGGGCTTGAGGCGGCAGGGAAGAAGTCCTGGGCCAAGCGGATCCTTGCCACCATGCAATGAGCGGCAGTCGTGGGTGAACTCAAGAACCCCGTCGCGTCGCAGCCCAATCCGAAAGAATCTGCACAGCCTCGCTGTCGAGCTTCTGCTCCGCAGGCAAGCTGCGCTGCGCAAGCGTGGCACCAGCTTCGGCGCGAAGCGCATCGACATCGATGGGGTGCCGCGCCGCCACAGTCACATCCTTGAAGGCCTCGCCAGATTGCGCGAGCGAGGCCGCGTAGTACAGCTTGGCGATGCCCGCGATGTGCATCGCCGCCACGCACATAGCACAAGGCTCGCACGAGGTGTAGAGCTCGCAGCCCGACAGGTTGACGGTGCCGAGCTTGCGGCAGGCGTCGCGGATGGCTTCGACTTCGCCGTGCGAGGTGGGGTCGGAATGGGCGACTGAATGGTTGAAGCCTTCGCCGACGATCACGCCGTCTTTGACGACGACTGCGCCGAAGGGCTCGGTGCCTGGCTCCTGAAGCGCTTTTGCCGAGAGGGCCAGTGCGCGTTGCATGAATTGCTGTTGGTACATGGTGTTCAGGCCTTTCTGGCGCTGCTGTCTAGCGCCGTGAGCGTGTTGGTGGCGTGGTGTGCTTTCGGCGAGAAGAGCCCAGCCGTTGCCGCGGCATAGCGCCGCGGATCGAAGCACAGCATGAGCGGCAGCAGCAGCACCACGACTACGGCAAGGTAAGCCCACGCAAGCGTGAAGCCGCCGGTGTGCTCCCGCACCCAGCCGGTGACGAAGGGCGCGAGTGCCGCGATCATGAAGCCCACGCCCTGCATGAAGCCGGCCAGCGCGCCGGCCTGCGCGGGGTCGGGCAGGTGGTCGAGCGCCAGCACCATGCACAGCGAGAACGCACCGCCGAGGCCGAAGCCCAGCACGACGGCGATGGCGACGGCCGGCACAGGCGCATCGAAGGTCAGCGCGCAGAAGCCCGCCAGTTGCGCAACCAGCGTGAGCACGAGCCAGGGCCGCAGGTCGCGCCCCCGGCTGCGCGCGATGGCGGGCATGGCGAGCGCGGCGACCACCTGCGCGGCCGTCATCAGCGCGAGCACCGAGCCGCCCTGCTGTGCGGTCCAGCCCTGCTGGGCATAGAAGTGCGGCAGCCACGCGACGAGGCTGGTGTAGCCACCGTTGATGAGGCCGAAGCACGCAGCCAGCAGCCATGCGCGGCGGCTTGCGAAGCAGCGCAGCCACGAGAGGTTCTGGCGCGGCGCATCGGCGACTGTGAATTCCATGCGCCGCATGTTGAGCCAGTACAGCAGCGCGAAGGTTGCGAGCAGGGCCCATATCGCGAGGCCCGCATGCCAGTCGGGCTGCGCGCCGCCGAATGCGTGCGCCACCCACGGGCTGGCCATGGCGCCGAGCCCGCCGCCGCCCATGATCGCGGCGGAGTACAGCCCCGTCATCACGCCGATGCGCGTCGGGTAGGCCTGCTTCACCACGCCGGGCATCAGCGCCTGCACCAGCCCGACACCCGCGCCCGCGAGCGCCGCGCTCCACAGCAGCGCAGCCGCGCCGCCCGCCACATAGCGGCTCGCACAAGCGAAGGCAATGGCTCCGAGCCCGAGCGCGACACCGCCGCGCGCGCCGATGCGCTGGCCCACCGCCGCGCCGCACAGCGACGTGGCCCCCATCGCGAACATCGGCAGCACCGTGAGCAGCGCCACCGCATGAAAGCCGATGCCGGTCGCAAGGCGTATGGGTTCGAGCAGCGGGCTGCTCGACGTGAGAAAGGCGCGCAGGTTGAGCGCCACCAGCACGATCACTACCGCGAAGGCGACGCCTCCGTCACGACTGCGCCCTGCCCTCACAAAGACGCCACGTCGGCCTGCAGCACGCCGTTGCGCGCCACGATGCGGCCGCCCGCCACCACCAGTTTGCGCACGGGCCGCGAGACCACGGCCTGCGCGACCGTCTGCGCATCGACCAGCACCAGGTCGGCGCGGTTGCCGGGCACGAGGCCGTAGGCCTCGAAGCCGCAGCCGCGCGCGCCGGAGTGCGTGACGGTGTCGAGTGCGACTTCGATCTCGTCGTCGCGGCGCAGGTTGTAGCGCAGGCCGATGATCATGGCGCGCTCGAGCATGTCGGGGTTGCCGTAGGGCGACCAGGTGTCGCGAATGCCGTCGTTGCCGCCGAGCACCGTCACGCCGGCCTGCCGGCAGGCCATGAGCGGCGGCACGGTGCGCGAGGGCGGCGCGCTGGTGATGAGCACCACGCCGAGCCTGGCCATGCGCGCGAGCAGCGCTTCGCGCTCGCGTTCGCTCACGTCGCCCAGACAGAAGCCGTGGCTGATGGCGACCTTGCCCTGCATGCCCAGCGCCTCGGTGCGCTGCAGGATCAGGTCGAGCGAGAAGGCGCCCATGGCGCCGGGCTCGTGCAGGTGGATGTCGATGGGGCGCTGGTGCTTGTCGGCAATGCCGAACAGCACGTCGAGCGACTTCACCGGGTCGCCGTCGATGGCGCAGGGGTCGAGGCCGCCGAGCACGTCGGCGCCCAGCGCCAGCGACTGGTCGAGCAGCTCGGCCGTGCCGGGGCGGCCCAACAGGCCCGATTGCGGGAAGGCGACGATCTGGATCTGCTGCACGTCGCGCAGCGCCTCGCGCGTGCGCAGGGTGCCTTCGAGATGGCGCAGGCCGGCCTGCGTGTCGACGTCTACATGCGTGCGCAGCCGCGTGGTGCCGAGCGCGAGAAAGGCCTTGGCGAGCACCAGCGACTGCGTGGCCGCGTCGTGCCCGCTGGAGTGGCGAAAGGCGCGCTCGTTCTCGATCTTGTCGGTGAGGTTGGTGCCGACCTCGTTGCGGTACCAGTCCATGCCCCACATCGTCTTGTCGAGGTGGGTGTGGCCTTCGACGAGGCCGGGCAGCAGCAAGGCGCCCTGCCCGTCTTCGATGGTGGCGCCGGCCGGTGCGGCAAGCGCGGTGCCGATCTCGGCAATGCGCCCGTCCTGCACCCGCACGTCGACCGGGGAGGCGCCCATGGGGCGCACGTTGCGGATCAGGAGCGATGGCATGTTGAGAGTCCGTTCGTTGAAAGCATCAGGCAGGTTGCGCTGCAACGGTACGCGGCACGATGCGCGCCGTGAAGAGCGCCACGATCACGAACACCAGCGCATTCGTCGCCAGCGCCACGAGCCCGATGTTGAGCGACTTGAAGACGACCGGTGCAGCCGGGAACAGCGTACCCAGGTTCGAGCTGGTGGTCATCATGAAGGCCAGCACCGCGCCGCCCGCCAGGATGCCCGCGAAGGCTGCGTGCTTGTTGCCGAAGGGCTTCTTCATGAGGCTGAACAGCAGCGAGGGCAACAGCTGCGTGAGCAGGCTCGACGCGAAGATGGCCACCGACACGATGGTGGTGCCGCCGCGCAGCACGAAGTACACCGCCACCAGTGCGAACACAGGCAGCACGCCGCGCGCCACGCGCGACACCTGCTTGTCGGTGGCGTTGTGGGCGAAGCCTTCCTTGTAGACGTTCTTGCCGATCACGGTGGAGGCCGTGAGCAGAATCATCGAGCCCGGCACCAGCGCCGTGAGCACGCCCGTGCCGCCGATCACGCCGACGAACCATGGGTCGAAGGTGTGCTTTGCCAGCCCGAACAGCGCAAGGTCGACCTCCGAGCCCTTGAGCCCAGGAACCTGCAGGATGGCCGCGAAGCCGACGAGGAACAGGAAGGCGATGACCACCTGGTACAGCGGCATCAGGATGGTGTTGCGGCGCACCGCGCTCGCGCTCCTAGCGGCATACACCGAGGTGAGGTTGAACGGGTACAGGTAGTAGCCCAGCGCCGTCAGCAGGATGGTCGAGTTGTACCAGGTGAGGTTCAGGCCTTCTTTCGGAAACTCGAAGAAGCTGGGGTTGGCCGCGTGGATGGCGGTGAACATGGGCGTGACGCCGCCGTAGTAGTGCCACGGCAGGTAGATGCCGAGGAACACGGCGAGCGCGAGGATGAGCACGTCTTTCACGATGGCGATGCTGGCCGAGCCATGGATGCCCGAGAAGAGGATGTAGCTCACCATGACCACGGTGCCGATCCAGATCGCCACCTGCGGCGCGATGGAGCCGTACGAGGCCTCCGACACGATGATGCCGAGCCCGCGCAGCTGGATGGTCAGCAGCGCGACCATGCCCATGAGCGCGACGATGGACACCAGCACGCCGAGCGGGCGGCTGTCGTACTTGTGCGCGAAGAAGTCGGAGAACGACACCAGCTTGTGCGCGGTGGCGTAGCGCCAGATGGCAGGCAGCATCCAGAAGGCCATGAGGTAGGCCAGCCCGCCGTAGGCCAGGATGTAGAAGGCCGGCGAGCCCTTGCTGTAAGACCAGCCGCTGGCGCCCAAAAAGGTGAAGGTGGAAAACGATTCGCCCGCCATCAGCAGGAACACCATGATCGCGCCCAGCCCGCGCCCGCCGAGCGCCCATTGCTCCAGGCTCATGGTGCGGCCGCGCCGCGCGAGCACCGCGAGGCCCAGCGCACCGACGACGAACAGGGCAATCACGCCGAGTGCGGCGTTCATCGGGCTTCTCCGTTGGCCGTGGTGGGCGCATCGAGGTCGCCTTCGGCGCGGTCGATGACCACCATGATCAGCGAGGTCAGCACCAGCCAGCTGACGTTCCACACCATCAGGAAGGGCATGCCGAACACGAAGGTGGGCGCGACGGAGGACAGCCATCCCCCGCTGAAGAAAGCGGCTACCGGCAGCGCGGCCAGCCATTTGGCGGATTTCATGGGTTGCCTCGATTCCTGTTCTGGTTGAGATTCGAATTCAGTTTTGGTTGACCATATACAATTATTTTGGTTAACCAAACGAGGCGAATGGTACGGAGCGGGAGGGGCCGAGTCAATCCGGGGGATTTCCCGGAGGCGACACGGCGCGGGCAATAATCCCCACGCCTATGCCTTCCACCGCACGCAAATCCCCCACTTCCGCCGCCCCTGCAGAGCCCACCGACGCCGACGAAGCCAACGTGGACGAACGCGTCTACGCCGCCGTATCGAAGGCACTGCTCAGCGGCAAGCTGCGCCCCGGCACGCCCCTGCGCGAACGCGCGCTGGCCGAGGCGCTGGGCTGCACGCGCGGTGCGGTGCGCAAGGTGCTGGCGCGGCTGGGGTCGGAAAAACGGCTGGTGCTGGAGCACAACCGCGGCGCCTTCGTGCCCAACCCGTCCATCGACGACATGCGCGGCATCTACCGCGCGCGCCGCATCGTCGAAGCCGGGCTGGTGACCACGCTGTTCGGCAACCTCGAACGCGAGCAGGTGGCCGCGCTGCGCAAGCACGTGCAGGCGGAGCAGAAGGCGTTCAAGGAAGGCCGGCGTGAAGACTCGATCCGGCTGGCGGGCGACTTTCACCTGCTGCTGGCGGAGATGGCGGGCAGCGACGAGCTGCTGTCGTACATCCGCCGGCTGATTTCGAACACCGAGCTCTACAAGGCGCTGTACGACTCCGCCGAGGCCGCAAGCTGCGCGCCGCGCGAGCATGAGCAGATCATCGAGGCGCTGACAACGGGCAAGTCGCTCGACAAGGCGCTGGCCGTGGCGCTGGAGCACCTCGACGAGCTGGAGCAGCGCGTCATCGCAGGCGCGGCGGCCGAGCAGGAGGTGGACCTGGCGACGCTGCTGAACGGCGGCGGCACCACCGCGCACGGGCACAGCCACTGAGGCATCCACGCTTCGCTCGCGGGCGAAGTGTCGGTTGGCAGGGCTCGCGATGATCGGCGCCATGCACACACTCTCCTCCGCCAGCAAGCCCCACACCAACGTCGCCTTCGAATGGGCACTGCTCGCGCTGCTGGCCACCTGCTGGGGCGCTTCGTACACCTTCATCAAGATCGGCGTGGCGACGATCCCTCCAGTCACGCTGATCGCGGCACGCACGCTGATTGCCGGCCTGCTGCTGCTTGCGGTGCTGCGCATGCGCGGCGTGAAGCTGCCGAAGGAGCCGGCGATGTGGTGGCGCTTCGCACTGCAGGCATGCCTGAACAGCGTGCTGCCCTTCACGCTCATTGCGTGGGCCGAACGCAGCGTGGATGCGGGCCTAGCGACCATCCTCAACTCGACCTCGCCGATCTTCATCTTCCTGTTGGGGCTGGGCCTTGGCGGCTCCGAGAGGCCCACGCTGCGGCGCCTGTTCGGCGTGGGCGCGGGGCTGGCGGGCATCTGCCTGATCGTCGGCTTCGAGGCGCTGAACGGGCTCGGGCATTCGCTGCTCGCGCAACTCGGGCTGGTGGCCGCCGCCGTCTGCTACGGCTGCGCCGCGATGTTCGGCCGCGTGTTCAAGGGGCTGGACCCGATGGTGCCGGCCGCCGGCTCGCTGCTGAGCGGCACGGCGATGCTGCTGCCCGCGAGCCTCGTGATCGACCGGCCGTGGACACTCGCGCCGTCTGCCGCTTCGATGATGGCGGTGCTGGCGCTCGCGGTGCTGTCCACCGCGCTGGCCTTCACGATCTACTTCCGGCTCATCAAGACGCTGGGGCCGATGTCGACGGCTGCGCAGGCTTATCTGCGCGTGCCTATCGGCGTGATGATCGGCGTGGTGTTTCTTGGCGAAGCACCGGCGCCCACGGCGTGGGCCGGCCTTGCATGCATCATGGCCGGCGTGATCGCGATGACGATGCCGGCGCGCCGGGCGTGAACTGAACCACGGCCCGTAGCTGGCAACTCAGTCGATGCTGATGTTCGCGGCCTTCGCGACCTCGGCCCACTTCACGCGGTTGTCGTGCACGGTCTTCTTGAACTGTGCCGGCGACTCGATGCGCACGGTGTTGCCCTGGCTCTCGAAGCGCTCGCGGATCTCGGGCTGCTCCAGCACCGCCTTCACGGCGGCATTGAGCTTGTCGACGATCTGCGGGTCGGTGCCCTTGGGCGCGAAGATGCCGAACCAGATCGAGCTGTCGAAGCCCTTGGTGCCCGGCAGGCCGCTCGATGCGATGGTGGGCACTTCTTTCACTGCCGGCACGGCCGCGGCGGTGGTCACGCCCAGCAGGCGCACCTTGCCGGCCTTGTAGTGCGGAAGAATGGTCTGCACCTGGTTCATGATGCAGCAGGTTTCGCCGCGCACCACCGAGGTAATGGCCTCGGGGCCGCCCTTGTAGGGCACGTGCACCATGTTCAGGCCCAGGCGCGAATTGAATTCGGCAAAGGCCATGTGCGTGCCTGCGCCGTTGCCTGTAGACGCATAGTTGTACTTGCCGGGGTTGGCCTTGACCAGCTCGACGAATTCCTTCAAGGTCTTGACGTTGATCACGTCGGGATTGATGGTGAGCACGTTCGACACGTCGAGCACCGGCGCCACCGGAATGAAGTCGGCTTCCACGTCGAAGGGCAGCTTCTTGTAGAGCGCTGCGTTGCTGCCGTGCGTGGCGGCTGTGCCGAAGGCAAGCGTGTAGCCGTCGGGTTTCGAGTGGGCCACGTAGTCGCTGGCGATGTTGCCTGCGGCACCAGACTTGTAGTCGATGACGACGGGCCGCCCGAGCTGCTTTGCCAGCGGCTCCTGGATGACGCGGGCCACCACGTCGACGCCCGAGCCGGCCGGAAAGCCCATGATCAGCGTGACAGGTTGTTGCGGCCAGTCCTGTTGAGCGAGGGCGGCGGGCACGACGAGCGAGGCCGCTGCCAGCAGCAATACACGGCGGGCAAGACGAGTGAGTGGAGAATGGGCCATGACAGTCTTTCGGTCGTTCAGTCTTTTGTCTTCAATGCAGACGGTGCAGGCGCGAATTGTGGCGCGCCGCTGATGCCCGATTCCATATGAGCTTATGCGCGTCGACATGCATGTATCGCGCCTGCTCCCCATAATTGCCCCATGGTCCGTTCCTCCCAACAACTACACACCCCACGCGAGCCCGCGCCCCTGCGCGCGGCCGCCACGGTGCTGCTGCTGCGCGACAGCGCCGCCGGCATCGAAGTGCTGATGACCCGCCGCTCGGCCACCGCCAGTTTCGCGCCCGGCGCATACGTGTTTCCCGGCGGCCATATCGACGACGCCGACGAAGCGGCCAAGCGCATCGCCACGCGCCGCCCCACGCAAAGCCGCGTGCAGCGCACGCAGGCCATCGCGGCCATTCGCGAGGCTTTCGAAGAGCTGGGCATCCTGCTCGCGCACCATGCCGACGGAAGCCCTGTCAGAGCCGAAGAAGTCGCAGCGATGGACCGCGGCGACACCGCCGGCACCGCCTTTGCCGACCAGTGCGCGGCACGCGGACTGGTGCTCGACTCGGACCGCGTGTTCACCTTCGCGCACTGGATGACCGACCGCGACCTGCCCAAGCGCTTCGACGTGCCCTTTCTGGTGGCGCGCATGCCCGAAGGCCAGACGCCCACTGCCGACGAGAGCGAGCAGTTCGAGCCCAGCTGGGTGCATCCGGCCGATGCGCTCGCGCGCCATGAGGCCGGCACCTTCTTCATGATCTTCCCGACCGTGCGCACGCTGCAGCGCATGGCCGCGTACCCCACCGTCGATGCCCTGCTCGCGGCCTGTGCCAGCGAGGCCCCGCTGTGGACCAGCTGCCCGCGCGCCGGCCTGCTCAAGGGCGAGGACGCGCGCTACATGGAACACGAGTCGCCCTATGGCGAACTCGCGCTGGTGTGCCCCGACGGCCAGCTCCTGCACGCGCTCGACTGGCAGAGCGAGCACCCGGTGCCGCTGCTGAAGAACGTGATGCGCCTCACCGCGCCCAACCCGAGCGCGATGACGGGCCCGGGTACCAACAGCTACATCGTGGGCGACGCGGCGACGGGCTACATCGTGATCGACCCGGGCCCGAACGACTTCGACCACATCGGCCGGCTGTGGCGCGCCACGAAGGGCGACATCCGCATGATCGTCTGCACGCATTCGCATGCCGACCACTCGCCGGGTGCGGCGCCGCTGCAGGCGCTGTGCAAGAACGGCAAGCCGCCGATCCTGGGCCTGGCCTCGAAGCCGACCGCGCGCGCCACCGCGCGCTTCACGCCCGAGCGCGAACTGGCCGACGGCGAACGCCTCGTGCTGTCGGGCGCCAACGCTGCCGGCGAAACCGTCACCCACACGCTGCGCGTGATACACACACCCGGCCATGCGGCCAACCACCTGTGCCTGGTGCTGGAAGAAGACGGCCTGCTGTTCTCCGGCGACCACATCCTCAACGGCAGCACCACGGTGGTCGATCCGCCCGATGGCGACATGACGGCGTACCTCGATTCGCTCGACACGCTCGATGCGGCCTGCGAGGCCGGCGGCATCGGCTTCATCCTGCCGGCGCACGGCTACGTGATCGGCTTTGCCCGCACCGCCATCGGCATGCTGAAGGCGCACCGCCTGAAGCGCGAAGCCAAGATCGCCGCCGCGATGCAGAAGCTGCCCGAAGGCACGCCCGAAGAATGGCTGCCGCTGGCCTACGACGACGTGCCCGAACGCATGTGGCCAGTGGCCGCCCGCTCGCTGGCCGCGCACGTGGCACGCATCCGCCAACTGGCGGCGCCCCGATGAACATGAAAACTGCTCCCGTCGAAGACGAAGGCATCCGCCTTGCCAAGCGCGTGGCCGCAATGGCTGGCGTGTCGCGGCGCGAAGCCGAGCTGCTGATAGAGAACGGCGCAGTGCGCGTCGATGGCGTGCCGCAGATGCTGCCGCAGTCGCGCGTGCTGCCGCACCAGCAGGTCGAGATCGAGGCGGGTGCCAAGCCCGAGCCGGTAGTGCCTGTCACATTGCTTCTGTACAAGCCTGCCGGCATGGCAACCGACACCGCGCACCGCCTGCTGGTGGCTGCGAATCATCACGAGCCCGAGCGCGCCGGACAGCGCTTTCTGCCGGCGCATGCAAAGGCGCAACGCTGCATGACGCCGCTCGAAACCGGCGCCAGCGGGCTGGTCGCGTACACGCAGGAATTCCGCATCGAACGCAAGCTGCAGGAAGACGCCGGCATCCTCGAACACGAGGTGATGGTGGACGTGGCCGGCCCGGTGAGCCCCGAGGTGCTGGCGCGGCTGGAACGCTCGCCCGCGCGCGTGAGCATCGGCCGCCAGAGCGACGAGCAGACGGGCCTGCGCTTCGCGCTCAAGGGCGCGCGGCCTGGGCAGATTGCCAACATCTGCGACGGCGTAGACCTGCGCATTCTGGCGATGCGGCGCATCCGCATCGGCCGCGTGCCGCTGGCGGGGCTGCAGCCCGGGCAGTGGCGCTACCTTGCACCCCACGAACGCTTCTGAAAAACAACAACGAAGAAATAAAGAAGAGAAGAGAAAGAGGACGACAACGACGATGCACCGCATGTTCGCGGCCTGCAATTTTCAGCCAGCGGCCCCGATGGGCCGCCGTCAGGGAGACTGAGCCATGAAGTTCGGACCACCGAGCACCGCCCTGGCCTGCACCGTGCCTTTGGCACTGGTAGCGGGCTGCACGCTTTTCGCGCCACCACCGCCGCCCGCGCCACCGGCACCACCGCCTGCCGTGGTCTCGAAGGACGGCCTGGCACCCATCACCGAGGAACAGGTCGAGCGCATCCGCGAAGCCATCGGCGGCAAGCCGCCCAGCCCGGCCGTCGGCAAGGTGGTGCGCAGCGCCTCGCCGACCATCGAGTCCTTCGTGCGGACCGAGGGCTGCATCACCGCGCGCAACGGTGCGGTGCTCAACCCCTTTGCAGCGTCCGGCCGCCTGTTCGACGGCACGGGCTTCCAGGGCGGCCCGATGTCGGAAATGCAGTACCACGACAAGACCGCCTGCGTGACGGTGAAGCGCATCCAGAACTGGAAGATGGTCACGCCGAAGCTGCTGCGCTTCGAGGTGGTCTATGTGGGCGACGACGGCGAGGAGCGCGCCGTGAAGCGCCACGAGCTGATGCGCCAGCCCAAGGGGGGCTGGCTCTTCACGCGCTGACGTTTGCGGCTGCGCGCTTCTGCGCGCGCAGCGCCACCGCAAACGACAGCTGCGCCACGATGCCCGCCCCCGCCAGCACGATGGCCGATGCCAGGGCGGGGTTACGGTGGCCCATGCCCGCGAGCGCCGTGCACAGCGCGCCCACGGCCATCTGCGTGAAGCCGTAAAGGCCCGAGGCCGAGCCGATGACCTGCGGGTTCACGCTGATCGCCTGCGTGAGCGCGGCCGGCGAGGCCATGCCGGCGCCAACGGTGAACAGGAACATGCAGGCGACGATGAGCGGCACCGAGAGGTGATCGGTCAGCGCCGCGCCCAGCAGCACGAAGGCCGCGGCCACGCTCAAGGCGTTCGAGCGGACCATGAGGCGGTCGACCCGCACACGCGAGATCAGATGGCTGGTGAGAAAGCTGCCGAGCCACACGCCCGACACCAGGATGGCGAGGTAGATGCCCGCCTCGTGCGCCGGCCGGTGCAGCTGGTCCACGAAGATGAAGGGCGCCGAAGCGATGAAGGCATACATCGACGTGGTGGCGCAACCGCCGCCGACCGAGAAGCCGAGAAAGGCCGGCGAGGCCAGCAGCTTCCTGTAGTTGCGCGCGAGCTCACGCGCATTGACGGCCGCGCCAGGCGCGCCGGTTTCGGGCAGCAGGCGCCAGGTGAACAGAAAGCCGATGACGCCGAGGGCAAAGAGCGCGTAGAAGATCGAGCGCCAGCCCAATGCGGTGGCGAGCGCACCGCCGAGCAGCGGCGCGAGGCTCGGGCCGATGGTGACCATCAGGTTCATCAGCGCGAGGCGACGCGTGGCCTCTTGCGGTTCGGCCGTGTCGCGCACGATGCTGCGGCCGAGCACGAGGCCGGCGCAGCCACCTACCGCCTGGAACAGGCGCGCCGCGATGAGCGAATGCACTTCAGGCGCGACCGCGGCCGCAAGACCCGCCACGCAATACAGCCCCAGCCCGAACAGCAGCACCGGCCGTCGCCCGTAGCGATCGGCCAGCGGGCCGTACACCAGCTGGCCCACTGCCAGGCCGAAGATGTAGAGGCTCACCGTCATCTGCATGGCGCCGATGCCTGCGCCGAGGCTCTTCGCGGCGATGGGCAGCGCGGGCACGAAGATGTGCATGGCCAGCGTGCCGCTGAAGGTGACCAACGCCAGCAGCCACAGCGGCGCGTGGGGGCGGCGCTGTGGCTCGGAGGTGATGGCTGCGGTCATTGCTTGGTGGTGGTTGCGCCGCCGGTCAGGTTGCCGTGCGCAAGGTTCGTATCTTCAGGCTCCCAGCCGCCGCCCAGCGCCATGAAAAGCATGACCTGGTCGTCGGACAGCTGCGCTTCGCTGGCGGCCAGCGCGGACTCGCTCGCGGCCAGCGCGCGCTCGGCGTCGAGCGAATCGAGGTAGCCGGTGCGGCCGTTCTGGTAGAGCTGGCGCGCCTGCCGCGCGACGATGGCGCTCTGGTCTCGCGAGGCTTCCAGCGCAGCGCGGCGGTCGAGTTCGCGGGCGTAGTTGCCGAGCGCGGTCTCGGTCTCGCGCAGCGCGGTGAGCACGGTGCCGTCGAACTTGGCGAGCGCGCCGCGCGTGCCGGCCTCGGCTTGTGCGATGCGCGCCTGGACCACGCCGGTGTTCGGGATCGTCCACGAGATCAGCGGCCCGAGGCTGTAGCTCATGCTGTCCTTGCGCCCGAAATCAGCGGCGGTGCTGGCCGACATTGCCGACAGGCCGATCGACACGTGCGGGTACAGGTCGGCCGTGGCGACGCCGATGCGCGCGGTGGACGCGGCCAGCGTGCGCTCGGCCTGGCGGATGTCGGGCCGGCGGCGCAGCAGCTGCGCGCCGTCGCCCACGGGCAGCACACCGGCCACGCGCGGCGGCGTGGTGCAGCCGGCCACCTCGCGCGGAAAGTCTTGCGGCAGCGCGCCGGTGAGCGTGGCCAGGCGGTACAACGCGGCCTGGCGGCTGGCCTGCAGCGGCGGCAGCGCGGCGTTGAGCGATTGCAGCTGCGCACGCGCGCGGCCCGCATCGATGGCGCCGGCGCGCCCGGCCTTCTGCAGGCGCTCGGTGACGTTCACCGCGTCTTTCTGCAGGTCGACGGACTTCTGCGCGATCTCCAGGCGCAAGCCGGTGGAACAGGCTTCGGCATAGGCGCGCGCAGTGCCCGCTGCGACGTTGACGCGCACCAGGTCGAGCGCGGCTTCGGCCGCTTCGGTGTTGGCGGCCGAGGCTTCGATGGCGCGGCGCAGCTGGCCGAACAGGTCGACCTGGTACGACAGCGAGGCGCCCAGGCTGTAGTTGAAGGTGCTCGGCGGCTCGTAGCCGCGCTGCAGCAACTGGATGCCCGACTGGTGGCCGAACGACGGGCCGCCATTCACGCCGATGGTGGGGTACTTGCCGCCGGCCACTTCGTCGTCGATGGCGCGCTCGCGCTCGAGGTTGGCGACGGCCTGGCGCAGGTCGGTGTTGTGCGCGAGGGCCTGTTCGACGAGCCTGTCGAGCAGCGGGTCGTGGTACAGGCGCCACCAGTGCGCAGGCAGCGGCGCGGCGTTGGCGGGCGCCTCGGCGAAGGGCTTGCCGGCAGCGCTCTGGCTGGCGAGCGCCTCGGGCGGTTGCTTGTAATCGGGGCCGACCGCCGCGCAGGCCGCGAGCCCGGCGGCGACGGCCAGCGATGCAAGGCGAAATGCGAAGCGGGTCATGCTGTTCATCCCTTCTGCGGCGCTGGGGTCGTTGCCGCCGTCTTCTGCGCCGCCTTGTTCTCCAGCACCTGCACCGTCACCGTCTGGCCCGCAACAAGGCGCGCGCCCTGCGGCAGCGGATCGAGCTTGATGCGCACCGGAATGCGCTGCGCGAGCCGCACCCAGTTGAAGGTCGGGTTCACGCTGGGCAGCAGGTTGGCGCTGGTGGAGCGGTCGTGGTCGGCGATGCCGGCAGCCACGCTGTCGACCGCGCCTTCGAACACCGCGCCGCCACCCATCGGCGTGACGCGCACGCGGTCGCCGAGGTGGATGCGGGGCAGCTTGGTTTCTTCGAAATAGCCTTCGACGTAGAACGACTGCGCATCGACCAGCGCGAGCACCGGGCGGCCCGCAGCGGCGTAGCTGCCCTGGCGCAGGTCGAGGTTGGTGACGAGGCCGTCGGTGGGCGCGCGCACCTCGGCGCGCTGCAGGTTGAGGCGGGCCGAATCGAGCGCCACTTCGGCCTGGGCGACGGCGGCCTGCATCTGCTCGACGCGCGAGCGGGTCTGTTCGCGCGACTCCTTCGAGATCAGGTCGTCGAGCCCGGTGTTGCGCGTGTTCTCGCGCTGCGCCTGGGCGCTCTGGGCGCGCTGCGCGGCGAGCACGGCCTGGGCCTGGCGCACGGCGAGGTCGTAGCGCGCACGGTCCACCTCGAACAGCAGCGTGCCGGCGGCGACCGGCTGGTTGTCGCGGATCGGCACGGCGGTGACGAGGCCCGACACGTCGGGCGCGATCTGCACGACGTTGGCGCGTACGCGGCCGTCGCGCGTCCACGGTGCGAGTTCGTAGTGGTCCCACAGTCGCAGGCCGGCCCACACGGCGGCGGCCACCACGACCACGGTGAAAAGAACGCGCCCGAGGCGCTGGGCCCACGGGTTTTCTGCGGAAGGACTGGTGGCTTTCATGGAGATCTCGTTGTCTGTCTGTTTATTGGAGGTAGGAGGTGACGCGGCTCAGCGCATAGAGCAGCAGCAGGTAGAGCGCCATGTCGAACAGCGCCGGATGCCACACCCAGCGGTACACGCCGGTGGCCGCGAGCAGGCGGCGCACGCCCCACAGCGCGAGCAGCGCGCCGAGGGCCAGCACCATGATCCAGGGCAGGTAGAGGCCGTAGAAACTGGCTTCGCCGATCATGCGGAAGCTCCTTGCCTGGACGCGCCCAGCATCGGTGGCGCGTCGGGAAAAAGATTGCGGCGCAGGCCGACCAGTGCGGTAACGGCGGCGCGCGACGTCGATGAAGCAGCGGTGTCGCGCGCTTCGAGCATTGCGTTCAGCGCCTCGTCGATCTGCGGCAGCAGGCCCGGCGGGCGCGGGTTCATGCGGCCTTCCGAACGCTGGCGGAAGAAGCGCGAGATGCCGCCCAGCAGCGCGGCCGATGTAGCCAGCGGCAGCTGGGCGCGCACGCGCTGCAGCACGGCGATGTCGGCGCCCATGCGCAGGTCGCGCAGCGCGTCGTTGGCGGCCACGCCTTCGACGGTGCCGCCGGCCTGCGCGATGCGCGGCGCGAGCAGGCCGATGCGATCGAGCATGCGCACGGCATAAGCATCGCTCTGCGCGTACTGCGGTTGAGAAGACGCGGCCATGTCGCCGAGTTCGCGCCATGTGGCGCGCTGGATGCGGCGCGCGCTCCAGTCGGCGCCCACCGAACGCACCAGGCGGGTGACTCGCGCAGCAACGACCACGCCGACGATCTGGCCGATCATGCTGTTGAGGAAGCTCACGAGATCGGAGCTGGCCGTGTCGTGCAGCGCGAGCGTGCCGGCCACGCCGAAGATCAGCGCCATCGCGGGCATGAAATGCGTCGGGCGCGGCAGGTAGAGGCCCAGCAGCAGGAAGAGCGGCGCGCAGATGACCACGAGCATGCCGAAGTCCTGCACCGTGGGCATCAGCACCAGCACATAGAGCGCCGAGATCGGAATGGACAACAGCGTCCATTTCAGGAAGCCGTGGATCGCCGGCACGGGGTCGTCCATGGTGGCGAAGAAGCAGCAGAAGACGGCAGCCATCATGGTCGCGGCCGAGCCCATGGGCCAGCCGGTGACGATCCAGAACGCGCCGCACAGGCAGATGGCGATGACGGCCGCAAGCGCGGACAGCAGCGCCATGCCGTAGTCGCGGTGCAGCACTCGACTGCCGAGCGCTGCCGTGCGGCGCAGCGGCGCAGCGCCCTTCAGGCCTTCGTCGATGTCCAGGCGCAGCTGGGCGCAGGCGGTCCAGCCGTCGACGAGTTCTGCGAGACGGCCTGCGAGGCCGATGCGCAGGGCGCGGCCCCATGGAGTCTGTTGCTGCGCGCTCGCGGGTGTGGCGCTCAGTACGTCGATGGCGCGGCGCAAGGCTTGCAGGCGTTCGGCGCGGGTTGCTGCGTCGCCGGTGGGTTCGGCTTCTTCGCGCAGCCACTGAGCGGCCCGCGAGAGCACGGCAGCCACATCGGGTGCCAGCCGGCCTTCGGCCTGCTCCAGCGCCTGCAGGCGGTCTTCGACGGCCGACAGGGCCGGAGTGAGCGCGGCAACGCGGTCCTGCATGGCGCGGATGGCGCCCGCGGTCCAACGCAGGTGCGTGGTGTCGAAGGGCACATGGGTCGAGAGCAGGCGCAGCTGCGTGATGTCGCCGGCGAGGCGGCGGCGGTCGTCGTCGAGGCGTTTCGGATCGGCGTTGCTGCTGCGGCCGGCGGGCTGCAGCAGGTCGCCGAGCCACTTGCGCGCGTCCTGCAGCGTGCGGTCGAGCAGGCCCAGCACGGTCGGTGCAAGCCCCGCGGGCAGCACGAGGCTGTGGACCAGCGTGGCGCAGAAGATGCCGAGGCCGATTTCTTCCACGCGCGCCACGGCGGTGTCGAACAGCGCGAGCGGCGTCTGCACCGACGGAAAGCCGATCAGTGCCGCCGTGTAGCCCGCGAGCATGAACACATACGAGCGCGGCGTGCGGTCGAGCAGCGAGATGCACAGGCACAGCCCGACCCACAGCGCGAGCACCAGCGTCAGCAGCTCGGGCGCGTTGGAAAGCGCGGGCACCAGCAGCACAGTGGCGGTGCTGCCGATGAGCGTGCCGAAGAAGCGGTACACCGCCTTCGAGCGCACGGCGCCGGCCAGCGGATGGGCAACGATGTAGGTGGTCATGAGCGCCCAGAACGGACGCGGCAGGCCGGCGCGGCTGGCAAGGTACATCGCCAGCATGGCCGCGGCGAAGCTCTTGCCGGAAAAGAGAAGCTCCGCGCGGCTGAAGCGCGGCAGGCTGAGCGCGGCCATTTACTTGCGCCCTTCTTGCGGTGGCTGCGCGGCGCGGCCCAGGCGCTCTTCGAGCACGGCAAACACGCGCAGGCAGGCGGCGATGTCTTCGTCCGGCACGCCTTCGAACATTGCGGTGCGCATCAGGCTCAGCGCGGCCTCGATGGGCGCGCAGGCGGCCTTGCCGGCTTCGGTGAGATGCAGGGTCTTGGCGCGGCGGTCAGACGGATCTTCGTGCCGCTCGACGAAACCGGCCTCGACCAGCTGATCGAGCGAGCGCACCAACGAAGGGCCTTCGATGCCCAGCGCCTCGGCCAGCACGCCCTGGCGCACTTCGCCGTTCATGCGGCCGAGCATCACGATCGGCCAAGCCAGCGATTGCGACACCCCGACGTGCGCCACGGCCTTGTCTGCATGGGCGCGGTAGCCGCGCTGCAGCACCGAAAGCGACATGCCGAGCCGCATCAGCGCGTTTTCGCGTGTCGGTTGGGAGTTGTCGGAGTCGGTCACGGTAGCCGCCTATTAATTAGCATGCTATCGATTGTACGGGTAACTACCAATCCCTTGCTGGCGACAAGGCTGTCGCCCGCCTTCAGGCCGAAGGCGCGAAAAAAGAAAAACGGGAAGAAGAAAAGTGTGAAGCCCGCCGATAAGCCGGATTCTGTGCATCGAGGGCCTCTTGCGAAGCCCTCGACGTGACCGCCATTACTCTGGGCCGCCTGTCACCAGACGGCTCGATGCCACCTACCCGCCAGCTCAGCGGAACCACCTCAATACTGGCCTACTTGGTGTTGCTGCGCGCAGAGATTGCCCGTTTCACCCGAACTTAATCGGCTCGTCTCTGTTGCTCTGATCCTCACCTCACGGTGGAGAGTCGTTAACTCCTGCGCTGTCCTATGCAGTCCGGACGTTCCTCCAGTGCGCTCTTTCGAGACTTGCACCAGCGGCGGTCTGGCGTGCTTCACGGGGCGGATTATCGCCTCACGGGCGAAAGCGCCTTTTCAGGCGATGCTGCGCCGCTATTTGTAACCCGCCGCCTCGCCGGCCCGAACTAAGGGCATGACGCAAAACACCAGACGCCGCTTCGCCATTGCCGCCGGAACCTCCACGCTGGGGCTGGCCATTGCCCAGTTCTTCGGCTGGGGCACACGCCCTGCGCAGGCGGCGGAGAACGAGAAATTCGAAGTCACGCACACCGAGGCCGAATGGCGCAAGCTGCTCACCGCGAGCCAGTTCTCGGTGCTGCGCCAGGAAGGCACCGAGCGGCCCTACACGAGCCCGCTCAACGACGAGCACCGGGCCGGGCGCTTCAGCTGCGCGGGCTGCGCGCTCGACCTGTTCTCCTCGAAGACCAAGTTCGACAGCCGCACCGGCTGGCCGAGCTTCTGGCAGCCGCTCGACAAGGCCGTGGGCGAGCACCAGGACCGGTCTTTCGGCATGGCGCGCACGGAAGTGCACTGCCGCCGCTGCGGCGGCCACCTGGGTCATGTGTTCGACGACGGGCCCAAGCCCACCGGGCTGCGCTACTGCATGAACGGCGTGGCGATGACCTTCACGCCTGGAGCGACATAGGGGCCGCAGGGGTCATGGGCTGGTCTCACAATGCGCGCTGTCCGTCCGACAAACGCATTGACCCAAGGAGACTCCGTCCATGAAGGCCCAGAACATCCTCGAGACCATCGGCAACACACCGCACATCCGCATCAACCGCCTGTTCGGCAATGCGAAGCAGCAGGTGTGGATCAAGTCGGAGCGCGCCAATCCTGGCGGCTCCATCAAGGACCGCATCGCGCTGTCGATGGTGGAAGACGCCGAGAAAAGCGGCGCACTCAAGCCCGGTGGCACCATCGTCGAGCCCACCTCGGGCAATACCGGCATCGGCCTTGCCATGGTGGCGGCCGTCAAGGGCTACAAGCTGATCCTGGTGATGCCCGACAGCATGTCCATCGAGCGCCGCCGCCTGATGCTGGCTTACGGCGCCTCATTCGACCTGACTCCGCGCGCCAACGGCATGAAGGGCTCCATCGCCCGCGCCGAGGAAATCGTGGCCGGCACGCCCGGTGCGTGGATGCCGCAGCAGTTCAACAACCCCGCGAATGTCGAAGTGCACGTGCGCACCACGGCAGAGGAAATCGCGGCCGACTTTCCTGATGGCATCGACGTGCTGATCACCGGCGTGGGCACGGGCGGCCACATCACGGGCGTGGCGCAGGTGCTGAAGAAGAAGTGGCCGAAGCTGCAGGTGTTCGCGGTCGAGCCGGTGGCTTCGCCGGTCATTTCCGGCGGCGCGCCGGCGCCGCACCCCATCCAGGGCATCGGCGCGGGCTTCATTCCGAAGAACCTCGACACCTCGCTGCTCGACGGCGTGCTGCAGGTCGATGCCGAACCGGCGCGAGAAATGGCCCGCCGCTGCGCGCGCGAGGAAGGCATTCTGGTCGGCATTTCGTCGGGTGCCACGCTCGCTGCCATCGCGCAGAAGCTGCCCTCGCTGGCACCCGATGCGGTGGTGCTGGGCTTCAACTACGACACGGGCGAGCGGTACCTTTCGGTCGAGGGCTTCCTGCCCGCCTGATCCAGCTATAGCTTTCATAGCGCCCTCGGCGCGTAAAATGCGCGGCCTGCTTGATAAACACAAGCCCTACGCCGCCATGCTGAGAATCTCCGAACTCAAACTCCCGCTCGACCACGCGCCCGACGCGCTGGAAACCCTGATCGCCAGGACGCTCGACGTTCCGCTCGACGCGATCGCCTCCCACACCGTCTACAAGCGCAGCTTCGACGCGCGCAAGGTCGAACTGCTCACGGTCTACATCTGCGACGTGCAGCTGGCCGATGCGAAGCTGGAAGCCGCGCTGCTCGCCAAGCACGCGGGCCATCCGCACATCCAGGCCGCTCCGGACATGCGCTACACGCCGCCGGCCAATGCGGCAGAAGGCACTGCCCGGCCAGTGGTGATCGGCTTCGGCCCCTGCGGCATCTTCGCGGCGCTGATGCTCGCGAAGATGGGCTTCAAGCCCATCGTGCTCGAACGCGGCAAGACCGTGCGCCAGCGCACCCGCGACACCTGGGGCCTGTGGCGCAAGAGCGTGCTCAACCCCGAGTCGAACGTGCAGTTCGGCGAAGGCGGCGCCGGCACCTTCTCGGACGGCAAGCTCTACAGCCAGATCAAGGACCCGCGCTTCCTCGGCCGCAAGGTGATGGAAGAGTTCGTGAAGGCCGGTGCGCCGCCAGAAATTCTTTATGTCGCGCATCCGCACATCGGCACCTTCAAGCTGGTGAAGGTGGTCGAGAACATCCGCGAGCAGATCGTGGCGCTGGGCGGCGAAATCCGCTTCGAGCAGCGCGTGACCGACGTGCACATCGAAGACGGCCACCTGCGCGGCCTCACCGTGCTCGACCAGACGACCGGCCAAAGCAGCGAACTGCGCGCCGACCACGTGGTGATGGCGCTGGGCCACAGCTCGCGCGACACCTTCGAGATGCTGCACAAGCGCGGCGTGCACATCGAGGCCAAGCCCTTCTCCATCGGCTTCCGCGTGGAGCATCCGCAGGGCCTGATCGACCGCGCACGCTGGGGCCGCCATGCGGGCCACCCGCTGCTCGGCGCGGCCGACTACAAGCTGGTGCACCACGCGAGCAACGGCCGCTCGGTCTACAGCTTCTGCATGTGCCCCGGCGGCACCGTGGTCGCAGCCACCAGCGAGCCGGGCCGCGTGGTCACCAACGGCATGAGCCAGTACTCGCGCAATGAGCGCAATGCCAACGCGGGCATCGTGGTGGGCATCGACCCGCGCGATTTCCCAGGATGGGAATCCAGTTCCTCCGGCGATGCGCTCGCGGGCATCGCACTGCAGCGCGAACTCGAAAGCAACGCCTTCGTGCTCGGCGGCGGCGACTACCGCGCGCCGGGCCAGCTGGTGGGCGACTTCATCGCCGGCAAGCCCTCTACGGCGCTCGGCAGCGTGACGCCGTCGTACAAGCCGGGCGTGACACCGACCGACCTGCACAAGGCCCTGCCCGCCTACGCCATCGAGGCCATGCGCGAGGCCTTCCCCGCCTTCGGCCGCAAGATCAAGGGCTTCGACACGCACGACGCGGTCCTCACCGGCGTCGAGACGCGCACCTCGTCGCCCATCCGCATCACGCGCGGCGACGACTTCCAGAGCCTCAACGTGCGCGGCCTCTACCCTGCCGGCGAAGGCGCGAGCTACGCGGGCGGCATCCTGTCGGCCGGCGTCGACGGCATCAAGGTGGCCGAGGCCGTGGCGCACGGCGTGCTGGCCGAGGCCGAACGCGAACGCACCGCGAGCGTCTGATGCAAGCCATGCACTTCGAGCGCCCCACCCTCGGTCAGCTGACCGCCGCCACGCTCGCGATGGCAGCCGTGGTGCTGGCTTCCAACATCCTCGTGCAGTTCGCCATCAACGACTGGCTGACCTGGGGCGCCTTCACCTACCCGGTGGCGTACCTCGTGAGCGACCTCGTCAACCGGTGCTTCGGCCCCGGCATGGCGCGGCGCGTGGCATGGGTCGGCTTTGCCGTCGCCGTGGGCATCTCGCTGCTGCTCGCGCCGGTGCGCATCGCGGCGGCATCGGGGCTGGCCTTCATCGCCTCCCAGTTGCTCGACATCGGCGTGTTCGACCGGCTGCGGCGCGGCCTCTGGTGGCGCGCCCCGCTGGTGGCCACGGTGATTGCAGCGGTGCTCGACAGCATCGTGTTCTGGGGCATCGCCTTCGCGGGCACCGAAGGCCCTTGGTTCACGTGGGCGCTGGGCGACCTCGCCGTGAAGCTCGCCGTCGGCGTGCTGATGCTGCTGCCGTTCCGGCTGCTGATCGGCCGGCAGGCGGCGCGGGCTTCGGCCCTGGGCCACTGAGGACATCGATGGCGAACGACGACTTCCACTTCTACGAGCCCGCCAAGGGCCACGGCCTGCCGCACGACCCGTTCAACGCGATGGTCGGGCCGCGCCCCATCGGCTGGATCTCGTCGCAGGACGCGAACGGCGTGCTCAACCTCGCGCCCTACAGCTTCTTCAACGCCTTCAACTACACGCCGCCCATCGTCGGCTTCGCCAGCATCGGCGCCAAGGACAGCCTGCACAACATCCGCCAGACGCGCGAGTTCGGCTGGAACCTGGCGACCCGGCCGCTGGCCGAGCAGATGAACCGCTCGTGCGCCGCCGTGCCGCCCGATGTGAACGAGTTCGAGCTCGCCGGGCTCACGACCGCCGCCTCCAAAACCATCGCGGTGCCGCGCGTAGCCGAAAGCCCCGTGTCCTTCGAATGCAGGCTCACGCAGATCCTGCAGCTAGAAGGCGTGGACGGCACGCCCGTGCAAACCTGGCTGATCCTCGGCGAAGTGGTGGGCGTGCACATTGCGCGCCACCTGCTGAAGGACGGCATCTACGACACCGCCGCGGCGCAGCCCATCCTGCGCGGCGGCGGACCGGCGGACTATTTCGAAGTCAGCCCCGACAATCTCTTCAGGATGTTCCGGCCGCGCTGAAGGCGCCAAACCGGACTTCATTTCTTTCCCTTTCATTCCACCGCGACCCTCGCCGCGCCCCCCGCATGACCGACGCTTCCACCGCCACCCCGAAGACGAACGCGCGCCCGCCCCGGCGTCAGCAACTGGACATGGCCGATCAGCTGAAGCAGCTGCAGGCCGGCCCCGATGCGGATTCAGGCACGAGCAGCAGCGCGGAAACTCCCGCGCAGCAGCCTCGCCAGTCCCGCCCACCCCGCCAGAACAACCAGGGCGCAGGCAACCAGCGCCCGCAGCGGCAGCAACAGCAGCCGCGCAAGCAAGGTGCGCAAGGCCAGGCACAGGGCCAGGCAGCGGCTCAACCGCAGCGCGCACCGCGCAAGGTCAACCCGGTGCTCGAGCGCCTGTTCGAGCTGTACCCGCAGCTCTTCGGCGCGCGCTTCGTGCCGCTGAAGCTCGGCGTGTACGAGGAACTGCTCGCGCGCCACCCCGAAGACTTCAAGGCCGAAGACCTGAAGATCGCCATGGGCCAGCACGCGCGCTCCACGCGCTACCTGGAGGCCGTGGCCGCCGGCCTGGCGCGCCACGACCTCGACGGCAACGCGCTCGACCCGGTCGCGCCGGAGCACGTGCACCACGCCATCCTCGAGCTGCACCGCCGCCGCCTGCAACGTGCCAACGGCGAAGACCTGCGCCCGCAGCTGGTCGCGCGCATCGCCAAGGCCGTCGAGGCCTCGGGCCTGGATCGCGAGGCCTATGCAGTGCTGGTGCGCTCGCGTGACGAGAACAACAACGCCGTGGTGGACGAGGCCCTGGCCGAACTCGCCCAGCAGGCCGCCAAGCGCGAGGCGCTGCTGCGCGCCTTCGAGGCCAGCGGCCGCAGCGAGCAGGAGTTCGCCGACATGTACGGCATGAAGCACGGCGAGGTGACGCGCACGCTGCAACGCGCGCGCGCCGATCGCGAGGCACCTGCGGCGCCGGCCGTCGAAGCACCCGAAGCACCCGCAGCAGACTGAACACGCCACACAAACAAAAAAGCCGCCACAGCAATGTGGCGGCTTTTTTTCATGGCGCCGCGGACTTGCCGCGACCGACTGATCAGCGCTGCGCGTTCTGCAGCGCAGCAATGCGCTCTTCGATCGGCGGGTGCGTGGCAAACAGCTTGCCGATGCTGCCGGTGATGCCCATGGCTTCCACGGCCTTCGGCAGTTCACCGGCAGGCAGGCCACCCAGGCGCGCGAGCGCGTTGATCATTGGCTGCTTCTGGCCCATCAGCGCGGCCGCACCGGCGTCGGCGCGGAACTCGCGATGGCGCGAGAACCAGGCCACCACCATCGCGGCGGCAAAGCCAAGCACGATGTCCAGCACGATGGTGCTCACGTAGTAGCCGATGCCGGGGCCCGACGAACGGTCGTCGCCGCGGCGCAGGAAGCTGTCGACCGCATAGCCGATCACGCGCGACAGGAACACGACAAAGGTGTTCATCACGCCCTGGATCAGCGTCATCGTGACCATGTCGCCATTGGCGATGTGGGCCACTTCGTGGCCGATGACGGCCTCGACCTCTTCGCGCGTCATGCCCTGCAGCAGGCCGGTGGACACCGCCACCAGCGACGAGTTCTTGAACGCGCCGGTCGCAAAGGCATTGGGCTCGCCTTCGAAGATGCCGACCTCGGGCATGCCGATGCCGGCCTTGTCTGCGAACTTGCGCACCGTGCCGACGATCCAGGCCTCGTCGGGCGACTGGGGGTTGTCGATCATGTGCAGGCCGGTGGTCCACTTGGCCATGGGCTTGCTGATGAGCAGCGAGATGATCGCGCCGCCGAAACCCATCACCAGCGCGAAGCCGAGCAGCGCGCCCAGGTTGAGCCCGTTGGCCGTGAGGAAGCGATTGACGCCGAGCAGGCTGGCGACCACGCCGAGCACCGCGACGACCATCACATTGGTCAAAACGAACAGAAGGATACGTTTCAAGTTGAATTCTCCGTGGGGAAACCTGCCACCTAGATGAGGACCCCGGGGCCCTCTTCAAGCCGTACGCGGCATGGAGGCCCTGGGTGTTGTAGTGCGTTCTGGGCGCTCCGGTCGGCGGCAGCCGGTAGAGCCATGATAGGAGCAAAAGTTCTATGCCCCTGGTATTCCCCGGCCCGGCAAGGGCCTGAAAACCTGCGGATCGGCATAGAACGCCGCCGCCTCGTTGCCGCCCCACCAGCCGGGCACGCCGAGCACCGGCAGCGGCACGAAGGGCTTGCGTTCGAGCTGCCGCGCGCTGAGCGCCTGCGCCATGCGCTCGTCATCGAACGCCGCCGGGCCGCTCGCGTCGTGCGTCAGCAGTACGTGTGCCGTGATCGGCTTGCGCGGCGTGACCAGTTTTTCGAGCAGCGCATGGCCGAAGAGCAGCAGGCGGGCTTCGCTCCACAGCCCGCGTTGCGTGACGAACAGCGTGTGCCAGTCGCGCGCGATCAGCGCCTGCCAGAGCGCGGGTGGCGCATCGAGCACTGCGCCGTTCTCGTCGAGCAGCGTGAGCGCATCGCGCAGCGGGCCTCGCACGGCGGCAACGCCGCTTCGCGCGATCTCGGCCGCCTGCAGTTCGTTGAGCCGGCGCTTGGTCTGCGGAAAGGCGAGCCAGACGAGGCCGTTGAAGAAATCGTGCAGGTTGTCGCGCGTGGGGACGGTGCGGGTCTGGAAGATGTGGGCTTCGTAGGCCTGGCCTGCGGGCAGCGCGTCCTGATGTACGAAATCGGGCGCCTGGGCGGGCTTGACTGCCTGCAGGGCGGCAGCCACCCCGGCGTGCCGCGCGGCCTGCTCTACCGCGCCGCCGCTCGAACGATAGGGCGCCAGCCAGGGCTGCGCCCAATCAACCGCCGGCAGGGTCAAGGCGCGGACGCGCCCGTCCAGCGGATGCGGTCAGGGTGCTGCATCACGGCGAACTCCGACGTGAGTTTGTCGAAAAGCTTGAGCGAGCTGCCGTGCTTGCCAAGCAGGCCGGCCGTGCGCAGGGCCTTTGCCACGTCGTTGAGCGGCACGTCGTTGCCGCTGCGCAAGGCCGGTGCAGCCTGCAGGATGAATTCGGCCGCTTCGGAGATTTGCGGTTGCTGCTGCGGTGGCGGCGCGGCCTTGACGGCCTTCGCCGTCTTGCGGGCCGGCGTCTTGGCCGCGGCCTTCTTGGCAGCAGGCGTCGCCTTGGCCCGCGCGGTCTTCGCGGGTGCAGACTTGGCCGCAGCCGCCTTCTTCGCCGGCGCGGTGCGCACCGCGGGCTTCGTGCTGGCGTGGTGCGCGAGGTCCATGAAGGCGTCGTACACGCCGACCGTCTCTTCGCCCGTCTTGCCCTGCTGGCCGATGCCGCAGACGCGGCAGCCCTTTTCGCGCAGGCGGATCACGAGCGGCGCGAAGTCGGAGTCGGAAGACACCAGCACCACCACGTCGGGCCGCTCGTTGATGGCCAGGTCGATGGCGTCGACCGACAGCGCGATGTCGGTGCTGTTCTTGCCGGCCGACAGGTTCACCATCGGCCGCACCGACAGCCGCTTGAACATCGCCTGCCGGTTCACCGCCATCTCGGCGTTGCAATACGCGCGGCGCACGTGAATGGCGCCGTATTCATCCATCGTGCGCTGCACGGCCTGTTCGATCACATCGGCCGAGACGTTGTCGGCGTCGATCAGCAACATCACGCGCAGCGTCGGTGTCATGAGAGCTTCCAGTTGATCGTCTCGCCGCCGCGCAAGGGCTTGAGCGTGGCGTCGCCGTAGGGCACGGTCTCCGGCACGGTCCAGCTTTCGCGCTTGAGCGTGATGGTGTCGGTGTGGCGCGGCAGTTCGTAGAAGTCGGGGCCGTGGAAGCTCGCGAAGCCTTCGAGCTTGTCGAGCGCGTTCACGCTGTCGAAGGCCTCGGCGTACAGCTCGATGGCCGTGAGCGCGGTGTAGCAGCCGGCGCAACCCAGCGCATGCTCCTTCAGGTGCGCCGGGTGCGGTGCGCTGTCGGTGCCCAGGAAGAAACGGTCGCTGCCGCTGGTGGCTGCCTCGACCAGCGCCACGCGGTGCGTCTCGCGCTTGAGCACGGGCAGGCAGTAGTAGTGCGGGCGAATGCCGCCGGTGAAGATGGCGTTGCGGTTGTACAGCAGGTGGTGCGCCGTGATGGTGGCTGCCGTGAAGCGATCAGCGTCGCGCACGTAGTGGGCGCCTTCCTTCGTGGTCAGGTGCTCGAACACCACCTTCAGCTCGGGAAAGTCGCGGCGCAGCGGAATCATCACGCGGTCGACGAACACGGCTTCGCGGTCGAACAGGTCGATGGCGGGGTCGGTCACCTCACCGTGCACCAGCAGCAAGAGGCCGTGCTTCTGCATGGCTTCGAGCGTCTTGTAGGTCTTGCGGATGTCGGTCACACCGGCATCGCTGTTGGTGGTGGCGCCGGCCGGGTAGAGCTTGAGCGCGCGCACGCCGGCTTCGGCTGCCAGCGCGATCTCTTCGGGCGGCAGCTTGTCGGTGAGGTAGAGCGACATCACGGGCTCGAAGGCCGTGCCTTCGGGCACGGCGGCGCGGATGCGGTCGCGGTAGGCCACGGCCTGTGCGGCGGTGGTCACGGGCGGGCGAAGGTTGGGCATGATCAGCGCGCGGCCGAACTGGCGAGCGCTGTGGGGAACGACGGCTTCGAGGGCGGCGCCATCGCGCACGTGCAGGTGCCAGTCGTCGGGGCGGGTGATCGTGAGGGTGTCTGTCATGGCGCTGGGATTGTCGCATCGCCCCCCTGGCGCCCTCCCACCGGGCTACGGATGCGAGAACACGCGACAGGCGTTCCGGGGCACCTGCTGGCTCCACTTGACGTGGTTGACCGAACTGCGCGCCCCCTTGCCCGGCGGCCAGGGGTCGAAGATTCGCAGCGTGGTGCCGCGCCCGCCGGGATCGTCGTCGCCGCGAATACCCACGACAAGCACCATGTGGCCCGGACGGCCGACACCGGCGGCATACCCCCTCGCACCCCACGGCAGATCGAACATCAGCGGCCCGTGCTGCAGTGCGGCACGCAGCTGGCCGACCGACCAGGGCGCCGGCGGGCGCACCGCCAGGCCGTGCGCGGACGCAAAGAGCGCATCGGCCGTCATGGCGTCGTCGGCATTCGCGAAGGTGCGCAGGCCGCCGTCGTCGGCGATCAGCTCGGTGGGCGTGCGCGCTACCACCGCCTGCACGTTGGAGCGCGTGATCATTGCCGTGCAGGCGGCCCAGCACTGGCCGGGCGTGGGCTGCGGAATCAGCGCAACGGGGTGCAGGATCGGCGCGTGGCACTCATTGCCGAACACCAGGTTCTGCGTGCAGGGGCCGGCCTCGCCGTCTTCGGCGAGCCAGTTCGCGGCCTGCAGGCGGCGCACCGCAATCCGGGTAATCGGGCCGTAGTCGCCGTCGAGCACGAGCCCGGGGTTCGGCTGGAGCTTCCGGTTCAATGCCTCCTGCAATCTGCGAACGTCGGCGCCACGTGCACCCTGCGTCAGTGTTGTCATCGGTTCTGTTCCCTTCGCCCCACAGACTGTCGGTGCAAACGGTTGCATTGTCAAAAACGGGCTCCGCCGCGTCCATCGGTCGGACGGCATATACGGGATGGCGACCCCGCTTGGCCCGGGGCACGCCCGTTGCTTGACGTGCTGCGCCATTCGGCCGAAGGTTCGGCCGGCCCAGGCCTTGCGAGAACAAGAAAACAGGAAACCGCCATGCTGTCCACGGCAATGCTTTACTTTCGCGAGACCGCCAAGGCCGGCTCGCTGCGCCGCGCCGCGGAGCAACTGGGCGTGGCGCCGAGCGCCATCAGCCGCCAGATCGCCAAGCTCGAAGGCGAACTGCAGACCGCCCTGCTCGACCGCCGCGCCAACCGCACCACCCTCACGCCGGCCGGCGAGCTGGTGCTCGCACACGCCGACCAGGTGCTGCAGAACAGCGAGGCGCTGCGCGGCGCGTTGCAGGAGCTGATCGGCCAGCCCGTCGGCACAGTGCGCGTCGGCAGCATCGAGGGCATGGTCAGCCACTTCCTTGCGAACAACCTGGCGCGCTTCCAGAAGCGGCATCCGCAGGTGAAGCTGCAGGCCTCGGTGGTGGGCTCGCGCGCGGTGCTCGAAGCGCTGCAGGAAGGCCGCATCGACATCGCGCTGGCCTTCAACCTGCCCGAGCGCCATGCCTTCCGCGAACATGCGCGGCTGGAGCAGCCGCTGTGCGCCATCGTCGCGCCCACGCATGCGCTGGCGCGGCGGCGCAGCGTGTCGTTCCGCGAACTCGAAGGCCACCGCGTGGCGCTGCCCGACCGCTCGTTCCAGATCCGCCACCTGGTCGACCGCATCGCATCGAAGACGCAGGTGTCGCTCGACCTGGTGATCGAGACGAGCACGCTCGACATGGCCAAGGGCGTGGTGCGCAACAGCGATCTCATCACCTTCCTGCCGCGCTATGCGGCGCTGCACGAGGTGTCGAACGGAGACCTGTGCGCCGTGCCGCTGCAGGAGCGCGACTTTGCCGCCACCGCGACCAGCCTGCTCACGATGCCGGGGCAGCGCCAGTCGCCGGCGTCGCGCGCACTGCTCGAAATGCTGGCCACCAGCATGGGGCGCTACGGCTCCAACGCGGTGCCGCGTTCTGATTCCGGCAACACGCGCGTGCAGAAATGAGCCTTCCCGCCGGCCTCGTCGCTCCCTACATTGGGCGCTGACGAGGAAAGACGGCATGACAACCACAAGCACCGAAACCATTGCGTTCCCCGAAGGCGGCTACCGCTACGCGAAGGGCGTGTTCCAGTATTCCGCCGGCGTGGCGGCGCTGCCCGGCTTTGCCATCGAGCGGGTGCGCTTCCAGCAGGCCGTGCCGCTTGCCGACGGCTTCGACGCCATCGCGGCGCACCTGCGCGCCATCGGCCGGCCGCTCACCGCGCTGTGCGCCTGCGAACTGCGCTCGCCCGCGCCGTTCTCCGAACGCGGCTTTCACGACTTCAACCGCATCTATGCCGGCACGCTCGAGCGCTGGCAGCTGCTGCGCGGCGACCACAACCCGGTTGCGCGCACCAACGTGTGCCCGCGCGTCGGCGCACCGGCCACGCCGGCCTTCCAGGCCTTCTCGTACACCGTGCCGGCCGACGACGATGCCGGGCCGCCGAGCTTCGTGGTCTCGGGCGGCGGCGAAGCGCCCGACGGCCACGCCAGCTACCGCGAGGTGATGGTCCGCCTGGGCGACACCAGCCCCGACGGCCTGCGCGCCAAGCTCGGCTACGTGATGACGGAAATGGAACGCCGCCTGGCCGTGCTGGGCTTCGGCTGGCGCGATGCCGCGGCCGTGCAGGCCTACACGGTGCATGACATCGGCGCGCTGGTGTTCGACGAAATCGTGCAGCGCGGCGCGCTCACCACCGGCCTGACATGGCACCTCGCGCGCCCGCCGATCGTGGACATGGAAGTCGAGATGGACCTGCGCTGCGCGAGGCGCGAGATCGCGCTGTCATGGCCCTAGGCCAGGCAGGGACTGACCGCCTGCTGGCACATGTCGTGCTTGAGAGTTTCCTTTCGTCCTTTTCGCCATTCCACCCAACGGAGTTCCATGTGAAGCGTGCTGCCCCTGCCCTGTTCCTGAAGCCCCTGGCCGCCTGCGCGGCGCTCGCCGTCCTGACCCTGGCCGCGCCCCATGCGATGGCCCAGGAAAAGACGCTGCGCATCGCCATGACGGCAGCCGACATTCCGCGCACGCTGGGCCAGCCCGACCAGGGCTTCGAGGGCAACCGCTTCACCGGCATTCCGATCTACGACTCGCTCACGCAGTGGGACCTGTCGAAGGCCGACGCACCGAGCGTGCTGATTCCCGGCCTCGCCACCTCGTGGGCGGTGGACGCCAAGGACAAGACCAAGTGGGTCTTCAAGCTGCGCCCCGGCGTCAAGTTCCACGACGGCTCGGCCTTCACCGCCGACGCCGTGGTGTGGAACGTGCAGAAGGTGCTCGACAAGGAAGCCGTGCAGTTCGACCCCAGCCAGGTCGGCGTGACGGCCTCGCGCATGCCCACGCTCAAGTCGGCGCGCAAGATCGACGACACGACGGTCGAGCTCACCACCAGCGAGCCCGACGCCTTCCTGCCGATCAACCTCACGAACCTGTTCATGGCCTCGCCCGCGCACTGGCAGAAGAAGTTCGACGCAGCCGCCGGCGCCACGCCCGCCGACAAGTCCAAGGCCGCATGGACCGCCTTCGCCGCCGACCCCGCCGGCTCGGGCCCGTTCAAGGTCACGCGCTTCGTGGCGCGCGAGCGGCTGGAGCTTGCCGCCAACAAGACCTACTGGGACGCCAGGCGCGTGCCGAAGATCGACAAGGTCGTGATGCTGCCGATGCCCGAGGCCAATGCGCGCACCGCTGCGCTGCTGGGCGGCCAGGTCGACTGGATCGAGGCGCCCGCGCCCGACGCCATGGCGCAGATCACGCAGCGCGGCTTCAAGATCTATTCGAATGCACAGCCCCACGTGTGGCCGTGGCAGCTCTCGTTCGCCGAAGGCTCGCCCTGGCTCGACAAGCGCGTGCGCCAGGCCGCCAACCTGTGCATCGACCGCGGCGGCATGAAGCAGCTGCTGGGCGGCATGATGGCCGAGCCCAAGGGCACGGTGCCGCCGGGCCACCCGTGGTTCGGCAAGCCCACCTTCGACATCAAGTACGACGTGAAGGCAGCGCAGGCACTGATGACGCAGGCCGGCTACTCGGCCGCCAAGCCGATCAAGGTGAAGGTGCAGATCTCGGCATCGGGCTCGGGCCAGATGCAGCCGCTGCCGATGAACGAGTTCGCGCAGCAGTCGCTCAAGCAGTGCTACTTCGACGTGCAGTTCGACGTGATCGAATGGAACACGCTGTTCACCAACTGGCGCAAGGGCGCGAAAGACCCGTCGGCCAACGGCGCCAATGCGGTCAACATCAGCTTCGCGGCCATGGACCCGTTCTTCGCGATGGTGCGCTTCGTGAGCACCAAGGCCTTCCCGCCGGTGTCGAACAACTGGGGCTACTACGGCAGCCCCGAGGTCGACAAGCTGGTGGCCGATGCGCGCACCAGCTTCGACGACAAGGCACGCGACGCCGCGCTCGCCAAGCTGCACACGCACATCGTGGACGACGCGCCCTTCGTGTGGATCGCGCACGACGTCGGTCCGCGCGCCATGTCGGCCAAGGTCAAGAACGTGGTGCAGCCCAAGAGCTGGTTCATCGACATCGCCACGATGACGATGGACTGACCGCCTTCTTCCAGCCAGCCCATCAGCCAGCTATCCAGCCAATGTTCGCCTACCTCCTGCGCCGCGTGATCTACGCCGTGCCGATCATGATCGGCGTGGCCCTCGTGTGCTTCCTGCTTGTGCACATCGCGCCGGGCGATCCGCTGGTGTCGATATTGCCGCCCGACGCTTCGGCCGACCTGCAGGCGCAGCTGCGGGAGCTCTACGGCTTCAACCGCTCGCTGCCAGAGCAGTTCGCGATGTGGCTGTGGCGCGCGATGCATGGCGACCTGGGCGTGTCCATCGCCAGCAACCGCGCGGTGGCCGGCGAGGTGTTCACCGCCGTGGGCAACACGCTGCGGCTCGCGGTGGTGGCAACCTTCATCGGCTTCGTGCTGGGCTGCCTGTTCGGCTTCGTGGCGGGCTACTTCCGCAACTCGTGGGTCGACCGCCTGGCCTCGATGTTCTCGGTGCTGGGCGTGAGCGTGCCGCACTACTGGCTGGGCATGGTGATGGTGATCGTGTTCTCGTCGCAGCTCATGTGGCTGCCGGCCACCGGCGCGGGCCCCAGCGGCTCCGACGACTGGGCCTGGGACTGGGAGCACCTGCAGTTCCTGCTGCTGCCGGCGCTCACGATGTCGGTGATTCCCATGGGCATCATCGCGCGCACCGTGCGCGCACTGGTGGCCGACATCCTCGACCAGGAGTTCATTGTCGGCCTGCGCGCCAAGGGGCTCACGCACCTCGGCGTGTTCCGCCACATGGTGAAGAACGCGGCGCCCACGGCGCTGGCGGTGATGGGCCTGCAACTGGGCTACCTGCTCGGCGGCTCGATCCTCATCGAGACCGTGTTCTCGTGGCCGGGCACCGGCTTCCTGCTGAACTCGGCCATCTTCCAGCGCGACCTGCCGCTGCTGCAGGGAACGATCCTGGTGCTGGCACTGTTCTTCGTGCTGCTGAACCTGCTGGTCGACGTGCTGCAGACCTTGCTCGATCCGCGCATCGCGCGCGCCTGAAGAAGAAAGCCGCCAAGCCATGTCCACCGTGCTTCCCGCCTCTTCATCTTCCGCAATCGCAGTCGAACCCTTGCCGGCCCAGCGCTCGCGCGGCTACTGGGCCTCGGTGTGGCTGCGCTTCCGGCGCGACCCGGTCGCCGTGGGCGCGGCCATCGTCGTTTTGCTGCTGATCGCGCTCGCAGTCTTCGGCCCATGGCTCGCGCCGTCGGACCCCTACCAGTCGTCGATGCTCAAGCGCCTGAAGCCCATCGGCACCGAAGGCCTGCCCTTCGGCAGCGACGAGCTGGGCCGCGACATGCTCTCGCGCCTCATCGTCGGCGCGCGGCTGTCGCTGTTCATCGGCATCACGCCGGTGCTGTGCGCCTTCGTGCTGGGCACGATCATCGGCATCGTCGCGGGCTACGCGGGCGGGCTGACCAACACGCTGATCATGCGCACCATCGACGTGTTCTACGCCTTCCCATCGGTGCTGCTGGCCATCGCGCTGTCGGGCACGCTGGGTGCGGGGGTGGTCAATTCGCTGATCTCGCTGACCATCGTGTTCATTCCGCAGATAGCGCGCGTGGCCGAGAGCGTGACCACGCAGGTGCGCACCCGCGACTACGTGGAAGCGGCGCGCGCTTCAGGCGCCAGCCCCTTCACCATCGTGCGCGTGCACGTGTTGGGCAATGTGCTCGGCCCGATCTTCGTGTACGCCACCAGCCTGATCGCGGTGTCGATGATCCTGGCTTCGGGCCTGTCGTTCCTCGGTCTCGGCGTGAAGCCGCCGGAGCCCGAGTGGGGGCTGATGCTCAACACGCTGCGCACCGCCATCTATGTGCAGCCATGGGTCGCTGCGCTGCCGGGCGCGATGATCTTCATCACTTCGATCTCTTTCAACATCTTGTCCGACGGGCTTCGGTCTGCCATGGACAATAAGGGGTGAGCATGGAAGTCTGTTCTTCGATGCAGTGCGTTTCAGGGCGCGCTCACGCCGACGGGGTACCTTGCTCCGCGAATGTCCCCCGGCCTTCGGCCTCCTCCTTTATTTCGCTGCGCAAGGCACCCCATCGGCGTGATCGTTGTTCGCAGCGGTGGTTGATCGGCCAGCACCACAGCCGCGCCCATGTGCGAATGGCACCGGGTGCTCCCCGCAGCGAAATAAAGGAGGAGCCGAAGGCGGGGGACATTCGCGGAGGGGAGTACCCGGTGTCATTCGCACGCACCCCGAACGCAGTGGACAGGAGCTAACAAAAATGGACGCACCCAAAGACATCGGCGGCCCAGCCCAACCGCTCCTGACAATCAAAGGCCTGGTCAAGCACTTCCCCCTGAAGAAAGACCCACTGGGCCGCGGCGGCGGCGTTGTGCGCGCAGTCGACGGCGTGGACTTCGAAGTGCTCAAGGGCGAAACGCTAGGCGTGGTCGGCGAGTCGGGCTGCGGCAAGTCGACCACCGCCCGCCTGCTGATGCAGCTCATCGAACCCACACGCGGCGAAGTCGTGTTCGACGGCCGCGAAGTCGGCAGCCGCGACCTGCCGCTGAAAGAATTCCGCCGCCAGGTGCAGATGGTGTTCCAGGACAGCTACGCCTCGCTCAACCCGCGCCTCACCATCGAAGACTCGATCGCCTTCGGCCCGCAGGTGCACGGCGTATCGCGACGCGAATCGGTGGAACGGGCGCGCGACCTGCTGGCTCGCGTGGGCCTCTCGCCGCAGCGCTTTGCCGAACGCTACCCGCATGAGCTCTCGGGCGGCCAGCGGCAGCGCGTGAACATCGCGCGGGCACTGGCACTGCAGCCGCGCATGGTGATCCTCGACGAAGCCGTCTCCGCGCTCGACAAGTCGGTGGAAGCACAGGTCATCAACCTGCTGCTCGACCTGAAGACCGAGTTCGGGCTGACCTACGTGTTCATCAGCCACGACCTCAACGTGGTGCGCTACGTGAGCGACCGCGTCATGGTGATGTACCTGGGCCAGGTGGCCGAGATCGGCCCGGCCGATGCGCTGTACGACGCGCCCGCTCACCCCTACACGCGTGCGCTGCTGTCCTCCATGCCGTCGATGGACCCTGACCACCGCACCGAAGAAGCGGCGCTCGCGGGCGATCCGCCGAACCCCATCAACCCGCCCTCGGGCTGCCGCTTTCATCCGCGCTGCGCGCTGGCCGCGCCGGTGTGCGCCAAGGTCGTGCCCGAACGCATCGTCACCGGCTCGCAGCATGCGGTGAGCTGCCTGATCCACGAAGCCGGCAGCGGGCATCCGATGGCCATCGAAACGCAGAGGCAGGCAGCATGAGCGCCGCGCCGGGCCGCCCCAAGCAAGCTCGCACCGCAGTGCGAAGCACGAAGGTACCCCAATGAGCGACAACAACGAACCGATGGTCCGCCTGCGCGACCTCAGCGTTACCTTCAGCGGCGGACGCAAGCCGGTGCACGCCGTCAGCGGCGTGAGCCTCGAAGTGCAGCGCGGCGAGGTCGTCGCGCTGATCGGCGAATCCGGCTCGGGCAAGAGCGTGACCATGCGCACCCTGCTGCGCCTGCACCCCGAGCGCCGCACCCGCATGGGCGGCACGGTGCAGGTGGCCGGCCGCGACGTGCTCGCGATGTCGCAGCGCGAGCTGGCCGACTTCCGCGGCAAGGTCGCGTCGATGATCTTCCAGGAGCCGCTGCTGGCGCTCGACCCGGTGTATTCGGTAGGCGCGCAGATCGTCGAGTCGATCCGCCGGCACGAATCCGTCTCGCAGGCCGAGGCGCAACAACGTGCGCTGGCGCTGTTCGAGCGCGTGCGCATTCCAAGCCCCGAACGGCGCCTGCAGGCCTACCCGCACGAGATGTCGGGCGGCATGCGCCAGCGCGCCATGATTGCACTGGCACTCGCCTGCAAGCCCCAGCTGCTGCTGGCCGACGAGCCCACCACTGCGCTCGACGCCACGGTGCAAATTCAGATCCTGCTGCTGCTGCGCGAGCTGCAGCGCGACCTGGGGCTGTCGGTGATCTTCGTCACGCACGACATCGGCGCCGCCGTCGAGGTGGCCGACCGCATCGCGGTGATGTATGCCGGCCGCATCGTCGAGGAAGGCACTGCGCGCGAGCTGATCCGCTCGCCGCGCCATCCGTACACGATCGCGTTGCTCAAGAGCCGCGCGCACGGTGCGCTGGCGCGCGGCACGCGGCTCGAAACCATCGGCGGCGCGCCGCCCGACCTGTCCGCGCTGCCGCCCGGCTGCGCCTTTGCCGAACGCTGCGCGCTCGCAAGCGATGCCTGCCGCACCGCGCAACCACCGGTGGTCGAGCTCGCGCCGAACCACCGCGTGCGCTGCATCCACACCGATGCCGCGGCGGCCATTGCGCCGGTGCTCGTCGCCTGACTGACAACCTCCACAAACCGTTCACCGCCATGCCTCTGCAAGACCCCGCCCACGCCTTCGTTCCGTACCCCGATGCGCCGGTGCCGCGCGCTGCGACCGGTCCGCTGGCCGACCTGAGCTTTGCGGCGAAAGACCTGTTCGACGTGGCCGGCTACCCCACGGGCGGCGGCAATCCCATCGTGCTGGCGATGTCGGGCATCAAGACCCGCACCGCGCCGACCGTGCAGAAGCTGCTCGATGCCGGCGCCCGCTTTGCCGGCAAGACCGTGACCGACGAACTGGCGTTCTCGATGAACGGCAACAACGCGCATTTCGGCGCGCCGATCAACGGTGGAGCGCCGCTGCGCATCACTGGCGGTTCGTCATCAGGCTCGGCTTCGGCCGTGTCGTCGAACCTGTGCGACTTCGCGCTGGGCACAGACACCGGCGGTTCGGTGCGCGCGCCGGCCAACCACTGCGGCCTGTACGGCCTGCGCCCCACCCACGGCCGCGTGAGCCTCGAAGGCGCGCTCGACCTCGCACCCAGCTTCGACACCTGCGGCTGGTTCGCGCGCGACATCGGCACCTTCGCGCGCGTGGCCGATGTGCTGCTGGGCGCCGACGCCACGCCCCTGCCCGAACGCGTGCGGCTGCTGCGGCCCGACGACGTCTGGGCGCTGGCCGTGCCCGCCGCAATCGAAGCGCTGAAGGGCGCTGCCGACCGCGTGCAGGGCCTGCTCGGTGCCGCCAAGGGCACCACGGTGGCGCTGGAATCCTTCGACACGATGTACTGGAACTTCCGCTACCTGCAGTCGCGCGAGGCCTGGCTCACCGATGGCCCACTCATCGAACGCTACGCGCCGCCGCTCGGCCCGGGCGTGGCCGAACGCTTTGCGTGGTCGCGCGAAGTGACCGATGCGCAGGTTGCAGCGGGCCGCACCTTCCGCACCGCATTCCGTGAGCACCTGGCCGCGCTGCTCGGCACCGACGGCGTGCTGCTGATGCCGACCATGCCCGACATCGCACCGCTGCGCAGCGACAGCGAAGCCGCGCTGGAGGACTACCGCAACCGTGCGATCCGCATGCTGTGCATCGCGGGCCTGGCGGGCTTTCCGCAGCTCTCGATGCCGCTGGCTTCGCGCGACGGTGCGCCGCTGGGCATTTCGCTGCTCGGACCGGCGGGGTCGGACCGATCGCTGGTTGCGCTGGCGCAGCGCATCGTGGGCTGAGGCCGGGGCGGCATCTTTCGGCCACCGTTAAAGTCGCCCCGAAAGCCCACCTCGGGCTCGGGAGCATCCATGCTGAGCTGGCAAGAAGCCGACATCCTTTCCGTCCTCGACCAGTGTTGCGAGAACTATGTGTTCCCGATGCTGGACAACGGCTATGTCTATCTCGCGGCCACGCGCATGTCGCTGTACCGGTCGCCGCACGATTGGGCCATGGTCATCGAAGTGTTTGGCTTCTCGCCAAGGTCAGGTATTCCCGACACACACGTGCACACCTTCGCCAGCCGGCTGCACGACCGCGCCCCGGGGACGAACTACGTCAACCGAGAGGCCTACGACAACTATCTTGCGCACAACCCGCACAACGAATCACGCTTCGTCTACCCCATCGAGGAAGGCGGATGGCAGGATGCCGAGAACCTCGAATGGGTTGCCGCCGGTGACAGGCACGAATTGACCCTGCGAGGCCAGACGATTCCAACGCCATCTCTGGCGGATTGCCGCGCCCACCGAATCGTCCCGCTGGACGAGGGTCGGCTCCACACCTTCGAACTCTGCCGCATCCTCGCAGCCACCCACCGCGACGACGTGCTGGCCACCGCAGCGGAGCGCCGCGCCAACGTGCTGCCGGAGATGGCTCAGATCCTGCAGCTCGAAGAATGGCATCACCCCGATGTCGTCGATGCACAGCACCGGCCCAGCAACTCGGCAACTTTCCAGCGGCTGGTCAGGGCGCTGGTGACCGGCGACACCGCGCACTACGAGCCCACGCTCAATCCGAACACCCATTGGATCAACTGGCCAGAAGGTGGCACCCTCTAGCCAACTTCTGCGTCGTCGCCTAACCAGGCAGGCTCGCCAGTTGCACGCTGCCGCTCTGCCGAAGAAAGCAGACGTCGCAATCGACGCCGCCTCCCGCGCGCTCGATCACCACGAAGTCGCCCGCATCTACCGCCAGCAGCGCGTGATGCCAGGTGCCGGGCGCGAGCACCACGCCCTGGCGCCCGTCGGTGACGAAAGCCGCGAGTTGCTGTGCCGAGGTGGGCGCCTCGCCCGCGCGGGCGACCACGATCACGAAGCGCCTGTCGCCCAGCGGCACGAAGGTCTGGCTGCCGAGCGCGTGGCGCTCCATCTCCGACACCTCGTGCGGAAAGCGCCGCGCCTGCGCGCGGAACAGCGCGAGCATCGGCCGTCCGCCTTCGGCGTCTAGCCGCAGGTCGCCGAGCAGGTCGAAGCGCTGTGCATTGCCTCCGTTGATGGGCCGGCCCTCGCCGGTGGGTGCCTCGATCACGGTGCCATACGGGGCAAAGGCATGGGAAGTCAGCGGCTGCGCGACGAGCAACGCTGCGCTGGCGGGAGAAAAATCGTTCATGCCGCAATTGCAGCAGAAAGCATGCCTTCCGCCACGCGAGGGATACTGTTCGCCATGAGCACGACAGAGCCCCAGTTGATCGCCCCGGCGCTTGCCGACGGCGGCCTCGCCGCCATGTTCACGGCACCGGGCGGCGCCCAGGCCTTTGCCGTACGCTGGCAAGGCGGCGTGCACGGCTATCTCAACCAGTGCCCCCATGCAGGCGGGCCGCTTGATTTCGAAGGCCAGGTGCTGGAAAGTTCAGGCCGCTTCCTGATGTGCGCGCGGCACGGCGCCATCTTCGAGCCCGACACCGGCAAATGCGTCGGCGGCCCCTGCCGCGGCGCACGGCTCACGCCGCTGGCGGTGCATGAAAAAGCGGACGGCAGCGTGTGGCTCGGCCAGGCCGAATGAAGACGAAGACAACCCTCCAGGAGAAAAAGATATGCGCAGCAACAACAGGCTTCACCCCCTCACCCTGTCGGTCACGGCCCTCGCCTTCGCCGGCCTCATGGCGGGCTGCACCGGCATGTCGCCCGGCAGCGGCAAGGCCTTCACGGGCATGAAGGTCACGTCGAGCGCCTTCGGCGACAACGGCGTCATTCCGGCCGACTACGCCGGCGCGGGCGACTGCGGCGGCAAGAACGTGTCGCTGCCCGTGGCGTGGAGCAACCTGCCGGCCAAGACCAAGTCGGTCGCCGTGCTGGTGTTCGACCCCGACGGCGCGGCCGGCCTCGGTGTGTCGCACTGGGTGGCCTACAACATCGCGGCCGAGCGTGGCGAGCTCAAGGCGGGCGAAGGCCAGGCGGGCTCGAACTTCAACTTCACCATGGGCCCGAACGTGGCCGGTGCGCCTGCCTATCGCGGCATGTGCCCGCCGGTGGGCGACCGGCCGCATCACTACGTGATGACCGTGGTTGCCACCGACTTCGCACCGGGCAGCCTGCCGGCAGGCCTTGCGCGCGACGCCCTGCTGGCCGCGCTCAAGGGCCATGCACTGGGCGGGCAGAGCGTGGTGGGCCTCTACAGCCGCTGAATGCAGCGGGTGCGCGAGTAATAATTAAGGCTTCAGTTCGCCGGCATTCGTCAGCCATGGCTGCAGCCGCTTCTTCGAAAGCTTCATCGATGGCCCAGCCCGCTGCCGCGTCTTCCCCCTCTTCGGCCCCACCGTCCATCGGCGACCTCGACGCCATGTTCGACCTGGCGCCCGTCTCGCTCTGGATCGAAGACTACGGCGACCTCAAGCGCAAGCTCGACGGCTGGCGCGCCGAGGGCGTGACCAACCTGGTGGCGCACCTGCATGCAGACCCGCAGCGCGTGAGCGACTGCATGGCGCTGCTGAAGGTGCTGCGGGTCAACCAGCACACGCTGAAACTCTTTGCCGCCGACAGCCAGGAAACCCTGCTGGGCGCGCTGGACCGCGTGTTCCGCGGCGACATGTCGGCCACCGTGGTGCACGAGCTCGACCAGCTGTGGCACGGCCAGCTCACCTTCGAGAGCGAGACCGTCAACTACGCGCTCGACGGCCGGCGGCTCGACGTGCGCGTGCGTGCCCGTGTGCTGCCGGGGTACGAAGACAGCTGGAGCCGCGTGCTGGTGTCGCTCGACGACGTTACCGAGCGCGTGGCCGCGCAGCGCCTGCGCGACGAGAGCGCCATGTACGCGCGCAGCCTGTTCGACCGCTCGCCCGTGTCGCTGTGGGTGGAAGACTTCAGCGCGGTGCGCTCGCTGCTCGAGAGCATCCGCGCACGCGGCATCACCGACTTCGCCACCTTCATCAAGGTGCACCCCGACTTCGTCGCGCGCTGCATGCAGGAGATTCGCGTCATCGACGTGAACCACGAAACGCTGCGCATGTTCGGCGCGCCCGACCTGCCCACGCTGCTGGGCAGCATCTCGCGCATCTTCCGCGACGAGATGCGCGAATCGTTCGCCGAGCAATTGCAAGACCTGTGGAACGGCAAGACCGTGCAGCATCGCGAGGTGCTCAACTATTCGCTGTCGGGCGAGGTGCTGAACATCCACATGCAGTTCGCGGTGCAGGAAGACCGGCAGGGCACCTGGGACCTGGTGCTGGTGTCGCTGGTCGACATCACCGCGCGCAAGAAGGCCGAGGCCTATCTGGAGTACCTCGGCAAGCACGACGTGCTCACGCAGCTGTGCAACCGCACCTACTACACCGAGGAGCTGAACCGCCTGTCGCGCAAGGGCCCCTGGCCGGTGTCGATCGTGGCCATCGACCTCAATGGCCTGAAGCAGATCAACGACCATGAAGGCCACGCCGCCGGCGACTCGCTGCTGCGCCGCATGGGCGAGGTGCTCGACAAGGCCGTCGACCCGCCGGCCTGGCCCGCGCGCATCGGCGGCGACGAATTCGCGGTGCTGCTGCCGATGACCGACGAGCGCGGCGCCGAGGCAATGCGCGAGCGCATCCTCACGCTGCTCGAAATGAACAACCAGTTCCACGCGGGGCAAAGCGGCCACGCCTTGAGCCTGGCCATCGGGCTCGCAACCTGCCATGGAGACGAGTCGCTGGAGGTTGCGCTGCAGCGGGCGGACCGGGCGATGTATGTCGACAAGTCACGGCATTACGAGAGTACAGCGGCAGAGCGGCGACAGCTGTAGCCATCAACACCAGGATGGCCAGACCGACAGTGTGTGAAAGTTGCGATTGCTGAAAAGAACCGATGCCCATTGAAGGCCTTGCCGAAGCCCTGATCCGACCCGTGATCGAACTGGTGCTGCAGCCCGTCGCGGAGGCCGTACTGCACCTGGCCGGCTACGTCACCGGATTCATCGTCGTTCCGGTCGCCACACTGGGACTCGTTGTCGTCGAGCAGCCCGAGGAAGGCGTCGACGCGATGACCTCGCGCTGGCTCAGAGCGCCCAGCGGGCGCATCGTGCTCAGCATGGACTGGGGCAGCGTAGTCGGCTTTCTTACCTGGCTGTTGATCGGCGTAGTGGCTCTATTGATCTACTTCACGTCCGGGCCTTCATAGCCAGGCACCCGAACCCGCTCCAGAATGAAATCGATGAACGTCCGGATCGCCCGCGTGTGCTGGCGGTTCGGCATGTAGAGCATGAACATCTGCGTGCCGAAGATGCTCAGGCGCCAGTCGTCGAGCGTGGTCACGACGTCGCCTTTGCGCACGTCTTCCTGCACCACGTAGTCGGGCACGAGCCCGATGCCCAGCCCCGCGAGGATGGCCTGGCGCAGGAACAGGAAGTTTTCCGAGATCAGCGTCGGCTCCAGGATCACTTCGCGCCTCGTCTCGCCTTGGTAGGCCGACACGCGCAGCTGTCGCCCGATGACGGCGGCGGTGACCACCGGCGCGCCCTGCAGTGCGTCCAGCTGCACCGGCAGCGGGTTCTTCGCCGCGTAGTCGGTTGAAGCGCAGGCCACATAACGCACCGGCCCCATCTCGCGCGCCACCAGGTTCTGCGGCGGCTCGGGAATCACGCGGATCGCGATGTCGACTTCGTCGCGCAGCAGGTCTTCGATGCGGTTCTCGAACACCACGTCGAGCACGATGCCGGGGTACTGGCGCTTGAAGTCGATCAGCCAGTCGGCCATCACCAGCTGGCCGTAGCCGCTGGGCACGCTCAGGCGCACGCGGCCCTGCAGGCCCTGCCCCAGCGTCGTTACCGATTCGCGGGCCGCCAGCAGCTCGCCCTGGATGGCCACGCCGTGCTGGTAAAGCCGCAGGCCGATTTCGGTCGGCTCGGCGCGCCGGGTGGTGCGCCGCACCAGCTGCGCGCCCACCGAGCGCTCCAGCTGGTTCAGGTGATAGCTGACGTTGGCGCGGCTCATCTTGAGCCGGCGGGCCGCCGCGCTCAGGTTGCCGGCGTCAAGAATTTCCACCAACAAAGTGAGCGACTGGAGGTCCATGGGCCGATTGTGTCAAAAATTCTTTGACAGTCTGTCAACCGCCTATGCAATTGTCAAAGCGGCGCAGCGGGCAAAGAATGCTGGGTTCACCCCCAGAGCCTCGAACCACACGGTTCGCAACGCAAAGAGACAAGCAAGCACATGGCCACCACAACTCCCAGCCCCTCCACGTCCAACGGTCCCGTCACCTTCCAGCGTCGAGGCGACGTGTTCGTGGTCACCATCGACAACCCGCCCGTCAACGCCCTGGGCGTGGATGTGCGCCGCGGCCTCGTGGGCGCCATCGACGCGGCCGAGGCCGACAGTGCTGCCGCGGCGGTGCTGATCGTCGGCGCGGGCCGCAACTTCATCGCCGGTGCGGACATCCGCGAGTTCGGCAAGACGCCGCAGCCGCCGTCGCTGCCCGAGGTCTGCCTGAAGATCGAGAACTGCACAAAGCCGGTAGTCGCCGCCATCCACGGCGCCGCACTGGGTGGCGGACTCGAAGTGGCGCTGTCGGCGCACTACCGCCTCGCCTCGCCCACCGCCAAGCTCGGCCTGCCCGAAGTGGCACTGGGCCTCTTGCCCGGCTCGGGCGGCACGCAGCGTGCGCCGCGCCTCATCGGCGTGAAGCCCGCGCTCGAGCTGATGCTCAGCGGCCGCCATGCGGGCGCGAAGGAAGCGCTGTCGCTCGGCCTCGTCGACCGCCTCGGCACCGATGCCGACGCGCTGGCTGAAGGCCTTGCCTATGCGCAGGAGTTGATCGCCGCCAAGGCCCCGGTGCGCCGCACGCGCGAAGCCGGCGCGCTGGCCGACAAGGAAGCCAGCCGCGCCGCCCTAGAAGCCGCGCGCGCCGACACCGCGAAGAAGAGCCGCGGCCTGTTCTCGCCGATGAAGATCATCGAAGCCGTCGAGGCCGCGCTCACGCTGCCCTTCGACGAAGGCATGGCGCTGGAACGCAAGCTGTTCCTGCAGTGCATCGACAGCCCGCAGCGCGCCGGCCTGATCCACGCCTTCTTCGCCGAGCGCGAAGTGCTGAAGGCGCCCGAGACCAAGAGCGCGAAGCCGCGCGCGCTGGAGTCGGCCGGCATCATCGGCGGCGGCACCATGGGCGCGGGCATCGCGGTGGCGATGCTCGACGCGGGCATGCCAGTGACCATGATCGAGCGCGACGACGCCCAGCTCGCGCGCGGCCGAGCCAACGTGGAGAAGGTGTACGACGGCCTCATCAAGAAGGGCCGCATGACGCCCGAGGCCAAGGCCGCCGTCATGGCGCGCTTCTCGGGCTCCACGTCTTATGACGCGCTCGCGCAGGTCGACATCGTGGTCGAGGCCGTGTTCGAGGAAATGGGCGTCAAGAAGGCCGTGTTCGCCGAGCTCGACCGCGTGTGCAAGCGCGGCGCGGTGATCGCCACCAATACCTCGTACCTCGACATCGACCAGATCGCTGACAGCATCTCGCGCCCGCAGGACGTGGTGGGCCTGCACTTCTTCTCGCCCGCCAACATCATGAAGCTGCTGGAGATCGTGGTGCCCGCCAAGGTGAGCGCCGACGTGGTCGCCACCGGCTTCGAGCTTGCGAAGAAGCTCAAGAAGGTGCCGGTGCGCGCCGGCGTGTGCGACGGCTTCATCGGCAACCGCATCCTCGCGGTGTACCGCCAGGCCGCCGACCACATGATGGAAGACGGCGCCTCGCCCTATCAGATCGACGAAGCGGTGCGCAACTTCGGCTACCCGATGGGCCCGTTCCAGGTGTCCGACCTGGCCGGCGGCGACATCGGCTGGGCCACGCGCAAGCGCAAGGCCGCCACGCGCGACCCGCAAGCGCGCTACGTGCAGGTGGCCGACCGCATCTGCGAGCGCGGCTGGTTCGGCCAGAAGACGCAGCGCGGCTACTACCTGTACCCCGAAGGCGCGCGCACCGGCGTGCCCGACCCCGAGGTGCTGGCCATCATCGATGCCGAGCGCGAACGCGCGGGCATCAAGCCGCGCGCCTTCACCGAGGAAGAAATCATGCGCCGCTACATGGCCGCGATGGTCAACGAAGGCGCCAACGTCGTGCTCCAGCGCATCGCCCTGCGCCCGCTCGACGTGGACGTGACCTTCCTCTACGGCTACGGCTTTCCGCGCCACCGCGGCGGCCCGATGAAATACGCCGACACCGTGGGACTGCCCAAGGTGCTGGCCGACATCCGCGAGTTCGCCAAGGAAGACCCGATCTTCTGGAAGCCCTCGCCGCTGCTGGTCGAGCTGGTCGCGCAAGGCGCCGATTTCGCCAGCCTCAATCAATCCGAGTAATCAGAGTCCATTCCAGTCAGCCGTCCAGGAGACATTCCCATGCGTGAAGCCGTCATCGTTTCCACCGCCCGCACCCCGCTCACCAAGGCGCACCGCGGCGAATTCAACATCACCCCCGGCCCCACGCTGGCGGCCTTCGCGGTGAAGGCTGCGGTCGAGCGCTCCGGCCTCGATGCGGCGCTGATCGAGGACGCGATCCTCGGCTGCGGCTACCCCGAAGGCACCACCGGCCGCAACATCGCGCGCCAGGCCATCATCCGCGCGGGCCTGCCGATCAGCATCGCCGGCACCACGGTCAACCGCTTCTGCGCCTCGGGCCTGCAGGCGATTGCAATGGCCGCGGGCCGCATCGTGGTGGACGGCGCGCCGGCCATGATCGCGGGCGGCGTCGAAAGCATCTCGCAGATCCGCTCGCGCAGCGCCACCGACAGTGGCGACAGCGGCATGGACCCGTGGATCGTCGAGCACAAGCCCGAGCTGTACATGGCGATGATCGAAACCGCCGACATCGTGGCAAAGCGCTACGGCATTACCCGCGAGGCGCAGGACCGCTTCTCCGCCGAGAGCCAGCGCCGCACCGAAGAAGCGCAGATCGCCGGCCGCTACAAGGACGAGATCGTCGCCTGCACCACCACGATGGCCGTGACCGACAAGGAGACGAAGGAGGTCACCTACCGCGAAGTCACCGCCACCGAAGACAACTGCAACCGCCGCGGCACCACCTACGAGGCGCTCGCCAAGCTGAAGCCCGTGATGGGCGAGGACAAGTTCGTCACCGCAGGCAACGCCTCGCAGCTGTCGGACGGCGCATCGGCCTGCGTGCTGATGGAAGCCAAGGACGCCGAGCGCGCCAACATCAAGCCGCTGGGCGCCTTCCGCGGCCTCGCAGTTGCCGGTTGCGAGCCCGACGAAATGGGCATCGGTCCGGTGTTCGCAGTGCCCAAGCTGCTCGCGCGCCACGGCCTCAAGGTGCAGGACATCGGCCTGTGGGAGCTCAACGAAGCCTTCGCCTCGCAGTCGATCTACTGCCAGGACAAGCTGGGCATTCCGTCAGAGCTTCTGAACGTGAACGGCGGCGCAATCTCCATCGGCCACCCCTTCGGCATGACCGGTGCGCGCCTCACGGGCCACGTGCTCATCGAAGGCAAGCGCCGCGGCGCAAAGTACGCCGTGGTCACGATGTGCATCGCCGGCGGCATGGGCGCGGCCGGCCTGTTCGAAATCTATTGAGGAGCCTGCGATGGACCTGAACTTCACCCCCGAAGAAGAAGCCTTCCGCAGCGATGTGCGCGCCTTCCTGGCCGACAAGCTGCCCGTGCGGCTGTCGGAGAAAGTGCGCGGCGGCAAGATCCTTGAGAAGGCCGACATGCAGGAGTGGCACGCCATCCTCAACGAGCGCGACTGGCTGGCCAACCACTGGCCCGAGCAGTACGGCGGCCCGGGCTGGACGGCAGTAGAGAAGTTCATCTTCGAGAACGAATGCGCTCTGGCCTTCGCGCCGCGCATCGTGCCCTTCGGCGTGAACATGCTCGGCCCGGTGCTCATCAAGTACGGCAACGAGGCGCAGAAAAGCTACTGGCTGCCGCGCATCCTGAACGGTGCCGACTGGTGGTGCCAGGGCTATTCGGAACCCGGCGCAGGCTCCGACCTGGCAGCCGTGAAGACCTCGGCCGTGCGCGGCATCGACGCGCAAGGCGACCACTACATCGTGAACGGCCAGAAGACCTGGACCACGCTGGGCCAGCACGCCAACATGATCTTCTGCCTGGTGCGCACGAATCGCGAGGCGAAGAAGCAGGAAGGCATCAGCTTCCTGCTGATCGACATGAACTCGCCCGGCGTGGAAGTGCGCCCGATCATCACGCTCGACGGCGAGCATGAAGTCAACGAGGTGTTCTTCTCCGACGTGCGCGTGCCCGCCGAGAACCTCGTGGGCGAAGAGAACAAGGGCTGGACCTGCGCCAAGTACCTGCTGACCTACGAGCGCACCAACATCGCGGGCGTGGGCTTCTCGGTGGCCGCGCTCGAACAGCTCAAGGGCATTGCCGCCACGCAGACGAAAAACGGCAAGCCCCTGGCCGAAGACCCGGCCTTTGCAGCGCGCATGGCGCGCGTCGAGATCGACCTGGAGAACATGAAGACCACCAACCTGCGCGTGATCGCGGCGGTGGCCGGCGGCGGTGTGCCCGGCGCGGAAAGCTCGATGCTGAAGATCCGCGGCACCGAGATCCGCCAGGAAATCTCTTCGCTGGCCCGCCGCGCGATGGGCGTGTACGGCCGCCCCTTCATCGCAGAAGCGCTGAAGGACGGCTTCACGGGCGAGACCTTCGGACCAGCTTATGCATCGGCTGCCGCCTCGCGCTACTTCAACAACCGCAAGCTGTCGATCTTCGGCGGCTCGAACGAAATCCAGAAGAACATCATCAGCAAGATGATCCTGGGCCTGTAAGGAGACATGCAATGAACTTCGAACACACCGAAGACCGGCGCATGCTCGCCGACAGCCTGAACCGCTTCATCACCGAGCAGTACGCGTTCGACGCGCGCGACCGCATCGCGAAATCGGAGCACGGGTTCAGCAAGGAAATCTTCCAGCAGTTCGCCGAACTGGGCGTGATTGGCGCGCTGTTCAGCGAGGCCGATGGCGGCTTCGGCGGCGGCGGTTTCGACATCGCGGTGGTCTTCGAGGCACTGGGCCGCGGCCTGGTGGTAGAGCCGCTGCTGGGCGCGGTGATGGTCGGCGAGGCGATCAGCGCCACCGGCACCGACGCGCAGAAGGAAAAGCTCGGCGACATCATCAACGGCGTGACCGTGGCAGCCTTTGCGCACGACGAGGCCGACACGCACTACGAGCGCACGCGCGTGGCCACCAAGGCCGAGCGCAGTGGCGATGGCTGGGTGCTCCACGGCGCCAAGGCTGTCGTGCCGCAGGGCGAGCAGGCCGACCTGTTCCTCGTCTCCGCCCGAACCTCGGGCAAGGTGGACGACGAAGCCGGCATCTCGCTGTTCCTCGTGCCCGCGAAGACGGCAGGCCTCACGGTGCGCGGCTGCCCCGCCATCGACGGTGGCCGTGTCGCCGAACTCTCGTTCGACGGCGTGAAGCTGGGCGCCGATGCACTGCTGGGCACCGAAGGCCAGGGCCACGCTACGCTGGAACGCGCCATCGGCCGCGGCGTGCTCGCACTGTGCGCCGAAGCGCTGGGCGCGATGGAGGCGGCCAAGACCGCGACGCTGGAGTACCTGCGCACGCGCAAGCAGTTCGGCACGCTGATCGGCAGCTTCCAGGCCCTGCAGCACCGCATGGCCGACCTGCTGCTGGAGATCGAACAGGCCCGCTCGGCCGTCATCAACGCCGCGGCAGCCATCGACACCGGCGACCGCCTGACGCGCGAGCGTGCGCTGTCGGCCGCCAAGTTCAGCATCGGCCGCATCGGCGCGCTGGTGGCGGAAGAAAGCATCCAGATGCACGGCGGCATCGGCATGACGTGGGAGCTGCCGATGCCCCACTACGCCAAGCGCCTCGTGATGATCGACCACCAGCTGGGCGACGAAGACCATCATCTGCAGCGCTACATTGCCCTTGGCAAAGAGTCCGGCAAGGAGCTGGCGGCATGAGCGAAAACAAGACCGTGCTGATCTCGCAGGAAGGCGCCGTACGCATCCTGACCAACAGCAACCCCGGCGCACGCAACGCGATCACGCCGACGCTGTACGCCGAGCTGTCGGTCGCGCTTGCCGACGCACAGAACGACCCCGAGGTCGGCGCCATCGTCTTCACCGGCGCGGGCGACTTCTTCTGCTCAGGCGGCGACCTCAACCTGCTGGCCAAGCGCCGCGAGCTGCCCGCCTCGGAGCGCCGCGAGAAGCTCGAAGGCCTGCACGACCTGATCCGCGCGATCCGCGATTCCGGCAAGCCCGTGATCGCGGCGGTCGAAGGCGGCGCAGCCGGTGCTGGACTGTCTATGGCGCTGGCCTGCGACATGCTGGTGTCGGCGCGCGACGCCTTCTTCACCGTCGCCTACGTCAAGGTCGGCCTCACGCCGGACGGCGGCGCCACGGCCTTCCTCTCGGAGTTCGTCTCGCGCCAGGTGCTGACCGAGATGTGCCTCACCGGCGACCGCATGCCGGCCGAGCGCCTGCACGCGCTGGGCGCGGTCAACCGCCTGACCGACAAGGGCGCGGCGCTGGCCGAAGCCATCGCGCTCGCAGCCAAGGTGGCAAGCGGCCCGCAACGCGCGAGCGCCCGCATCAAGACGCTGTGCCGCCAGGCACACCGCGCCACGCTGGAAGAGCAGCTCGACGCCGAGGCCGTGTTCATGGTCGAGTCGCAGGCGGATGCTGAAGCGGCCGAAGGCATCGGCGCGTTCCTCGGCAAGCGCAAGGCCGACTTCGTCGCGCTGCGCCGACAGAAGCAGGACGCGTCCTGACACGCGCCGTGCTCACCCTTCCAACCTCTTGCACGCAGGTGCGGAGGTTTTTCGTCTTTCTGGAGCTGCCATGTCTTCGCTGAATTCCTCGCTGCCGCTTGCCGGCGTGCGCGTCCTCGATCTGTCCCGCATCCTCGCGGGCCCCTGGTGCGGCATGGTGCTGGCCGACATGGGTGCCGAAGTCATCAAGGTGGAGCACCCCGGCCGCGGCGACGACACGCGCGACTGGGGCCTGCGTGTCGGCAAGACCGAGACCGCCTACTTCAACAGCGTGAACCGCAACAAGCGCTCGGTCACGCTCGACCTGCAGACGCCCGAAGGCCAGCAGCTCGCGCGCGACCTCGCGAAGCAATGCGACGTGGTGATCCAGAACTTCAAGTTCGGCGGCATCGACAAGCTGGGCCTGGGCTACGAACAGCTGAGCAAGGAGCAGCCGGGCCTCATCTACTGCTCGATCTCGGGCTACGACCGCACCGGCCCCGAAGCCGCACGGCCGGGTTATGACCTCGTGGTGCAAGGCGAAGCCGGCCTGATGGCGCTGAACGGCGAAGCCAACCAGCCGCCGCTGAAGTTCGGCGTGGCTGCCGTCGACCTGTTCACCGGCATGTACTCGGCGCAGGCCATCCTGGCGGCGCTGTACCAGCGCGAGAAGACCGGCAAGGGCCGGCATGTCGAGATGGCGCTGTTCGACTGCGGCCTGATGATCACCGCCTACTACGGCCTCGAAGCGCTGCTGATGGGCGAAGACCCGCCGCGCTACGGCAACTCGCACCCGTCGATCGTGCCCTACGGCGTGTTCGATGCGGCCGACGGCCCGCTGGTCATCACGGTGGGCAACAACGCGCAGTTCGCACGCTTCTGCACCGACGTGATCGAACGGCCCGACCTCGCTGCCGACGAGCGCTTCAAGACCAACATCCTGCGTTCGGCCAACCGCGCGGTGCTGCTGCCCGAGCTGCACGCCGAGCTGGCGAAGCGCCAGCGCGCCGACCTGCTCGCGAAGCTCACCGCCTCGGGCATTCCGTGCGGCGAAGTGCTGGGCCTGCTCGAAGCGCTGCAATCGAAGCGGGCGACCGATGCCGGCCTGGTCACCACGCAGCCGCACCCGGTGGCCGGCACGGTCAACGTGCTGGCGCCGCCCTACCGTTTCGACGGCGAGCGCCTGCCAGTGCGCAGCGCGCCGCCCACACTGGGCGAAGGCACGCACGACGTGCTGCAGTCCCTGCTCGGCCTGTCGGATGAAAAGCTGGCCGCGCTCAAAACAAGTGGCGTCGTCTGAAGAAGACAGACGCCCGCATTTCCAAAGTAGACAAGACCCAATGGCATCCTTTTCTTCCCTTCGCAGTTCCCTTCGCAGTCCCGTTCGCCGCGCCCTTCTCGCACTCGCCTTGCCCCTGGTGGCCGGCACCGCCTTCGCGCAGGCCTGGCCCGCCAAGCCGATCACGCTGATCGTGCCCTTCCCGCCCGGCGGCCCGACCGACGTGGCCTCGCGCATCGTGGCGCAGAAGATGTCGGTCGCGCTCAAGCAGAGCATCGTGATCGACAACCGCAGCGGCGCATCGGGCACCGTGGGGGCTGCTGCCGCGGCCCGCGCCGCGCCCGATGGCTACACCTTCGTGATGCTGGCCACGCCCACGCTGCTGGCCTCGCACCTGTACGGCCCCACCGGCTACGACATCTTCAAGAACTTCACGCCCGTGGGCTCGGTGTACGACCTGCCGATCGTGCTGGTGGTCAACCCCAAGTCGCTGCCCGACGTGACCGGCGTGCAGGGCCTGATCGCCAAGGCCAAGGCCGAAGGCGGCAAGCTCAACTACACGAGCGCGGGCGCCGGTAGCTTCGGCCACCTGACGACCGAGCAGCTGAAGACCATCGGCAAGTTCGACATGCAGCACGTGCCCTACCGCGGCAGCGCGCCGGCCGTCACCGACCTGATCGGTGGCCAGGTGCCCGCGATGTTCTCCGACCTCGTGGGCGTGCTGCCGCACATCAAGGCCGGCAAGCTGCGCGCCATCGCGGTCGGCTCGGGCCAGCGCGTGAGCCTGCTGCCCGATGTGAAGACGGTGGCTGAGCAAGGATTCCCCGGCTTCGACGCAACCTCGTGGGGCGGCCTGCTGGCGCCGGCCGGCACGCCCAAGGACGTGATCGACCGCATGAGCGCCGAACTCAAGACCGCGCTGGCCGACAAGGAAGTGCAGGACAAGCTCCAGAGCGTCGGCACCTTCTCGGCCTACCGCACGCCCGAGCAGACGGGCGTGCGCATGCGCGAGGACTTCGAGCGCTGGGGCAAGGTCATTCGCGACAACCACATCACGAACCAGTAAAACTGGCCGGGCCGGCAGGGCGACAACACCAAGGAGACAAGACATGACAGACAAGCACGACAACAACTACAGCACCCCCGTCGGCGCGCCCTTCCGCCCCGCCCTTCCCGTTCGCAGCCTCGCCGACATCCGCAAGCTCGAAGAGACGCCGCTGGAGCAGGCGCTCACGGTGCGCAGCACCTACGAGATCTTCCGCAACGCGGGCCACGCCTTCGGCGACAAGACGGCGCTGACCTTCCTGCGCACCGGCAACCCGGCCGACGAACCCATTCGCTGGTCGTACGCCGAACTGCTCGCGCGCATCCACCAGACCGCGAACATGCTGCACACGCTGGGTGTGGGGCCTGACGACGCGGTGGCGGTGCTGCTGCCCGGTTGCCTGGAGTACCACCTCGCGCTGTGGGGCGGCGAGGCGGCCGGCATCGTGCAGCCGCTGAACCCGCTGCTCACCGACGAGAAGCTGGTCGCACTGATGACCGCGGGCCGCGCCAAGGTGCTGATCGCCTACGGCTCGGACAGCGAATCGGGCATGTGGTCGAAGGCGATGCGCCTGCGCGGCCAGGTGCCGACGCTGACCACGGTGCTGCGCGTGGCGCCGCACGACGAGGCACCCGGCACTGCCGGCACGCTGCCTGAAGCAGGATCGGACAGCGCGACCGCGCTGCCGGGCGTTGCCGAGTTCGACGTGCTGCGCGCCGCGCAACCCGACGACCGCCTCGTGAGCGGCCGCGACATCGCGCCTTCCGACATCGCCGCCTACTTCCACACCGGCGGCACCACGGGTGCTCCGAAGCTTGCGCGCCACAGCCACGGCGCGCAGGTGTTCACGGCCTGGGCCAGCGTGCAGGTCGCGGGCATGAACGAGAACGGCATCTCCATCAACGGCTATCCGCTGTTCCACGTGGCGGGCGTGCTGCCGGCCTCGCTGTCGTCGCTGTCGGCCGGTGTGGAAGTGATCATTCCGACGCCCTCGCTGCTGCGCAACAAGGAGGTGCTGGCCAACTACTGGAAGCTGGTGGCGAAGTACCGCCCGACCTCGCTGTCGGCCGTGCCTACCGTGCTCGCGGCGCTGGCCAACGTGCCGCTAGCCGGCGCGGACATTTCATCGATCACCTACTGCCGCACCGGCGCCGCCGTGCTCGCGCCCGAGCTGGCCGCGCGCTTCGAGCGCCTGTTCGGCCTGCACGTGCACGAGAGCCTGGGCATGACGGAGATGGCCGGCATCTCGACCATCACACCGCCGGGCGTCGACGGGCCCGCCGGCTGCGTGGGCTTTCGCCTGCCCTACATGCAGATGCGCGTGGTGGCGCTCGACGAGAACGGCAACGCCAGCGACCGCGAGGTGGCGCCCGGCGAACAGGGCATGGTGCTGTTCAAGTCGCCCAACGTGTTCTCCGGCTTCGTGGACCCGGCCGACAACGCCAAGGCCTTCACGGCCGACGGCTGGCTCGCGACCGGCGACCTGGGCTGGATCGACAGCGAAGAGCGGCTCAACCTCACGGGCCGCTCGAAGGACCTGATCATCCGCAGCGGCCACAACATCGACCCCAAGACCATCGAGGACGCGCTGGGCGCGCATCCGGCCGTGCAGCTGTGCGCCGCGGTCGGCGCGCCCGATGCCTATGCGGGCGAACTGCCGGTGATCTTCGCGACGCTGGTGCCCGGCGCCTCGGCAACGGAAGAAGAGCTGCTGGCCTTCACCGCCGAGCGCGTGGACGAAGCGCCCGCAAAGCCCAAGTGGGTGTCGGTGATCGAGACCATGCCGATGACCAACGTCGGAAAGATCTACAAGCCCGAGCTGCGCGCGATGGCCGCACGCCAGGTGGTGAGCGCGACAGTCGTCGAGGTGTGCGTTTCGCTCGGCCTGCCCGAGGCCGCGCGCCCCGTCGTCAAGACCGAAGGCGAGAGCCTCGTGCGCGTGCTGATCGACAACGCGGCAGCGGGCGCACTGGCCGCATCGCTTCAGGAGCGGCTGCAGAAGGCGCTGGAGCCGCTGCCCTTCAAGACGCGCATCGGGGCGCAGTGATTTTTGAAACCAAGACAGAGAGACAGAGACAAGCCATGACCATCCGCCTTCCGAACCGCCGCGCCCTGCTGTGCGCCGCCGCTTCCGTCGCCACGCTGTGCGCGCTGCCTGCGGCAAATGCCCAGACCGCCTACCCCAACAAGCCGATCCGCATGGTCGTGCCCTTCGCCGCCGGCGGCGCCACCGACGTGCTTGCGCGCGTGATCGGCCAGAAGATGTCGGCCGGCCTGGGCCAGCCCGTCATCATCGACAACAAGCCCGGCGCGGCCGGCATCATCGGCACCGACGCGGTCGCCAAGGCTGCGCCCGATGGCTACACCATCGTGCTGGGGCTGAGCAATTCGCTGATGACCAACGAGTTCTTGTACGAGAAGCTGCCCTACGACACACAGCGCGACCTCACGCTGGTCTACCAGATCGCGATGGCGCCGCTGGTGCTGGTGGTGCACCCGAGCGTTCCCGTGAAGACCGGCCCCGAGCTGCTGAAGTACGTCACCGCCAACAAGGGCAAAGTGGCCTACGGCTCGTACGGCGTGGGCGCATACCCGCACCTGGCTGGCGCGCACATGAGCCTGGCGACGCAGTCCGACATGAACCACGTCGCCTACAAGGGCGAGGCGCCGATGATGCAGGACCTGATCGGCGGCCAGATCCAGATGGCTTATGCCAGCGCGCTGGTGGCCAAGCCGCACATCGACTCCGGGAAGATCCGCGCCATCGGCGTGAGCGGCGAGCGCCGCATGAGCACGCTGCCCAACGTGCCTACGCTGGCAGAGCAGGGCCTGAAGGACGAGGCCTACCGCGTGACGGGCTGGCTCGCCATCGCAGCTCCTGCAAAGACACCGAAACCCATCGTGAACCGCATCGCCGAAGAAGTGCGCAAGGCCACGCAGCAGCCCGACGTGCGCGAACGCGTGGCAGCCATGGGCTTCGAGATCAAGGACAGCTCGCCCGAACTCTTCGCTACCGCCTGGAAGGCGGAGCGCCCGGTGTGGGAGCGCCTCATCAAACAGTCGGGCGCCAAGCTCGAGTAATCCATTTCTTCGTCATTCAAAGGAACAGCCATGAAAGTTCTTGTGCCCGTGAAACGGGTCGTCGACTACAACGTGAAAGTGCGCGTCAAGAGCGACGGCACCGGAGTGGACATTGCCAACGTCAAGATGAGCATGAACCCCTTCGACGAGATCGCCGTTGAAGAAGCCGTGCGCCTGAAGGAAAAGGGCGTGGTCACTGAAGTGATCGCAGTCTCCTGCGGTGATGCCAAGTGCCAGGAAACCCTGCGCACCGCCATGGCCATCGGCGCCGATCGCGGCATCCTCGTGGAAACCACCGAAGAACTGCAGCCCCTGGCCGTGGCCAAGCTGCTCAAGGCGCTGGTCGACAAGGAGCAGCCGTCGCTCATCATCCTGGGCAAGCAAGCCATCGACGACGATGCCAACCAGACCGGCCAGATGCTGGCTGCCCTGGCTGACCTGCCTCAAGCCACCTTCGCCTCCAAGGTTGACCTGGCGGCCGACAAGGTCACCGTGGCACGCGAAGTCGACGGCGGCATGGAAACGCTGACGCTCACGCTGCCGGCCGTCATCACCACCGACCTGCGCCTGAACGAGCCGCGCTACGTCACCTTGCCCAACATCATGAAGGCCAAGAAGAAGACGCTCGACGTCTTCAAGCCTGAAGACCTGGGCGTGGACGTCAAGCCGCGCCTGAAGACCCTGAAGGTCTCGGAACCTCCGAAGCGCGGTGCCGGCATCAAGGTGCCTGACGTTGCAACGCTGGTGGACAAACTGAAGAACGAAGCGAAGGTGATCTGAACATGACCGCACTTGTTATTGCCGAACACGACCACGCGACCGTCAAGCCCGCGACCCTGAACACCGTGACCGCTGCGCTGGCTTGCGGTGGCGATGTCCACGTGCTGGTGGCCGGCGCCAATGCCGCCGAAGCCGGCAAGGCCGCCGCACAGATCGCGGGCGTTGCCAAAGTCATCGTGGCCGACAGCCCCAGCCTTGCGGAAAACCTGGCAGAGAACGTCGCAGCCCAGGTGCTGGCGATTGCTGCCAACTACAGCCACATCCTGTTCCCCTCGACTGCCAACGGCAAGAACGTCGCGCCTCGCGTGGCTGCCAAGCTCGATGTGGCCCAGATCTCTGACATCACCAAGGTCGACAGCCCCGACACCTTCGAGCGTCCGATCTATGCCGGCAACGCCATTGCCACGGTGCAGAGCAGTGATGCAACCAAGGTGATCACCGTGCGTACGACCGGCTTCGATGCCGCAGCAGCCACGGGTGGCAGTGCAACCGTCGAAACGGCCGAAGGCGTCGCAGACAGCGGCAAATCGAGCTTCGTGGGCCGAGAAGTCACGAAGAGCGAACGCCCCGAGCTGACCGCAGCCAAGATCATCGTTTCGGGTGGCCGTGCTCTGGGCAGCGCCGAGAAGTTCACCGAAGTGATGGCCCCTCTGGCCGACAAGCTCAACGCAGGCCTTGGCGCCAGCCGCGCAGCCGTCGACGCAGGCTACGCCCCCAACGACTGGCAAGTGGGCCAGACCGGCAAGATCGTCGCGCCGCAGCTGTACATCGCAGCAGGCATCTCGGGCGCCATCCAGCACTTGGCCGGCATGAAGGACTCCAAGGTGATCGTGGCGATCAACAAGGACGAAGAAGCCCCGATCTTCTCGGTGGCCGACTACGGCCTCGTGGCCGACCTGTTCACGGCTGTGCCGGAACTGGTGAAGGCGCTGTAAGGGGTCTTCGACGATGAAGACCCGCATCACCGAACTGCTCGGCATCCGCTACCCAATCATCCAGGGCGGCATGCAATGGGTGGGCCGCGCCGAGCTGGCCGCGGCCGTGTCGAACGCCGGGGGCCTCGGCATCGTTACCGCGCTGACGCAGCCCACGCCCGACGACCTGCGCAACGAAATCGCGCGCACCCGCACGTTGACCGAAAAGCCCTTCGGCGTGAACCTCACGATCCTGCCGGCGGTAAAGCCGCCGCCGTATGCCGAGTACGTGCAGGCCATCATCGACAGCGGCATCAAGATCGTGGAGACCGCGGGCAACAGCCCGAAGGACTTCATCGAGGCGTTGAAGCGCCATCACGTGAAGATCGTGCACAAGTGCACCTCCGTGCGCCATGCGCTGTCGGCAGAGCGCAATGGCGTCGATGCCGTATCGGTCGACGGCTTCGAATGCGCGGGCCATCCTGGCGAGGACGACGTGCCCGGCCTTGTGCTGCTGCCCGTGGCGGCGCGCAAGCTGCGCATTCCGATCATCGCGTCGGGTGGCATTGCCGACGGGCGCGGCATGGCGGCTGCGCTGGCGCTAGGCGCCGAGGGCGTGAACATGGGCACGCGCTTCTGCGTGACGAAGGAAGCGCCGATCCACGACAACATCAAGCAAGCGCTGGTCGCTGCAACCGAGCGCGACACGAAGCTGATGTTCCGCACCCTGCACAACACGGCGCGCGTGTTCCGCAACGCCATCTCCGAAGAGGTGGTGGCCACGGAGAACCGCCCGGGCGGCTGCGAGTTCGAGGACGTGCGCCCGCTGGTGGCTGGTGCGCGGGGCCGTGCGGCGCTGGAGTCTGGCGAGGTGCACAACGGCGTGGTCTCGGCCGGGCAGTGCATCGGGCTGATCGACGACATTCCGACTTGTGCCGAGCTGCTCGAGCGCATGGTGCGTGAGTGCCGGGAGCATCTGGAGCGGGCGCGGGCCTGGATGGACTGAAGCTTTTGGATTGCATCGGGGGGCGCTCACGCCGACGGGGTACCTTGCTCCGCGAATGTCCCCCGGCCTTCGGCCTCCTCCTTTATTTCGCTGCGCAAGGCACCCCGCCAGCGTGAGCGGTCAGTGCCGCTGCGGAAGCTGCATTTGTTGGCGGTCGCTGGGACTTCATGCTGCATTGAGCGGCTGCTTTGCCCAGTTCTTCTCTAGAGTGGATGCCCCTGTCACTCGATACCCCACCAAGGGAAGAAGAAAGGCGCAACACACCAAGCCACCACTGAGATGTTTGAAGGCTGCTTGCCTCGCGGCAGGTTGTCGGTGCGAAAGCAGCGATGCAAATGCGAGGTATCAAAAGGCGACGGCCAAGGTGTTACTAGCACCCCAGCCGTCTAACCAAGTTCGTGCACACCCCCTAAAGGAACCGCACAAAAATGGCTACTAAGACTATAGCCCGGCCTCACACGCCGGTAGCTTCCGAAGACAACGCCCAAGACCCGGCGGATCTTCTCGAAAACACCCTCTCTCAACTCGAAGCTCTACTGTGGGTCTGCCACGGGGAAGACATCGACTGGTGCAGCGGGGATGGGCCTCGACGATTGGACAACCTGCTTTGGCTTGCGGCTGAACTGGCTCGCAAGGCGGGGGAGCTGTTTCAGATGAGCGAGAAGGCGCGGCGCGGGGCGCTTGAGACCGGCAGTTAGTGGCTGGTCTGCGGGCTGCGGGTTCGCGGCCCGCCTAACGAACGAGGGCTTTGGGGTGCCACCCGAGGACGAAGTACTTCCCGCGGCGCTCGCGCGATCGGCACAATGCGGCCACAACAGGACTATTACGTTGTTCACGCTAGGAGCACTCATTGAGCCTGCCTGATACGAAAGAGGCCATTCGCCGTCGGCTCTTCATCGCAGCTGTTCGCAGCGGCAACCAGACGCCGCAGTTTGGCTTTCAGCTCTGCCCCAACTGCGGCGGCCGAGGCTCCATTTGCATGGAGCGAGAAGTGGGTGAGCGTTGGAGTGCGGCATTCGAGGAGTGCCCGGAATGCCAAGGTGAGACCATAGTCCCTACATAGCAACTCAAGTGATAGAGCCGATCTAAAAGCCCCGCGGCGCGTCTGCTTTTGAGTCGCTGCTACTTCCGCTCAGGGCCCTTCGCGACGACAACGCGTCCGGCTACAGTCGGCCAGAAGCATCGGTGATCGGGCGGGTTGATTGACCTGCGGAGTTCTCTTCCTAGACTCGTAAATCCACTACGAAGGAGAGCTTGAATGACCTACTTCACC
>NZ_FOII01000011.1:0-187765 GCF_900111625.1 Variovorax sp. OV084 | reverse complement strand
CCCGATCGCGATGGAAGAAGGCCTGCGCTTCGCCATCCGTGAAGGCGGCCGTACCGTGGGTTCGGGCGTCGTGGCCAAGATCCTCGACATCTAAGCCGGACGCAAAGGAATCACCATGGCTACCAAGCAAAAAATCCGCATCCGCCTGAAGGCATTCGACTACAAGCTGATCGACCAGTCGGCAGCCGAGATCGTCGACACCGCCAAGCGCACCGGCGCGATCGTCAAGGGTCCCGTGCCCCTGCCGACCCGCATGAAGCGTTTCGACATCCTGCGTTCGCCGCACGTCAACAAGACGTCGCGCGACCAGCTGGAAATCCGCACGCACCAGCGCCTGATGGACATCGTCGACCCGACCGACAAGACCGTGGACGCGCTGATGAAGCTCGACCTGCCGGCCGGCGTGGACGTCGAGATCAAGCTGCAGTAATCCGTTCGACCTCGCGTCGCGGTTATTTGTGAAGCCCGCCTGCAGAAATGCAGGCGGGCTTTGTGCTTTATGTCGCGCAGATGTGGCATCCTCGCCGGACGACAGCCTCCCTCCATCGAGGCGTCGGACAGCTGAAACGAGGGCAGCACAGCTATGAGACAAAGCATCTCTTTTGCGTCGGGTTTGGTGGCTTGCATCGCGGCGGCGTTGCTGACCGCATGTGGCGGCGGTGGGGGAGGAGGCGGTGGCGGCATTCCCTTGCTGCCCGTGCTTCCGACGACGCCAGTTGCCCTGAGTGGCACGGCCACTTACGAGTCGGTACCCAATCCCAGTGGCCGCCTCGTGTATTCCGATATCTCGGTCAAACCAGTGCGTGGTGCTTTTGTCGAAGTACTCGATGCCACCAGTGGCAGCCAGCTGGCCACGACTTCCACCGATGACAACGGCGCCTACTCGGCGAGCGTTCCGTCAAACGCGAACGTCGTTGTCCGCGTGCGCGCTCAACTGACCCGCACTGGCGCGCTTCCGAGTTGGGACGTCACCGTGCGTGACAACACGCAGTCGAACGCGATCTATTCCATGCAGTCGTCGGCATTCTCCACCGGCACCGCGGCGCTCACCCGCGACCTGCGCGCCGGCAGCGGATGGGGCGGGTCGAGCTACACCAGCCAGCGTGTGTCCGGGCCGTTCGCCGTGATGGACACGGTCTACACCGCGATGCAGAAAGTGCTGTCGGTGGCTCCGGCGACGGCGTTTCCGTCGCTGAAGGTGTTCTGGAGTGTCAACAACACCAACTCCGGCGGCAGCATCGCGCTGGGCCAGATTGGCACCACGTTCTTCATCGGAAGGAGTTCGGGTGCCGAAATCTACGTGCTCGGCAAGGAAGATGTGGATACCGACGAATTCGACGCGCCCGTGATCGCGCACGAATGGGGGCACTACTACCAGGCCTCCTTCAGCCGCGACGATTCGCCGGGCGGCGCGCACTCCACGAGTGAACTCATCGACCGCCGCCTCGCTTTCTCCGAAGGATGGGGCAACGGCTGGTCGGGCATTGCGTTGGGGCGCAGCAACTATGTCGATTCGGGTGGCCCTGGCCAGGCCCAGGGCGGCAGCCTCGATCTCACGCAGGGGCCGGCGACCAACCGAGGATGGTTCCGCGAATCCTCGATTCAGTCGATCTTCTGGAATCTGAATCAGCAGGTCGGTTTCAAGCCGATCCACGACACGATGACGGGGGCGCTATTCAGGAGCGGTGCGCCGGTCACGTCGATTCATCCGTTCGCCGTGGCATTCAACGCGACAGCGCAGAGCAGTGCATCCACGCTGGCCGCGTTGCTCACGGGGCAGAGCATCACGGTCAATGATGCCTACGGCGCGGGGGAGGGCAATGATGGCGGCGTGTCGATCGCGTTGCCGATGTACAAGCAGGCGGTGGTCGGTACGGCCACTTCGGCCTGTGTGACGAACGCTGCGGATCCTCAGCGTGACGGAAACAAGCTCGGAAGCTTCGCGTACCTGCGTTTCACGGCGCCCACCAACCGTGGTTACCAGTTCACGATCTCCCCGCCGGGGGGCGCTAATCCCAACTACGCGATCTATCGGGGTGGCGTGGTGAGCCGAAATACCAGTTCGGTCAACCTGTCGGCTGGCGACTATGTTCTGGTTGTCAACGATCTCAACAATTCCGCCACCAGCACCTGCTTCGGCGTGATCATTCAGTAGCAGCGAGGAAGGCCGCCATGAACCTCCGTTCCAGTTCGACGATTGCCGCCTTGGCATGCCTGACGCTAGCCGCCGCGTCGGCGCCGGTCTTTGCAGATGGCGTGCCGGCGCCCCGCACCGCGAAGCACGCAGCCTCGTCCCGCAATGCTGCGCCTATGACGGTCGCAGCACGCAAGCCCAACGATTCCGGTGTCGTGATCCAGTTCAGGGTAGAGGGCACGCCCCAGGTCGGCCGGCCGGTCTCTGTTGTTCTGCAGTTCGACGGCGTGAGCGATCCGGCGGGTGCCACCGCGCGCCTGACGACCGATGCCGGCCTGACCCTGACCACAAGCAGCAGCCTGGCCCTTCCCGCCGGCCAGCGTACGACCGCCACCGCCACGGTGACGAGCGACCGCGAAGGCCTTGCCTACCTGAACGTCTTTGTCACGCAGAACGGCGCCATGAGCATCGTCGCCATCCCCGTGCAGACCGGCTCGGCCGCCCCGGCCATGAAGGCTGCGGGCGAGATGAAGTCGTCCGCGGAAGGCGAAAAAATCATCTCGCTGCCGGCCAAAGAGCCGAAATAAGCTGCGAAAGACCCCGGAAGCGGGGCTTCGGCGCCCTCAAAGCGGCCGCAACTGCAGTGCTTGCGCAGAGCCCGCATCGCGGGCTATAATCGCTGGCTCTGCCCTTGCTGCGTCTGCATTGGGTGCTGTTCTGGCAGAGATTTATCAACCTTCTTACGCTGTCGGGGAAGCCCGGCAAACGCTGTCGCCAATTGAAGTGGCAGCGGCGTAGGGAGTTTCCATTTTTGGAGAAAACAAATGAGTCTGAGCAACTCCCTCGGGTTGCTGGGCCGCAAGGTGGGGATGATGCGTCTCTTCACCGATGACGGGGACGCAGTTCCTGTCACGGTGGTGGATGTGTCCAACAACCGTGTGACCCAGATCAAGTCCCAAGAGACCGATGGCTACGTCGCCCTGCAGGTGACGTTCGGTTCGCGCAAAGCATCGCGCGTGACCAAGCCCGAAGCCGGCCACCTCGCCAAGGCAGGTGTCGAAGCAGGCGAAATCATCCAGGAATTCCGCGTTACCGCCGATACCGCTGGTCAGCACAAGGCTGGCGGCGTGATCGCAGTGACGAGCGTCTTCTCCGTGGGCCAGAAGGTGGACGTGCAGGGCACTTCCATCGGCAAGGGCTACGCTGGCACGATCAAGCGTCACAACATGAGCTCGCAACGCGCGTCGCACGGTAACAGCCGTTCGCACAACGTTCCCGGCTCGATCGGTATGGCACAAGACCCCGGTCGCGTGTTCCCCGGCAAGCGCATGACGGGCCACCTCGGCGACGTCACCCGCACGACGCAAAACCTCGACGTGTTCCGCATCGACGAAGCACGTCAACTGCTGCTCATCAAGGGCGCGATTCCGGGTTCGAAGGGTGGCTTCGTCACCGTGCGTCCCGCCGTCAAGGCCAAGCCGCAAGCGGCCCAAGGAGCGAAGTAATGGAACTCGAACTCCTGAACGAACAAGGCCAGGCCGCGTCGAAGTACGACGCCCCCGAGACCGTGTTCGGCCGTGACTACAACGAAGACCTGGTTCACCAGATCGTCGTTGCATTCCAGGCCAACGCACGCCAAGGCACGCGCGCCCAGAAGGACCGCGAACAGGTCAAGCACTCGACCAAGAAGCCTTTCAAGCAAAAGGGAACGGGCCGCGCCCGTGCCGGTATGACGTCCTCGCCGCTGTGGCGCGGGGGTGGCCGGATTTTCCCGAACATGCCTGACGAAAACTTCTCGCAGAAGATCAACAAGAAGATGTACCGCGCCGGCATGGCGTCCATCTTCTCGCAGCTGGCTCGCGAAGGCCGTCTGGCCGTGGTCGATTCGATCAAGGTCGACTCGCCCAAGACCAAGCCGCTGGCAGCCCGTTTCAAGGCGATGAATCTCGAGTCCGTGCTCGTGATCGCCGAAGAAGTCGACGAAAACCTGTACCTTGCCTCGCGCAATCTGGTCAACGTTCTCGTGGTCGAACCCCGCTACGCCGATCCGGTGTCGCTGGTTCACTACAAGAAGGTGCTGGTCACCAAGGGTGCCGTCGACAAGCTCAAGGAGATGTTCGCATGAGCCGCGTGAACCCTACCGCCGCTGAACGTACGTTCGAAGAAGGCCGCCTGATGGCGGTGCTGGTCGCCCCGATCGTGTCCGAAAAGGCCACGATGGTCGGCGAGAAGTCGAACGCTGTCACTTTCAAGGTGCTGCAAGACGCCACCAAGCCCGAGATCAAGGCCGCTGTCGAACTGATGTTCAAGGTCGAAGTCCAGGGCGTGTCGGTGCTCAACACCAAGGGCAAGACCAAGCGCTTTGGCAAGTCCATCGGCCGCCGCGACAACGTTCGCAAGGCCTATGTGACGCTGAAGGCCGGTCAAGAGCTCAACCTCGTCGGGGAAGGCGCTTAATCATGGCCGTCATCAAGATGAAACCCACTTCGCCGGGCCAACGCGGCGCGGTGAAGATCTCGCGTGACCACCTGTTCAAGGGTGCTCCTCACGCAGCCCTGCTGGAACCCCAGTTCCAGAAGGCCGGCCGTAACAACAACGGTCACATCACGATCCGTCACCGTGGCGGTGGTTCCAAGCACCACTACCGCGTTGTCGACTTCGTGCGCAACAAGGACGGCATCCCGGCCAAGGTCGAACGCATCGAGTACGACCCGAACCGCACCGCCCACATCGCTCTGGTCTGCTACGCCGACGGCGAGCGCCGCTACATCATCGCCCCGCGCGGTCTTGAGGCTGGTGCAACGCTGCTGTCGGGCGCCGAAGCCCCGATCCGCGCCGGCAACACCCTGCCGATCCGCAACATCCCGGTCGGCTCGACGATCCACTGCATCGAACTGCAACCCGGCAAGGGCGCGCAGATCGCACGTTCGGCTGGTACGTCGGCCACGCTGCTGGCCCGTGAAGGCGTTTACGCCCAGGTCCGCATGCGTTCGGGCGAAGTCCGCCGCATTCACATCGAGTGCCGCGCGACGATCGGCGAAGTTGCCAACGAAGAGCACAGCCTGCGCCAACTCGGCAAGGCAGGCGCCAAGCGCTGGAAGGGTATTCGCCCGACCGTTCGCGGCGTCGTGATGAACCCGGTCGACCACCCGCACGGTGGCGGCGAAGGCAAGACTGGCGAAGGCCGCCATCCTGTCGACCCATGGGGCAATCTGACCAAGGGCTATCGCACCCGTAACAACAAGCGCACGCAGGTCTTCATCGTGTCGCGTCGCAAGAAGTAAGGGATAGCCAATGACTCGCTCTCTCAAAAAGGGTCCTTTCGTCGACCACCACCTCGTGGCCAAGGCCGACAAGGCCGTGACGACCAAGGACAAGAAGCCGATCAAGACCTGGTCGCGCCGCTCGATGGTCCTGCCCGAATTCATCGGTCTGACCATCGCTGTGCACAACGGCAAGCAACACGTGCCCGTGTACATCACCGACCAGATGGTCGGCCACAAGCTCGGCGAATTTGCGCTCACGCGCACGTTCAAGGGGCACCCCGCGGACAAAAAAGTCCAGAAGAAGTAAGGAACGACCATGTCTGAAACACGTGCAGTCCTCCGCGGTGTCCGCCTGTCGGTCGACAAGGGCCGTCTGGTCGCGGATCTCATCCGCGGCAAGAAGGTCGATCAAGCGCTCAACGTTCTGCAGTTCACGCAGAAAAAGGCCGCTGTGATCATCAAGAAGGTGCTCGAGTCGGCAATTGCCAACGCCGAGCACAACGACGGTGCCGACATCGACGAGCTGAAGGTCAAGACCATCTACGTCGAGCAAGGTGCAACGCTCAAGCGCTTCACGGCGCGGGCCAAGGGTCGCGGCAATCGCATCAGCAAGCCCACGTGCCATGTGTACGTGACGGTTGGCAACTAAGAAGGCCTGGAAGAAATATGGGACAGAAAATCCACCCAACCGGGTTCCGCCTTGCGGTCACCCGTAACTGGTCCAGCCGTTGGTACGCAAGCGACCGCGATTTCGCGGGCATGCTGGCCGAAGACATCAAGGTTCGCGAATACCTGAAGAAGAAGCTGAAGAACGCTTCGGTCTCGCGCGTCATGATCGAGCGTCCCGCCAAGAACGCACGCATCACGATCTACTCGGCACGTCCGGGCGTCGTGATCGGCAAGAAGGGCGAAGACATCGAGAACCTCAAGCGCGAACTGGGCAAGCAGCTCGGCGTGCCGGTTGCGGTCAACATCGAAGAAGTGCGCAAGCCCGAAATCGATGCGCAGCTGATCGCCGACAGCATCACGCAGCAGCTCGAAAAGCGGATCATGTTCCGCCGCGCCATGAAGCGCGCCATGCAAAACGCCATGCGTCTGGGTGCCCTGGGCATCAAGATCATGTCGGCTGGCCGCCTGAACGGCATCGAAATCGCACGTACCGAGTGGTACCGCGAAGGCCGCGTGCCGCTTCACACCCTGCGCGCCGACATCGACTACGGCACCTCGGAAGCCAAGACCACCTACGGCGTCATCGGCGTCAAGGTCTGGGTCTACAAGGGCGACACGCTGGGTCGTAACGACCTGCCGGCCGTCGAAACGCCGCGTCCTGAAGAAGAACGTCGTCCGCGCGGTCCGCGCCGTGATGGCCGCCCTGGTGGCGACCGTCCGGGCAGCGACCGTCGTGGTCCCGGCCCGCGCGCCGGTGCCCGTGGCCCGATCGGTGGCAACACCGCCCCGGCCGATGGCAGCGACAAGCCCGCAGAAGCAACCGGCGGTGCCGGTGCAGACTCGAAACCCGCCGTTAAGCGCGTCCGCAAAGCCGCGCCCGCTGCAGCAGCGGACGGTGCCAAGACCGAGTAATCGGTCGCTCCCGGGCACGCAAGTGCCTGGGGCCCTCACGGAGTAACAAAACATGCTGCAACCTGCACGCAGAAAGTTCCGCAAGGAACAAAAGGGCCGCAACACCGGCATCGCAACCACGGGTAACTCGGTTGCGTTCGGTGACTTCGGTCTCAAATGCACCGACCGCGGCCGCCTCACGGCGCGCCAGATCGAAGCCGCTCGTCGCGCGATTTCGCGTCACGTGAAGCGCGGTGGCCGTATCTGGATCCGCGTGTTCCCGGACAAGCCAATCTCTACCAAGCCCGCTGAAGTGCGGATGGGTAACGGTAAGGGCAACCCCGAGTACTACGTCGCTGAAATCCAGCCTGGCAAGATCGTGTTCGAGATCGTCGGCGTGCCCGAAGAACTCGCCCGCGAAGCGTTCCGCCTGGCCGCCGCCAAGCTTCCGCTGCGTACGACGTTCGTCGCTCGCCAGCTCGGCGCCTGAGAGGAGAACATCCATGGCAACACGTAAGAAAAAAGAAACCGCGGCTCCGGCCAAGGTGACGAAGGCCGCAACCCTGCGCACGAAGGACGTCGCGGGCCTGCAAGCCGAAATCAAGGATCTGCAGAAGGCCCATTTCGGCCTGCGCATGCAGAAAGCCACGCAACAGCTGTCGAACACCTCGACGCTGCGCGTTACGCGTCGCGACATCGCACGCGCCAAGACCATTCTTGCTCAGAAGCAGCAAGAAACCCCCGCCGCCAAGTAAGGAGTGAACATGACGGAAGCTAAAAAATCCCTCAAGCGCACCTTGATCGGCAAGGTGGTCAGCGACAAGCGTGCCAAGACCGTGACCGTGCTGGTCGAGCGCCGTGTGAAGCACGAGCTCTACGGCAAGATCGTGGCCAAGACGAGCAAGTACCACGCCCATGACGAAAAGGGCGAGTACAAGCTGGGCGACACCATCGAGATCACGGAAAGCCGTCCGATCTCGAAGACCAAGAACTGGGTCGTGACCCGTCTGGTCGAGAAGGCCGTTCTGGTCTGATCATCCCCGGCTCGATACAGCCCATCTAGAAACGGCCCACAATGTGGGCCGTTTTTCTTTTTCAGGAGCACATTCAATGATCAAAGTCGGCGACACCCTTCCTTCGGCCACCCTGCAGGAATATTCCGAGGTCGAGGGCGAAGGCTGCAGCATCGGCCCGAACGCCGTGGACGTGAGCAAGGCTTCGGCGGGCAAGACCATCGCGCTGTTCGCGTTGCCCGGTGCCTTCACGCCCACCTGCTCGGCCAAGCATGTGCCGGGCTACGTGCAGCACTTCGACGACTTCAAGGCCGCCGGCGTGGACGAGATCTGGTGCGTGAGCGTGAACGACGCCTTCGTGATGGGCGCCTGGGCGCGCGACCAGAAGACCGGCGCCAAGGTGCGCATGCTGGCCGATGGCAGCGCCGATTTCGCCAAGGCCACCGGCCTCACGCTCGACCTGACCGGGCGTGGCATGGGCCTTCGCAGCAACCGCTATTCGATGCTCGTGAAGGACGGCAAGGTCGCGACGCTGAACGTCGAGGCACCGGGCAAGTTCGAAGTCAGCGACGCCGACACCCTGCTGGCCCAGGCCCGCGGCTGATCGGCCGCTCCGGTCAGAGATCTCAGAGATCCACTTTGAGGTAGTGGGCCCCGGCGACGGGGTTGTGATAGTAGGGCGGTACCTCCGCGAAGCCCAGGTCTTCGTAGAGGGCCCGCGCCGACTCCATGTCGTCGAGAGTGTCGAGCAGCACGCAGCCGTATCCCGCGCTGCGTGCGGCATCGATGATCGCCTCGGCCAGTTGACGGCCCAGGCCAAGGCCGCGGAACCCGGGGCGTACGTACAGGCGCTTCATTTCCGCGGCGTTCGCGTAGTCCGCGCTGTCGAGCGGCCGCAGCGCGCAGCACCCCGCCACATGCGCCAGCGTGCCGTCGGCGCGCTGCAGCGTCGGCGCCTGGCGCCCGGCGTCTTCCGACACATTGACCGGATCGACCAGCGCCAGCAACAGCGTGCCGCGCGGCTCGGCGTATTCGCCGGGCAACTGCGCCAGTTCGCTGTCGAAATCCTGAAAGTCCAGATCGATGCCCAGCGAGCCCGCATAGTCGCTGAAGATCGCGCGCGCGGCCTCGATCTCGTGCGCCTCCTCGGGCGTGAGCAACACGACAGCCGGCATCGCCGACAGCGGCAGGGGGCGTGACACAGAGAAGCTCATACGCGCAACGAAGAAACCCAATAAGCCACGCCCGCGCACAGCGCGAACAACACCAGCGCAAGCCAGCGCGAGGCCGCGTCGTCGCGGCTCGGCGCTACCTGCCCGCTCTCTGCGGAAACCAGCTTGTCGCCCGTCACCATCGGCCGCACCAGGCGATGCCGCTTGACGAGCACGTAGAACAACACCGCCAGCACATGCAGGCTCACGAGCGCAATCACGGCCCACTTGCCCTGCGCCTTGTGCCAGCCCGTGGCCAGGCTCACGACCTCGCCCGAGACGAAACGAGTGAGCGGCCCGGACGCCGAGATTTCGTCGTCCGCCATCAGCCCGGTAGCGACCTGCAGCGCCAGGATCGCCAGCACCGCAAACACTGACAGCGCGCCCAGCGGCGTGTGCCCGATCAGATGGTCCGGATGCGCCCGTCCGCGCAGGTACGCCACGACAGACCCCGGCCCGTAGACGAAAGCCGCGAAGCGCGACCAGCGGCCGCCGACGAAACCCCAGAGCAGCCGGAACAGCAGCAGCGAAAGCACCGTGTACCCAAGGCGGAAGTGCCATTCCATGACGCCGCCCAGGCCGGTGCCGATCATGCCGATGACGGCGATGGCCAGCGCCCAGTGGAAAAGGCGCGTCGGCAGGTCCCAGACCCGCGTGCGGGCACCGGGGCCGGAGGCCGCGCGAAAGGCGGCCACGGAGGAGTCGGTCATCGAAGAAGGCGCCAAGGGGGGCGCAATGCTGCGGAAGGCGCAGATTAGCAAAGTCCGGGCCCCAGTCTGCTTCGGGTTGTTGCTATGCGCGGGACACGGGCCGCCCCTACACTCGCCGGCAGTGCCGCATTCGACGGCGCTTTCCCCACAACGAGGACCCACGATGACCAGACTAGCTTCGTTCGCCCTTGCAGCCGCCTGCGCTGCCATGTCTCTTCCCGCCGCGGCCCAGTTTGCCAAGCCCGAGGACTCCATCAAGTACCGCCAGAGCGCGCTGTTCGTGATGAGCCAGCATTTCGCTCGCCTCGGCGCCATGGCCAACGGCCGTGCGCCCTACGACGCCAGCGTTGCCGCGGCCAATGCCGAAGTGGTCGCCGACATGGCGAAGCTGCCCTGGGCCAGCTTTGGTGCCGGCACCGAGGGCGGCAAGGCCAAGCCCGAAGTCTGGAAGGAAGACGCCAAGTTCAAGGAGCGCCAGCAGAAGCTGATGGAAGAAACCGGCAAGCTGGTGACCGCTGCCAAGGCCGGCAACCTCGACGCGCTCAAGGCCCAGTTCGGCCCGACCGCCGCAAGCTGCAAGGCCTGCCACGACAGCTTCCGCAACCAATAAGCAAGCCGCATCGCAAAAACAAAAGGCGCTCTTTCGGAGCGCCTTTTCGTTGGGAAGACCGGAGATCAGGCTTCGGCCAGCAGCTTTTCGATCAATTTGTGCAGTTCGGCGAAGTCCGGCTCGCCCACATAGCGCTTCACGATCTCGCCGCGCTTGTTGACCAGGTAGGTGGTCGGCGTGAGCTTCACGTCGCCCCAGGCCTGCGCCACGCTGCCGGTGTTGTCGATCGCCACCTTGAACGGCAGCTTGCGCGTCTGGGCGAAATTGACGACGTAGCTCGGCGGGTCGTAGCTCATGGCCACGGCCAGGGTGTCGTAGCCCTGCGCCTTGTATTTGTCGTAGGTGGCGATGACCTTGGGCATCTCGCCGACGCAGGTCACGCAGCTTGTGGCCCAGAAGTTGACCAGAGTGACCTTGCCCTTCAGGTCCGCCGTGCTCTTTTGCGTGCCGTCGAGCAGCACGAAGGTCGAGGCCGGCGCGGCAGTGGCGCCGGAGCCGAGGTACACGCCCACGCCGGTGGCCAATGCGATGACGACGGCGGCAGCGGCGATGTATTTTTTCATGGCTTCAAGCAAGAGAAGGGCGGCGCGATTTTAGTTCCGCGTGCCGGATCGTGCTGGCGGCCCTCGCGCGGTTCGATAATCGCTGCCCCATGCCGTCGTCGCCCGCTTTCTCTTCTTCCTGGCTGGCGCTGGCCGCGGCAGCCCTGCTCGCAGCCTGCAGCCCCACTTTCAACTGGCGCGAAGTGCCGGTCGCCGAATCGGGCCTGATCGCGCTGCTGCCCTGCAAGCCAGACCGCGCAAGCCGTGCCCTGCCGCTGGGCGCCGAATCGGTGCAGGTCGACATGGCGGGTTGCGAAGCCGGCGGCGCGACCTTCGCCATCGCGCATGCCTCCGCCAAAGGCCCCGAACAGGCCGAGGCCTGGCTCAACGCATGGCGCGCTGCCACGCGCGGCCAGCTGGGAGAAGCGCAGCAGATGACGCAAGCCCCCGCCAGCGTGCAGCGCGCGACCGCCACACCCGCCCCGTTGCGGCTCGATGCCCAGCCAAAGCAGCAGGGCGCCGCGCCGGTACAGGTGCTCTGGTTCGCCCAGTCGCAAAAAGACGGCACTGTGGCGCTTTACCAAGCCACCGTGCTGGGCGAGCCTTCCTCGGCCGAAGCGTCGAAGACATTCTTCGAGGGCCTGCGGCTTCCGTGAACGATCGCACCATTCGCTATTGTTTTGATAGTGCCTCCCGCGACAGGTGTGGACACACGGCTGTCTCATTTCGCGCGGCGTTGTCTGTTTTTCGGGGCTGCTGCGTTATGTCGTATATCTACTTCCCCTGGGCGCCCCCGCATAATCGACGAGTCGTCCTCCGTCCCGCATGAACAGCATCCTCATCATCGCCCACTCACCGTTCGCACACGCGCTGCGGCAGTGTGCGCTGCATGTGTTTCCCGATTGCGAGCAGGCCATCGTCGCGCTCGACGTGCTGCCCAACGTGTCGCCCGAAGAAACGCTGGCGGCCGCGCGCATCACCCTTGCGCAGCAGCTGCACACGCCGCGCTCGCAGGTGCTGGTGCTGGCAGACGTGTTCGGCGCCACGCCCTGCAACGTGGCGCAGAAGCTGGTGGACGGCGTCCGGTCGCGGCTGGTGGCGGGGGTCAATCTTCCGATGCTGCTGCGCGCCGTCACCTACCGGCATGAGCCTCTGGAGACGCTGGTGCAGCGCGCCCTCGCGGGCGGCACCGCGGGCGTCATGCAGGTGGCGGTGGCGGCTCCCCAGAATCAGGCGAAAAGAAAGCACAGTGATCAAGAAATCCGTGACCATCAGCAATAAGCTGGGCCTGCACGCACGCGCATCGGCCAAGCTGACCAAGCTCGCAGGCAGCTTTCCCTGCGAGGTGTGGCTCTCCCGCGGCGACCGTCGCATCAATGCCAAGAGCATCATGGGCGTGATGATGCTGGCCGCCGGCATCGGCTCGACCGTCGAGCTCGAGACCAACGGTGCGCAGGAAGAAGAAGCGATGAACGCCATCGTCCAGCTCATGGACGACAAGTTCGGCGAAGGCGAGTAAGGACCGTCCCATGACCTTCGCAGTCCACGGCCTCCCTGTCGCCCGTGGCATTGCCATCGGGCGCGCAGTGATGGTGGTGTCGAGCCGCATCGACGTGGCCCACTACTTCATCAAGCCCGAAGAGATCGAGACCGAGATCGACCGTGTGCGCACCGCGCGCAACGCGGTGGCCGACGAGCTCGCCAAGCTGCAGGCCAACGTCGCGCTGATGGGCCCCAACGACGCGCCGCACGAACTCGCGGCGCTGCTCGAAGTGCACCAGATGCTGCTGCAGGACGAGGCCTTGAGCGGCGGCGTCAAGCACTGGATCAGCGAGCGGCTCTACAACGCCGAATGGGCGCTGACCACGCAGCTCGAAATCATCGCGCGCCAGTTCGACGAGATGGAGGACGAGTACCTGCGCGAGCGCAAGGCCGACCTCGAACAGGTGGTCGAGCGCCTGCTGCACCGCATGAAGGGCACGGCCGCCGTGCTGGCACCGAGCCCGCCGCGCCGCAAGCGCGCCGCCGCCTCGGACGACGACAACGACGACCCCACCGCGGGCGACGGCATCGACGTGCCGCTGGTGCTCATCGCGCACGACCTCTCGCCGGCCGACATGCTGCAGTTCAAGAAGAGCGTGTTCGCCGGCTTCGTCACCGACGTCGGCGGGCGCACCTCGCACACTGCCATCGTCGCGCGCAGCATGGACATCCCGGCCGTGGTCGGCGCGCGCACCGCGAGCCAGCTGGTGCGCCAGGACGACTGGGTCATCATCGACGGCGACGCCGGCGTGGTGATCGTCGACCCGTCGCCGATCATCCTGGCCGAGTACGGCTTCAAGCAGCGCCAGGGCGATCTCGAACGCGGCCGGCTCGCGCGGCTGCGCCACAAGCCGGCCATCACTCTCGACGGCCAGCGCGTCGAGCTGCTCGCCAACATCGAGATGCCCGAAGACACCGTGGGCGCCGTCAAGGCCGGCGCCGTGGGCGTGGGCCTGTTCCGCAGCGAATTCCTCTTCATGGGCCGCGAGTCGACCACGCGCCAGACCCGCCTGCCCGACGAAGAAGAGCAGTACCAGGCCTACAAGCGCGCGGTCGAGGGCATGCAGGGCATGCCCGTCACCATCCGCACCATCGACGTGGGGGCAGACAAGCCGCTCGACAGCAAGTCGGCCAACAAGCAGGAGCACCTGAACCCCGCGCTCGGCCTGCGCGCCATTCGCTGGAGCCTGGCTGACCCGGCGATGTTCCTCACGCAGCTGCGCGCCATCCTGCGCGCGGCGGCGCACGGCGAGATCCACCTGCTGATCCCCATGCTCGCGCACGCGAGCGAGATCCGCCAGACGCTGTCGCTGATCGACTTCGCGCGCACCGAGCTCGACAACCGCGGCGCGGTGCATGGCCCGGTGAAGCTCGGCGCCATGATCGAGATTCCCGCGGCTGCGCTCACGCTGCGCATCTTCCTGAAGCACTTCGATTTCCTGTCGATCGGCACGAACGACCTGATCCAGTACACGCTGGCCATCGACCGCGCCGACGAATCGGTGGCGCACCTCTACGACCCTGCGCACCCGGCGGTGCTGCGCCTCGTGGCCGACACCATCGCCGAGTGCCGCCGCCAGGGCAAGGGCGTGGCCGTGTGCGGCGAGATGGCCGGTGACGTGGCCTTCACGCGCCTGCTGCTGGGCCTGGGCCTGCGCAGCTTCTCGATGCACCCCTCGCGCATTCTTGCGGTCAAGCAGGAAGTGCTGCGCGCCGACACCAGCAAGCTCGAGGCATGGGCCAAGAGCGTGCTCGAGTCCGACGACCCTGCCACCGTGATGGCGGGTTGAGCGTACTTTTCACTCACCCTTGCGGGTGGGTGAAAAGAAACGATACACGCCGAAACTGCGGCGAAAGGACTTGCGGGAACCCCGCAAGCACGATCAGGCCTCCTCTTCCAACCCTGAAAGAAAGGCCTGCATCATGAAATCTCTCTCCCTGACCCAGATCATCGCCGTCGGCTCGTTCGCCATGCTCGCAGCAGCCGGCGCAAAGGCTGAAAGCTACGAGGGCGTACAGCCCGCCGTGTCGGCCAAGAGCCGCGCCGACGTCAGCGCCGAAGCCGTGAGCACTGCATCGGCACCCAACCAGAACGTGGTGCGCGGTTCGCGCGGTGCCGAGACCATGGCTGTGTCGACCGAGCGCGGTCGCATCGTCGCCGAAGCCGTGCGCGCCACCGCTGCGCCCGACCAGAACGTGTCGGCCAGCTCGCGCGTGAACAGCCAGGTCATCTCGACGATGCAGAACCCCGTCGACGCGCGCGCCTCGGCTGCCAACGCCAAGAGCAGCCGCCTGTAAGCCGTCTGGTTCGCCTCCACGCGCGTCGCAATAAAACGAAACACGCCGCAACCGCAGCGAGAGGACTTGGCCCGGTGCAGATCGCACCATGGAGCTTCCTCCTCACAGACAACACAAGGAATCACCATGAAGTACTGGATCAAACGAACTCTCTTCGGTTTTGCGGGCGCCGCGATGGTTGCCGGCAGCATCGCCGGCTGTGCCGGTCAACGGCACGGCTGGGGCGGTGGCGACAGCGCCGAGTTCCGCGCGAAGATGATCGAGCGCGTGGGCAGCAAGCTCGAGCTCGATGCCAACCAGAAGCAGAAGCTCACCGTGCTGGCCGAGAAGCTGCAGGCGCAGCGCGAAGCCATGCGCGGCGCCGGCGGCTCGGGCGACCCACGCTCGCAGTTCAAGGCGCTGTTCGCGGGCAACAAGCTCGACCAGGCTGGCGCCACGCGCCTGGTCGAAGAGAAGACCGCCGCAGTGCGCAACGGCAGCCCCGAGATCATTGCCGCCGCTGCCGACTTCTACGACAACCTGAATGCCGCGCAGCAGCAGAAGGTGCGCGACTTCATGGACCGAGGTGGGCGCCGCTGGAGCCATCGTGGATAGGCTCCACTCAACCCCAGGCTTTGCGCACTTCGTGTCGCTTCGCCTTCCCCCTCTCCGGGGGCGGCAGCAGTGGACCGGCGAAGCCGGCTCCACCGTATCTTCCGAACAGGCAGCGGCAGCCGGCGGGGTGCGTGCGCTGCTGCGGGTCGAAGGCGCGGTGGTGCTCGGCGTGGCACTCGCTGCCTATGCCCAGTTCGGCGCGGGCTGGGGCGTGTTCGCGCTCTGGCTCCTCGCGCCCGATCTCTCGCTGCTGGGCTACCTCGCGGGGCCGCGCGTGGGGGCGGCTCTTTACAACGCGGCGCATTCGTACGTCGGTCCGGTGCTGCTGCTGGCGCTCGGCGTGCTTGCGGCCATGCCGTGGGCGGTGGCCGGCAGCCTGATCTGGCTGGTCCATATCGGCTTCGACCGCGCGCTCGGCTACGGGCTCAAGTACGCGGCGGGCTTTGCCGCCACGCACCTGGGCCGCATCGGAAAGGCCGATCCATGGTGAGCGAACGCGGCACAGTCCCCGTCATGCGCCCGCAGGCCGCACGCGCATGGATGCTGACCGAGGCGCTCGCGCTCGGCCTCGCATCGATGGTGCACGCCGGTCGCATCGTGCCGGGCTATGCGCATGGGCACGCCCGCATCGCCGAAGCGGTGATCGCCACCGTGCTGGTGCTCGCCACGGTCGAGACCTGGCTGCGCCCCGAGGACGCGCGCCGCGCCGCCATCTTCGGCCAGGGCTTCGCGTTGCTGGGCACGCTGGTCGGGCTCGGCACCATCGTGGCGGGCATCGGTCCGCGCACCGTGCCCGACGTGGTCTACCACGCGCTTTTGCTCTCACTCCTCGTGACGGGTCTGACCTGGGCGGTGCGATGCCGGCAGGTTTGATGGTCAGCGAGGTCATCCGCCATTTCCTTGCCAGGAGGCACAATCCCGCCATGCCGCGCATCCTGCTGATCGACGACGACGAACACCTCGCCGCGCCGCTGACCACCTACTTCGCACGCTTCGGCTGCACGCTCGAGAGCGCCGTGCGCCCGAGCGAAGGCCTCGCCAAGCTGCGTGCCGGCACCTACGACGCGGCCATCCTCGACGTCATGCTGCCCGAGATGGACGGCTTCGCGCTGTGCCGCGAGATCCGCAAGGAAAGCGACATTCCCATCGTCATGCTCACTGCCCGCGGCGAAGTGATGGACCGCGTGGTCGGCCTCGAGCTCGGCGCCGACGACTACGTGCCCAAGCCCTTCGAGCCGCGCGAGCTGGTGGCGCGCGTGCAGACCATCCTGCGCCGCCAGCGCAGCGTGCCGCAGGCGGTGATCAACGGCACGCAGCACCGCGTGTTCGACGGCCTGTCGATCGACCTCGACCGGCGCCAGGTGCTGCGCCACGGCGAGCGCGTGGAGCTCACGGGCACCGAGTTCGAACTGCTGGCGCTGCTGGCCGCCGAACCCGGCAAGGTGTTCAGCCGCGACGACATCCTCAACCGCCTGCGCGGTCACGAGGCCGAGCTCTACACCCGCGCGGTCGACATCGTGGTGAGCCGCCTGCGCAAGAAGCTCGAGCCGCTGGACTGCATCAAGACGCTGCGCAACGCCGGTTACGCGCTGGCCGTGGCACGAAGCGAACCTGCATGAGCGCAGCGCCGGGCCGCCCCAAGCAAGCTCGCACCGCAGCGCGAAGCGCGAAGGTATTTCAATGAGTCTCGGCCGTCGGGAATCCCGCAGGATGAGGTGGCGCGGCGAGGAGTGCCGCGACGAGCAATCGCGCGAGGACTGGCACGCGAAGTGGCATGCGCGCTGGAACGAGAAGGTGCAGGGCAAGCGCCGCTGGCGCCGCTCGCTGCGTGTGCGGCTGGTGCTGATGTTCGTGGTGCTGGCCATGGTGATGGCGGCGGTGTTCATGGGCGGCATGAAGAAGGCCTTTTCCACCGGCTGGGCCGAAGCCGCCAAGCCGATGCTGACCGACTACGCCGACCGCCTGGTCTCGGAGATCGGCACGCCGCCCGACGTGGCGCGCGCACAGGCGCTGGTGGCCCGGCTGCCCATCACCATCCGCATCGTCGGCCCCAAGGTCAACTGGGATTCCAACCCTGGCGGCGCGAACAGCCCCGGCGGCTGGATGCACGACCGCGAAGACGTGTTCGGCGGCGACAAGTGGTTCATCCGCCCCACTGCAGACGGCCACCGCGTGATCTTCGGCTGGGCGCCCAAGCTCTGGCAACTGGCGCCGCGTGCCACCGGCTGGGCCACGCTCGGCGTGCTGCTGTCGTGCGTGCTGCTGGGCTATGCCTACGTGAGCCGGTTGCTGCGGCCGTTGATCGACATTCGCGAAGGCGCGCAGCGCTTCGGCCGTGGCGAGTTCACGCAGCCCATTCCGGTGCGCCGCAACGATGACCTCGGCGACCTTGCCGAACGCATCAACACCATGGCCGACGACATCCAGGCCATGCTCGACGCCAAGCGCGGTCTGCTGCTCGCCCTGAGCCACGAACTGCGCTCGCCGCTCACGCGCGCCCGGCTCAATGCCGAGCTGCTGCCGATCACGCCCGAAGGCCAGGCCGAGCGCGAGGCGCTGCTGCGCGACCTCAACGAGATGCGCGACCTCATCAGCGACCTGCTCGAAAGCGAACGCCTCGCGAGCCCGCACGTGGCGCTGCAGCGCGAACCGGTCGACCTGGCGGCACTGATCCGCGAGATCGTGGCCGAGATGCCCGGTGCGCAGAACGTGCACCTCGACCTGGCCGAAGGCCTGCCGCCGCATGCCGTCGACCGCATGCGCATCCGCCTGCTGGTGCGCAACCTGCTGGACAACGCCCTGCGCTACAGCGCCGACGCGCCGCGGCCGCCGTGCGTGTCGCTGCGCGCGGTGCTCGACGGCAGGAAGCAGGGCATCGAGATCGAGGTGCGCGACCACGGCCCTGGCGTGGACGACGAGCAACTCGAACGGCTGACCGAGCCCTTCTACCGCACCGACGGCGCGCGGGCGCGCGCCACCGGCGGCGTCGGCCTCGGCATGTACCTGTGCCGGCTGATCGCCGAGGCGCACGGCGGCGAGCTGACGGTGCGCAACGCCGGGCCGGGGCTGCAGATCATCGTCAGGCTGGCCTGAGGCAAGGCGGCTCGGCGGGCGCTGTCACCTGCGCTACCAGCCCGCCCGCAGGCCACGGCTACGATGCGCCTCCGTGCCAGCGTCCGGCATTCAAGGTCAAGGAGACACCATGAGCAGCTCACTCACCAACCACCAGGTTCGCCTCGCCAAACGCCCCGAGGGCACGGCCACCCGCGAGAACTGGAAATTCACCACCGAGCCCGTCGGCGAGCCGGCCGAGGGCGGCGTGCTGGTCAAGACGCTGTCGCTGTCGCTCGACCCCGCCATGCGCGGCTGGCTCAACGACGCCAAGAGCTACATCCCGCCCGTGGGCATCGACGAAGTGATGCGCGCCGGCGGCGTCGGCCGCGTCATTGCCTCCAAGAACCCGCAGTTCGCGGTGGGCGACACCGTCTACGGCACGCTGGGCGTGCAGGAATACATCCTCATCCCCGAAGACCAGGTCAAGCGCAACGGCCTGGTCAAGATCGACCTGCGCGTGGGCACCATCACCCAGTGGCTCAACGTGCTGGGCATGCCCGGCATGACCGGCTACTTCGGCCTGATGGACGTGGGCATGCCCAAGGCCGGCGAGACGGTGGTGGTTTCCGGCGCGGCCGGCGCCGTGGGCCAGACCGTGGGCCAGCTGGCCAAGATCAAGGGCTGCCGCGTGGTCGGCATCGCCGGCGGCGCCGCCAAGTGCGACTGGGTGGTGAAGGAGCTGGGCTTCGACGCCTGCATCGACTACAAGGCCGGCGCAGGCGCGGTGCGCGAAGGCCTCAAGACCCACTGCCCGAAGGGCGTGGACATCTACTTCGACAACGTCGGCGGCGAGATCCTCGACATGGTGCTGGCGCGGCTCGCGCGCAAGGCCCGCATCATCATCTGCGGCGCCATCAGCCAGTACAACAACGCCAACAGCATGCCCGCGGCCGGCCCCAAGAACTACCTGAGCCTGCTGGTGAACCGCGCGCGCATGGAAGGCATCGTGGTGTTCGACTACGCCGACCGCTATCACATCGCCATCGCCGAGATGGCCGGCTACCTGAAAGACGGGCGCATGAAGAGCAAGGAAGACATCGTGAAGGGCCTGGACACCTTCCCCGAGTCGCTCAACAAGCTCTTTGCCGGAGAAAACTTCGGCAAGCTGGTGCTGCAGGTGGCGCAAGCCTGAAAAAGAAGCAAAAAGCGCTTTTTCAGCTTTCGTCGGGCCGCATGGGAATGTCGCCCATCGCCTCGTCTTCGCGAAGGCCCCGCGCGGCCTTCAGCAGTTCGATCGACATGCCGTCGCCATGGCCTGCAAAACCCCTGGCGATGCCTTCGAGCACTGTCGACAGGCCGGTGTCGCCGTCGCCGCGCGCGTCCATGCTGATGTTGAGCACCCGGGCCGCCATCTGGCGGTAGGTGACGGCGCCCGCGCCCTCCAGCGCGGCCACCAGGTCGAGGTACAGCGCCAGGTTCAGGTCGAACACCAGCTTGGGCGTGATCTCGAAATCCCTGTTCTTGTCGTCCATGTGGGTTGGCTCCTTTATTCCTGAGCCTCCACTCTAGCCAGAAAAGAAGACGCCGAGCCGTCGGATACAGCCTGATTCTGCGCAAGTCAGCGCGCGCGCGTGCCCATGACCGCCGCCGAGACGATGAGCCAGGCCGCCACGGCGATGGTCCAGGTGAGCGGCCGGCCGGTGACGAGCAGCAGCAGCGCGGTCGAGCCCAGCGGCGTGAGGTAGCTCAGGATGCCGATCTGCCGCGCGTCGCCGCGCTTGAGTGCGATGTCCCATACGAAGAAGGCCGCGCCCAGCGGGCCGAGGCCGCAGAGCACGAGCAGCAGCCAGTCCCGGCCCGACAGCGCCACCGAGGGCTCGAGCACGGCGTGGCAGGCCAGCGAGAGCACACCCGAGACCAGCCCGAACAGGCCGATCGCCGAGGTCGGGAAGGCCGCCACGCGCTTCGTCCAGAGCGAATAGCTCGCCCAGACGAAGGCCGAGCCCAGCGCCGGCACGAAGCCCCAGTACTCCTGCGCCCCCGTTGCCGCCGCGCCGCCGCTGCGCGCGCCGAGGATCGCGATCGCTGCGCCCGCGAACCCCAGCAGGGCAGCCACCACGTGCAGCGGCCGCAGCGACATGCCCGGCAGCAGCACCGGCGCCAGCACCACCATCAGCAGCGGCCACAGGTAGTTGACGAGGTTGGCTTCGACCGGCGGCGCATGCCGCAGCGCGATGAACAGCAGGAAGTGAAAGCCGAACAGCCCGTAGATGCCCAGCGCCAGCGTGCGCGGCGGCACCCGCCAGGCCGAGCGGTCGCGCAGCACCAGTGGCCAGCTCGGCACGCTGCCGATGATCAGCGCAAAGCCGGTCAGGAGAAATGGCGGCAGGTGCGATAGCGCAGTGCCGAGCGAGGCGAGCGTGGCCCAGAGCGCGATGGCCAGCAGGGCGTAGACGGTGGACGACATGGGCGGCAAGGCTAAGCGACGCGGTCGTCGCGCAATGACGGTCCGTCGTCGCGCAACGACGGTCTTGCGCCGGGGAGGGCGCAGTCAGCGGCGCAGTGCGGCTGTGAGTGCGGAGGGCGACCGGTAGCCCGTGCGGCGTGCTGCCTCAGCCACGCTCATGCCGCCCAGCCGCAGCTCACGCGCATGCGCCAGCCGCAGCGAGCGCAGCCAGTGCATCGCGCTCACGCCCTGCTCGTCGCGGCAGCGCTGCGCGAACTGGCTCGGGCTCAGGCAGGCGACATCGGCCAGGTCGGCGACGCTCAACGGCTCGTGCCAGCGGGCCCGGGCCCAGTCGGCGAGCAGGGGCCAGTCGATACGACGCCGGCGCGAATCGGCAGATGCCGGCGCGGGGCTCCAGGCCTCCAGCAACAGCGCGGGGCCGTGCTGCAAGGCCAGGGCCGAGGCCTGCGGCTGCCTCATGCATTGCGCCAGGTAGCGCGCCAGCGCGTGCAGCTGCGGCGAATCGGGCGATGCGCGCTCGGCGCAGCGGGCCCATGCCGGTTGCGTGGTGTCGAGCACCAGGCACAGGCTGCCGTGCTTGCGCGCGCTGAAGTCGTGCCGGTCGCCCGGGGCGACCACCTGCGCCTCGCCCGCGCCGATGCCGGCGCCCCGGCCTTCCACTTCGATCTCCAGCACGCCGTCGAGGCCGATCAGCACCTGAAAGTGGTCGTGCACATGGCTGCCATGCGAGTGGCCGTAGTCGCGCAGGGCGAGTTCATGGTGGGGCGACGGGGAGGAACCGAGGACAGGCATGGGCTGTCATGGATTGTCCGCGCAGCGCCCCGGCAATGCCACAGGCAGCATCAGCTTCCGTCGACGTCCTGCAGCGCCTGCCCGTTGACCCGCACCGCTTCGACCACGCGCCCCTGGCCCGTTGCCAGCGGCTGTGAGCGGCCCTCGGCCCGCACCTTGTCGCCGACCTTCAGCGCCAGCCGCGCGAGGCCGTCGGGCTTTGTGTGGACGAAGTCGCCGGTGTCCAGCACCACGCCGTTGGCCTGTCCGTGGCGCGCGTAGTTGAAGCGGACTACCGTGCCGTCGATGCGTTCACTGGCGGCCACCTGCCGCGGCGCCTTGCCGTCGACCGAGGCCAGCCGCTCGAAGCGGTAGACCGTGTGTTCGGTTTCGCCTTTGGGCGAGGGGTCTTGTTCGATGCCCTCGATCACCAGCGCCTGGCCGGCCTGCAGGCCGGCAAACGCGGGCGCGGCGCATTCGTCGTGGCGATCGAACACGAACTGCGTGGGCACGCCGTCGGTGTCGATCAGCACGCCTTCGATGTGGCCCTTGGGGCTGTAGACCAGGTGCTGGAAGCGGCCTTCGACCGACCAGACGTCGAGGGTGTCGTGAGGATGTGGCATGGAATGTCCTTTTTCGAGTGTGGTTGTGAAACGGAAAACGCGATCAACCGAGCCGCAGCAGCACCACCGATGCCGCGCACACGATCAGGAAGGGAATGCTGATGCGATGGAACTCGCGCAACCCGTGCGGCACCTTGGCCAGCCGCAGCGCGATGAGATTGGCCAGCGAGCCCAGCACGCAGCCGAAGCCGCCCACGCTCACGCCCGCCGCCAGCGCGGGCAGGTCGTGCACGTAACGGTCCAGCAGGATGGTGGCCGGCACGTTGCTGATGAACTGCGAAGTGACGATGGCCGCCAGGTACGCACGCCAGCCCTCGGCAATCGGCCACTGGCCCATCAGCGAAGCCACGGCCGGCAGTTCGGCCAGCTGTCGCAGGTCGACGAACATCAGCGCGATGATCGCCAGCAGCGCCCAGTCGACGCCCAGCAGCACGCGGCGCTGGAACAGCATGTAGGCGACGAACACCACCGCCAGGCCAGCCAGCAGCCAGTGCCGGTCGAGCGCGACGACGAAGCCCACGAACAGCACGCCCGACAGCGCCAGCAGCCTCGGCTGCACCGGTGAGGCCTCGGCCGCCGGCTTGAGCGCGATGGCCGTGCGCGGCACCAGCAGCCACACGGCCACGAACAGCCAGAACAGCATGACGAGCACGGTGGGCGCCATCATGAGCATGAAGCCGCCGAAGCTCTCCCCGGTGCGGTGCCACAGGTACAGGTTCTGCGGATTGCCGATGGGCGTGAGCGCGGAGCCCGCGTTCACCGCCAGGGCCTGGAGCACCACCAGCCGCGCCAGCGGCAGGTGCGCCTGCGTGGCCAGCACGCGCGTGAGAGGTACCAGCAGGAACAGGCTCACGTCGTTGGTGACCAGTGCCGACAGCACGGCGGCCGTGGCGGTGAGCAGCAGCGCCAGTTGGCGCAGATTGGTGGTGCGCGCCAGCAGCCGCTGGGCGGCCGACTGCAGCATGCCGCTCTTTTCCACGCCCTGCGTGATGGCGAGCAGCCCGGCCAGGGCCCCCACAGTCTGCCAGTCGATCAGCTTGAGCCAGTCCATCGGCGCGCGCGGGCGCACGAAGGCGAACAGCACCGCCACCGCCACCAGCACCCAGAGCAGGCCGTTTCCGCCGCCTTCGTGGGTTGCGGGAGCGTCGGCCCCGGAAGCGGCGGACGAGGAGGAAGATGCCAGGGTCGGCACGGTGTCTTTGGTCATGGAGCGGCGGTGGTCAGTGCGGAGGCGGCCGGCGCGTTCGCCATCGAACGGCGCCGGTCGCGAGTTTCCGGCATTGCGAGCGCAAACAGCGTCAGCGCAGCGGCCGCGATGCCCGCCAGCATCACGAAGGCCGTGCCATAGCCGGCCAGGTGCGCGACCGTGCCCGCCACCAGGTTGCTGAGCGCCGCGCCAAGCCCCACGCAGGCCGCGCCGATGCCCAGCGCGAAGTTGAAGTGCCCGCTGCCGCGCGTGATGTCGCCGATCATCAGGGTCAGCATCACGCCGAAGATGCCCGCGCCGATGCCGTCCAGCACCTGCAGCGACAGCAGCGCGGCCGGGCTGTCGGCCAGCAGGTACAGCAGCCCGCGCACCGGCAGCACCGCGAAGCCGGCCAGGAAGATGGGTTTGCGCGCCAGCCGCGGCGCCCAGCGTCCGACCGCCAGGGCAATCGGAATGGTGACCAGCTGCGTGACGATCACGCCTCCCGACAGCCACAGCGTGGCCGAGGTGCCGGCCTGCGTGCCGACCTTCTGCGCCACCAGCGTGAGCATGGCGGCGTTGGCCAGGTGGAACAGGAAGGCGCAGACCAGCAGCACGATGAAGCGGCGGTCGTACCAGCGTGCGGTGGAACGCGGTGCGTCGGCCTCCTCGTGATCGGCATCGGCGCCGCGCGCCAGCCGTGGATCGACGTCGCGCTTGCGGATCAGCATGGCCGCCGCGATGGTCGGCAGCGCCATCGCCACCGCGTAGAAGAACATGGCATGCGGCCCGAACGCGTGGCCCACCCAGCCCGTGCCCAGCGCCCACAGCACCGTGCCGGCCGCTGTGATCGCGGCGTTGCGGCCGACGCGGGCGTCCAGCCCGGCGCGGCCCACCATGCCCAGGCTGACGGCCGCGATGGCCGGCGCCACCAGCGTGCCCGCAGCGCCGATGAGCGACTGGCCCGCCAGGATCACGCCGTAGCCCGGCCAGTTCGCCATGACCACCAGGCACACCGCGATGAGCGAAATGGCGCCCGCGATCCAGCGCGGCTTATGCCGTGCGCTGTCGATCAGCGCGCCGGCCGGCGCCTGCACCAGCAGCCCGACCAGCGCCGAGACGAACATCACGGTGCCGATGCGCTGCGGGTCCCAGGCCAGCGTGCCGGCCATGAAGACGATCAGGAACGGGCCGACGCCGCCCTGGATGTCGGGCGCGAAGAAGGCCAGTGCGTCGAGTGCGCGCAGGCTGCGGCGCGAAGGTGCGGCGGAGGAGGTCATGGCAGGCTGGACTGGAAGATCAGGACGCCGGCATCGGGGCCGGTGGCGCCATCAGCGGCGCGTATGGCGAGGGGCCGGCGCCCCTCGGACCACGGGGACCGCCGGGGCCTCGGTGCGCAGGCACCAGCCCCGGGCCGCCGAACACCTCGCGCACCGTGTCCGCGGTCGGACCCATGCTGGTGGCCTCCAACGCCGTGCCCTGTGCGCCGCGCGTGCCCCAGCCGCGCGCATGGAACTGGGCGCCGGGCTGCAGTTGCGCGCCGTACATCGCGCCGATGTGCGGCGGAAAGCGCACGGTGGTCTTGTCCGCAAGCAGCACGCCGTGCACGTCGCCACGGTCGGTGTACAGCAGGCGATCGATGCGCCCGCCCGCCGACAGGGCAACGAGCGCGCCCGGTTCGCGCGGCGGCGGGGCTATGCCGGGCACCGGCGGCTCGTCGGTCACGCTGCGGCCGTTGGCGGCGAGCGACTGCATGCGCACCACCGGCACGCCGGGTGCGCGCCAGCCGCTGACCTGCACCGTATCGCCGGGCCTGAGTACCTGCATTACGGCGGCCGAGAGGTGCGGCGGAAATGCGACCTGCGTGCCGTCGGCCAGCAGCAGCCCGTCGGCCTCGCCGTTCGGGTTGAGCAGCCATTGCTGCACGCGGCCGCTGGCGACCGTGCCCGCTGTCGGCACGGCGTGTGGCAGTGGCGCGGTGGCGCCGGGCCGCTGCGGGGGGATCGGTCCGCCCGGTGGTGGGGGCGGCATCTGGGCGAAGGCGGCGCTGCCGGCCAGCAGGCAGGCGGCGGCGATGAAGGTGATGCGGGGTGTCATGGTCAGCTCCTTGTGTGGATGGATGCCCAAGGACATCTCACACAACGTGCCAGCGCATGAATCCTTTTAAATCAACGACTTGCGCGTGTCCGGCAGCCGGCGTCCGCATGATCCGGAGACACCGGGTGTCCGGTTTGCGGACACCTGCGGCTCATTCGAGCCCGTACTGCGCCAGCTTGCGATACAGCAGTTGCCGGTGAATGCCCAGCCGGCGTGCCGTTTCGGCGCGGTTGCCCTGCGTCTGCGCGAGCGCGTGGGCGATCAGCAGGCGCTCGAGCTTCTCGACGGCGGCTGGCAGTTCGCCCTCGAGCCAGTCGGCGGGCAGCGTGGCGGGGGCTTCGCCGGGAGCTGCGGCACCGAGCGCGAGGTCCAGGTCCGCGCCGCCGATCACGCGGTGCCGCACCAGCGCATGGCAGCGCTCCATCACGTTGCGCAGCTCCCGCACGTTGCCCGGCCACGGGTGGCTCAGCAGCCGCTGCGCCGCCTCGGCCGACAGCGCCTTGGGCACGGCATCGGGCGCACCCTGCAAGGCGGCGCGGCGCAGGAAGTGCTCCGCCAGCGGAATGATGTCCGCCAGCCGCTCGCGCAGCGGCGGCATGCGGATCGACAGCACGTCGAGCCGGTACAGCAGGTCTTCCCGGAAGCGTCCTTCGCGCACGGCGGCGGCCAGGTCGCGGTGCGTGGCAGCGACCACGCGCACGTCGACCTTCACCGTCTTGTGGCTGCCCAGCGGCGTGACCTCGCCCTCCTGCAGCGCGCGCAGTATCTTGGCCTGCACGTCCAGCGCCATGTCGCCGATCTCGTCGAGCAGCAGCACGCCGCCGTCGGCCGCGCGAAAGCACCCGGGCCGCTCGCCGGTGGCACCGGTGAAGGCGCCGCGCACGTGGCCGAAGAGTTCGCTTTCGAGCAGTTCCTTCGGGATGGCCGAGCAGTTGACGGCCACGAAAGGGCGTTCGGCGCGGGCCGAGTAGCGGTGCAGGGCGCGCGCCACCATTTCCTTGCCGGTGCCTGTCTCGCCGAGCACCAGCACCGGCATCGCGTTGGCGGCGGCCAGGCCGATGCGCTTGTGCACCTCGCGCATCGCCTGGCTCGGGCCGATCAGGTCGGTGTCGTCGTCCCCGGTGTTGCTGGCCGATGGCGAGGCTGCCGTGTGCCGCTGCAACGCGCGTTCCAGCACCTCGCGCACCGCCTCGCGGCTGATCGGCTTGGCCAGGTGGTCGAAGGCACCCAGCCGCATCGCCTCGATGGTGTTGCCCGCGCTCGAGAACGCGGTGAGCACGATCACCGGCGGCAGCCGCGCCATGCGCGCCTGCAGGGCCGCAAGCGTCTGCAGGCCATCCATTCCGGGCATGCGGTGGTCGAGGAACACGGCGTCGAAGCGCTCGCGCGACAGCGTCTCGATGGCCTCGTTGCCGCTGGCGACGGCGACCGTCTCGTGGCCCAGGCCCTGAAGCGTTTCGGCCAGCGTGTCGCGGAAGGCGTCGTCGTCGTCGACGATCAGGAGGTGCGCCATGGAAGTTCCAGTTCGAAGCGGGTGCCCGGTGTCAGCGGCATGTGATGCAAGTCACCGCCGTGCGCCAGCGCCACTTCGCGCGCCAGCGCCAGGCCCAGCCCGGTGCCGTCGGCGCGGCCGGTGGCGAAGGGCTCGAACAGGCTGGCCTGCAGCGATTCGGGCACGCCGGGGCCGTCGTCGTCCACGCGGATGGCCAGCGTGCGCGCATCGGGCTGCAGGGCCGAGAGCACGACGTGGCCGCCGCGCGGCGCATGGCGCACCGCGTTGTCGAGCAGGTTGTCGATCGCGCGCGCCAGGTGCACCGGGTCGAACACGGCGCTGGCGGGCGTGTCGTGCTGCAGCGTGACCTGCACGCCGGCGGCATCGGCCTTCGGCGCCACGGCGGCAACACGCTCGTCGAGCCAGCGGTGCAGCTCCACTTTTACCGGAGCCAGCGTCACCGGCTGCACGAGCGCAAGAAGGCTCTGCACCAGCCCGTCGAGCCGGTCGATCTGCCCGACGATCACGCGCAGTGCCTCGCCCTGCTTCTCGGGCGTGGCGGCCAGCGCGTTCTCGGCCTTCAGCCGCATGGTGGCGATGGGGTTGCGGATCTCGTGCGCGATGCCGCCCGTCATGCGGCCCAGCGCGGCCAGGCGCTGGTCGCGGCTGCGCTGCTGGGCGGCCGCGCGCAGGTGGGCGCGGGCCTCCTCGAAGCGCTGGCGGTAGTGGTTGAAGCCGTCGACGATGCGGTCGAGCTCGCGCACGCCGGTGCGAGGCAGCTCCGGCATGGCACCGCCGTCGGCATCGGCCTGCGCCAGCCGGTTTTCCAGGCGTTGCACGTGGCGCAGTCCGCGCAGCAGGATGAAGCCCAGCCACAGGCCCGAAGCCAGTACCAGCAGCAGCAACACGCCCAGCCCGGTGCGCAGGCTGTCCTGCGCAGCCAGCGCACCGCCGTTGGTGCGGGTCATGGTCCAGGCCGCCAGGTCGTTGCCCGGCGCCGCCAGCGGACAGGCCGCGACGATCAGCGCCTCGCGGCTGCCGCGCACCACGTCGGTCTGCGGCTGTTGCGTGCGGGCCGCAAGCTGCGCCATTTCGGCGATCAGCGGCTGCTCGGCGGCAGGCACGTCGCGCTTCACGCCGCTGCCTTCGTAGGTGGGGTAGGCGTAGGCCAGTTGGCCGCCGCTGGCCTGCCACACGCCGCCTTCGACGTGCGGCGCCTCGACCAGCACCAGCTGCAGCAGCACTTGCAGCAGGTCGACCTGGGGTTGTGCGGGGGCGGGCGCGGTGGCCGACCTGGCATAGCGCGCGGCGATGGCCCGGCACGACTGCTCGGTGGCCGTGCGCCCCGCCGCCACCTGCGCCCCCGCACTGCTGCGGTACAGCGTCAGCATCACCACGGCCAGCGCGGCGCACATGCCGAACAACAGCACCCAGAAGAACAGCAACTGAGCGCGCAGGGATTTCATCTGGCGCGATCCTGCTCCGCCTTCGGGCTGCTGCGCATCAGCCGTGGTCACGTTCACGCAGTTCGCGCTTGAGCACCTTGCCGATCGCACTGCGCGGCAGCTCGTCGATGAAGCTCAGCCGCGCCAGGCGCTGTGTCTTGCCGAGCTGGGCGTTGGTCCATTGCAGCAGCGCGTCTTCGCTCGTGGCGTCGCCCTCGCGGCGCACCACGAAGGCCACCGGCGTCTCGCCCCATTGCTCCGACGGTACGCCGACCACGGCCACATCGGCCACCGCCGCATGGCCGCGCAGCACGGCCTCGAGGTCGCTCGGGTAGATGTTGAAGCCGCCGCTGATGATCATGTCCTTCTTGCGGTCGAACAGCGTGAGGAAGCCGTCGGCGTCGAAGCGGCCCACGTCGCCGGTGCGGATGAAGCGCTTGCCGGTGGCGTCGAACCACTCGGCCTCGCGCGTCTTCTCGGGCTGGCGGTGGTAGCCGGTCATCATGCCGCCCGAGTGGCCCACCACCTCGCCGGCCACCTCGGTGTTGTTGCGCGGCAGCTCGTTGCCTTCCTCGTCGATCAGGCGGATGTCGCTGCCCTCGGCGGGCTGGCCCACCGTGTGCAGCTTGGTCGGGTGCAGGTGCGCTTCCAGGATGCAGGTGCCGCCGCCCTCGGTCATCCCGTAGAACTCGATCAGCCCGCCGGGCCAGCGCTTGAGCACGTCGGCCTTGAGCGCGGCGTTGAAGGGCGCGCTGGTGCTGAACTTGAACTTGTAGGAAGACAGGTCGTGCTCGTCGAAGCGCGGGTGCGCCATCAGCCGCTGGTACTGCACCGGCACGAGCATGGTGTGCGTCACGCGGCGCTTCTCGGCCAGCTGCAGATAGCCGAGCGCGTCGAACTTGGGCATCAGCACCACGCAGCCGCCGAAAGCCAGCGTGGGGAAGAACACCACCAGCGTGGTGTTGGAGTAGAGCGGCGTCGACAGCAGCGTGACGGTGTCGGTGCTGTATTCGTACCTGGCGCCGCGCTGCACGTGGGACCAGCGCATGCCGTGGCCCTGCACGATGCCCTTGGGCTCGCCGGTGGTGCCCGACGAATAGATGATGTTGAAGGCCCACGCGGGCTGCACCTCGACGGCCTCGGGCTGCGAACCGGCCGGCGCCAGCCAGCCTTCGATGTCGCGGCCGACCTGCGAGCCGTCCAGTGCCACGCGCGGAATGCCGCCTTCCTTCGCGGGGCCGATCACGTCGGCTGCCGATGCGTCACTGAACAGGATGCGCGCGTCGGCGTCCTCGATCATTCGGGCCAGGCTGGCGGGCGTGGAGCCGGGCGCCAGCGGGGCCACCGCGACGCCCGCGCGCAGCGCACCCAGGAACACGGCCGCGTAGTTCACCGACGACGAGGCGCAGATCGCAATGGCGTCGCCCGCCTTGAGCCCGTCGCGCTGCAGGCTGGCCGCGACGCGGTCCATCAGCGCGTCGAGCGCGCGGTAGTCCAGCGTGCGCGTGGCATCCGCCAGCGCGGCGTGATCGGGGGTGTGTTGTGCGTGGAGGCGAACCAGATCGGCAATGGCGCCGAAACTGCGTTCCATAGAGGCTTGAACAGCGGGGTGCATGGGAGAGTCAGTCCTTCATCTTGGCCAGCCGGCAGGATAGCGGACCTGTCGCGCGTGGCCAGCGCCTGGGCGACGCCTGCCGGTGCAGGACACAGCGCCGTCAGTTGCCGATCAGGAAGGCGGGGCCACGATGCCCGACCACCAAGGAGCTCACCATGGGATTACTCGACATCCTCCAGCAGGCCATCGGCAACAACAGCAACAACCCCGAGGCCCATATCGATCAGGTCGCGCAGCACGCCTCGCCCGGCGAACTTGGCGCGGGGCTCGCCGCGGCCATGCGCTCGGACCAGACGCCGCCTTTCGGCGACACGGTCGGCAAGCTGTTCGGACAGTCGTCGCCCACGCAGCAGGCTGGTGTGCTCAACCAGATCCTGGCCACGCTGGGCCCGGCCGCCGCCTCGGCGCTGGCCGGCGGCGTGCTCGGGCGCGTGCTGCAGCCGGGGCAGACGCAGGTCACGCCCGACCAGGCCTCGCAGCTGTCGCCCGCGCAGGTGACCGAGATCGCCACGCACGCCGAGCAGCAACATGCGGGCGTCATCGACGAGGTGAGCCAGTTCTACGCGCAGCACTCGGGGCTGATCAAGACACTGGGCGGCGCGGCCATCGCCATCGCGCTGGCGAAGATGAAAGAGAACGCCACGCGCGGCTGAAAGACTCCGGGTCGATCAGCGTGCCGACGCCGTGGTTTCGGCCCGCACCGTGTCCCCGCCGCCCATCGCCTTGTAGAGCGTGATGCGGTTGCTCTGCTCCGACAGCCGCAGGCCGATCAGCGTCTGCTGCGCCGTGTAAAGCGAGCGCTGCGCGTCCAGCACTTCGAGAAAGCTGTAGCTGCCGCTGCGGTAGAGCGCGTTCGACAGCGTGTAGCTCTTCTGCGTGGCATCGACCAGCGACTGCTGCGCCGCAATCTGCTCGCCGATCGAACCGCGCGTGGCCAGCGCATCGGCCACTTCCCTGAACGCGGTCTGCACCGTCTTCTCGTAGGTGGCGAGGTCGATCTCGCGCTGCGCCTTTGCCGAGTCGAGGCTGGCGCGGTTGCTGCCGGCGTTGAAGATCGGCAGGCTGACCGACGGCGCGAAGCTCCAGGTGCTGTTGCCGCCCTTGAACAGGCCTGACAGCGCCGTGCTCGACGAGCCCGAGCTCGCGGTCAGCGAGATCGTCGGGAAGAAGGCCGCACGCGCCGCACCGATGTCGGCGTTCGAGCCTTGCAGCGTGTGCTCGGCGGCCAGCACATCGGGCCGCTGCTGCAGCAGTGTCGAAGGCAGCCCCGCGGGCACGTCGACCAGTGCGCTGGCCGTGGCCATGCCTGCGGCCGGCAATAGCTCGTCGGGCACGGTGGCGCCGGCCAGCAGGTCCAGCGCGTTGCGATCGAGCGCTACCTGCGCGGTGTAGCTGGCCACGTCCACACGCGCCGAATCAACGGTCGTCTGCGCCTGGGCCAGCGACAGCGCCGAGCTGGCGCCCAGTTCATGCATGCGGCCGGTCAGCGCATACGTGCGCTGCTGGCTGGCCAGCGTGTCCTGCGCGAGCTTCAGCCGTTCGTTGTCCGCGGCCAGCGTGAGCCAGGCCGAGGCGACTTCCGCCACCAGGCTGATCTGCGTGCTGCGGGTCGTGGCCTCGGTCGACAGGTAGCTTTGCAACGCCGCCTCGTTGAGGTTGCGCACACGGCCGAACAGGTCGAGCTCGTAGCTGCTGAAGCCCAGCGACGCGCTGTATGTCGAGCCGATGGACGATTCGCCGCTGCTGCTTGTTGCCGCCGAGGTGCGCGCGCGGGTGGCACCCGCCGTGGCCGCGATGCTGGGGAACAGTTCGGCGCGCTGCACGCCGTATTGCGCGCGCGCCTTCTCGATGTTCTGCACCGCCACGCGCAGGTCGCGGTTGTTGGCCAGCGCGAGCGCGACGGTGCGGCGCAGCCGGTCGTCGGTGATGAAGCTCTGCCAGCCGGTGGTGGCGGAGGCGGTTGCGTCCTTGGCCTCCTTCGCACCCGTGGAGGCCGGCCAGGTGGCGGGCACCGGCGCTTCGGGCCGCGAGTACACGGGCGCGAGGTTGACGCAGCCGGCCAGCAGCGCGGCCGTGATGAGAGCGGAGAGTCTGAAATGAATTCGGGTCATGGCATTCATGCCTCAGGCAGCGCGGTCAGCGTGGATGCCGCCGCGGGTTTTTTCTTTTGCGCGAAGAAGCGCCGGATCACGACGAAGAACAGCGGCACGAAGAAGATGCCCAGCGCGGTGGCGGTCGCGATGCCGCCGAGCACGCCCACGCCGATGGCGCGGCGGCTGCCCGAGCCCGCGCCGGTGCTGAGTGCCAGCGGCAGCACGCCGAACATGAAGGCCAGCGAGGTCATGAGGATGGGCCGCAGCCGCAGGCGCACGGCCTGCAGCGTGGCCTCGACCAGCGCAACGCCTTCGTCCTGCAGCTGCTTGGCGAATTCCACGATCAGGATCGCGTTCTTCGCCGACAGCCCTACCGTGGCCAGCAGCCCCACCTGGAAGTACACGTCGTTCGACAGCCCCGCCAGCTTCGTGGCCAGCACCGCGCCCAGCACGCCCAGCGGCACCACCAGCATCACCGAGAACGGCACAGACCAGCTCTCGTACAGCGCGGCCAGGCACAGGAACACGAACAAAATCGACACCGCGTAGAGCAGCGGCGCCTGTGAGCCCGACAGGCGTTCCTGATACGAGCTGCCGGTCCATTCGTAGCCGATGCCCTGCGGCAGCTGCTTCATGATGTTTTCCACCGCGTCCATCGCCGCACCCGAGCTCACGCCCGCGGCGGGGTCGCCGATCAGCTCGAACGACGACATGCCGTTGTAGCGCGACAGCTGCGGCGAGCCGTACGTCCAGCGGCTGCTGGCGAAGGCCGAGAACGGCACCATCTCGCTGCTGGCGTTGCGCACGTACCAGCTGTTCACGCTGTCGGGCTGCATGCGGAAGGGCGCGTCGGCTTGTACGTAGACCTTCTTCACGCGGCCGTTGTTGATGAAGTCGTTCACGTAGCTGCCGCCCATGGCGCTGGACAGCGTGTCGTTGATGTCCGAGGTCGACAGGCCCAGCGCCGCGGCCTTGCGGTCGTCGATGTCGATGGCGAACTGCGGTGTGTCGTCCAGGTTGTTGCTGCGCACCTGGCTCAGCGCGGGGTCTTTCTTGGCCAGGGCCAGGAACTGCTCGCGCGCCTGTGCCAGCGCATCGTGGCCGATGCCGCCCAGGTCCTGCAGCTGCACGTCGAAGCCCGCGTTCGAGCCCAGGCCGCGCACGGCCGGCGGCAGCATCACGAACACGTTGGCGTTGCTGGTGCGCGCGGCCATCTCCATCGTGAAGCGGCGCGACAGCGATGCGGCGTCTTGCCCGTCGCCGCCGCGTTCGCTCCAGTCCTTCAGCGTGATGAAGGCATTGCCCGTGGCCTGGTCGCCGCTCAGGCCGGTCAGCGTGATGTAGTGGCTGACTTCCTTCTGCGAGGACAGGTATTGCTCGAAGCTCTTCATGGTCTGCTGCAGCTGCTCGTCGGTGGCGCTGGCGGGCAGCTTCACCTGGGCCATCAGCGTGCCCTGGTCTTCGTCGGGCAGGAACGAGGTGGGCAGGCGCATGAAGGTCACGGCCAGCACGCCCACCAGCAGCGCGTATACCAGCAGGCTGCGCTTGCCGCGCCGCAGCAGGCCGCCGACGCCCGAGCGGTAGCGGTCTGCATTGCGCTCGAAGTTGCGGTTGAACCAGCCGAAGAAGCCGCGCTTCTCCTGATGCTGGCCGGCCTCCACGGGCTTGAGCAGCGTGGCGCACAGTGCCGGCGACAGCGTAAGCGCCACCAGCACCGACAGCAGCATGGCCGCGACGATGGTCACCGAGAACTGGCGATAGATCACGCCCGTCGAGCCGCCGAAGAAAGCCATGGGAATGAACACCGCCGACAGCACCAGTGCAATGCCCACCAGCGCGCCGGTGATCTCGCGCATCGACTTGCGCGTGGCTTCCTTCGGCGAGAGCCCTTCCTCGGTCATGAGCCGCTCGACGTTCTCCACCACCACGATGGCGTCGTCCACCAGGAGGCCGATGGCCAGCACCATGCCGAACATGGTCAGCGTGTTGATCGAGTAGCCCAGCAGCGCCAGCACGCCGAAGGTGCCCAGCAGCACCACCGGCACCGCGATGGCGGGCACCAGCGTGGCGCGCAGGTTCTGCAAAAAGAGGTACATGATCAGCACGACCAGCACCATCGCCTCGCCCAGCGTCTTGGCCACTTCCTCGATGGAGATGCGCACGAAGGGCGTGGTGTCGTAGCCGACCACGGCCTTCATCTGGTTGGGGAAGAAGGGCGCCAGCTCCGCGAGCTTGGCCTTCACCGCGTTCGACACCGTGAGCGCGTTGGCGCCGGTGGCCAGCTTCACGCCCATGCCGGACGACGGCTTGCCGTCGAAGCGCGAGCTGACGGTGTAGCTCTCGCTGCCGAGTTCGATGCGCGCGACGTCGCCCAGCCGCACGATCGCGCCGCTGCTGCTGTCCGACTTGACGATCACCTCGCGGAACTGGTCGGCGGTGCGCAGCTTGCTGCGCGCGGTGATGGTCGCGGTGAGCCGCTGGCCCGCGGCCGCCGGCAGCGCGCCGAGCTGGCCGGCAGAGACTTCGGTGTTCTGGCTGGTGAGCGCGGTGGTCACGTCCGAGGGCATCAGCGAATACTTCTGCAGCCTGGCGGGGTCGAGCCAGATGCGCATGGCATAGCCCGAACCCAGCGTCTGCACGTCGCCCACGCCGTCGATGCGGCTGAGCACGTCGAGCAGGCTGCTGGAGATGTAGTCGCCGATGTCGGTGGCCGAGGCGCTGCCGTCCTGCGAGACCAGCGAGACGATCATCAGGAAGTCGGTGCCCGATTTGGTGACCGTCACGCCCTGGCTCTGCACCGATTGCGGCAACTGCGACTCGGCCTGCTGCAGCTTGTTCTGCACCTGCATCTGCGCCACGTCGGCGTTGGTGCCGGCCTCGAAGGTGAGCTCGATGCGCGCGGTGCCCGACGAGGTGCTGCTCGACGACATCGAGACGAGCCGGTCGAGGCCCTTCATCTTCTGCTCGATCACCTGCGTGACCGAGTCCTCGATGGTCTTGGCCGAGGCACCGGGGTAGGTCGCGTTGATGGAGACCTTGGTGGGTGCGATGTTGGGATACTGCTCCAGCGAAAGCGTGGCAATGGACAGCCCGCCGGCAAGCATGATGACGATGGCGATGACCCACGCGAAGATGGGCCGGTCGATGAAGAAGCGTGCCATGTGCGTTGCTTCCTCAGCGGCTGGTGCCGGCGCTTGCCGCGCTGGCCACCGTTGCGGTGGTGTCGGCGGTCACGGGTTTCACTGTGTCGCCCACTTTGACTTTGAGCGAGCCCTCGACGATCACGCGCTCGCCCGCCTTCAGCCCGTCGGTCACCTGCCAGCGGTTGCCGACAGCGCGCGACACCTTCAGCGCGCGCTTCTCGACCTTGTTGTCGGCAGTGACCACCAGCGCGGAGGCATCGCCGCTGGCCGTGCGCGTCACGCCCTGCTGCGGCACCAGCAGCGCCCGTTCGGCCACGCCCTCTTCGAGTACGGCGCGTACGTACATGCCGGGCAGCAGCGTGCGCTCGGGGTTCGGCACCAGGATGCGCAGCGTGACCGCGCCCGTGCCTTCGCTGACGGTGACGCTCGCGAACTGCAGGCGTCCGGCGTGGGCGTAGACCGTGCCGTCTTCCAGCAGCAGCTTCACGGAGGCTTCGCTCTTGTCGCTGCTGCTCTTGAGCGTGCCGGCCGCCAGTTCGCGCTGCAACCGCAGCAGATCGGTGGTCGATTGCGTTACGTCGACGTGGATCGGGTCGAGCTGCTGCACGGTCGTGAGCGCGGTGGTCTGACTGGCCGTGACCAGCGCGCCCGGCGTGACCGTCGAGGCTTCGATGCGCCCCGCGATCGGCGCGGTGATACGTGTGAAGCCGAGGTTGATGCGCGCCGTGTCGAGCGAGGCGCGGGCCACGCCGAGTTCGGCCTCGGCCTGCTGCAGCGTGGCCTGGCTGTCGTCGTTGGTCTGCTGGCTGACGGCGTCGATCTTCGCGAGCTCGGCATTGCGGCGCGCGGTGACCTTCGCGGAGTTGACCGTGGCCTCGGCCTTGGCGACGCTGGCCTGCGCGCTGGCGTAGGACGCCTTGTAGCTGGCGGGGTCGAGCTGGTAGAGCACCTGCCCGGCCTTGACCAGCGCACCTTCTTCGAACAGGCGCTGCTGCACGATGCCGCCGACCTGCGGGCGGATCTCCGCGCTCAGGCGGGCGCGGGTGCGGCCCGACAGCTCGGTGGTGATCGGCTGGTTCTCGGGCTGTATGGTCACCACGCCGACTTGCGCGGCGGGGAGCTGGGGCGGTGCGGAAGAAGAGCCGGAGCATCCCGCGATCGCGCCCAGCAGGCCGAAGGCCAGAGCGCACGCGAGGCCGGTGCGGATGAAGCGGGAAGACATGTTCAGAAGATTCCAATCGGGTTTGGAATCCATGGTCTTCAGTGAATGTGGAGCGAATGTGGAGGTCCCTGCGGCATGCACGGCCATGGGCGCTGAATGCACCGCGCGGGCCTCATCTGGCTTATCTTGTGGCCCTTCATGAAGATCAGCATCACCACCAAGCTCTTTCTCGCCGTGCTGGCCACCGCCGTGCTGGCCGTGGTCGCGATGGGCGCCGCCTCGCGCTGGAACTTCGAGCGCGGCTTTGTCGGCTACCTCAACGAGCAGGGCGTGGAGCGGCTCGACTCCGTTCTGCCGAACGCCGTTGCGGCCTACCGGCAGAACGGCAGCTGGGACTTCCTGCGAGACGACCCTGGCCCGTGGTTCGAGATCATGCGGCCCGCGCCTTCCGCCTCGGGCGAGCGCTTCGAGCCGGGGCGCACCCCGGCGCTGGTGTCCGACCTGACGGGCGCCGTGCTGCGCATCGCGCTGCTCGATACGGACAGGAAGGTGATCGTGGGCTTCAGGGAGATTCGCAAGGGTGCCATTGAACGTGCCGTGGTGGTCGACGGCAAGACCGTGGGCTGGGTCGCGATGATGCCGTTCCAGAGCGTGAGCGAGGCCGGCGACCAGCGCTTCCAGAAAAACCAGCTGCGCGCGAGCTGGGTCATCGGCAGCCTGTGCGTGCTGCTGGCTGCGGGCATTGCGTGGTGGATCGCGCGGGTGCTGCTCGCGCCCGTCAAGCGTGTGGCAGCGGCCACGCACCGATTGACATCGGGCGACTACGCGAGCCGCGTGGCGGTGGCATCGCACGATGAGGTTGGGCAACTGGCGCGTGACTTCAATTCGCTGGCCTTCACCTTGCAGCGCAACGAGCGGATGCGTCGCGAGTTCATGGCCGACGTGTCGCACGAGCTGCGCACGCCGCTGGGCGTGCTGCACGGCGAACTGGAGGCAATGGAAGACGGCGTGCGCCGCCTCGACGCGCAGGCCGTGCGCTCGCTGCAGCACGAAGTGGGCATGCTCAACAAGCTGGTGACCGACCTGTACGACCTGTCGATGGCGGACGCGGGCGCACTCGCGTACCGCAAGGCCGACATCAACCTGCGGGAGCTGCTGGAGCTGAGCGTGGATTCGTTCCGCGAAAGGCTGGCTTCGGCTGGCCTGCGACTGGAGCTGGTGCTGCCCGCGCAGCCGCTGATGATGTTCGCCGACGAGCGGCGCATGCAGCAGCTCTTCAGCAACCTCGTGCTCAACGCCTGCCGCTATACCGACGCGGGCGGCGTGCTGCGCATCGAGGCGCGCGAAGACGACAACCAGATCGCGATCGATCTCATGGATTCGGCGCCGGGCGTCGACGCGGCGCTGCTGCCGCGCCTGTTCGAGCGCTTTTTCCGCGGCGAGGGTTCGCGCAACCGGGCCAGTGGCGGCGCGGGGCTCGGCCTTGCCATCTGCCGCAGCATCGTCGAGGCGCATGGCGGCACCATCGAGGCCAAGGCTTCGCCGCTGGGCGGGCTGTGGATTGCGGTGCGGCTACCGCAATGAACGACACGACCATGGCAACTGCTTCTTCTTCGTCCGCGCACGTCCTGATCGTCGAGGACGAGCCGCGCATGGCGGCGCTGCTCGCCGACTACCTCCAGGCCTCGGGCTACACCTCGCAATGGATCGCCAACGGGCTGGAGGTTGTGCCCTCCGTGAAGGCTCGCCGGCCCGACCTCGTGCTGCTCGACCTGATGCTGCCCGGACAGGACGGCATGAGCGTGTGCCGCGAGCTGCGGTTGTTCAGCGAGGTGCCCGTCATCATGCTCACGGCGCGCGTCGAAGAGGCCGACCGCCTGATGGGCCTCGAGATCGGCGCGGACGACTACATCTGCAAGACGCCATTCAGCCCGCGCGAGGTGGTGGCGCGCGTGAAGGCGCTGCTGCGCCGCAGCGGCTATGCGTCACGCGAGGCATCGCCCCTGCAGATCGACGAGCAGACGTACAAGGCGACGCTGCACGGCACCCCGCTGGGGCTCACGCCGATCGAGTTCCGCCTGCTGAAGGCGCTGGCCGACGCACGGGGCCGTGTGCTGTCGCGCGACAAGCTGCTCGACCATGTGCATGCAGACCAGCGCGCAGTGACCGATCGGGCGGTGGACAGCCATGTGAAGAACCTGCGCCGCAAGCTCGATGCGGCGAGCCAGGGGCAGGAGTTGATACGGTCGATCTACGGGGTGGGGTACCGGCTCGACTTGCCTTGATCGCCGCGTTCGCCCGTATCACGCGCCAGTCGCAGCAGCTCGCCGCACGGCACCGATGATGTACTCGATTTCCTCGTCGTCGAGCATCGGGTAGAGCGGCAACGCGAGCGAACAGCCGGCCAGCGTCTCGCTGCGCGGCAGGGAGCCGTTGCCGTGCCAGGGCTGGAGTGCCTCGTGCCGGTGCAGCGGCTGCTCGTAGTAGATGCGGGTGGCGATGCCGGATGCGGCCAGCCGGGCCGCAAAGGTTTCGCGTTCGCGCGGGCCAGGCAGCCGGACGACGAAGTAGTTCCACGCGTGGCCGGGCGAGTCTGGCGGCAAGCGAATCGGCAAGTCCGCCCAGGCCGACAGGTAGCGTGCGGCGATGGCACGCCGTCGCGCGATGTGGTCCGGGAAATCGTCCAGGGCGGCATTGAGCAGGCAGGCCTGCAGTTCGTCCATGCGGCTGTTGTGCCCGAGGCAGTGGTGCTGGCCGTCGTGGTAGCCGTGGTTGCGCAACAGGCGGGCCTTGCTGGCGTGGAGCGGGTCCCTGAAGGCCAGTGCACCGGCGTCGCCGGCAGCACCGAGAGTCTTGGTCGGATAGAAGCTCATTGCCGCGGCGTCGCCCCAGGTGCCGGCGTTGCCCGCCGCGGTGCCGTCACTGGCCCGGGCACCGAGGCACTGGGCCACGTCCTCGACCAGCAGCAGTTTTTCGTCGCGGCAGTAGGCGGCCAGCTCGGGCAGGCCGCTCGGGTCGCCGAAGAGGCCGACCGCGAGGATCGCGCGGGTCCGGGGCGTTCGGGCATTGCGGAAATGCGCAAGCGTTGGCAGGAAGTCGTCTGGCGCACTGTCGACGAAGACCGGCCGCGCGCCGGCGCCGAGCACTGCTTCCGCGCACGCGACGAAGGTGTAGGTAGGCATCAGGACCTCGTCCAGCGCGTCCCCTCCGCCCGCGCTTCCGATGCCGAGGCTCTTGAAGGCCAGCAAAAGCGCTTCGGAACCCGACCCCACGGCCACGGTCTCGCGGCCATGCAGCAGCGCCGACAGCCGCGCCTCCAGAGCCTGGACCTGCGGCCCGAGGATGTACGTGCCGCTGCGCAGCACGGCGGCGAGGGCCTGGGCCAGGCGCGTCGCCATCGGTTCGGCGGAAGCGGCCGGCCGGAACAGCGGGATTTTCATGCGTGCAGTATCTGGCAGGCCCGGGTGACAGCCACAAGGCCGTCGGCACCCGACGCGACGCGGCTGGCCTGACCCAGGATGGCGCGCCGGAAGCCCTGGTACTGCCGTGTCAGGGCATCGTCGCCGGTCGTCGTCGCTGTCGAACGGCGCAGATCCAGCAACTGCTCACGGTGGCCGTCGCACACATGCAGTCGGGCGCTGGCCGGCATGCTGCCGTAGCCGCTCTCGAATTCGGCGATCAGGGCACCCAGCCGCACTCGGGCGCGGATGCTTTGTTCGCCGATGTGCCGCGCGAGCACTTCCAGCGGTGCTTCCACGGGAATCGCGCACAGCCAGGCGAACAGGTCGATGTCGTGCACCATCAGGTCCAGTACGCTGTCCCTGGCCGTGGCGACGCGGGTCGAATAGCGGCGAAACCGCATGAAGGGACGCCGGCCCTGCTGGCCCCGGCTGTGGCTTGCCGCCGCGTTCCGCAGTCGGTCTAGCACGGCTTCGTCGAACACCGGGTTGAAGCGCTCGATGTGCCCTGTGCTCAGGGTGACGCCGCATTGCCGCGCGGTGCGGATCATCAGGGCGCCTTCGTGCCGGTCGATGCAAAGCGGCTTCTCGACCAGCACGTGGCAGCCGCGCCGCATCAATGCCATCGCGACTTCGGCGTGCGCGTCGTCGCTGGTGGCGACTGTGACCGACGCGATGCCCGGCGGCAGATCGTCCAGGCTCGGCAACAGCGGCAGCGCCGCGAGTTCGCTGGCAGCGCGGGCCGACGACGAGCAATCCACCAGGGCACGCAGGTGGAAGCCGCTCAAGGCGAGGAGCTTTCGGGCATGGACGCAGCCGAAGCGGCCGAGGCCCACGACTGCATGGGCCAGCGGAGCGTCGAGCGGGAGCGGAACCGCGAAGGTGGCGATGGGGTCGGCGACGATGGCCGCGCTGTCGTCGTCGATGGCAGGCGTCGTGAAGGACATCGCGGCGTCGATGGCTGTGTCAGCTCATTGCGTCGCGCAGCCGGTCGGCCACGGCTTGCAGATGGGCGCCACGGATCACGTGCTTGTACACGCCGGCCGCGACGCGCTCTTCGCCGATGATTTCGAAAGAGGGCTTGGTTGCAGGCGCTTCCGCCAGTTCGTAGCGCGTGGGCTGTGCGGCGAAGAGGCATTCCCGCCCATAGGCCTGGACGCCGAACTCGGCGATGAAGCCCGCCAGCTCCCGCTCCAGCTGGCCGCCGAAGCTGCGCGCATAGCCGTGCATGTCGTCCAGCTTGGCCTGCAGCTCGTGCTCGTCGAGTTCCACCATGACATGGCGCTCGGAAGCCAGCCGCGCCGACGGGCTGGGATGGCCCACGGTGGGATAGCCGAGCGAGACGACCTCGCAGCCGCGCGCTGCGGCGTGCGCGGCGACCTGGTTGGCCAGCAGGCGACACAGGTCGTGCGACGGGTTGTAGTCCTCCGCTTCGTCGGCGACTATGCAGTCGATGCCTTGTTCGACGACGTGCGTCGTCAAGGCACCGACCCACTGTGTGAACAAGCGCGTGTCGCCTTCGAGCAGCGCCCGGTAGATGTCGGCATCGGCGACCGGCTGCACAACGGCTGGAATCCAGTTGGCACCAGCTTGCGCCAGGTTGTCGATCGTCGGCTCGAGCCGCGGCACACCGGTTGACCCGGCGCCGTTGGTTAGCACCACGAAGTCCGGCCGCTCGTTGCGCAGCCACTTCCACAGCAGCAGTTCGTGGCCCGAATGGGCGGCGATCACCAGCGGCTTCATGCGCTTGGGCCGCCCGGGCGGACAAGGGTCGAGATACGGCGCAGCGGACCGGTCACGCGCCATGAGTGACTGGCATAGACCTCGCGCAACTGCGCCTGGAGCAGGGCGAGTTCGGCGCGCGCCTGCCGAACCTGCTGCTCGGCTCCGGCCAGCCGTGCATTGCAGTCGGCGTTCGACTGCGCGGCCGCATGGTCCGCCAGCTGCCGTGCTTCGGCCTGCGCGGCGGCATGGTCCGCCTGCCGCTGTGCTTCGGCCTGCAGCGCGTCGATCCGGTCCTGATACATGCGCTGATGGTCGTTGAAGGACTGCTGAAGGCCTGCGACGTGCTGATGCAGAGACGCAATGGTCAAGTGCGCCGCCGAAGGGCTGCCGCGCCGGATCCAGTCCTGCATGTAGCGGGACATCTCGTCCGCCCGCTGGTTCGCTGGAACCTCGATCACCGGATGTTGCCGGACCATGCGCTGCACGCAACTCTCGAGCGCGCCGAGCGTGGCGTCGAGGCTGCCGTGTGCGCGCATCCATTCGCCGGCCTTGCCCGCATCCCCGGCGTCATAGCGGTCGAGTTCGGCGCCCACGCTCTCCCGCGTGATCGGCCGGATCAGCAGCGCCCGGCCGAAATTCCAGTGCCGTGCATGGGCCACGGTTGCAGCCGTCACCATCTCGGCCATGCCCCACACCGGGTCGAGCACCACCACCGCGTTGCCGGTGCACAGCGCCTCGGTGGCGCAGCGGCCCTTGCCGAAGACGATGTCGTAGCGGCCGAGCGCCTCCGCCGGGTCGGGCAGGTGGTTGCCGGTGCCGCTGCCGATCACGTCCAGCGACAGTCCGCGCTGCACGCAGGCGGCGCGGATTTCCTCCAGCTGCGCGTTGTGCGAGGCGTAGTTGCTGAAGACCAGCGCCGTGCGGGGCTGCGCCGGCAGGTCGTCGCGCCGGGGAAAGCGCGAAAGGTCGACACCGTTCTGGATCAGCTCGATGCGCTCGCGCGCGATGCCGAACTCGTGCACCAGGCGCTGCGCGCAGTTCTCGTCGACGGCCACATGGCACACGACCTGTGCGAACTGCGCCGGGCGCCCGTGATCGTCGCTGCGGTCATGGCATATCGTGAGGACCGGCACGTCGTGGAAATGCAGCAGCGCGCGAACCGTCTCGTGGTGCGTGTTGCCGACGATCACGTCCGGCCGCGCAGCCATGTCGGCCAGGTCGGTGACACAGGCGATGGAGGCGAAGCGCAATTCGTTCGCCATGTCGCCGAAGGCCGTCGCGAAGATGGTGACGGCGTGTCCGCGACGGCGCAGCCACATCGCCAGGTCGCGGGTGAACATTTCGGCGCCTGTGCGATGCAGCAGGTAGCACATCGCCAGCAGGATGTGCAGGGGTTTGCCGGACTGCGGCGCGTCCGGTGTGGGGGCCGTCGCCGTGTCGTTGTTCAATCGAGCGACGGCGCGCCGGCCAGAACGTGTCCTGCCTGCTGGTCTGCGTGATAGCTGGACCGCACCATCGCACCCACCGCTGCATGGCTGAAGCCCATCTTGTAGGCCTCTTCCTCGAACATCTTGAAGGTGTCGGGGTGCACGTAGCGGCGCACCGGCAGGTGCGAGCCCGACGGCGACAGGTACTGGCCGATGGTCAGCATGTCGATGTCGTGGGCGCGCATGTCGCGCATGACCTGCAGGATTTCTTCGTCGGTCTCGCCCAGGCCGACCATGATGCCGCTCTTGGTCGGCACGTTGGGGTGGAGCGCCTTGAACTTCTTCAGCAGGTTCAGGCTGAACTGGTAGTCGCTGCCGGGGCGCGCTTCCTTGTAGAGGCGCGGCGCGGTTTCGAGGTTGTGGTTCATCACGTCCGGCGGGGCGGCCTTGAGGATCTCGAGGGCGCGGTCGTCGCGGCCGCGGAAGTCGGGCACCAGGATCTCGATCTGCGTCATCGGCGAGAGCTCGCGGATGTTCTTGATGCAGTCGACGAAGTGCTGGCTGCCGCCGTCGCGCAGGTCGTCGCGGTCGACACTGGTGATCACCACGTACTTCAGGCGCAGCTTGGCGATGGTCTTGGCGAGGTTGAGCGGCTCGTCCTTGTCGAGCGGGTCGGGGCGGCCGTGGCCCACGTCGCAGAACGGGCAGCGGCGCGTGCACTTGTCGCCCATGATCATGAAGGTGGCGGTGCCGTTGCCGAAGCATTCGCCGATGTTCGGGCACGAAGCCTCTTCGCAGACGGTGTGCAGGTTGCTCTCGCGCAGGATCTGCTTGATTTCGTAGAAGCGCGTGGTGGGGCTGCCGGCCTTGACGCGGATCCACTCGGGCTTCTTGAGCACTTCGCCGGCCTGCACCACCTTGACGGGAATGCGCGAGAGCTTGGCCGCCGCTTTCTGCTTGGCCAGGGGGTTGTAGTTTTCGGCGCTCTGGGCGTCGCGGACGACTTCTGTGGTGCTCATTGGTGTGTCAAGGCGCCAGGAAAGTGGAGAGCTTCTGGCTCAGCACCGTGGCGGCTTCTTCCCATGTGGTTTGGATGCCGATTGTAGAAAGGTCGACCGTTTGCAGCCCTGCATAGCCGCAAGGGTTGATGCGGGAGAAGGGTTCGAGGTCCATCTGTACGTTGAGCGCCACGCCGTGGTAGGTGGCGTGGCGGCTCACCTTGATGCCCAGCGCCGCGATCTTTCCGAGGCCGCGGAACGGGTCGGCGGCGGGCATCGGGCCGGTCAGCGCGGCGTGCGAGAACGGGTCGTCCAGGCGCACGTAGATGCCCGGCGCGCCGGGCACGCGTTGGCCGGTCACGCCGAAATGGGCGAGCGTGCGCAGCACCGATTCCTCGATGCGGTAGACGTATTCCTTGACGAAGTAGCCCGCCCGGCGCAGGTCGATCAGCGGGTAGGCCACGACTTGGCCGGGGCCATGGAAGGTGACCTGTCCGCCGCGGTCGGTCTGCACGATGGGGATCGCGCCAGGGTTCAGGATGTGGTCCTGCTTGCCCGCGATGCCTTGCGTGAACACCGGAGCGTGCTCGCAAATCCATAGCGCATCGGGTGTGTCGGGCGTGCGTTCCAGCGTGAACTGCTTCATTGCTGCGAAGGTATCGGCGTAGTCGACGCGGCCCAGCGGATGCAGCTCGATGGCGGGAACGGTGGCGGGAACGGTGGCGGTGTCTGTCATGGCGTGGTCCGCCGCGCGGGCCGCTTGTGGGTCAAAGCACGACCTTGACCATCGGGTGCGCGGACAGCGCGCGATACAGGTCGTCGAGCTGTTCGCGGCTGGTGGCCGTGACGGTGATGGTCACGCCGAGGTAGTTGCCGGCCTTGCTGTCGCGCAGCTCGACGGTGGTGGCGTCGAAGGTCGGGTCGAATTGCTCGGCGATCTGCGTGACGGCATGCACGAAGCCGTCGACCTTGGCGCCCATCACCTTGATCGGAAACTGCGAGGGGTACTCGATCAGCGACTCCTTGCGCGGGTCGGGGATCGCGTTGGTGTCGGTGGTAGTCGTGTTGTCGGTCATGCCAGGGCTCCGTGCTTCTGTGCGTTGTGTTGCTTGGCCTGCTGGTAGGCCGCGTACAAGCTCTTGTAGATGGGGCCGGGGCGGCCGTTGCCAATAGGTTGGCCGTCGAGCGTGACGACGGGCAGCAGCTCCTTGCTGGCCGAGGAGATCAGCAGCTCGTCGGCGGCGAACACCTCTTCGCGCGAGATGGGGCGCAGCGCAAAGGGAATGCCATGCGCCTTGCACAGGCGTTCGAACAGGCTGTAGCGGATGCCGGTCAGCACGAGGTTGTTCTTGGGCGGGCCCATCAGCTTGCCGTCCTTCACGATCCACACATTGCTCGACGAGGCTTCGCTGAGCCATTCGTCGCGGAACATGATGGTCTCGGCCGCACCGGCTTCCACGCTGATCTGCCGCGCGAGCACGGCGCCCAGCAGGCTGGTGCTCTTGATGTGGGCCTTCTGCCAGCGGAAGTCGGCCGCGGTGACGCAGGCCACGCCCTTGGCGCGGATGGCGTCGGAGATGGGTGGCAGCGGGTTCACCATCACGAACACCGTCGGGCGCAGGCCGCGCACCATCGCGTGGTCGCGTGGTGCCACGCCGCGCGTCACCTGAAAGTACACTGACTGGGGTTCGTCGCCGCCGGGCTCGACCAGGCGCATCACGATCTCGCGCCATTGCTCGAGCGAAAGCGGGTTCTCTATTTGCAGCTCGGCGAGCGAGCGGTCGAGGCGGGCCATGTGCTCCTCGAAGCAAAAGGGCTGGCCGAAGTAGACGGGGACGTATTCGTAGATGCCGTCGCCGAAAATGAAGCCACGGTCGAGGACGCTGATCTTCGCGTCGCGCAGGGCGGTGTACTCGCCGTCGAGGTAACAAAGCGTGGCAGGCAGGGCGTCGGTGATAGGGTGCATGAAGGAATTATGGTTGTGTGCGCCGCGTCGGGTTCGCGTCAGGGAATGCAGCGTCGATTTGCATGCGCGACAGCGCGGGGTGGCGGGACCGGCTGGGTTTTTACTTATAATCAATGGCTTTGTAGAAATTCTGGGTCGTCATCCGGGCTTCATTCGAAATGAAAACAATCGCCCGTCAAGACTCGGAGGTCGCTGAAGACCTCGATGCAGAATTCAAGCCGTTGACCGCCGATGAGGCGCGTGAACTGCGAGCAAAGAACCCTTCGGTCTCCCCATGGCGGGTGATCGCGGGTCAGTTGGTTGTCGGTCTGGTGGTGGCTCTGGCCGCCTGGGGACTGACGGGGAGGCAAAATCTGGGTTGGTCCGCCGCTTACGGTGCGATCGCGGTGGTTGTTCCATCGGCGGTTTTCGCACGCGGGCTGACCGGTCGGTTTTCTTCCTTGAATCCGGGCACTGCGGTGTTCGGATTCTTCCTGTGGGAAATGGTCAAGATGGCCTTGTCCGTGGCGATGCTGATCGCCGCGCCAAGGCTGATAACGGCGCTGAGCTGGCCAGCAATGCTGATCGGCCTGGTGGTGACAATGAAGGCGGCCTGGTTGGCGGTGATGTTCTCGCCCCGGCGCCGGCAACAGAGAGACGAGTAACGGAATGGCTGCTGAAAACGCTGCGGAACATGGTCAGACCGCGGGTGAATACATCGTTCACCACTTGACGCACCTGCAAAGCTCCAAGCCCGGAGGTGTTGCTGACTTCTCGGTTTTCAATTTCGACTCGCTCTTTTTCTCGATCACGCTCGGCATCCTGGGTTGCTGGCTGCTCTGGCTGGCTGCCCGCAAGGCCACTTCGGGTGTTCCCGGCCGTTTTCAAGCGGCTGTCGAACTGCTCGTCGAAATGGTCGACCAGCAGGCCAAGGGCATCGTCCACAACGCCACGAGCCGCAAGTTCGTCGCACCGCTGGCCCTCACGATCTTCGTGTGGATCTTCCTGCTGAACGCAATGGACCTGTTCCCGGTCGATTTGTTCCCGGCAATCTGGGCCAAGATCTTCCACATCGCCGGCGAAGACCCGCACCACGCCTACCTGCGCGTCGTGCCCACCGCCGACCTCTCGGTGACCATGGGCATGTCGGTGGCAGTGCTGCTGATCTGCATCTACTACAACATCAAGATCAAGGGCGCCGGCGGCTGGATCCACGAGCTGTTCACCGCACCCTTCGGCAACCACTGGGCGCTGTACCCCTTCAACTTCGCCATGCAGATGATCGAGTTCGTCGCCAAGACGGTCTCGCACGGCATGCGGTTGTTCGGCAACATGTACGCCGGTGAACTGATCTTCCTGCTGATCGCCCTGATGGGCGGTGCCTGGTCCATGTCGGCCACCGGCATCGGCCTGGCCATCGGCCACATCATCGCGGGCACGGCCTGGGCCATCTTCCACATCCTGATCATCACGCTGCAAGCCTTCGTGTTCATGATGCTGACGCTGGTCTATATCGGCCAGGCCCACGATCACCACTGATCATCAGTTTTCGTTTCTGTTTTTTGTTTTCTCTTCAACCAAAGTCCTCTAGGAGTCATCATGGAAGTTATTAGCTTTGTTGCACTGGCCGCCGGCCTGATCATCGGTCTGGGCGCTGTGGGCGCATGTATCGGCATCGGTATCATGGGCAGCAAGTACCTCGAGTCGGCCGCACGTCAGCCTGAGCTCATGGGTGAACTTCAAACCAAGATGTTCCTGCTGGCTGGTCTGATCGACGCCGCTTTCATTATCGGCACCGGTATCGCTCTGTGGTTCGCAACGGCCAACCCGTTCCTGGCTCAGATCGCCAACCTGCCGAAGTAAGTCTTTCTCGTCGGACCTGCGTCGTCGTTCCCTAGTCCTCTGGCGTCTAGCGAATGGCTTCGATTCAATCCCAAAGAGAGGGTGAAAAGTGAGCATTACCGGTACCCTGATCGTTCAGATGATCGTGTTCCTGATCCTGGTCGGGTTCACGATGAAGTACGTGTGGCCGCCGATCGCGAAAGCGCTGGACGACCGCGCTGCGAAGATCGCCGAAGGCCTCGCTGCCGCCGACAAGGCCAAGTCCGAGCTGTCCGCCGCCAACAAGCGCGTGGAAGCCGAGCTGGGTCAGGCACGCAACGAGTCCGCACAACGTCTTGCCGACGCCGAACGTCGCGCCCAGGCCATCGTTGAAGAGGCCAAGGCCCGCGCGACCGAGGAAGGCAACAAGATCGTTGCAGCCGCACGCGTCGAAGCCGACCAGCAGGCACTGAAGGCCCGTGAAGCACTGCGAGAGCAGGTTGCCGCACTGGCCGTCAAGGGCGCAGAGCAGATTCTGCGCAAGGAAGTGAATGCAGGCGTTCACGCCGATTTGCTCGCCCGTCTGCAGACCGAACTCTGATAGAAGCCATGGCAGAACTCGCCACCATTGCACGCCCCTACGCCGAGGCGCTCTTCAAGGCGTCGTCGTCCGACGTCGCCGGAACCAGCGCCTGGCTCGAAAAGATTGCCGCCATCGCGGCCAATCCGGAGCTCCAGCAGTTCGCCGACAACCCGAAGGCCACGGCCGAACAGGTGATCGGCGTGGTCGCCGGTGCATTCGGTGCACCGTTGGCCGCTCATGCCCAGAACTTCCTGGGTGCGCTCCTCGAGAACGGGCGCTTTTCGGTGCTGCCGGAAATTGCGAAGCAGTTCCGGGCACTGGCCAACGCGAAGAGCGGTTCGTCCGACGCCGTGGTCTACAGCGCCTTCCCGATCGACGGCGCTGCGCTGGCCAATGTGTCGGCCGCGCTCGAAAAGCGTTTCGGTCGCAAGCTCCAGGTCACGGTCCAGCAAGAGCCGGAACTGATCGGTGGCATTCGTGTGGTGGTCGGCGACGAGGTGCTCGACACCTCCGTCAAAGCGCGCCTTGAACAAATGAAAGTTGCGCTGGCAGCCTGACGGTTTCCAGCCCTCTACTTGTAGCCTCAAAGAAAGAAGGAAAGAGTCATGCAACTCAATCCCGCAGAAATTTCCGAACTGATCAAGAGCCGCATCGAGGGCCTCGGGGTCAGCGCCAACATCCGTAACGAAGGCACCGTGGTGTCGGTGACGGACGGCATCGTGCGCGTGCACGGCCTGTCCGACGCGATGCAGGGCGAAATGCTCGAATTCCCGCCCACGGCAGACGGCACGCCGTCGTTCGGCCTGGCGCTGAACCTCGAGCGCGACTCGGTCGGCGCCGTGATTCTGGGCGAGTACGAGCACATCTCCGAAGGCGACACCGTCAAGTGCACGGGCCGCATCCTGGAAGTGCCCGTGGGCCCCGAGCTCATCGGCCGCGTGGTGAACGCACTGGGCCAGCCGATCGACGGCAAGGGTCCGATCAACGCCAAGATGACCGACGTGATCGAAAAGGTCGCGCCGGGCGTGATCGCCCGCAAGTCGGTCGACCAGCCGATGCAGACCGGCCTGAAGTCCATCGACTCGATGGTGCCCGTCGGCCGTGGCCAGCGCGAGCTGATCATCGGCGACCGCCAGACCGGCAAGACGGCAGTGGCCATCGACGCGATCATCAACCAGAAGGGTCAGAACATGACCTGCGTCTACGTTGCGATCGGCCAGAAGGCTTCGTCGATCAAGAACGTGGTGCGCGCACTGGAACAAGCCGGTGCCATGGACTACACGATCGTGGTTGCGGCTTCCGCTTCGGAATCGGCTGCCATGCAATACGTGTCGGCCTACTCGGGCTGCACGATGGGCGAGTACTTCCGCGACCGCGGCGAAGACGCCCTGATCGTCTATGACGACCTGTCCAAGCAGGCCGTTGCCTACCGCCAGGTCTCGCTGCTGCTGCGCCGCCCGCCGGGCCGCGAAGCCTACCCCGGCGACGTGTTCTATCTCCACAGCCGTCTGCTCGAGCGCGCAGCCCGCGTGAACGCCGACTACGTCGAAGCCTTCACCAAGGGTGAAGTCAAGGGCAAGACCGGTTCGCTGACCGCACTGCCGATCATCGAAACGCAAGCCGGCGACGTGTCCGCTTTCGTGCCGACCAACGTGATCTCGATCACCGACGGCCAGATCTTCCTGGAAACCAACCTGTTCAACGCAGGTATCCGCCCCGCCATCAACGCCGGTATCTCGGTGTCGCGCGTGGGTTCGTCGGCTCAGACGAAGATCATCAAGGGCCTGTCCGGCGGTATCCGTACCGACCTGGCGCAGTACCGTGAACTGGCTGCGTTCGCGCAGTTCGCTTCCGACCTGGACGAAGCCACCCGCAAGCAGCTCGACCGCGGTGCCCGCGTGACCGAACTGCTGAAGCAGGCACAGTACAGCCCGCTGCCGATCTCGCTGATGGGCGCGTCGCTGTTCGCCGTGAACAAGGGCTTCATGGACGACCTCGAAATCAAGAAGGTGCTGCCGTTCGAACATGGCCTGCACCAGTTCCTGAAGTCCAGCCACGCCCCGCTGCTCGACAAGATCGAGAAGGCCAAGGCGCTCGACAAGGAAGCGGAAGCCGAATTGCTGGCAGCCGTCACCGCGTTCAAGAAGTCGTTCGCCTGATCGACCCCTTGATCGACGCAAGAAGGAGCTCTCATGGCAGCTGGTAAGGAAATCCGCGGCAAGATCAAATCGGTGGAAAACACCAAGAAGATCACCAAGGCCATGGAAATGGTCTCGGTTTCCAAGATGCGCAAGGCGCAGGAACGCATGCGCGCCGCTCGCCCCTACAGCGAAAAGATCCGCAATATCGCAGCCAACCTCGGCAAGGCGAACCCGGAGTACACCCACGCGTTCATGAAGACGACCGATGCCAAGGGCGTCGGCTTCATCATCGTGACCAGCGACAAGGGCCTGTGCGGCGGCTTGAACACCAACCTCCTGCGTGCCGTCACCGGCAAGCTGCGCGAAGCGCAGGCAGCGGGCAACGTGGTCGAGTCGGTCGCCATCGGCAACAAGGGTCTGGGTTTCCTGAACCGCATCGGCGCCCGCGTGGTGGCCCATGTGACGCAGCTGGGTGACACGCCGCATCTGGACAAGCTCATCGGGCCGGTCAAGACGCTGCTGGACGCCTATGCCGAAGGCAAGCTGTCGGCGGTGTACCTGTGCTACACGAAGTTCATCAACACCATCAAGCAAGAGCCGATGGTGGAGCAACTGCTGCCGCTGAAGGCCGAGACGCTGCAAACCGAGTCGGGTCATCATTCGTGGGACTACATCTACGAACCCGACGCGCAAAGCGTGATCGACGAGCTGCTGGTGCGCTACGTGGAATCGCTGGTGTACCAGGCCGTGGCCGAAAACATGGCGTCCGAGCACTCGGCGCGCATGGTGGCCATGAAGGCTGCGACCGACAACGCGGGTAACGTGATCAGCGAACTGAAGCTGGTCTACAACAAGACCCGTCAGGCAGGCATCACCAAAGAGCTGTCCGAAATCGTGTCCGGCGCGGCCGCGGCCGCAGGCGTTTGATTGAGGCAATGCAACAGGCCGCGTTGCTGATCGGATGCGCTCTGCGCGCCCGGTAACCCAAGGCCTTTATTTAAGGGGACTCTGCGCAAAATGAAGAAGATTCTTGCTCTGGTGGCTATTGCTGCCGCTCTGACTGCTTGCTCCAAGAAGGAAGAGGCGCCCGCGCCTGCACCGGCTCCCGCTGCTGCACCCGCCGCTCCGGCTCCTGCCCCCGCTCCCGCAGCAGCGCCGGCTGCTCCCGCTGCAGCCCCGACGGCATCGGCCGCCGACCTGCCGCAGGAGTGCAACGACTACCTGGCCAAGGTGCAGACCTGCGTGGGTTCGCAAAGCGGCGCCGCTGCTGACGCGATGAAGGCCAGTCTCGACCAGACGAAGGCCACCTGGGCTTCGATGGGCGCCGACAAGGCCGCGTTGGGTCAGGCCTGCAAGGCTGCTTCGGACGCTTTCGCTGCGCAAGCGACGGCCATGAAGTGCTGATGAACTGACGAGAAGAAGTAGAGATTCAAGGGTGCCGGCCCGTCCGGCATTCTTGCAAAAGCGGCCCGTTTTGGCACCAGGACGCTTCTGCAAGAACCTGTCGCAAATTTATTGAGATCCATCCAGAAGGAAACGCCATGGCTGAAGGAAAAATTGTCCAATGTATCGGCGCCGTGGTCGACGTGGAGTTCCCGCGTGACCAGATGCCCAAGGTGTACGACGCCTTGAAATTCGAAGGCGGCGGGCTGACCCTCGAAGTTCAGCAGCTGCTCGGCGACGGCGTGGTGCGCACCATTGCACTGGGCTCGTCCGACGGCCTGCGCCGCGGCCTGATCGTGACCAACACCGGTGCACCCATCACCGTGCCGGTCGGCAAGGCCACGCTCGGCCGCATCATGGACGTGCTCGGCCGTCCGATCGACGAGCGCGGCGAAGTGGGCCAGGAGCTCACCGCTTCCATCCACCGCAAGGCTCCCGCGTACGACGAACTGTCGCCCTCGCAAGACCTGCTGGAAACCGGCATCAAGGTGATCGACCTGGTGTGCCCGTTCGCCAAGGGCGGCAAGGTGGGCCTGTTCGGCGGCGCCGGCGTGGGCAAGACCGTGAACATGATGGAACTCATCAACAACATCGCCAAGGCTCACTCGGGTCTGTCGGTGTTCGCCGGTGTGGGTGAACGTACTCGCGAAGGCAACGACTTCTATCACGAGATGGCCGACTCCGGCGTCGTGAACCTCGAGAAGCTCGAGGACTCGAAGGTGGCCATGGTCTACGGCCAGATGAACGAACCCCCGGGCAACCGTCTGCGCGTGGCGCTGACCGGCCTGACCATCGCCGAGTCGTTCCGCGACGAAGGCCGTGACGTTCTGTTCTTCGTGGACAACATCTACCGCTACACGCTGGCCGGTACCGAAGTGTCGGCTCTGCTGGGCCGCATGCCTTCCGCCGTGGGCTACCAGCCGACGCTGGCTGAAGAAATGGGCCGCCTGCAAGAGCGGATCACGTCGACCAAGGTCGGCTCGATCACCTCGATCCAGGCCGTGTACGTCCCCGCCGACGACTTGACCGACCCGTCGCCCGCCACGACCTTCGCTCACTTGGACTCGACCGTGGTGCTGTCGCGCGACATCGCCTCGCTCGGCATCTACCCCGCCGTGGACCCGCTGGACTCGACCTCGCGCCAGCTCGACCCGAACGTGGTCGGCGAAGAGCACTACAACGTGGCCCGCGCCGTGCAAGGCACGCTGCAGCGCTACAAGGAACTGCGCGACATCATCGCCATTCTGGGCATGGACGAACTGGCTCCCGACGACAAGCTGGCCGTTGCCCGTGCCCGCAAGATCCAGCGTTTCCTGTCGCAGCCGTTCCACGTGGCCGAAGTGTTCACGGGCTCGCCCGGCAAGTACGTGCCGCTGGCCGAAACCATCCGTGGTTTCAAGATGATCGTGAACGGCGAAGCCGACCACCTGCCGGAACAAGCGTTCTACATGGTGGGCACCATCGACGAAGCGTTCGAAAAAGCCAAGAAGGTCGCTTAAGGCGGCATAGGAACTCAGATGGCAAACACCATTCACGTCGACGTGGTCAGCGCGGAAGAGTCGATCTTCTCGGGCGAAGCCAGGTTCGTCGCGCTGCCCGGTGAAGCCGGTGAGCTCGGCATCTATCCGCGCCACACTCCGCTGATCACGCGCATCCGCCCCGGCGCCGTGCGCATCGAAACGGCCGACGGCAAGGAAGAGTTCGTCTTCGTGGCCGGCGGCATTCTCGAAGTGCAGCCCAACGCCGTCACCGTGCTGTCCGACACCGCGATCCGCGGCAAGGACCTCGATGACGAGAAGGCCAACCAGGCCAAGGCCGCCGCCGAGGAAGCGCTGAAGAACGCGAAGAGCGACATCGACATCGCGATGGCTCAGTCCGAGCTGGCCGTGATGGCCGCCCAGATCGCGGCACTGCGCAAGTACCGCCAGAAGAAGTAATCGGTCTTCCCGATTGCTCCGACAAGAAGCCGCCTTCGGGCGGCTTTTTTGCGTCCGTACGCTTTCGCTCGATCATCTTTGGCTGAAACATGGTCGAAGTTCGGCCTTGTCTGGCTGAAGAGCGCCGCCTAGTATTCGCCTTCGTCCAGCAGCCGGGGCTGCGGGCGCAAAGCAAAAGAACACCGGAGACAAAGCGCGTGGCACCCTGGAGTGGCATCACTGCGGACGAGATGCGGCTGCTGGAAACGACCTTCTGGTCGGCCGGCGGCTCGCGCCACGCCATGGCCGAGCAACTCGGCTTTTCCAAGAGCAAAGCCAACGGGCTGATCGCCGGCCTCGTCGACCAGGGCCTGCTCGCCGAAGCCGGCCTGCAACGTTCCTCAGGCGGTCGCCGCGCCGAAAACCTCCAACTGCATGCCGGCCTTGGCGTGCTCGTCGGCATCGACATCGGCGCCACCAGCCTCGACGTGGCCGTGCTTCGGCCCGATCTCACCGTGCTCGCGCAGCACGACGAACCGGCCGACGTGCGCGAAGGCCCGGCCGTGGTGCTGGCCCGCGTGCGCACGCTCATGCGCGAACTGCTGGCCCGCTGCAACGCGAGCGCCAAGGACGTGCTCGGCATCGGCATCGGCGTGCCCGGCCCCGTCAACTTCGAGATCGGCCAGCTCGTGAACCCGCCGCTGATGCCCGCGTGGGACAGCTTCTCCATCCGCGACTACCTGCGCGAGGACTACGCGGCGCCCGTCTTCGTCGACAACGACGTGAACCTCATGGCGCTCGGCGAACTGTGGCGCCTCAAGCGCTCGCTGACCAACTTTCTCGTCATCAAGATCGGCACCGGCATTGGCTGCGGCATCGTCTGCCACGGCGAGGTGTACCGCGGCGCGGCGGGCTCGGCCGGTGACGTGGGCCACATCTGCGTCGACCAGGAAGGCCCGCGCTGCCACTGTGGCAACCTCGGCTGTGTCGAGGCCATGGCCGCCGGCCCCGCGATCACGCGCATGGCGATGCAGGCTGCGGAAGCCGGTGAGAGCGCGACGCTGGCCGAGTGCCTGCGCGTGCATGGGCGCATCGACGCCATCGATGTGGGCCAGGCCAGCCGCGGCGGCGACACGGCCGCCAACGCCATCATCCAGCGCGCGGGCAGCCTGATCGGGCAGATGCTCGCGTCGGTCGTCAACTTCTTCAATCCGTCGCATGTGTTCATCGGCGGCGGCATCACGCGCATCGGCCCGCTGTTTCTTGCGGCCGTGCGGCAGAGCGTGTACCAGCGCTCACTGGCGCTCTCCACGCGACATCTCGAAATTCAATACACGCCGCTGGGCATGCAGGGCGGCCTGATCGGCGCCGGCGTGCTCGCGATGCAAGAGACCCTGAAGGCCCGCGGAGTGGCGCCATGAACGCGGCTGAGAACATCAAGGGCAGCGTCGCCGTCGAGTTCGATGGCGTGGTCAAGGCCTTCGGCCCCGTGCAGGTGCTGCACGGCGTGAGCTTTGCGCTCGCGCCCGGCCGCGTCTACGGCCTGCTCGGCGAGAACGGCGCGGGCAAGTCCACGCTGATGAAGATCCTGGCCGGCTACGAGCCGCTGAGCGGTGGTGCGCTGCGCGTCAACGGACAGCCGCAGCAGTTCGCGAGCTCGCGCGATGCCGAAGCACTGGGCATCGTGCTGATCCACCAGGAGTTCAATCTCGCCGAAGACCTGAGCGTGGCGCAGAACATCTTCCTCGGCCACGAGAAGAAAAAGGGCTGGCTGCTCGACGACGCCTCGATGGAGCGCGACGCCGCCACCGCACTTGCAGCAGTGGGCCTGAACATCGATCCCCGCACCAAGGTGCGAAAGCTCATCGTCGCCGAGAAGCAACTCGTCGAGATCGCGAAAGCCATCGCTCGCCGTGCACGCCTGCTCATCATGGACGAGCCCACAGCCACTCTGACGCCGGGCGAGACCGAGCGCCTCTTCAAGCTCATCGCCCAGCTGCGCGCCGATGGCGTCACCATCGTCTACATCTCGCACAAGCTCGACGAAGTGGAGCAGGTGACGGACGAAGTCATCGTCATGCGCGACGGCCGCTTCGTCGCGCGTGCGCCGACGTCCGAGGTCACGCGCCAGCAGATGGCCAACCTCATGGTGGGCCGCGAACTGGCCGACCTCTACCCGCCGCGCGACGTGGTCGTCGCCGCCGACGCGCCCGCCATGCGCGTACGGAACTTCAGCGTGCCCGGCTGGGCGCAGGACGCGAGCTTCGAAGTGCGCCCCGGCGAGATCCTCGGCTTCGCGGGCCTCGTCGGCGCGGGCCGCACTGAACTCTTCGAAGGCCTGCTAGGCCTGCGTCCCGCGAGCGGCAGCGTAGAGATGCTCGGCAAGCCCGTGCCCCACGACAAGGGCTGGCGCAACCCGCGCGATGCCGCCAAGCACGGCCTCACCTACCTCAGCGAAGACCGCAAGGGCAAGGGCCTGCACGTCAACTTCGGCCTGCGCCAGAACCTCACGCTGATGGCGCTCGAACGCTATGCCCAGCCCTGGCTCAAGCCCGAGGCCGAACGCGGTGCGCTGGCCGGGGCGGTGAAAGACTACGGCATTCGCACCGGTTCGCTCGACGTGAAGGCATCGTCGCTGTCGGGCGGCAACCAGCAGAAGCTCGCGCTCGCCAAGGTGCTTCAGCCGCAGCCCAAGGTGGTGGTGCTTGACGAGCCCACGCGCGGCGTCGACGTGGGCGCCAAGCGCGACATCTATTTCCTGATCCAGCGACTCGCCCGCGAAGGGCTCGCGGTGATCGTCGTCTCGTCGGAGCTGATGGAGCTGATCGGCCTGTGCCACCGCGTCGCGGTGATGCGCGCGGGCCGTCTCGTTGCCACGCTCGACGCGGACCATCTGACTGAAGAGGAGCTCATCGCTCATGCCACCGGAACAGCCAACACCACCGCAGACGCTTGAAGCCGCGCAGCAGCAGCACCGCAGCGAGGCCAAGCCGGGCTGGGTGCAGCGCCTGCACGGGCTCGGCCCGGTCATCGGCCTCGTGCTGCTGTGCATTGCCGGCACGCTGCTGAACGGCGACTTCGCGACCCTCGACAACGCGATGAACGTGCTCACGCGCACGGCCTTCATCGGCATCATCGCTGTGGGCATGTGCTTCGTGATCATCTCCGGCGGCATCGACCTGTCGGTGGGCTCGATGGCCGCACTCATCGCGGGCAGCGTGATCATGTTCATCAACTGGGCCGGCCCGGCCTCGGGCTCGCCGCTGCTCGCGGTGGTGATGGGCGCTGTACTGGCGGTGGTGCTCGGTGCGGTGTTCGGGCTCGCGCATGGCCTGCTCATCACCAAGGGGCGCATCGAGCCCTTCATCGTGACGCTGGGCACGCTCGGCATCTTCCGCGCATACCTCACGTACTTTGCCGACGGCGGCGCGCTCACGCTCGACAACGACCTGTCGGACCTCTATGCGCCGGTGTACTACGCCAGCCTCGCGGGCATTCCGGTGCCGGTGTGGGTGTTCGTGATCGTCGCGGTCATCGGCGGCATCATCCTCAATCGCACAGCGTATGGGCGCTACGTGCAGGCCATCGGCTCGAACGAACAGGTGGCGCGCTACGCGGCAGTCGACGTCGACCGCGTGAAGATCCTCACCTACGTGCTGCTCGGCGTGTGCGTAGGCATTGCCACGCTGCTGTACGTGCCGCGCCTGGGCTCGGCCTCGCCGACCACCGGCCTGCTGTGGGAGCTCGAAGCCATTGCCGCGGTGATCGTCGGCGGCACCGCGCTCAAGGGCGGCGCGGGCAGCATCACCGGCACCGTGGTGGGCGCGATCCTGCTCTCGGTCATCAGCAACATCCTGAACCTCACCAGCATCATCAGCGTGTACCTGAACGCTGCGGTGCAGGGCTTCGTGATCATCATCGTCGCGTTCCTCCAGCGAGGCCGCCGCTAATCCCTTTCCCGTTCGTTCCATCAACCACAAGGAGACACCCAGCATGACGACTTTCACCCGACGCCTCGCACTCACGGCGGTTGCCGCCGCAGCGTTCGCCAGCCTGCCCGCGCTTGCCGCGGAAAAGGTCAACCTCGGCGTTTCGATTCCCGCGGCCACGCACAGCTTCATGGGCGGCATCAACTACTGGGCCAACCAGGCGAAGAAAGACCTGGAGAAGGAACACAAGGACCTGAAGATCACGATCAAGACGGCGGCCAACGCGCCCGAGCAGGCCAACCAGCTGCAAGACCTGTCGACCGTCACCAAGATCAACGCGCTGGTCGTGTTCCCCTTCGAATCCGCCGCGCTGACCAAGCCGGTTGCGCAGGTCAAGGCCAAGGGCGCCTACGTGACCGTGGTGGACCGCGGCCTCACCGACACCAGCGCACAGGATGCCTATGTGGCCGGCGACAACACGGCCTTCGGCAAGATCCCGGCCGAATACATCGTGAAGCAGCTCGGCGGCAAGGGCAACGTGGTGGCGCTGCGCGGCATCGCGACCACGCTAGACAACGAGCGCATGGACGCCTTCAATGCAGTGCTCAAGGGCAGTCCCGACATCAAGCTGCTCGACGCCAAGTACGCCAACTGGAACCGCGACGACGCCTTCAAGGTCACGCAGGACTACCTGACGCGCTTCAAGAGCATCGATGCCATCTGGGCAGCCGACGACGACATGGCCGTTGGCGTGCTGAAGGCCATCGAGCAGGCCAAGCGCGACGACATCAAGATCATCTTCGGCGGCGCGGGCGCCAAGGGCATGGTCAAGACCATCATGGACGGCAAGGACAAGCGCATCACCGCCGACGTGAGCTACTCGCCGAAGTTCATCTACGACGCGATCAAGCTGACGGCCGAGGCGCGCCTGAAGGGCGAGAAGCTGCCGGCGACGACGATCATTCCTTCGGTGCTCATCACCAAAGAGAACGCCAAGGACTTCTACCACCCCAACTCGCCGTTCTAAGGTGACCGAGATCGCTTCACGCAAGCTCCGCTACGCCATGGTCGGCGGCGGCCGCGACGCCTTCATCGGCGGCGTGCACCGCAAGGCCATGGCGCTCGACGGCCAGATCGAGCTCGTGGCCGGCGCGCTGTCGTCGAGCCCGGACAAGGCACGCGCCTCGGGCCGCGACCTCGGCCTGGCCGATGACCGCAACCACGGCGACTGGCAGGCGCTGCTGGCCGACGAGCTGAAGCGCCCGGAGGGCGAGCGCATCGACTTCGTGTCGATCGTCACGCCCAACCACGTGCATTTTCCGGTGGCGCAGGCCTTTGCCGAAGCGGGCTTCCATGTGGTCTGCGACAAGCCGCTGGTGCACACGCGCGAGCAGGCCGATGCGCTGGTCGCGACCGTGGCGAAGCAGGGCACGGTGTTCGGCGTCACCTACAACTACACCGGCTATCCGATGGTGCGGCAGGCGCGCGAGATGGTGCGCTCGGGCCAGATCGGCGAGGTCCGCAAGGTCGTCGTCGAATACAACCAGGGCTGGCTCGCAAGCCACGTCGAAGGCGGCACCAACAAGCAGGCCGACTGGCGCACCGACCCCGCACGCAGCGGCGCGGCCGGTGCCATCGGCGACATCGGCTCGCACGCCGAGAACCTCGTGGCCACCGTCACCGGACTGCAGATCGAAAGCCTGTGCGCCGACCTCGGCGCGCTGGTGCCGGGCCGCATGCTCGACGACGACGGCAGCCTGCTGTTGCGCTTCGAGGGCGGCGCGCGCGGTGTGCTCATCGCTTCGCAGATCAACACCGGCCTGGAGAACGACCTGCGCCTGCGCGTGTCGGGCACGCTGGGCACGCTCGAATGGCGCCAGGAGCAGCCGAGCCGGCTGGTGCACCTGCCGCATGACGGGCCCCTGCGCGTGCTGACGCGTGGCGCGGCGTGGCTGTGCGAATCGGCGCGGCGCGCAAGCCGGCTGCCGGCGGGGCATCCCGAAGGCTTCATCGAGGCCTTCGCCAACGTATACGCAGGCGTTGCTGCGGACATCCGCGCCCGGCTCGCGGGCCAGCCGGCCGATCCGCTGGATGCCGACTACCCGCGCGTGGAAGACGGCGCGCGTGGGGTGCGCTTCATCGAACGCACGGTGGCTTCGTCGAAAAGCGAATTAAAGTGGACGCCCTGGTAGCGCGCAGCGCGCTGCACAGGCCTCCATGACACCTTCCGCATCCGAAGCTTCTTCCACTTCATCGGCAACGCAGCCCTGGCTCGCCGCCCTCTGGCGCCGCTGCATCACGCTGTTCCCCCTGAAGCTGGTCGGCAACACGGTCGCCACCCTCGGCTTCTTCCCGCTGTACTTCTGGATCATGAAGAACGCCGGCCAGGCCTGGGTGCTGCCGCTCACGCCCGTCGACCGGCTGATCGCCTTCTGGCCGGCGCTGCTGCCGGTGTACCTCTCGCTCTGGGGCTACATCGCGCTGCCGGTGCTGCTGGCCAAAGACAAGCGCGAGCTGCTGGGCTTCTCCTTCGGCTGCGCGGCCATGACGGCCCTGGCGCTGCTCGTGTTCTGGTTCATGCCCACGGCGATTCCCAACTTCGCGGTCGAGGCGGCCCCGGGCACCTCGCTGCAGTTCCTCAAGATGGTCGACTCGGCCGGCAACGCCTTTCCCTCGCTGCACGTCTCGTTCTCGGTGTTCGCCTGCGTCATGCTGGCGCGGCAGTTGCGCGATGTGGGTGCGCCGGTTTGGCTTCGCGTCGTGAACGTGGCCTGGGCCGCGGGCATCGTCTATTCGACGATGGCGGTGCGCCAGCATGTGCTGATCGACGTGCTGGGTGGCCTCGCGCTGGGTGTGGCGCTCGGTGTCGTCACGCGGCAGCGCGGCCCGGTGCTCGCGCCGGCGCAGCAGGCGCGTCCGGCTTAGGCCGATTGCGCTATTCCGCCGCCGCGGTGCACGCGGTACAACCCGGGGATCGTCGTCCACCGATGCGGGAGCCCGTCATGAAGATCCGTTTGTCCGCCGCCGCTGCCTGCATGGCGGCCAGCGCCATCGCGTGTCCCGCGTTCGCGCTCGATTTCCCTTCGCGCAAGCCCGGCCTGTGGGAGATCCAGTCCGGGGACCCCACGGGCAAGGGCGCCGGCCACACCATGCAGCAGTGCATCGACGCGGCCAGTGACAAGGCGCTGCGCGACATGGGCCAGGGCATGGGCAAGGACATGTGCTCCAAGCAGGAACTGCGCGCCGACGGCGGCAAGCTGGTGATGGACTCGGTCTGCAAGATCGGCAACACCGTCGCCACCTCGCATGCGGTGATGAGCGGCGACTTCAGCACCGCCTATCGCATGGAAAGCAAGTCGACCTACAACCCGCCGCTGATGGGCCGCGCCGAAGGCGCGAGCGTCATGGAAGCCAAGTGGATCGGCCCCTGCAAGGCCGACCAGAAGCCGGGCGACATGGTCATGTCCAACGGCATGAAGATGAACGTGCTCGACATGATGAAGACCCGGCCGCAAAAACCATAGCCTGTTGCGCAAGCCCGGCTGCGCCTACCATGGCGTGCCATGCCCGCAAAGCAGGAAGAAGATCTCCTCGTTGTCGCCCGGCCCGAGGGCCTGTACTGCCCGCCCGGCGATTTCTACATCGACCCGTGGCGGCCGGTGGCGCGCGCCGTCATCACGCACGCGCACTCTGACCACGCGCGCCCCGGGCATGCGCACTACCTGGCCCACACCGACAGCGCCGGCACGCTGCGCACGCGGCTCGGCCCTGACATCGACCTGCAGACGCTGGCCTACGGCGAGGCCATCGAGCACCACGGCGTGCGCGTCTCGCTGCATCCGGCCGGCCATGTTCTGGGCTCCGCGCAGGTGCGGCTCGAATACGGCGGGCGCGTGTGGGTGGCATCGGGCGACTACAAGACTGAACCCGACGGCACCTGCACGCCCTTCGAGCCCGTGCCTTGCGACACTTTCATCACCGAGTCGACCTTCGGCCTGCCGATCTACCGCTGGCCCACGCAGGCCGTGCTGTTCGCGGAGATCGATGCATGGTGGCGCGCCAACGCGGAAGCAGGGCGCGCGTCGGTGCTGTTCTGCTACGCCTTCGGCAAGGCGCAGCGCATCCTGCATGGGGTGGACGCGAGCATCGGGCCGATCGTCGTGCACGGGGCGGTGGAGCCGCTCAACGCCGTGTACCGGGCGGCAGGCGTGGCATTGCCGCCTACCTTGCGCGTGAGCGACGAAGGCGTCGATGCCGCATTGCTGAAGCGCGCGCTGGTGCTCGCGCCGCCATCGGCACAAGGCTCGCCGTGGATGAAGCGCTTCGGCAACTACGCCGATGCCTTCGCGAGCGGATGGATGCAGCTGCGCGGCACCCGGCGGCGGCGCGGTGTCGACCGCGGCTTCGTGATGTCCGACCATGCCGACTGGCCTGGACTGCAGCAGGCAATTGCAGGCACCGGCGCGGAGCGCGTGTTCGTCACGCATGGCAGCGTGCAGGTGATGGTGCGATGGCTCACCGAGATCGGCCTCGACGCGAAGGGCTTCAAGACCGAGTACGGCGACGAGGACGATCAGGAGGCAGAGGCATGAAAGCCTTCGCCGCCCTCTACCGCGACCTCGACGCCAGCACGTCGAGCCTCGCCAAGCAGGCGGCACTGCAGCGCTACCTGCGCGACGCCGATGCTGCCGATGCCGCATGGGCCGTCTACTTCCTCGCCGGCGGCAAGCCGCGCCAGCTCGTGCCCACCAAGCTGCTGCGCCTGCTTGCACAGGAAGCGGCGGGCCTGTCCGAATGGCTGTTCGACGAAAGTTACGACGCCGTGGGCGACCTCGCCGAAACCATCGCGTTGCTGTTGCCGCCACCGAGCGAGGCGCATGACCTCAGCCTCGCCGGTTGGGTCGAGCAGCATCTGCTGCCGCTGCGCGAAGCCGCAAAGGCCTCGCCCGAGCAACTCGCCGACCGTCTGCGCGCACAGTGGCGGCAGCTCGCTGCCGAGGAGAGGCTGGTGTACTTCAAGCTCATCACCGGTGCGTTCCGTGTCGGCGTGTCGAAGCTGCAGGTCACGCAGGCGCTCGCCGCGGTCGGCGGCATCGATGCCAAGCGCGTCGCGCAGCGGCTCATGGGCTACACGCACATCGGCGCGCGGCCAAGGGCCGACGACTACCGCACGCTCATCGCCCCCGAGTCGAGCGCCGAGCAGGTGCAGAAGACCAGCGGCCAGCCGTACCCCTTCTTCCTCGCGCATCCGTTCAACCTGCCGCTCGAGCAGTTCGACGCCGCGCTGGGCCCGCCGTCCGACTGGATCGTGGAATGGAAATGGGACGGCATCCGTGCGCAGCTCATCAAGCGCGCGGGCGTCGTGTGGCTGTGGTCGCGTGGCGAAGAGCTGGTGACGGAGCGCTTCCCCGAGCTTGCCGCTCTCGGTGAAGCCCTGCCCGACGGCACCGTGCTCGACGGCGAGATTGCCGTGTGGCGCGACGACCGCGTGCAGCCCTTCGCCGAGCTGCAGAAGCGCATCGGCCGCAAGACGCTGGGCGCGAAGCTGCTTCGCGACATTCCCGTGGTGCTGCTGGCCTACGACCTCCTCGAATGGGAAGGCCGCGACCTGCGCGTGCTGCCGCAGTCGCAGCGCCGCACGCTGCTCGACGACCTGGTCACGCGCATGCAGCATCCCTCGCTGCTGCCGAGCCCGATGCTCACGGGCTCAGACTGGCCCGATCTCGCACGCCAGCGCGAAGCGGCACGCACCATGGGCGTCGAAGGAATGATGCTCAAGCGTCGCGACGCGCAGTACGGTGTGGGTCGCACCAAGGACGTCGGTGTGTGGTGGAAGTGGAAGATCGACCCGCTCAGCATCGATGCGGTGCTGATCTACGCACAGCGCGGCCACGGCCGGCGCGCGAGCCTCTTCAGCGACTACACCTTCGCCGTGTGGGACGGCCCGCCCGGGCAGGAAGACCGCAAGCTCGTGCCTTTCGCCAAGGCCTACTCGGGCCTCACAGACGCAGAGATGGCGCGCGTGGACGCAATCATCCGCAAGACCACGGTGGAAAGCTTCGGGCCGGTGAAGAGCGTGAAGCCGACACTGGTGTTCGAGTTGGGCTTCGAGGGCATCGCGCGCAGTACGCGGCACAAGAGCGGCATCGCGGTGCGGTTTCCGCGGATGCTGCGGTGGCGGGAAGACAAGCCGGTGGAAGAAGCGGACACCCTGCAGACGCTGGCGGCGTTGTTGCCCCTATGAAAAGGGCCGTCAAGCAGGCGCTCGACGTGTGGTTCGCTGCGCGCGGCTGGAAGCCCTTCAAATTCCAGCGCGAGGTCTGGAAGGCCATCGGCGAAGGCAAGTCCGGCCTGCTGCATGCCACTACCGGTGCAGGCAAGACCTACGCGGTGTGGCTCGGCGCACTGCAAGCCTTCTCGCAGGCTCGCAAGGCAAGCGCGCGGCCTGTGGCCCCGCCGCTCACCGTGCTGTGGCTCACACCCATGCGCGCGCTTGCGGCCGACACGCTGCGCGCCCTGCAGCAACCGCTCGAAGCCCTCGGCGCCGAGGTGCATCCGTGGAGCGCGGGCGCGCGCAGCGGCGACACCACGTCTGCCGAACGCAGCGCGCAGAACCAGCGCCTGCCCACGGTGCTCGTCACCACGCCCGAAAGCCTTTCGCTGCTGCTCGCGCGTGCCGATGCCCGCGAGGTGCTCGGCCATGTGCAGATGGCGGTGGTCGATGAATGGCACGAGCTGCTCGGCAACAAGCGTGGCGTACAGGTGCAGCTCGCGCTCGCGCGGCTCAAGCGCTGGAACCCCGGTCTCGCGATCTGGGGCATGTCGGCCACGCTGGGCAATCTGCATGAGGCGATGCATGCGCTGCTGGGGCATGAAGAAGGCGTGCTCGTGCAGGGGCAGGTGCCGAAGAAGCTCGTCATCGATTCGCTGCTGCCTGGCATTGCCGAGCGCTTTCCGTGGGGTGGTCACCTCGGCCTCACGATGCTGCCGCAGGTGATCAGCGAGATTGCCGCGAGCAAGACCGCGCTGGTCTTCACCAACACACGCTCGCAGGCCGAGATCTGGTACCAGGCGATGCTCGAAGCCAAGCCCGAATGGGCCGGCCTCATCGCGCTGCATCACGGCTCGCTCGACCGCGAAGTGCGCGAGTGGGTCGAGCTGGGCCTGAAGAGCGGTGAGCTGAAGGCTGTGGTGTGCACGTCGAGCCTGGACCTGGGCGTCGACTTCCTGCCGGTCGAGCGCGTGCTGCAGATCGGCTCGCCCAAGGGCGTGGCGCGGCTGCTGCAGCGCGCGGGCCGTTCGGGCCATGCGCCGGGGCGGGCGTCGCGCATCACGCTCGTGCCCACGCACAGCGTCGAGATGGTGGAAGGCTCGGCAGCGCGCACGGCGATTGCGGCGGGCCACATCGAGGCGCGGCATTCGCCCGACCAGCCGCTCGACGTGCTGGTGCAGCACCTGGTGACGGTGGCGCTGGGCGGTGGCTTCGTGCCCGACGACCTGTACGACGAGGTGCGAGGAACGGCCGCGTACGAAGGCCTTTCGCGCGAGAGCTGGCAGTGGTGCCTCGACTTCGTCTCGCAAGGCGGCCCCTCGCTCGCGGCCTATCCGGACTACAAGCGCGCCGTGCCCGATGCAGAAGGCGTCTGGCGCGTGCCAGATGCGCGGCTCGCGCGGCGGCATCGCATGAACATCGGCACCATCGTGAGCGACGCGAGCATGTCGGTGCAGTACCTCGGCGGCTCGAAGATCGGCAACGTCGAAGAGAGCTTCGTCGCGCGCATGAAGGCCGGCGACTGCTTCCTGTTCGGCGGCCGTCTGCTCGAACTCGTGCGCATCCACGACATGACGGCCTGGGTGCGGCGCGCCAGTGGCAAGCGCCCTGCGGTGCCGCGCTGGAGCGGCGGGCGCATGCCGCTGTCGAACACGCTGGCCGATGCGGTGGTGCAGCAGCTGGCGCTGGCCGGCGAGGGGCACTACGACTCGCCCGAGCTGCAATGCGTGCGCCCGTTGCTCGAAATACAGCAGCAGTGGTCGGCACTGCCGACGCCGCAGACGCTGTTGGCCGAGACCTTGAGCACGCGCGAAGGCTCGCACCTGTTCCTCTATCCGTTTGCGGGCCGGCATGTGCACCTTGGGCTCGCGAGCCTGCTGGCCTGGCGCGTCGCGCAGCACGAGGCGCGTACCTTCTCGATCGCAGTCAACGACTACGGCTTCGAGCTGCTGAGCGCGACCGAGGTCGATTGGGCCGCGCTGCTGCCGCAAGTGCTGAAGTTGCCGGAGGGCGATGACGCGCATGCGGCGTTGCTGCACGAAGTGCTGGCGTCGCTCAACGCGAGCGAACTCGCGCAGCGGCGCTTTCGCGAGATCGCGCGCGTGTCGGGGCTCATCTACCAGGGCTACCCGGGCGAGAAGCGCAGCAGCAAGCAGCTGCAGGCCTCGTCTTCGCTGTTCTGGGAGGTGTTTCGCAAGTACGACCCCGGCAACAGGCTGCTGCAGCAGGCCGAGCAGGAACTCCTCTCGCAGGAGCTCGAAATTGGCCGCCTGCGCGCCAGCCTCGAGCGCATGGCCACGCAGCAGCTCGTGCTGAAGCCGCTGGCGCGGCCGACGCCGTTCTCGTTTCCGCTGATGGTCGAGCTGTTCCGCGAGAAGCTGTCGAACGAGAACGTGGCCGACCGCATTGCGCGCATGGTCGAGCAGTTGGAGAAGGCTGCAGGTGGCGCTGTCACGGCTGGTGGCGTGGAGCGCGTGAAAGGCACGCTGGCCTTCGGTCAGGAGGGGCCGGGCAAGCCGGCGAAGTCGTCATCAGGCGCTCGGCGCGAGCGCAGGCGGCCTTCGCGTCCGTTGCCGCCCCTGTGAACAGATCAGCCGGCGCCGTGCGCCTTCACCCACCGCACGATGTCCGCCGCGCTCATCGCACCAGCCTGCCGAGCCACTTCGCGGCCACCGCGGAACAATGCCAGCGTCGGGATGCTGCGGATGTTGAAGCGCGCGCCCAGGGCGGGCACGGCCTCGGTGTCGACCTTGGCCAATCGCACCCGCGGTTCGAGCTGGGCCGCGGCCTGCTCGTAGCCCGGCGCCATCTGGCGGCACGGGCCGCACCAGGGCGCCCAGAAGTCGACCAGCACCGGGATCTCGTTGCGCGAGATGTGGCGGTCGAAGGTGGCTTCGTCCGGCAGCGCAGTCGAATGGCCGGCGAACAGCGGGCGGTGGCAGCTGCCGCAGTCGGGCGCACTGCCCAGCTGCGCCGCGCGCACGCGGTTGGTCGTGTGGCAATGCGGGCAGACGATGTGCAGCGGGGGCGATTCGGTCATTTGCAGAAACTGGGGGCTGCTGGAGCCCATTGCAAGACGGTCGCCTGCCGGAGCGTCTTTTGCGACACTGGCAACCCGTGACCTTTCCAGACTCCTCCGCCTCGCCGCTCCCGGTCCATTGGGCGGGCGAACTGCTGCACCTGCTGCCCGAGCGGGCACTGTGGTGGCCCGATGCGCGCGTGCTGTTCGTGGCCGACCTGCATCTGGGCAAGGCCGCGACCTACCGCGCGCTCGGCCAGCCGGTGCCGGGCGGCACCACGCAGGAGAACCTGGCGCGGCTCGATGTGCTGATCGAACGGCATGCTCCGCAGCGCATCGTGTTCCTTGGCGATTTCCTGCACGCGGCGCAGGCACGCACCGTGCTCGCCACGGTGGAGGCTTGGCGCACGCGCCATGCGGGCGTCGCGATGACGCTGGTGCGCGGCAACCACGACAGCCGCGCGGGCGATCCGCCGGACACGCTCGGCATCGAGGTGGTCGACGAGCCATTTCTGCTCGGGCCGTTCGCCTGCTGCCACCATCCGCAGTCGCATGCGACGCACTTCGTGCTGGCGGGGCACCTGCATCCCGTTTGCAGGCTCCATGGGCCGGGGCGCGACAGCGTGCGACTGCCGTGTTTCGTGAGTGATGCGCAGCAGGCCGTGCTGCCGGCTTTTGGCGAGTTCACGGGCGGGTGGTTGATGGAATCGGCGCCGGGGCGGCGCTTTCATGCGGTGGGTGGCGATGCCGTGTGGGCCTTGCCGCCGCAGGAAGGCTAGAGCACCACCGGCTCGTCCGGCAGCTCGTTCACGTCCACTTCGCCCTCGCCCAGCGGAAAGTGCTCCACCAGCAGGGCCGAGATTTCTTCCAGCGCCTGCGTGAGCCCATCCTCGAAACGGCCTTCGCGAAAGGCCGCGCCCATGCGCTGCGCCATTGCGGCCCATTCGGCATCGTCTACGCGAGCATTGATGCCGCGGTCCGCCACGATCTCGATGGCGTGTTCGGCCAGCAGCAGGTAGATGAGCACGCCGTTGTTGTGTGCGGTGTCCCACACGCGCAGCTTGCCGAACAGCGTGACGGCACGCTCGCGCGGCGGCGAATGGCGCCACAGGTACGACATCGGCAGGCCGGCCTCGACGCAGATGCGGATCTCGCCGCTGTGGCGTCGCTCGCTCGCGGCCACGCGGCCTGCAAGGCGTTCCAGCGCGGCCGCGGGTAGCGCACGGCGAACCTCGGACTCGTCGATCCAGCGATGGCGCCAGATGCGGCCGAGCTTTGAGAAGAAGCTGGCGTCGGTTGGATTGGTCGTCGTCATCGTGTTCACCAGTCCCCCGACGCGCCGCCGCCGCCGAAATTGCCGCCGCCGCCGGAGCTGAAACCTCCGCCGCCGCCGCCACCACCGCCGCTCCAGCCTCCGCCTCCACCGGAGCTCCAGCCGCCACCCCCGCCGCCGCCAGTCCGCCCGGCGCCCGCGACCAGCGAGACGATGAGTGCGACAAGCGCCGCGATCACCGCGATGGCGATGCTGGTGGTGATGAAGAAAACGACCACGCCCACACCGCCGCCCACGACCATCGTGCCCAGCTTCTTGCCGAGGACGGCGCGCGCGACCGGCGCACCGATGAAGACGCCGACGAACAGGAAGATCGCGAGGTTCTCCCAGTCGAAGCCACCACCGCCGCCGCCTCCGCTGCCCGTGTCGCGCGAAGGCTCCGGCAGCGGCTCGCCGTCGACCAGGCCGATGAGCCGGTCCACCGCCGCGTTCAGACCGCCCGCGAAGTCGTTGTTGCGAAAGCGCGGCTTCATCTCCTCGTCGATGATGCGCACGGCCGCGAGGTCGGGCACCGCGCCTTCGAGCGCCTTGGCCGTGGCAATGCGCATCTTGCGATCGTCCTTGGCCACGACCACCAGCAGGCCGTCGCCGACGTCCTTGCGGCCGATCTTCCAGGCGTCGCCCACGCGCTGCGTGTAGCTGGCGATGTCCTCGGGCGCGGTGGTCGGCACCATCAGCACCACGATCTGCGAGCCCTTGCGCTGCTCGAAGGCTGCGAGCTTGGTGTCCAGGCCGTTGCGCTGCGCGCTGTCCAGCGTGCCGGTCTGGTCGATCACCCGCGCGGTGAGCGCGGGCACCGGCAGCAGGCCTTGGGCCAGCGCGACCCCGGCCAGGGTCGCGAGAACGAGCGCGGCCAGTGCGCGACGGAGCAGTGCGGCAATGGCCATTGGTGCTGGCTTACTTCTTCGGAGCGCTGAAGTCGACAGTAGGCGGCGTGGAAATCTGCGCCTCGTTCTGCACCGAGAAGTTGGGCTTCGGCGCGTAGCTGAAGATCTTGGCCGTGATGTTGGTCGGGAAGCTGCGAGCGAGCACGTTGTACTCCTGCACGCTTTCGATGTAGCGGTTGCGCGCCACGGTGATGCGGTTCTCGGTGCCTTCCAGCGTCACGCGCAGGTCGCGGAAGGCCTGGTTGGCCTTGAGCTCGGGGTAGCGTTCCGACACCACCATCAGCCGCGACAGTGCCGACGAGAGCTCGCCTTGCGCCTGCTGGAACTTGTTGAAGGCTTCGGGGTTGTTCAGCGTCTCGGGCGTCACCTGGATCGAGGTGGCCTTGGCGCGCGCCTCGATCACCTTGGTGAGCGTGTCCTGCTCGAAGCTGGCCTCGCCCTTCACGGTGGCCACGATGTTGGGCACGAGGTCGGCGCGCCGCTGGTACTGGTTGAGCACCTCGCTCCAGGCCGATTTGCTGGCCTCGTCGAGGGACTGGAACTGGTTGTAGCCGCATCCGCTCAGGGACAAGACCGCCGCGAGAATCAAGAGCCAGCGCTTCATCATCATTTGCATTACCTCCGCAGAATTGCCGGAAGGTAGCATAGATGGCTCCATGTCCCTCGACCCTCTACAAGCCCTGCAGGCCGCCAACCGTGCGGTACTGCCCGTTGCTTCCGACGCTTTCGGCACGCTGCTGATCGCGGGCGCGACCGGTGCGCTGGGAGCGGAGCTGCTGCGGCGACTGGCCGGCAGCCACCGGCACGCCCATACCCGCGTGCTGGCGCGCGAGCCCATTCGCGACGGGTTGCGCGGCGTGGAAACCTACCTGAGCCCGGCCCCGCCGATCGCGCAATGGCCGCTGACTTCGGCCCACACGGCCATCGTCGCCTTCGACCCGCCGCGGCTGTACCACGACCGCGAACGCGCGCTGTGGGTGCCCGAGCCTTCAGATTTGCCCGAACTGGCCCGATGGCTGCGCGCTTGCGGCGTGCAGACGCTGGCCATCGTGCAGCCGCACGACCAGGGCCGGCTGCCTGAGGCGCTCAAGCGGGGGCTCGCGAGCCTCGACGAGCAGGCGGTGGTGGCCTGCGGCTTCGAGCGCGTGATCCTCGTGCGCTCGGCGCGCAAGCCGGTGAATGCGAAGTTCGCCAACCCGCTCGAGCGGCTGGCCGCGTGGATGCTGTCCGTCGTGCGCTTCATGGTGCCGAGCAGCGAACAGCCGGTGCGCGCATCGAAGGTGGCCGAGCTGGTCGACGTGGCGCTGCGCATCGCGCCGCCGGGCGTGCACGTGGCCGCACCCGAAATGGTGTGGCAGGCCGCCCAGGGCGACATGCCCGGCGTGGCCGCACGCTGGCTTGGCGTATCGGGTTAATTCATCCGCGCCACTGGCGCAGCAGCTCCGCCGAATCGACCACCAGCCCGAGGTGCAGCGACACCATTGCCAGCGCCGCGCCCTCCAGGTGCGGGTCGGTGCCGCGCACCAGGTCGCGCAGCACGATCACGCGGTAGTTGTGGTTGTTGGCGTCGAAGGCCGTGTTGAGCACGCAGCAGTCGGTAAAGCCGCCGTTGAGCACCACCGTCTCGATGCGCTGGTTGCGCAGCAGAAAGTCGAGATCGGTCGGGTAGAAGGCCGACAGTCGGCGCTTGCTGTCCACGCGCATGTCGCCGGGCTCGACGCGCGTGACCCACTCGGTCCACTTCGAGCCTTCGATGGCGTGCGCGTCGGCATTCGGAATTTCGCCGACATGCAGCGGAAAGGCGCGCCGCCATGCAGAAGGAATGCCGCGAATGTCGTCCACGCCATCGGGCCGCAGCACCGACTTGATGTGCACGATGCGCACGCTCAGCGCGCGCACTTCGTCATGGAAGCTGTCGATGGGCGCCACCACGTCGCGTGCGCGCGGCGCGGGGCAGGGGCAGTCGGGGCTGTCGTCGAGGTGGCCCCGATGCATGTCGATGGAGACGACCGCGGTGGTGGCGGGGTTCAGGTAGTCGGCGAATTGCGCCGCGTCGAGCTCGCGCTCTTCGTTGTAGACCCAGGCCTTCATCGGCGTTCTTCTCTCACGTAGGGTTGGCCCAGCGCGCCGGGCTCTTCATCGGCGCCGCGCCGCGAGAGCGCGACCCACACCATCACGCCGAGCGTCACCGCATACGGCGTCATCATCACGAAGTACTGCGGCAGCTGCACGCCGGCTGCGGCCAGCTGCGGAATCAGCGCCTCGATGCAGCCGAACAGCAGCGCGCCGACCAGCGCCTTCCACGGCGACCAGCGCGCGAAGATCACCAGGCCCACCGCGATCCAGCCGCGTCCGCCGGTCATGCCCGCGATCCACAGCTTGGTGCTGACAACCGAGATGTAGGCGCCCGCCAGCCCCACCAGCGCCGAGCCCGCGAGCACCGCCGCGAAGCGCCATGCCGTCACGCGGATGCCGGCCGCGTCGGCCGCCTGCGGGTTCTCGCCCACTGCGCGCAGCCGCAGGCCGGTGGAGGTGCGTGCGAAGAACCACGCCACCGCGCCGAAGATCGGCAGCGTGAGCCACACCATCGCGTTCTGCTCGAAGAGCCTGCCCACGACCGGCAGCAGCGACAACGGCCACAGCGCCATCGCGCCGATGCCTTCGGTGGCATGGTTGGTCCAGTCGGCCATCGAGCCGACCAGCGCCGTGAGCCCCTGGCAGAAGAACACCAGTGCGAGACCGGCAATCACCTGGTTCACGCGCAGCCAGATCACCATTGCCGCGAACAGCACCGACACCATGCTGGCCGCGAGCATCGCGAGCACCAGCGACACGGCCGGCTGCCCGATGGCGATCTGCGCGCCGATGCCGGCGAGTGCGCCGACCAGCATCAGCCCTTCGGCGCCGAGCGCGAGCACGCCCGCGCGCTCGCAGATGATGAGGCCCAGCGCCGCAAGCGCATACGGCACCGCGAAGTCCGGCGTGCTCGCGAGCCAGTTGAGCATGATGCTGCCGCTCATTGCGCAGCCTCCCCGCCCACGCGGCGCAGCCGGTGGCGAATGAAGAAGTCACTCGACGCCACGCACACCACGATCACCGCCTGGATGAGCTGCACCATCGAGAACGGCACCTGGTAGAACACCTGCAGGCTGCGTCCGGTGACGAACAGCGCCGCCACCAGCAGCGCCACCACCGTGGCCGCGAGCGGGTTGTTGCGCGCGAGAAAGGCGATGAGGATGCCCGAGAAGCCATAGCCCTGATAGAAGGCCTGAGTGAGCCGGCCCTCCTGCCCCGCGACCACCGCGAAGCCCGCGAGCCCGGCCATCGCGCCCGACAGCAGCACCGCGCCGTAGATGGTGCGCCGCACCGGCACGCCGTTGGCATGCGCGACGCGCGGGTTCGCATCGACGAAGCGCAGGTAGAGCCCCACGCGGCTCACGCTCACCAGCCACCACGCTAGCAGCGCGACCACGCCTGCGAGCAGGATCGAACTGCCGATGCCCGCACCCAGCTCGGGCAGCCGCTCGAACACGCGGAACTGCGGCGAGTACGGAAAGTTGTCCTTCGGGTCCTTCCAGCTGCCGTAGACCAGGTGCAGCAGGAAGTTGGCCGCCATGTAGTTGAGCATCAGCGTCGAGATGATCTCGTTCACGCCGAGCTTCAGCTTGAGCCACGCGGGGCCCAGCACCCACAGCAGGCCGCAGCCGATGGCTGCCGCGAACATCAGCGGCAGGCGCAGGTTCTCGGGGCCGATCTGCCACATCGAGATGGTGGTCGCGCCGATGGCGCCCCAGATCATCTGGCCCTCGAGGCCGAGGTTCCAGAAGCGCGCGCGGAATGCGATGGAGCCCGCGAGGCCGACGAGGATCATTGGCGCGGCCTGGAACAGCACGGCGCGGAAGTTCTGGCCGTCGAAGAAGGTCTGCATCACGAACTCATTGGCGAGTTCGTCGGCGGGCACGCCCGCGGCTACGAGGATCGCCGCGGAGATGGCGAAGCCCACGAGCAATGCGGCCGCGAGGATCAGCGCCTGCCAGCGCCAGGCCATGTGCTGGCGGATTTCGAGCGCGTAGCGGCGGCGCGCGAGCGGTTGTGTGTGCTGCTGCGAGTTCACCTGGGTCCTGGGCGCTTGTGCCATGTCGACGGAGAGCGAGGCATCAGCCATGGTCCACCATCGCCTGTCCGATGGCCTGCCGGTCGGCGGGCTGTGCGAACTCGCCGGCGATGCGCCCGCGCGTCATCACGCCCACGCGGTCGGCCAGCTGCAGCACTTCGTCGAGGTCTTCGCTGATCAGCAGTACTGCCGCGCCGCTGTCGCGTGCGGCGCGCAGCCGCGCATGCACCTCGGCACTGGCGCGCACGTCGAGCCCGCGGCTCGGGCTGTGCGCAAGCACCAGCGTAGGCGACTTGCCGAATTCGCGCGCGAGCACCAGCTTCTGCGCATTGCCGCCCGAGAGCAGCGCGGCCTTCTGCGCGACCGAGCGCACGCCCTGCACGTCGAAGGCGCGCACCGCCTCCTGCGTGTCGCTCTGGATGCGGCCGCGGCGCAGGCGCCACACGGGGCCGTAGCGGCCGGTGTGCACGCGGCCGATGGCGTAGTTCTCGGCCACCGAGAGGCCACCCGCGAGCGCGAGCCCGTAGCGGTCGGCCGGAATGGCTGCAATGCCGATGCCGCGGCGTGCCGATGCGGCCATGGTCTTCAGGTCGCCGTGGCCTTCGAGTCGTATCTCGCCTTCCGTGGCTTCACCCGGCAGGCCCATGATCGCGCCCGCCAGTTCGCCCTGGCCGTTGCCGCCTACACCGGCCAGGCCGTAGATTTCGCCCGCGTGCAGTTCGAGGTCCACGCCGTCGAGCACGCGCCGGCCTTCGGGAGAGGCGGGTGTGCGCAACCCGCGCACAGACAGCCGAACGGGGCCGCGCGATGCGGTCGAAGCCTGGAATTCTTGCGTGGCAATCGATTCACCCACCGTGAGCTTCACCAGCTCGGCGACCGATGCTTCGCCCGGCTTCAGCGTGGCCACCGTGCGCCCGCCGCGCATCACCGTCACGCGGTCGGCATACGTCTTCACATCGGCCATCTTGTGCGTGACCAGCACCACGGCGGAACCGGCGCGCGCCAGGCCCTGCACCGTCTGCAGCAGGCGTGCGGCCTCCTGGTCGGTCAGCACGGCCGTGGGCTCGTCGAGGATCAGGATGCGCGCACCCGCGAGCAGCACCTTGAGGATCTCGACGCGCTGCTGTTCGGCAATCGACAGTGCATCGATGCGCTTGGACGGATCGATGTCGAAACCCAGCTCCGAGGCCTTGTTGCGGATGTCGCGCTCGATCTCGCGCAGCCGCTCGCCATGGCTTTGGAACTCGGCCGGCGGCGGCGCGGTGAGCAAAATGTTCTGCGCCACGGTGAACGGTCGCACCAGCTTGAAATGCTGGTGAACCATGCCGATACGGTGCTTCGCTGCGTCACGCGGACCGGCGAAGCGCACCGCGTTGTCGTCCACCAGCAGCTGCCCGGCCTCGGGCGCGTAGAGCCCGGCCGCGATGTTCATCAGCGAAGACTTGCCCGCGCCGTTCTCGCCCAGCAACGCATGCACCTCGCCCCAGCGCGCGGCAAAGTGAGCGTCGGTCAATGCCGCGAAGCCGTCGAAGGACTTGCGGATGCCGGTGAGTTCTAGCGCGTTGGGCATGGCTTCTTCGGGTCGCTTACTTCTGCGTGACCACGCCCTTGACGAACCAGTCCATCTTCCACAGGTCGGCATCGGACAGCACCGCGCCCTTGGCAACGCGCTCCTTGCCGTCGCGGTCGGCGAGCGGGCCGGCGTAGACCTGCTTGCCCTTCATGATCGCGTCGCGCTCGGCGGTGATGACCGCGGCCTTGTCCTTGGGCACGGCGGGGCCGAAGCCCGCGATGTCGGTGCCGCCGTCCTTCATCTCGATGAAGGCGCCGTACTGCGCGGGCTTCCAGTTGCCGGCCATCACCTTCTTCAGCTCTGGCGTCAGGAAGCGGTCCCACACCCACACCGAAGAGCACAGCGTGGCCTTGGGCGCGAACTGGCGCAGGTCGCGGTGGTGGCCGGTGCCGTACACGCCGCGCTCCTGCGCGACGATCTGCGGCGTGGGGCTGTCGACGTGCTGGCCTATCACGTCGGCGCCCTGGTCGATGAGTGCGGCGGCGGCGGCGCGTTCCTTCACCGGGTCGTTCCAGGCGCCGGTATAGATCACGTTCACTGTGGCGTTCGGGTTCATCTTCTGCGCGCCGAGCGCGAAGGCGTTGATGGTCCAGTTCACCACGCCGAAGGGGTTGGCTGCGACGAAGCCGAGCTTGCCGGTCTTCGATGCGGCGCCTGCGGCCATGCCGCAGAGGTACTGGCTTTCGTAGGTGCGGCCGTAGAACGATTCGAGGTTGCTGCCGTTGGTGGTGCCCGAGCCGTTGAGGAAGGCGACATCGGGGTACTTGGCGGCCAGGTCCTTGAAGCTGTCGGAATAACCGAAGGCCGTGCCAATCACGATGTTGGCCCCGCGCTGGATGAACTTCTCCGCAGCGGGCTTGATGGCCGATGCGTCTTCGGGCACGTTCTCGACGAACTGGATCTTCTGGCCGATTTCCTTTTCGATCTTCACGCGGGCCTCGTCGAAGGCCTGCGTCCAGCCGCCGTCGTTCTTCGGGCCGAAGTAGAGCATCGCGATCTTCGGCTTGTCCTTCAGCGTGAAGCCGTCGGCGGCCGCGGCGGGCAGTGTGGTGAAGAACGCGCCGCTGGCTGCGATGGTCATCGCGAGGCCCAGGCCGGGAGTGAGGGTGCGCAACTGCATGGGGCTACCTTTGGTGAGAGGCTTTGAAGAAATGGAGGACGGAAAAAAGAGAACGAGCGCAGCGCGCGTCACATCATGAAGTTGATGCGAAACACATTGCCCTCGGGATCGAGCAGCACCGACTGGTACCAGTTGTAGTAGGTGACGTACGGCGGCTTGACGAGCGTGGCGCCGGCTTCGAGCGCGACCGGCACCATGCGGTCGACGTCGGCCTGGCTGTCGACGTCGATGTTCAGCAGGAACTTGACGCCGCGTGTGTCTGAAAACTCGCTCAGGTGCAGCAGTTCGTAGGCATCGAGTGCGTTGAAGCCAAGGCTCGACTTGCCGGTGTCCAGGCCTCGGAAGATGGGTGAGCGGATCGCTTCGATCTCTTTGAAACCGAATACTCGCTGGTAGAAGCCGCTGAGTGCGACCACGTCTTTTGCGAAGACGTTGACGTAGGAGAGGTGGGCCATGTCAGTTGCTCATTGGGCGTTTGCTGTTGTTCTTGTTCGGGGTGCGAGCACGCCGTCGGCGTGATCGCACCCCGAAGAACAGCAGGCAGTCATCTCAAGCCATCGCCTTCGTGCCACCAAAGGTCGTCTGCTTGACGAACTTCGACGTCAGGTGGTCCCCAGAAGAAATCGGCGCGTATTTCGCCGACTCCCCGGGCGCGAGGCAGCTAGGCAGGCACTCGACCATCGCGTCGTAGTTCGGCTGATGGAAGAACACCAGCGATTGCCGGCGATTGGTGCTGGCGATCTCGAAAGGCGGGTTGATCACACGGTGCAGCGTGGACACCCACTGGTCGTTGGTCCACTGCATCATGAGGTCGGCGATGTTGACCACCAGACCACCCTCAACCTGCGGCACGTCGACCCACTGGCCGGCCTTGTTGAACACCTGCAGGCCCTTGTCGTCGGGCAGCACGATGGTGAGGCTGCCGTAGTCGCTGTGCGCCCCCGCGCGCAGCTGGCCGGGCAGCGGTTGCTCGCGCTGCGGCGGATAGCTCAGCACGCGGAACATGCTGATGTGCTTGTCGATCTTGTCGTCGAAGAAGGTCTCGGGCAGCGACAGGCCGAGCGCAAAGACACGCATCAGCGAGCGCGAGAGATCGCTCATCGCCTCGAAGTAGCCTTCGTAGGCTTCGCGGAAGCCTTCGATGGGCGGCCAGCTGTTGGGCTCGAAGTGCGGGCCGGCGGCGGGGCCGCGGTGGTAGTCGTCTTGCGGCACGTTCGACGGGCCGATAGAGAAAGATTCCTTCAGGTCGCCGGGGGCCGCTTCTTCGAGGCTGTACGAGAGCCCTTCCTCGCCCACCGCGCTGTAGCCGCGCACCGCGTCTTCGCGCGGGCGGTCGACCTTGCGCTTTTCACCCAACGGCATGTCGAAGAACTTGCGCGAGAGCGACGACACGCGCGAGATCAGCTCGGGCGCAATGCCGTGGTTCGTGATGACGAGAAAGCCGATGCTGCGGCAGGCCTCGTCGACCTTCTTCGCGACCTCGGCCTTGCCTTCGGCGGTGCCCGCGAAGTAGGGCTCTAGATCGATGATGGGGACAGACAGCAGGGTCATGGCAGGTTCCTCATGCTTGGCATGCCTTTCGCCATGCAACGTCTGTGCCAGTTGGACCAAATGGACAAAACGCATTCGTCGCGTCAGCATGGTGCGCAACGACGCGCTGCGAAGGCTGCTGCGGCGCAAGGCGATGCACCACGGCCTTACAGTGGTGCGCTGTGTTGCCTGCCGATTCACCAACGAACGAACAAGAGCGAGGGAAGATGCCGAAGACCAAAGCGCTGGCTGCCAGTGCCAGCAAAGAGAAGAGCCCAGCGCGCAAGCGCGCAAAACCCGCGGTGCGCAGCGCGTCCGCGGTGAGCCGCCGGCTGCGCCAGATCGAGGACAAGCGCAGCGCGATCCTCGGTGCGGCGCTGGGGCTGTTCTCCCGCTTCGGCCTGCATGGCACGTCGATCGACCAGGTGGCGGCACGCGCCGATGTATCGAAGAGCAACCTGCTCTACTACTTCGCGAACAAGGAAGAGCTCTACGTCAACGTGCTGCGCGATCTGCTCGCGCTGTGGCTCGAACCGCTGCGCGGCTTCAGTGCCGAGCAGGACCCGGCGGAGGCCATCGGCGACTACATCCGCCGCAAGCTGGTGGTCTCGCGCGACAGGCCCGATGCATCACGGCTCTTCTGCCTGGAAATGATCCAGGGCGCGCCATTGCTGCGCGACGAGCTCGACCGCGAACTGCGCACGCTGGTGGAGAAAAAGTCGGAGGTGATCCGCGCGTGGGTCGAAGCGGGAAAGCTGGCGCCCGTCGATCCGCATCACCTGATCTTCGCGCTGTGGGCGGTGACGCAGCACTACGCGGACTTCGGCGTGCAGGTGCAGGCGCTGTCGGGGCATACGCTGGACGATGAGGCGTTCTTCGAGAAGACCGTCGAGAACGTGCAGCGCATCTTTCTTCAAGGCATCACGCCGCGCTGATTCGGGAGGAGGTCAGTGCGGCGGCGCCGCGATCTCGTGATAGCGCCGGTCGAAGTAGATCAAGCCCTGCGTCGCACCACCGATGACAATGGCCACCGCTTCGCAGAACAGCACGTCGTGCGTGCCCGCGCTCGTCGCATGCACCATGCGGCAGTCGAAGGACACGGCTGCGTCGTCGAGCATCGGCGAGCCTGTCATCTTGCGGCTCCACTGGCCGGCGGCGAAGCGCTCATCCATCGGCGTCTTGCCGCCGAACAATGCGGACAGCGACTGGTGCCCCGCGGCCAGCACGTTCACGCACAGCACGCCGTTGGTCTTGAATGCCGGGTACACCGAAGCCGAACGGTTCAGGCACACCAGCAGCGTCGGCGGCTCGTCGGTCACGCTGCACACGGCCGATGCCGTGAAGCCGGCGCGTCCCGCGGGGCCGTCGGTGGTGATGATGTTCACCGCCGCGCCCAGCCGCGCCATCGCGTTGCGGTAGTCGGCCTTCTCCAGGCTCGGCAGCAGGCCGGCGGGGTTCGATGACGATGAAGCAGCGTGGGAGGCCATGGCATTCAGCAGCATGTGGTGAGTCCTTCAGGCCAGCACGCAGGCCTCGTCGAAGGGCAGCCGCGGCAGGCGGCCGAACACCTTCGACGCATCGCCGTGGCCAAGGTTGATGAGGAAGTTGACGGTCCAGTCGGTGCCTTCGAAGAAGGCCGCGTCGACCTTCGCCTTATCGAAGCCCGACATCGGGCCTGCATCGAGGCCGACCGCGCGTGCTGCGAGCAGCAGGTAGCCCGCCTGCAGGCTGGCATTGCGAAAGGCGGTTTCGTGCGCGGCCTCGGGGCTGCCGGTGAACCAGCTGCGCGCATCGGCATGCGGGAACAGCGTGGGCAGCTTGTCGTAGAACTTGCGGTCCCACGCGGCGATGACCGTGACTGGCGCGGCCATGGTCTTGTCGAGGTTGCCCTTGGAGAGAGCGGGTGCGAGGCGTTGCTTGCCTTCGGGCGTGCGCACGAATACGAAGCGCGCGGGCGAGCAGTTGGCCGAGGTGGGACCGAGGCTCGTCAGCGCATAGATCTGCTGCAGCTGTGCGTCGGTGACGGGTTCGCCGGTCCAGCCGTTGTGGGTGCGCGCGCCGGTGAATAGCAGCGACAGCGCGGCGTCGTCGAGTGTGGATGCAAGAATTGTGGTCATGCTGGAACGGCGGATGCGCTGACCCGCGAGAGAAAGTCGAGCAGGCTGCGGTTGAAGGCTTCGGCTTCGGTCACGCTGTGGGCATGGCCGCCGTGCGGCATGAAGTCGAGCGTGACGTCGCTCAGGCCATCGGCCAGGCGCTGCGAGCAGGTCCACGGCACGAGCGTGTCGTCTTTCGCCGCGGCGATGAGCGTGGGCGCGGCGATGTCGGCGAGGCGGGCGTCGATGTCGAAGGCACGCAAGGCGGCGATGCGCGCGCGCATGTTGGCCTCGCCCGGGAAGTGCGCGAAGGCGTGATCGACTTCGTCGGCCACGCGCTGTGCGTGTTCGGCGGCCCAGGCTGCGGGGTACAGGAAGATCGGTTGCGCTTCCACGTACGCGCGCGGGCCGCAGGCGCCGAGCAACGTAAGTCGCGCATCGAAGCAGCGCGCCGAATGCGGGTTGGGCTTGGACCACGCGTTGATGAGCACAAGGCTCGCAATGCGCGAGGGCGCGTCGAGCGCGAGCTGCAAACCCACGAGGCCGCCGAGCGCATGGCCCGCGAAGTGGCACTGCGAAGTGTTCGTGGCATCGAGGATCTCGATCACGTCCTTCGCCATGTCTTCGATGGCATACGTCTCTGGCAACGCTGCAGGGCTGCGGCCGGTGCCGCGCTGGTCGTACGCAATGACGCGGTGCCCGGCGGCAACCAGCGCGCCGAGCTGCGGCTGCCAGAACCCGGCCGAGCCACCGAGGCCCGACGACAGCAGCACGGTGGCTGCGGCATCGGACGGTCCGTGCACCTCATAGTGCAGGGCGCTCATGAAGCTCAGCCCTTCTTGCCGACGTGCGCGATCGAGGCAATTTCGATCAGCGCATCGGGCTTCACCAGGCCGCACTGGATGCAGTAGCGCGCGGGCTTGGTGCCGGGAAAGAACTCGGCATACACCGCGTTGATCTTCCCGTAGTCGGCCCAGTCCTTGAGCATGATCTGGTTGAAGGTCACGTCGTCCATGGTGCCGCCCGCGGCCTCGACCACGCCCTGGATGATGGTGAGTACGTGACGAGCCTGCGCGGCTGCGTCGCCCACATGCACCACGTTGTTGTCCTTGTCGAAGGGCAGCGTGCCCGACACGTAGAGCACGCCGTCGGCGAGCGTGCCGGGAACATAGGGGGCGAGTGGCACGCCGGTGCCGGGCGGGATGATGGCTTGCTTGGGCATGAAGAGAGCTCCTTGAAAAGAATCAGACAGTGGCCGCTTCGGCCGGTGCGGGTTGGGTGATGGATGCGGGTGCGAAGGTGCTGCAGAAGTGATCCACCGTGGAGACCCATCCGAAGAAGGTCTCGACGTTGTAGACCGATGCCTTCTGGATCGCGGGTCCGCCGAGTTCGTGCGTGGCGTCTTCGAGCATCACGGCGAAGTATTCGAGGTGGAATGCGTCGCGCAGCGTCGATTCGACGCACACGTTGGTGGCGATGCCGGTGAACACCAGGTGGCGGATGCCGCGCGCGCGCAGCGTGCTGTCGAGCGTGCTGTTGAAGAAGCCGCTGTAGCGCGTCTTCGGCACGACGATGTCGCCGGGCTGCGGCTTCATCTCTTCGATGAGTTCGTAGTCCCAGCCGCCCTTGGCGAGGAACTTGCCCTGCAGCTCGGGCTTGGCACGCATGGTCTTGAGCGCGTTCGACTTGTGCCAGTTCGGCGAGCCAGGGCCGCCGGCCTCGACGTATGCAGCGTCCCAGCCGTTCTGCAGAAACACGACCAGCATGCCGGCCGCGCGCGCCGCCGCTATGGTGCGCGCGATGTTGACGATGGTGCCTTGCGCGCCGGAGATGTCGAAGCCGGCCGAGTCGACGTACCCGCCGATGGATGCATAGGCGTTCTGCATGTCGACGACGATCAGCGCCGAATCGGTCGCGTGCAGTGCCAGCGGTTCGGGGCGCGCGGGCAGCACCAGCGGTGCCGGGGCGCCCGGCAGGCGCGGTGCGCCGACGGGGGTGTTCGATGTGAGGGTGGTGTTGCGTGCCGGAGTGCTCACGTGACGCTCCTGTTCAGGCCGCGAGGCGTTCGGGTTCGACCCGCGACGGCACGGGGCTCTGCACGTGCGCGCGGCTCTTCATCAGCGGCTGGATACGTTCGCCGAAGGCCTCGACGCCCTGCAGGAAATCGTCGAAGGTCAGCAGCACGCCTTCGGTGCCGGGCACCTCGGCCATTTCGTCGAGCATGCGCGCGATGTTTTCATACGAGCCGACGAGCGTGCCCATGTTGATGTTCACGGCCGAGGTCGGGTCGGCCATCTGGCGCACGTTGGTGTCGGCGCCCGACTTGGTGTCGGCCGCGCCCTGCTGGCCCAGCCATGCGATCGCTTCATGGTCGGCGCCGGCCTTGTAGTGTTCCCACTTGGCGCGTGCGGCTTCGTCGGTCTCATCGGCGATCACCATCATCAGCACGTAGGTGGTGACGTGGCGCCCGGTCTTCGTGGTGGCTTCGATCAGCTTCTCGGCCGCGGGCGCGAAGGCCTTGGGCGTGTTCACGCCCTTGCCGAAGCAGAAGTTGTAGTCGGCGTACTTCGCGGAGAACTCCATGCCCGCGTCGCTCTGGCCGGCGCAGATCACCTTCATGTCGGCCTGCGGCTGCGGGCTCAGGCGGCAGTCGTCCATCTTGAAATGGTCACCCTTGAAGTCGGACTGGCCGGTGCCCCAGAGGTCGCGCAGCACCTGGATGTATTCGCTCAGGTACTGGTAGCGCGTGCCGAAGAACTGGTCGCCGGGCCACATGCCCATCTGCGAATACTCGGGCCGCTGCCAGCCGGTGACGAGGTTCAGGCCGAAGCGGCCGTTGGAGATCGAATCGATGGTCGACGACATGCGCGCCACGATGGCCGGCGGCATGACCAGCGAGGCGGCGGTGGCAAAGAGCTTGATCTTGCTGGTGACCGCCGCGAGGCCGGCCATGAGCGTGAAGGACTCCAGGTTGTGGTCCCAGAACTCCGTCTTGCCGCCGAAGCCGCGCAGCTTGATCATGGACAGCGCGAAGTCGACGCCGTAGCGCTCGGCCTTCAGCGTGATCTGCTTGTTGAGTTCGAAGCTGGGCTTGTACTGCGGTGCGTTTTCCGAAAGCAGCCAGCCGTTGTTGCCGATGGGAATGAAGATGCCGACGTTCATGGAAGGGCTCCTGTTGCGAGGTCGCGAAGCTCCTTGCATGCACCGTGCCAGCTGGATAAGTCGTTTCAAATCAATGGCTTATGGAAAAGTTGCCTCTACATTTTGACCATTTGGTCCAAAGTGGAGCAGACGTTCCAGCCGGATTGCGGCAGCACGGTGCAGGCCGGACCAAAGCGGTGCAGTGCCGCCGTCACGGACAGCGCGGCAAAATCGCGCAATGCCCAAGACCCCACTCCGCGCCGCTGCGGCCATCGGCGGCACTGCCGACGACGTCGAAGCGGCCTTCTATGAAGCGCTGCAACGCGGCGACATCGATGCGCTGATGGCCTGCTGGGCCGACGAGGACGAAGTGTTCTGCGTGCACCCCGGCGGCCCACGGCTGGTGGGGACCGTGGCGATCCGCGCGGCCTTCGAGCAGATGTTCGGCAACGGCGCGATCCATGCCATGCCGGCTCGGGTGCGCAAGATCGAGTCGCTCGGCAGCGCCGTGCACAACGTGCTCGAGCGCATCGAGGTGCTCACGGCCGAAGGCCCGCGCCATGCCTTCGTGCTTGCCACCAACGTCTATCACAAGACCGCCCAGGGCTGGCGCATGGTGGCGCACCATGCGAGCCCGGGCAGTGCGCGCGAGCCCGACGACGCGAACGATCCGCCCCAGACCCTGCATTGATGCCTTCCTTCGTCACTTCTTCTTCGGCTTCTTCTCCTGCCGCTCTCCAGTCGATGGACTACGCGGCGCCGTGCTGGCTGCCCGGCGGCAACCTGCAGACCATCTGGGCCGCGCTCTACGCCCGGCGCTTCGAAGGGCCGGCCCCGGTCTACCGGCGCGAACGCTGGCCTACGCCGGACGGCGACTTCATCGACGTCGACTTCGTGGATGCGCCAACGCCAGGCCCGAGGCCGCTGCTGGTGCTGTTCCACGGGCTCGAAGGCTCGTCGCGCAGTCATTACGCCGAAGCCTTCGCTGCCTTTGCAGCGGCTCGCGGCATGGCCTTCGCGGTGCCGCATTTCCGCGGCTGCAGCGGCGAACTGAACCTGGCGCCGCGCGCCTACCACTCGGGCGACTTCGAGGAGGTCGGCTGGATCCTGGCGCGCATGCGCGATCAGCATGTGCAAAAGGGCGGAGGGCCGGTGCTGGCGGCGGGTGTGTCGCTCGGCGGCAATGCGCTGATGCGCTGGGCCTCGGAGGCGGGCGAGACCGCTTCTGGCGTGGTGGGTGCCGTGGCCTCGGTCTGCGCGCCGCTCGACCTTGCGGCGGGCGGCGAAGCCATTGGCCAGGGCTTCAACAAGCTGGTCTACACGCGCATGTTCCTTGCGACCATGAAGCCCAAGGCGCTGGCCAAGCTGGCGCAGTTTCCGGGCCTGTTCGACCGCGAGCGGCTGATGTCGTCGCGCAACCTCTACGACTTCGACAACGTCTTCACCGCGCCGCTGCACGGCTTTCGCGATGTCGACGACTACTGGTCGCGGGGCTCGGCCAAGCCGCACCTGGCTTCGATCCGCGTGCCTGCGCTGGTGGTGAATGCGCGCAACGATCCGTTCATTCCGGCGCGCAGCCTGCCGAAGCCCGGTGAGGTGGGGGCGCACGTCACGCTGTGGCAGCCCGCGCACGGTGGGCATGTCGGCTTTCCGATGGGGCTGCCGCCGGGGCATGTGCGCGGCATGCCGGAGCAGGTGGGCGGCTGGCTGCAGCTGCATGGCGGCGCTTCGGCTGACGGTAGGGGCTTGTCGCCAGGACGAGAATGACGCGATGGACGACATCGTCAAACAAGCATTGGCCAAGTGGCCCAACGTGCCGCACTGCTACGGCTGGCTCGGCCTCGACGCGCGCGGCAACTGGTACATGCGCGACGACCGCACGCAGGCCATGGGCCCATTCCGCTCGGCCAAGGGCTCGATGCTGCGGCACGACAAGCTGATCGACTTCATCCATCGCAACTACGAGCACGACGACGAAGGTCAATGGTTCTTCCAGAACGGGCCGCAGCGCGTGTATGTGGAGCTGGAGGCTTCGCCGCTGGTATGGCGGGTCGCCGAAGACGAGGGTGGTGGTTTCACCGTCACGGCCCATACGGGCAAGGCGACCGAGGTATCGGGCTGCCTGCTCGACGAGGACGGCCGGCTCTATCTGGTTTCGCCTTTCGGGCTCGGGCTGGTGCACACGCAGGACGTGGGCATCGCTGCCGAGGCCGTCGAACGCGGGCTGTGGATACCGGAGGCGGTGCAGGCCAGCGAGCTGCCCGGCCGCTTCGGACACGTGCTGAGCCCGGCTGAGCGCCACGCCGAAGCGGCCACACCAGCCCCGGCCGCACACCCATGAAAAAAGCCGGCGCTGAGGCCGGCTTTCTTTCGTGACTAGGGAAAACGCTTACTTGGCAGCAGCGCTGGCCGCAGGGGCCGCACCCGAGGCACCTTCAGCGGGTGCAGCAGCAGCAGCAGCCGGACGGTCCGGCACCGGGAACTTGGCTCCGCCGGCGTTGGCCATGTAGACCACTGCACGACCCACTTCGAGGTCTTCGAAGTCGCCGCCGCCCTGCGGGGGCATGGCGCCCTTGCCCTTCAGGGCATGCTCGAGGAGCGTTGCATAGCCTTGGCCGATGCGGGGACCCCAAGCGGCTGCGTCCTGGAAGTGCGGGGCGCCGGGAATGCCGGGCGCTCCGTGGCAGGCGACGCACTGGGCCTTGAACACGACCTCGCCTGCAGCGAGCGGGCGGTTGGCGTCGCGGATCTCGATGGCTCCGACCTTCTTGAGGCGTTCGGCCACTTCGCGGTCGCGCGCTTCCTTGGTCACGCCATAGAGCGACATGCTGTCGCCCTCCGCGATGCCTGCGGGCTTGGTGCCCGAGACCACGTAGGAGACAAGACCCACGATGATCAGGATCGGGGCTATGAAGGAGAAAAATACCGCGAGCAGCAGTTGCTTCGGGTTCTTGATCGGCCCGGTGTGGGCTTCTTCTGTGGCCTGGTAATGCGGGTCTGCGCTCATTGGCGTCCTCAATTATCGGGGGCTCGTCGGGGGGCTTGTCCTAACCAACCGGCGATTATAGAGAGGCCCCTTGCCCGAACGGACAAGGGACCACCCTTATCGGACGCCTTGGCGTCTCAGCCCTTGTCGCGTGTGGCCCAGCCGCCACCCAGCGTCCGGTACAGCGTGACCTGGTTCTGCAGTTGCAGCAGGCGCGTGGTCACGGCCGATTGCTGCGCCGTGAACAGCGAGCGTTGTGCGTCGAGCAGGTCGAGCGCGCTGGCGATGCCGTTGCGATAGCGCAGGTCGGAGAGCTTGAAGCGCACCGCCTCCGCATCGGCCTGCGCACGCTGTGCGCGCACCTGCTCGCCCAGCGTGGCGCGGCCCGCGAGGGCATCGGCCACTTCGCGGAACGCGGTCTGGATCGATTTCTCGTACTGCGCCACCGCGATTTCGCGCCCGGCCTTGGCTGAGTCGAGCGTGGCGATGTTGCTGCCGGCGTCGAAGATCGGCAGCGTCACCGTCGGCGCGAAAGACCAGGCCTTCGAACCGCGATCGAACAGGCCCGAGAACTCGCTGCTCGCGGTGCCGATGGAACTCGTCAGCGACACACGCGGGAAGAAGTTCGCGCGCGCCGCGCCGATGTTGGCGTTGGCCGCAATCAGCTGCTGCTCGGCCGAGCGGATGTCGGGCCGTTCGGCCAGCAGGTCGGAAGGCAGGCCGGCAGGCACGTCGGGCATCGGCTTGATGCCGTCCAGGCCCTTGATGCCGCCCGCCGTGGCGTCGGGTGGTACCGGCGCGCCCAGCAACAGGGCGAGGGCGTTCTCGTCCTGCATGCGCGCGCGCTGCTGCTCCGCATAGGATGCGCGCGCCGTTTCCAGCAGCGAGTTGGCGGCCTGGAAGTCGAGCTCCGACGACACGCCGTTGTCGAAGCGCATCTTCGTGAGGCGCACCGACTCTTCGCGCGTGACCATCGTCTGGCGCGTGATCTCGAGCAGCTCATCGTCGGCCAGCAGCGTGAGCCAGCCGTTGGCGACCGACGCGATCAGGCTGATCTGCACTGCCTTGCGCGTCTCGTCCGTGACGAGGTACTGCGCCAGCGCCTGGTCCTTCAGCGCGCGGATGCGGCCGAAGAAGTCCAGCTCCCAGGCGTTGAAGCCCAGGTTGACGCTGTACGACGACGACACGCTGCCCACGCTGGAGTCGAAGGCCTGGTAGGGGTTCGGGCTCGAGCGCGAGCCCGAACCCGTGAGGCCCACAGCCGGGAACAGCGCCGAGCGCTGGATCTGGAACTGCGCGCGCGCCTGCTCGATGTTGAGCACCGACACCCGCAGGTCGCGGTTGTTCACGAGCGCGGTCTGGATCAGGCCCGCGAGCCGCGCGTCGGTGAAGAAGTCCTGCCAGGGCAGGTTGGCTGCGGCCTGGCCGGGCGGCTGCGCCGGGTCGCCCGGGTAGGTGGTGGGCACAGGCGCGGCGGGGCGCTCGTAGGTCGGAATCAGCGAGCAGCCGGCCAGCAGCATGGCGGCGGCCAGGGCTGTGGGAATCAGTTTCTTAGTCATGTTTTTCCTCCGCGATGCCGGCGGCTTCGGCGTGTCGCTTGTCGGCTTCATGCTGGCGCGCGCTGCCCTTGAACAGGGTGCGCACCACCACGAAGAACACCGGCACGAAGATCACGGCCAGTGCAGTGCCCGTCACCATGCCGCCGAGCACGCCGGTGCCGATGGCGCGCTGGCTGGCAGAGCCGGCGCCCGAGGCGATTGCGAGCGGCACCACCCCGAGGCCGAAGGCCAGCGAGGTCATGATGATCGGGCGGAACCGCAGGTGGGCGGCGGCCAGCGCCGATTCGATGACGCCCTTGCCCTGCGCCTGCAGGTCCTTGGCGAACTCGATGATCAGAATCGCGTTCTTCGCGGATAGGCCGATGATGGTGATCAGCCCCACCTGGAAGTACACGTCGTTCGAATAGGCGCGCAGCATCGTCGCCACCAGCACGCCCAGCACGCCCAGCGGCACCACCAGAATCACCGACAGCGGGATCGACCAGCTTTCGTACAGCGCGGCCAGGCAGAGGAACACCGCCAGGATCGCGAAGCCGTACAGCACGATGGCCTGCGAGCCCGCGAGCTTTTCTTCGCGCGACTGGCCGGTCCACTCGAAGCCGAAGCCTTGCGGCAGCTGCGCGGCGAGCTTTTCCATCTCGGCCATTGCGGCGCCCGTGCTATAGCCGGCGGCGGCGTCGCCGCTGATGCGGATCGCCGGGTAGCCGTTGTAGCGCACCGTCTGCGTGGCGCCCGTGACCCACTTGGTGGTCGCGAAGGCCGACAGCGGCACCGGCTGGCCCTGCGTGTTGCTGGCGTTCAGCTTGAGCAGGTCGTCGGGCTGCATCCGCGCCGGAGCGTCGGCTTGCACCACCACGCGCTGCAGGCGGCCGCGGTTCGGGAAGTCGTTGATGTAGCTCGAACCCAGGCCGGTCGACAGCGTCGCGTTGATCGCGTCGAAGCTCACGCCAAGCGCATTCGCCTTGTCGCGGTCGATGTCGATCTGCAGCTGCGGCGCGTCTTCCAGGCCGTCGGGGCGAACCTGCGCCAGGACCTTGCTCTGCGAGGCCATGCCCAGCAGCTGGTTGCGTGCGTTGATCAGCGCCTCGTGGCCCGCGCCCGAGCGGTCCTGCAGACGGAAGCTGAAGCCGCTGGCATTGCCCAGTTCAGGAATGGGCGGCGGGCTCAGCGGGTAGATGAAGGCGTCGCGGATGCCCGACAGCGCACCGAAGGCACGGCCGGCCAGCGCGCTGGCCGAGTGGGCCGGGTCCTTGCGCTCGTCCCAGTCCTTCAGCGTCACGAAGGCGAGGCCCGCGTTCTGGCCCTGGCCCGAGAAGCTGAAGCCCATCACGCCCACCATGCTCTGCACTTCGGGCTGCTTCAGGATGAAGCCCTCGACCTGCTGCATGACCGACAGCGCGCGCTCCTGTGTCGCACCAGGCGGCAACTGCACGTTCACGATGATGTTGCCCTGGTCTTCCTGCGGCAGGAACGAGCTCGGCAGCCGGGTGTAGGTGAACACCACCGCGCCGATGATGGCGAGGTAGATCACGAGGTAGCGGGCAGCGCGGCGCAGGATGCGAGCGACCACGCTCTCATAGCCCTTGGCCGTGCGCGCGAAGCCGCGATTGAACCAGCCGAAGAAGCCGGTCTTCTCGTGATGGTGGCCGGCCTCCACCGGCTTGAGCAGCGTGGCGCACAGCGCCGGCGTGAGCGACAGAGCCATGAATGCCGAGAAGGCGATCGAGGCCACCATCACCGCCGAGAACTGGCGGTAGATGTTGCCGGTCGAACCCGCGAAGAACGCGAGCGGCACGAACACCGAGATCAGCACCACCGTCACGCCGATGATGGCGCCGGAGATCTGCTTCATGGCCTTGCGCGTGGCTTCGAGAGGCGGCAGCCCCTCCTCGCTCATGATGCGCTCGACGTTCTCCACCACCACGATGGCGTCGTCCACCACGATACCGATCACCAGCACCATGCCGAACATGGTCAGCACGTTGATCGAGAAGCCGAGCGCCAGCAGCGAGGCAAAGGTGCCCAGCAGCGCGATCGGCACCACGATGGTCGGGATGATCGTGTAGCGCCAGTTCTGCAGGAACAGGAACATCACCACGAACACCAGCGCCACGGCTTCCAGCAGCGTCTTGACCACTTCGGTGATCGAGATCTGCACGAAGCGCGAGCTGTCGTACGGAATGTTCCACTTCACGCCCTGCGGGAAGTAGCGCTCGAGTTCGGCCATCTTGGCGCGGACCGCCTTGGCCGATTGCAGCGCGTTGCCGTTGGGCGTGGGCTGGACGCCGATACCGACCGCGGGCACGCCGTTCAGGCGGGCCGAGGTGGCATACGACTGGCCGCCGAGTTCGACGCGCGCCACGTCCTTCAGCCGCACGGTCGAGCCATCGGTGTTGGCGCGCAGCACGATGTTCTTGAACTGCTCAACGTTGACGAGCTGGCCGTTCACGGTCACCGTGGCCGCGATGGCCTGGCCGGGAATGTTGGGCAGGTCGCCGAGCGTGCCCGAAGACACCTGGGCGTTCTGTGCACGGATGGCGTTGTTGACGTCGGTCGCCGACAGGTTGAAGCCCTGCAGCTTGGCCGGATCGATCCACACGCGCATCGCGTTCTCGGAGCCGAACAGCTGGGCCTGGCCCACGCCGACCACGCGCTGCAGCTCGGGCACGACGTTGCGCGCGGTGTAGTCGCCGAGCGCCACCGGGTCGATGTTCGGGTTGTCCGAGGACAGCATCACGAACATCAGGAAGTTGTTGCGCGACTTGTCCACGCGCACGCCCTGCTGCGTCACGGCAGCCGGCAGGCGCGGTGTTGCGCGCGACAGCCGGTTCTGCACGTCCACCTGTGCGAGGTCGTCGTTGGTGCCGGCCTCGAAGCTGATCGTGATGGAGCCGGTGCCGTCGGCCTGGGCCACCGATTCCATGTAGATCAGGCCTGGCGAGCCGTTCATTTCACGCTCGATGACGGACAGCACGCTGTCCTCGAGCGTCTGGGCCGAGGCGCCGGGGTAGGCGACGTTGATGACGATGGCGGGGGGCGCCACCGGCGGGTACTGCGAGATCGGCAGCTGGGTGATTGACACGCCGCCCACCACCAGGATGAACAGTGCGATCACCCAGGCGAAGATCGGTCGGTCGATAAAAAATTTGGCCATTTGCGGGCGCGCTCCTGATTACTTCTTCTCGGCCGCGGCCTTGTCGGCCGGGGCGGCAGGCGCCGCCGGTGCGGACCCCGCTGCGGCCGGCGTGGCCGCGGCGTTCGGGTTCGGCTTGGTCCAGGGGACAGCCTTCACCGGCGTGCCGGGCGGCATCATCTGCAGCTTCTGGAAGCCGTCGACCATCACCTGCTCGCCGGCCTTCAGGCCATCGAGCACCACCCACTGGTTGTCCTTGGCGGCGCTGATCTTCACGGTGCGCTTGCTGATCTTGCCGTCCTTGTCGACCACTGACACGGTGTCACCCTGCTGGGTGCGCGTGACGGCCTGCTGCGGCAGCGTGATCGCGTTGGTGGCCTGTGCCTGTTCGAGCTTCACGCGAACGTACAGGCCGGGCAGCAGCTCGCCCTTGGGGTTGGGCACTTCGGCGCGCAGCGTGACCTGGCCGGTGGTGGAGTCGACCGTGAGGTCGGAGAACAGCAGCTTGCCTTCCAGCGGGTAGTCGGTGCCGTCCTCCAGCACCACGCGGATGGTTGCGGCTTCCTCGCCGCTCGCGCGCTTGTATTGGCCGGCGGCCACTGCGCGGCGCAGCTTCATCGCGTCGGAGGCCGACTGCGTGAAGTTCACGTACAGCGGGTTGATCTGCTGCACCACGGCGAGCTCGGTGGCGTCGCCTTGGCCCACCAGTGCGCCTTCGGTGACGAGGGCGCGGCCGATGCGGCCCGCGATGGGCGAGGTCACGTCGGCGTAGCCCTGGTTGATCTTGGCGGTCTGCAGCGCCGCGCGGCCCGAGGCCACATCGGCTTCGGCCTGCTTGGCAGAGGCCACGGCGGTCGCGTATTCCTGCTTGCTGACCGCATTGGCTTCGACCAGCGGCTTGTAGCGGTCGGCGAGGGCCTTGGCCTGCACGGCATTGGCTTCGGCGCGGGCCAGCGTGGCCTGGGCGTTCTGCGTGGCGGCCACCAGCGGGGCGGGGTCGATGCGGAACAGCAGCTGGCCGGCCTTCACGTCGCTGCCTTCGCGGAATTCGCGCTTCAGCAGGATGCCCGAGGCACGGGCGCGGACCTGGGCGACGCGGGAGGCCTCGAGGCGGCCGGGCAGTTCGGTGACGAGGCCGACATCGGTCGGCGCAGCCACCACCACGCCCACCTCGGGTGCAGGGGGATGGCCGCCACCGCCGGCGCCGCCCGGACCGGCGGGCGCATCGCTCTTGCCACAGCCCGCAAGGACCAGCAGGACGACGGCGGCCACGGTCGCGAGACGCGGCGAAAAGGACGAATGACGCGAAACATGCAGGAGAGGCATGCGATTCCTTTGAAGCGAAGACGGGAGATGGCGCGTTCGCGGAACAAACCGGAAACCTGTGTAGCCAGGTGGGCCATCGAGGAAACCGGCGAGTTTACATACATTCATGGATGTATAGTGACAACCACGAATGGCCCCACGATACATAGAGGGCGTTGTCTTTACAAATCAGGAGACTTGGTGGCACGTCGGACGAAAGAAGAAGCATTGGCCACGCGGCATCGGTTGCTCGATGCCGCGGAGCTGCTGTTTCAGGCGCAGGGCGTTTCGCAGACCACGCTGCAGCAGATCGCGCAGCAGGCCGGCGCGACGCGCGGCGCCATCTATTGGCATTTCAAGGACAAGGCCGACCTCTTCAACGCGATGATGGAGCGGGTCATCCTGCCGCTGGAAGCCGCGCCGAAGTCAGCCACCGCAGGCTTCGCGGACGACCCCCTGGCCGAGATCGAGGAGGGCATGATCCACGCGCTCACCCTCATGGCCACCGACCCCCAGGTGCGCCGCGTGTTCGACGTGGCGACCCACAAGGTCGAATACACCCACGACATGGCCTCGGTGCAGCAGCGCCACCTCGACGCCCGCAACGCCTGCGTGGGCGACTTCGAGAAGGCCCTGCGCCTGGCCGCGCGCCGCGGCCATATCAAGCTGCCGCTGCCGGGCAACGCGGCGGCGCAGGGGTTGCACGCACTCATCAGCGGGCTCATCCAGAACTGGCTGCTCGACCCCGAGGCCTTCGACCTGGTGCAGACTGGAAGGCGCACTTTCCGGGTCTATCTGGCGGGGCTCGGGTTCGCCCGGCCGCTGCCAGGCGCCGCTGTTGCGGCTGAAGCCGAAACGGTCGCCGCCTGATAAGCGATAATGCGTGGCTCCGGTGCATGCCGGACCCCAATTCCTCGCTGTATTTCAACGGATAGAATTCGGCCCTCCGAAGGCTGAGATCCAGGTTCGATTCCTGGCGGCGGGACCAGACCCTCATTTCAACGGGTGTCACACCATCTCAAAAACCGCTCGCTCCATAGGCGTAGCGGGTTTTTCTTTGCCTCGGCGCATCTCAGCCCGTAGCATCCCATGTCGGTACTTTGTCGGTACTTCTGCAGGTACTCAGCAGGGGTGGAAATCGAGGTACCGACATACCAAGGATGACTGATGGCGCTGACAGACACGTTCGTAAAGCAGGTGAAGCACAAGGGCTCGGTGATCGGCGAGCGCTATGCCGATGGCGGTGGCATGTACCTGAGGGTCAAGGCCGCCGGCAAGTACTGGCGCTTGGACTATCCTGATGTCAACTTGCCTGTACGGCACTTTACCAACCCAGAGGAAATCACATCTGAAGACATCGAGCGCGGGGCTTGCGAGTGCCGCGACCTCTGGCGCTTGGGGCGCAGTGTCGTACAAGACCTTGCGCTGGTCGTCGAAGGCGCCGGAGTCATCGTTGTCCGCGAAGAGACGGGCATCGCTCAGATCGAGGGGCTTTCGGCCTGGAGCAAAGTCGTTGGGCGACCGCTCATCCCGCTTTCTGCCGACAAAGACAATGGCTATCGCAGCAGGTTTGACCTCGCGCATGAACTCGGCCACCTAGTCCTGCACCGTCATATCGTTCGACCGACCGACCGAACGAGATCGGCACAACCTCCTAGAAAAGCAGGCTCACCGGTTCGCAGGTGCTTTCTTACTGCCGGCCGAGAGCTTTGCAGCAGAGGTTCGCATCCCTCCAACACTTGATGATCTGTTGATCCTCAAGCGCCGGTGGGGAGCGTCTGCCGCAGCGGTCATCATGCGTCTGAAAGCCTTGAACATGCTGAGCGAAGACGGTGCACTCACCCTTTTTAAACGATGCTCCGCACGGTGGGGAGCCAAGTCGGAGCCTGGCGATGGTGATCGAGTGCCCGAACAACCTCGCCTCCTCCGCCGCACCATCGACCTGCTGGTGGATGAGAACGTGATGCCGCTCGCATCCATTCCTCAGCGCATTGGGTTAGCCGCGTCCGACATTGAGGCCCTCGCTGGACTTCGAGAGGGCTACTTCGAGGGAAGGAGCAATGTGGTTCAGTTTGCACGCATGAGAAATAGCTCACCAGCATCGAGCGGGCAGTCCGACCAGCCCAGCACAGTTGTGCCATTCAAAGCACCAGTCAAAACCTGACCCCGCCTCGTTTCCAGGTACAGCAAGTTATGCAGCCAAGAGGCCGTGCTCCTTGCAACCGGTGTGAGGTACCCGTTCGCTGAGTGAATTCGCGCGCAGTTATAGAAGCCCTCGATCCAGTCCAGGATGTCCAATCGTGCCTAGGCACTGGTGTCGAGCGTGTCTGGTGTGCCGTTGGAACGGCAACTGAAATGCCTTCTATTGCGACCTATCGTGGCTTGCTGAAGACCCTTGCATGTTTGACGGTATTTTGATATTCAAGCTTAGGACGATTGTGGTTCCAAAGACCTCAGATCACCAATCAGCAGGGATGCCACGGCTTCTTCCGGAATGGCCAGTCCGTGCGACTGCATGGTGGTGCCCAGGGTGGCATCCCAAGATGCATTCACGGTGGTTTCCGAGAGATCCCGCTCTTTGTGCGGAAACGAATCGACGGCTTGGCTGTAGTCGTCGGACCGGAATCGCCACGGCGTGGCCGCGCACAACCGCATGACGTTGTTGGCGATATGGATACCAGCCCAATCGAAGTCCCCGTGGTAGAGCAGCGTGGCACCAGCCTCGGCGAGTTGCGTCAGCAACACCCTCTGGGCTGCAGCAGGCATGCCGTCGGTGCAGACCAGTGGCGCGCAGGCACGCCCCAAGCGGTCGGCCGCGATGGACACGATGTTGGGGTTCTCGCAGACACGGACGATCTGGCCAGCCACCGACCAGGTGATTGACGTTCGCAGCAACTGGCGCAGGGACAGATAGCCGGGTTCGCCAGGCGCGGCAAGTGGAACGGAGCCGTGATCGACTGGCAGGTTCAGGAACAGGGCAGGGCGAGCCAGTTCATTGACCAGAACGCCCGCCTGTGCCCAGATGTCCCGCGCCCGTTCTGCAGGGCGGTTGATGTTCTCCGCCTCCGTGACGTCTTCAGAGAGGTCGTGCTCCTGTGCGGCATCGTTGGCGCCGTACCGCAATACGGCCAATACTAAGGTGGCCGTTGGCTGACCGTTGTCGAGTGCATGCGCATTGCCGAGCACGTCAGCCGCCAGCTGAGCGCGTGTCAAACCCGCGGCTGGCAGATGCAGAAAAACCGCAGTGACCTGCTTCAGCAGCCTCGTGGCCGTGTCGGGATTTTGTCGGGCCATACGCTTGATCAAACTGGTAGCCGAGGTTGTTTGCAACCAGGCGCTGAGCACCAGATGCGGTGCGTGGGTGCTAAAGACTGAGTCCCAGCGCGCACGCAGTTCTTCCTTGGCCGCAGTCCGATTGATGAGAGGGCCGTCGATTCGTTCCAGCGCCTCGCGCAGCGAATCCGAAATTTCCGCATTGCGCAAAGCGGCATCGAACTGGGCGATATCAATGCGAACAGATGGTGTGAAACGAGACGGGAGACCGACGATCAACGCGAGAGCTTCATGTTCGACGGGGCTGAGACCTGTGAGCTGAAGCACTCTTTTCTCAGAATTGTCGCCATGGCGCTCGAAGTGCCGCCTCAATCGACGGCGCAAGGCACTGAGTTCGGGTCCCCCGAGCCGGCGTTCCAACTTCGCATCGCTGTGCGGGGGCATCGTCATTCCTGCAAGGATGTGGGAAAGCGGCGGTCCGGGTCCTCTTCGCGTCGCTTCGCGCGGCCGTCCCAGATCCATCGAGAAACGAACACTGCATCCATCCCTTCGCGCCGCTGCAACTGACAGATGGAAACGCCTGGCAGTTCCGCATAGCACGCCCACTCGCGCTCGCTCGTGATGACGAAATCGAGATCGAACTCGTGGATCAGCCCCATGCAGTGGGCGCGCGCTGCGTCATCGATGCCCGCAAAGGCTTCGTCGAGCAACATCAATCGGGGGGCATGCGGGCTGCCACCCCGTCCGTAGAAGCTGGAAATCGCTGCGAACAGAGGGACCGTCAGGCCCAGCGCCCGTTCGCCACTAGAGGCAGGTCCGGAGAGCTTGCGCCACGGATCGCCCTGCTGATGTTGACGCTCGACACGGAAGCGATGCCAACGACGGTAGTCCAGCGCGCGGGCCAACTGGTCGATCAGGCTGCCGCCGGGGCCGGCAGTATCGGCATCTGAACGGGCGCGCTCCATGGCGATCTGTTGCTGCAGCATGACGCCCACGACCCGCCGGTCTTCCGTCGACCACATATCGGAACTGCTGTTGAGTAAACGCTCGCGTGCAACACCCAATCCTGCCGGCGCCCCTTCTTCGACGGTCAGCGGTTGCCATTGCAGTCGATAGCGCACGCCCGTGGACGTAGGACGCTTGTGAAGCTCTTCGTTGATGGCGGTAACCTGCTTGTCTGCAGCTCGCATGAGGCGCTGGATTTCGGCCGCGATCTCAGCTTGCAGGTGATTCTCCAGAACTTCCCGCTCCTTGGCGGAAAGAAGCTCATTGCGCTGGGCGATGTCATCGGCCAGCCGGGCTGCCAGGGTGTCGGGCCGCTCAGGTCGGTTCTGATACATGACGTGTACAGAAAAGCCCCAGTCGTTGGGTTCGGAGGTCGCCTGGTGGCCCAATGCGCTCAACGCACGCTGCAGTTCGGTCAGGTCTTCTGCTACCTGACGTTGGATGCGGCTCCATGCTGCGTCATCGTCCTGTACCTTGGCGAGCGCTTGCTCTGCCCGTCTCGCCAGATTCAGTGCTGGATCGATGGTCCAGGGCGCAGTCTGATCTGGGATCGGAAAATCCGGTAGCGCGGAAGCCAGCAGACTGCTGTCGGCGAAGTGCTGGAGCCGTTGGATCGCTTGTGCGCGGGCGGCGGTGCGCTCGTCCAACAGCCTTTCCGCACTCTGCGCCTCAGTGCTGGCGACGGCGCGTGTTTCGCTGGCTTTCGTGCGCTTGGTCTGGTTAAGGTCTACGACACCATCAGCGGTTTTCACTTCGTTCGCGGCTGCAGTGAGCTGCAGCCGAAGGGACTCTACTTTCGCGCCAATGGAGCTTTTGAGGACTCCGTAGCGCGTCTTGGCCTTCTCTGCCCGCTCGCTGGCAATGGCCAGCTCCTCTTCCCGTTGCTGCGCTGTGCCGCGCGCTTCTTCCTCGCGCTCCTGCTGTTGGAGATGGTCAGGGCCAGCGCTGCACCATTCACGCGCAGCCTGCATCAGGTGCTGATGGGCATCGGTGAACCGGTCCAATGCATCCGACACAGGCGATAAATCATCGAGTGCGCTGGGCAATTGAAGGTCAGCGGCGTCACGCTGCACGGCGTCACGTGCGGCCTGCAATTCTGATTCCGCGGTTCGGCATTGGCTATCGGCCGCGTCAAGGCGCTTGCCGGCCTGCAGGACGTCGCGTGCTGCGCTGGCGGCCGCCTGGATCGCCTTGTGAAGCGGACCATCCGACGGCGTTTCGCTCCATTCGCGTTCTGCGCTGCTGCGGGCTGTCGCCAGGTCTTCGAGTTCTTGCGCCAGTCGTTCATCTTCATCGTCGATTGCCAAGAGCCGTGCGGCAATCTCTTCGAGGCGGCGCTGCCGCGCGCGCGTCCGGGCTGTGTGGCCGATGTAAACGGCTTCCGGTTTTTGCCAAGCCCCCGCCAATGCGCCAAGGCGGTACTGGCCGTCGGCTCCAATCCACGATTCGGCCTCACCGGAATCATTCGAGCTGCATGCCACCGTTGCGAGAACGGCCGCCACAAACGCCGATGAAACGGTGCTGTCGTCGGGCACGACCGCCTGAAGCACATTGGCCAGGCTGTCGGTGAAAACAGACGGCCGTTGCACCCATGCGCTGTCCAGCAACGGCGTGCCATCGGCGTGCGTCAAAACTCCGTTGGGCGATAGCCATGCGTCGAGCAGGCCCGAGGCTTCGAGCGCCGCCTCCAGCCCGGCGCGTTGGTGGGCTTCCACATGAGGAAGAAAATCGACCAGTTGCCAAAGCGGTGCGCCCACGCGTCCCTCCCGGAGACCCGGAATGCGCGTGGCCGGCGTCGGCGGTGCCGCGTCATGGCCTGCAGCCAGCCGATCCCTCTCGCCAACGAGCGTGGCGCGCTCCAACTCCAGATCGCCCCCTCGGTTGTCCAGTTTGAGCTGCTGACCCGCATGCCGCAAGGCGGCCTGTCGATAGGCCTCCGTCAGCGCCGCAAGGACCGGGTTTGGGCCCTCCGGCAACGCAACCCATGTGGCGAGTTGTTCGAGTGGATCAAGGGCATCGAAGCGCAGATGTACCAAGCGGGCGCAATGGGAAGACCATGCGTCTGCCAATTCGTTGCCCGCGGCCTCTGCCTCCTGATCGGCAACAGCCCGAAGTTCGGCCGATTCTTCCAGCTCCGCCTGGCGCTCGCGTTGCGTGGATTGCGCTGCATGAAGCATTGTTTGCTTGTTGGTCGCTGCGACATGGCGCTGCTCAAGATGGCGGATGCTCTCGCGACGTTTGTTCGAGGCTTCCCGCAACAAAACTGCGGCAGGTGCGAGCTGCGCGATCGGAAGCTGTGCCAGATCCTCCAGTGCCAGCGCGGAGAGTGGGTTGTCCACGAGTGCAGCGTCCGTGCCGGCCAGCGCCGCTTCTGAAACGCACCGTGCGCGGGCGATCAGAAGATCACTCTTTGCCGCTTCGAAACGCTGGTTTGAGCGCCGACTGCGCTCTTCTTCACGAATCAGGGCTTGCCGCGCACTGTCACGCAACTGGATGGCCGTATTCGCCTCCTGTTGCCGTTCCGTCGCATCCTTCTCGGCCTGGCTCAGGCGGTTGGCATCCTGGTTAGCTGGATCGCTTTGAAGCGTTTCCAACCGTTCCCGGGCGGCAACCAAGAGCCGCTTCGCATGCTCGTGATCGGCGATGGCTTGGGCCTCGTCGGCTTGCGCGGTCACCAGTGCGGCACTCGCCTTGTTGCGATCCTCGCTGGCGTTGTCGAATCCGGTCTGAGCCTGCCGCAGTTCCTTCGCTTGGCGTCTCGTCAGCGTGCCTGCGTAAGTCCGGTAGCGTTGTTCGAAATGCTGGACGGCCCGTTCCAGTTGGCGTGTTTCGTCAAGTTGGATGCGATCTTCTTCCAACTGGTTCAGCGCTTCGGCGACGTCGCCGAGCAACTCCGTTGGCAAGGGCGGGAGCGCCTCGGTGAGCGCGTGGGACAGGCCCGCTTCATCCGGCTTCTTCGACAATTGTGGCTGGCGCAGCTGAATCAAGGTATCCATCAGCGCTTCATAGCGCTTGGTACCCAGTTGGAACAAGCGCTCGTCGACTGCTCGGCGATAGCTGTGGGCGTTCTCGAAGATCTTGCCTCGCCCCCGTGCTTCAACCGCTTCACGCAGACGCTCTCGGGTGAGAACCACGCGTTGTTCGTTGGTCAACCAGATGTCTTGGCCAATGCGGGGGTCTTCGCCTGCTGCGCCCCCCTCGAGGATGAAGAACCAGCTTTCCACTTGGGTTTTGCCCGTGGCCGCGGACAGACCGGCTCCCAGCGTGAGGTAGCGGTGCGTGCCGTCCGGCATCCGGCGACCGAATTCGATCCAGGTGTAGCCGATGCGGCGTTGATATCCACTCATCAGCAGGTTCCAGGCCATCTTCTTGCCGTTGTCTCCGTCAGGCTCGATCCGCGAGGGCCGCAGGTTCGCATCGAAGAGAAATGGCAAGGTCAGCGAGAGCACCTTGGATTTTCCGGTGCCGTTGTTGCCGCGCAGGAGCAAATGGCCGTCCCTGAACCAGAACTCTTCGCTGTCGTAGTGGAACAGCTCGACCAGGCCGAGCCGAAGAGGCTGCCAGCGATCACGCAGAGGCTCTGGCAGCGTCGGACGCAACGATGAAGGCAAATCAAAAAGTGCGTCTGTCATGTGTCGAAGAACGAATCTGCGGCGCCATTTTGGACGGCGTGAGTGGAAGGTGGTCGGATCTGAGTTTCACCGATGGCGAATCGAGCGATAGCCGCCAAGGGGCGGATCTGGCCGTTCTGATGCGCAATGAGTTGAAGTTTGTGCAGCCTGTCCAGCGTGATGTTGGCCAGTTCCTTCTCGGCGCCGGGCTCGCGCGCCGATTTGCGCCAGTAGCGGCCATACCGGTCTACCGCACCCCGCAAGAACGCTGCGATCGCATCGTCCGTGGTGACTGGAGAGGCTTGCGCATCGTGCAATCGTTGAGCCAGATGTTCTGCGACCAGCAACGTGGCGTGGGCCTCGGTACCTTCCGCAGGCATAGAAATATCGGTCAGCTGCCCGGATTCATCGGTCAGTGCCAGCCCTTCGGCGCGTTGCTCTGCAATCAGGCCGGCCGCCTCGCACAGCCGTCCTGCCATCGCACCGCGCTGGTTGACGAAATAGGCTTGCGTGTCCGCGTCCAGGGAGGCCGTGTAGATCACCGGGTCATCCAGCAGCCGGCGTGCAAGGTGATGGCGCAGCGCATCTCGGCGTCCCTGCTCACCATCGGCCGCATGTTCGATCACCAATGATCGCAGTCGGTCCTCGAAATCGACTGGCATGTCCTCCAGCCGCCACGTGGAGGGCCCTCGCACGGCCGCGAGCATGCCGGCCAGCATGCGACGTTGCACGTCGTAGAGCGCGTCGTGCTGGGCCGCGCTGTGGTCGTGAATAAAGCTCTCCTCATCCCCCGCCACGCGTTGCAGCACACCGTGCTCAAGCAGGGTCTTGCAGACGGCGACGAGATCTCGACGATCCGCGGCACTGCGCAACGTGAACTCGAACCCGCGCGAAGTCAAGGTGGCTTCCGTTGCCCACTGCACCACGCGCTCACCCAGCAACTGCAGCGTGATCTGCGGATCGGCCCGTTCGAGCACGGCGCAGGCCAGGCAGAGCAGGACATAGCGGCGTTTGTCGTAGGTCGGCAAACCTCGCGTGTCGTCGGTCAGGTTTGCCGGACGTTTGAACAATCGAGCACCTTCGCGCTCAATATGCAGGGGCCAGCCGGCTTCGCGCGCGAACCAGTCGCGCAGCCGTTCGGCCTGACGCCTGACGGCCGGAAAGTCCTCGTTGCCAGGAGCCATCAATGGGCGCATCAAAAGGGCACGAACGCCGCGACTGAACTCGTCTTGCTGCTGCGCCTTCTGGAGTTCTCCGATGCGCTGGCTGTCTTGGCGGGGCAGGGGGCGAACACTCATATCGACTCCTGCGTGAAGGCGATCGTGAGCAGGTGGTCTCTGCCTGAGAAGACGCCCGCCGGCGTGCTGATATGGGCCCAACTACCGCGATCTAACGGTTCCATTCGGATCTGCAGTAGTCCGTCCCCGGTCTGGCGCTCGATGGTCTGATCTGGACTTGACTGTTCCGCCAACGCTTCGGCGAGCAAGCTCAAGAACAGGCCGAATGCGTGGGTATCGAGATCACCGAGTTCTGACAGCCGGGTGGGGCGGCCGCTCGCCAGACGCTGGCGCGCCGCATCGACCTGGCGTGACTCCTCCGCGAGTTGCTGCGCCATCAGCGCGCGTTCGGCGCTGCGATCGCGCACGCGTGCCAGCGCACCGCGCGGTGCCGCCTCTCCATATTCGCGCAAGCGTGGGCTGATCTGCAGCGGTGGGGCATCCGCCCAGGAGGTGCTGGGTGGCAGATCCTCCTCCGCTTGGGGATTGAGTGAGAAATGGCGGGCCGGTTGGAGCGCGAATGCGGCCCGTGCCATGCGATGTGCCTGGCTCTCGGTTTCGCAGGCAGCAAACCACCGGGCCAGTGTTCGGAAGTCCGCCGAACGATCACTGCGCCCACTACGCCGTTCATTCATGGCGGCTATCGCACCCAGCAACTGTGGAATAGCAGCACGGGCCCGCGCGCGCAACAATTCTGCCTGGGGCGGTTCAGCGCCCGTTGCCAGGAACCAACCTCGCAGTCCTTTCCACCGTTCTCGCCATGCGCGCCAGCGACGCATCTCTTCGTCGGTCTGATTTTGCGCATCGCCAGGCGCTGTGTCGCGCGCCTCGCGCGCTGCGATCTGAAGAAAGACGGCGTCCACACGCGATGATAGGTATTCGATGAGTTGAGCGATGCCGTCCGAGCGGCGCACCAAGTCGCTCATGAAGCGCTCCAGGTAGTCGATCAGGCGCCGCTTATAGGCGATGACCGTGTTGGCCTCGGCCTGCTGGAGTTCCAGGCTGCGCGCCACACCTGCCATGAAGGCCTGGGCGTTTTCGGCCAGGTCCTCAAACACCCGAACTAGGTCGCGCAGGATCTCATGCATCTTGGCGACATCTGCTCCTTCAGCTGAGGCCGATTCGTCGATGAGGTGCCGCAGTGACTCAAGTCCACTGGCGATGTCCTCCAATGCGACAGTCTGCAGTTGGGCTCGACGCCGCAAGGTCTGGAAAAAGACGGACAACCCAGCTTCCGCGGCTTCACCGCCATGGGACAGGCGATAGAGAAAACGCGCACGGTAGAAGTCGCTCAGTGACGACACACGCGCGGTGTCGGGCTGGGATTCGAGGTTGCCCCAGACGGCCAGTTGAGCCAAGGCGCCATTAACTTCCTCAATGCGTGGAGAAGGTGAGGGCCAATCGGCTTCAGCCAGCACCTCATCGGGACGCAGTTGGAGCCGGTACTGCCGCTTGGCTGCCGCGAAAACGTCCATGATGCAGCGATAGAACGCGGCCTTCTCCACATTCAAGTGCTGAAAAAGCTCGGCCGCCGTATTTGTCGTGAGCACAGAACTGGCTCCTGTTTTAGACCTTCGCTGAGGCGAATGTTATAAATAGTAACCGGAAGGCTTGCCTGAACGGCTTGCGAGTCAGTTCATGGGGAGTGCGGCTTTGTTTTGCGGCGTGATTCTGTGATTCCTCCGTAAGTCTCGCAACTGAGCTTGTCGCCTCGATAAGCCACGCGACTTCGTCATTCGATCGTCGCGCGGAACGGATGCCAAGAACGGATCCGCGCAAATGGTGATCCACCCAGATCGCTTGATGGCGGAGCCACCGCTCGAGAAGCCGCCGCCAAAGTGACCAAAATCGATCCTCCTTTGAACCGAAATGCGAAACGAAGTAGCCGCTGAAGTCCTGTCCGTCATTGACCAGTATCTGATCGAGAAGGGAAAACAGAACATCTACACCGTCCTAGAGGGCCAGGGCGTTCGCGATGTGAAGGCGAAGGTCTTCGACTATGCGTGGGAGGTCCCTACTGGCGCGCCCATCTTCACCGTTTGGGCCGAGGGCGTCGCCGTGCACCCGATGTCTGGCCAGATGTTCTATGTGGAAGACTTGGCCAAGCGCACGAGGTTGCTTGGAGGCGCGGCGATGGACCCCGGGCAGCTCAAGCGCGCGGAAGAGCGGAGCAAAAAAAAGAAAAGGCGCTATTAACTAAATAGCAACTTATTCAGTGCCCATGCGGCTTGCGAGTGGTAGGTCGTGATGGGCTTGAACCATCGACCAACGGATTAAGAGTTCGCTGCTTGCGACCGCGGTGGGGATTTTGCTGCTCGGTCAATGCGGCCTCAGTTTCGAGTAGCAGTTCGCCTGCGGTGCGACCCAGAGCGTGCGCGATGCGCAAGATCATCGCGAGCGTTGGCATGTGCTCGCCACGTTCGATTTTTCCCATATGGGATCGTTCGATACCGGCCTGATGGGCCAAGGCTTCCTGTCCAACACCATCCGTTGTTCGGAGCGCTCTCACGACTGCGCCAAACGCAAGGGCAGGCTCAACCTCAAATGTCGTTGCCCCTAGCGGCCTTCCCCTCCGAGTTACGTGCTTCTGCATAGACAGAAGGCTCGGATATAGAGACAATTAAAACCACGTTATCTTTAACTCATTAGTCACTCTCTTGAAGCAGGTCTCTCAGTCGAACTACGCATCGCCGCTGCCAACGAAATCCAAATGACACGTCGCCAAGTCGCCTTGCCTCTGCCAACAGCCCGCCCTCTGCGGCTGCCGGCCTCGGTGACGCGCGTCCAGCCTCGGCAGCCAGCGCCAGTCGTGCGCAGCCTGTCCGCCTCGCGCATCGGCGCGCAGGTGAGGGCGCTTCGCATGGCGGCTGGTGTGTCCGGCGGCGCGCTGGCGCAGGCCTCGGGGATTTCCTCCTCGATGCTCTCGCGCATCGAGCGCGGGCTGGTCTCGCCTTCGGTGGAGACCCTGGAGCGCCTCGCGCAGGGGCTTCATGTGCCGACGTCGCGCTTCTTCAGCGACCAGGCGCGCCGCACGGATTTCTGCCACGTGCGCGCTGGACGTGGTGTCCTTGTCGACCGCATCGGCGCGGTGGCGGACTACCGCTACGAGCTGCTGGGCCACTTGCTGTCGGGCAACCTGTTCATCGAGCCCTACATGGTCACGCTGCTGCCCGGCGCCGACCCCTACGTGACCTTCCAGCATCCTGGCCTGAAGTTCCTGTACTTCCTGTCCGGGGAGGTCAGCTACCGCTACGCTGGCAAGACGGTCGAGGTGGGGGCAGGGGACTCGCTGCTGTTCGATGCGACTGCGCTGCATGGCATCGATACCATTCATTCGGGGCCTGTTTCGTACCTCTCGGTGGTTTTCACGCTGCGCGAGTAGGCTGCTCGCGGCGACGCTGTCGTGTTGTGGAGCGAGGTGGATGCCCAACCAAATTGATCGCCCGCGCATTCGCTATGTGCCGTATTCCCCTTCCTCATCCTTTCCTCAATGTTCGGCATGCCGAACATGCTCGAATGCACCGGCACGCAGGTCAAGGACCTCGGATTGAGAGGCGAGGGCATCGACTTCATGGGCAGCAACTTCGAGCACTTGCAGTTCGAGGACACGATCCTCAACAGCGTGGTGTGACGGGGCGTTCTTCGCATGATGCTGCGCAGGCGTACGCACAGTTGCCATGGTCCCCGCACTCGTGACACCATGGCCGCATGCCCTACCAACTCCATTACTGGCCCACCATCCAGGGCCGCGGCGAATTCGTGCGGCTCGCGCTCGAGGCGGCTGGCGCTGACTATGTCGACGTGGCGCGGCTACCTGAAGCCAAGGGCGGAGGCGAGTCTGCCCTCGGCGAGCGGCTGGGCGACCCCAACAGTGCGCGCCCCGCGTTCGCGCCGCCGTTTCTCGTCGATGGCGACATCGTGGTCGGGCAGACCGCCGCGATCCTGCTGTACCTGGGGCCTCGGCTCGGCCTGTCTGGCGTGGGCGAGTCCGACGGGCTGTGGACACACCAGCTGCAACTCACCATCGCCGACGTGGTAGCCGAGGCGCACGACACGCACCATCCGATCTCGGTTGACGCCTACTACGAAGACCAGCGCGACGCGGCGGTTCAGCGCGCACGAGCCTTTCGTGACGAACGCATCCCGAAGTTCCTGAACTGGTTCGAGCGGGTGCTCCAGCGCAACCCTGCGGGCAGCCTGCACCTTGTGGGTGACGTGCTGACCTATGCGGACCTGTCGCTGTTCCAGCTGGTGGACGGCCTGCACTACGCATTTCCGAAGGCCACGGCGAGAGCACTGGCCGCAACGCCCGCGGTCGAGAAGCTGCATGCCAACGTCAGGCGTCGCCAGCGCGTGCATGACTACCTGCAGAGCCCGCGCCGCATTGCGTTCAACGAAGACGGTATCTTCAGGCGCTACGCCGAGCTGGACGGCTAGGGCTAGGCTTCCTTCGCGCCATTGCGAATGCGCAGCGCGGTTTCATACAGCGTATTGCGCGGCGCGCCGCTGATCTCGGCAGCCAGCTTCACCGCGGTCTTCACAGGCAGTTCGGCCAGCAACAAACGCAGCACACGTTCACCTTCCGCGCCGCCGTCGCCGCTTACTGCTACGGGGTGCAGCACCAGCGCGAACTCTCCACGCGTGCGGTCGCGGTCGGCGCTGAACCACTCGGGCAGGGCGCTGGCCGCGACGGTGGCGATTTCCTCGAACTGCTTGGTGAGCTCGCGGCCCACGGTGATGCGGCGCTCGCCCAGCGTAGCCAGTGCGCGCGCCAGGCTTTCGATGCGGTGCGGCGCTTCGAGTAGCACCACGGCGCGCGGCTCCTGTGACAGGGCCTGCACGGCGGTGTCGCGCTCACCGGCCTTGCTCGGCAGAAAGCCGGCGAAGACGAAGGCGCTGCTGCTGGCGTTGCCGTCGCTACCGCCATCGGCCACGAGGCCCGCCGCGCTGATCAGCGTGGTCACGCTGCTGGCGCCCGGCAGCGGCAGCACGCGCTGTCCGGCCGCGCGCACGGCTGCGGCCAGTCGCGCGCCGGGGTCGCTCACGCCGGGAGTGCCGGCGTCACTGACGTAGGCGATGCGCTCGCCCTGCGCGAGCCGCGCGACCACGGTCTGCGCGGCCTCGGCTTCGTTGTGCTGGTGCACCGCCAGCAGCCGCGCGCCGGAGCGGTCGATGCCGTAGGCGCGCAGCATGCTCTGGGTGTGGCGCGTGTCCTCGCAGGCGATGGCGTCCACCAGCTGCAGCACGTGCAGCGCACGCAGCGTGATGTCGGCCAGGTTGCCGATGGGCGTGGCGACCACGTAGAGCGTGCCCTGCGGATAATGCTGCGCACCCGCGGCGTCGTGCGCGGCCGCGAGGGCGGCGCCGAAAGAAGCAGGGGCGAGTGAAGCCAAGAGGTTTCTCCGTCGGAACGAACGAACAAAAAAGAAGATTGCAGGCAGGGGGCGATGAAGACCACCACAACGAAGCATCGGGGCGATGCGGCGGAAGACGCCGCACTCGATCACCTGCGGGACGCCGGCCTGCTGCTGCTCGCGCGTAATTATCGGACGCCCGGGCGCGGCGGCGGCGAGATCGACCTGATCATGCGCGATCCGCGCGGCTCCTCAGGCGGCACGCTGGTGTTCGTCGAGGTCCGTCAGCGCAGCGCCGGCACGCACGGCGGCGCGGGCGGCAGCATCACAGGGCTGAAGCAGCGGCGCATCGTGTTCGCCGCGCAGCACTACCTGAGCCGGCTGCGCGTGGTGCCGCCATGCCGTTTCGACGTGGTGCTGGTCGAGGAGAAAATCACCTGGCTTCAAGGCGCCTTCGATGCCGGCTGAAGTGCCCCGCATGGGGAACTGAAGCCCTGCCGAGGGCTCCACAACTCACACGTCTTGTTTCACAACCCCCAGTTATCATCCCGCCTCATGCTTGAGCAACGTATTCAGCAGCACTTCATCGATAGTGCCGACCTCAAATACCAGACCGGACCGGTCCTCAGCAAACCCATCTCTCAAGCGATGCAGGCCATCCTGGCCTGCGTGACCAGCGGCGGCAAGGTGCTGGCTTGCGGCGCCGGCGTGTCTGGCCTGCTGGCGGCCCAGTTCGCCGCGCAGTTCGTGGGCCGCTTCGAACGCGAGCGGCCCGAGCTCGGTGCCATCGCGCTGCCCGGCGACACCACCGACCCCGAGGCCGACAGCGCCAGTGCTGCGGACTCCGATCGCTTTGCCCGACAGGTGCGTGCGCTCGGCCAGGCCGGCGACGTGCTGCTCGCACTGAGCGCCAGCGGGCAGTCTGCGTCGGTGCTGGCTGCGGTGGCGGCCGCGCACGAGCGTGACATGACCGTGGTCGCGTTGCTGGGCAACGCCGTTTCGGGCGTGCCTTCGGCTCCGGGCGCGGGCAGCAGCGGCTCGGGCGGCGCCATTGGCCGCGCGCTGCGCGAAACCGACGTCCAGATCAGCGTGCCGCACGAGCGTGCGGCGCGCATCCACGAAATCCACCAGATCGCGCTGCATTGCCTGTGCGACGGCGTGGATGCCCAGTTACTCGGAGAACAGGAAGCTTCCTCATGACCATGACGACCATGAAGACGACATCGACCCAGCGTTTCGCCCTTGCCCTCACCTTGGGCGCCGCATTGGTTGCAGGCCTTTCCGCCTGCGTGCCGCTCGTCGTGGGCGGCGCGGCCGTGGTGGGCGTGGGCATGGTGGCCACCGACCGCCGCAGCTCGGGCGCGCAACTGGACGACCAGGGCATCGAACTGCGCGCCGCGGCCCGCGTGCGCGACATTGCAAACGACCAGATGTACGTGAGCGTCACCAGCTTCAACCGCCAGGTGCTGCTGACCGGCGCCGTGGGCAGCGATGCCGACCGCCGCCGTGTCGAGGACGAGGTGAGCCGCATCGTGAACGTGCGCTCGGTGGTGAACGAACTGACCATCGGCGCCTCGAGCACCTTCCAGGACCGCTCGAACGACCTCTACATCACCGGCAAGGTGAAGGCCTCGCTGCTCGATGCCAAGGACATCTTCGCCAATTCCTTCAAGGTGGTGACCGAGCGCGGCACGGTCTACCTGATGGGCATCGCCACGCGGCGCGAAACCGACCGTGCCACCGAAATCACGCGCGGCATCTCGGGCGTGGTGAAGGTGGTGCGGGTGGTCGAGATCGTGAGCGAAGCGGACCTGGCAGCCAGCCAGGCGGCGAACCAGGCTGCGGCGCAGCGCGGCGGTACGGGCCCGGCGCCGGTGACGTCGGCCTCGCCGTCCACGCCTTCGTCGTCGTCGTCTTCTTCCACCTCGCGCGTGCCGCTGCCGCCGATGGAGCCGCTGCCTGCGTCGGGCTCCACGTCCACGCAGCCTTCGGGCAACGCGACGACCTCGCCGGTGCGCTGACAAACAGGCAGCAGCGTCGCAATGAAAAAAGCCCGCATCAGCGGGCTTTTTTCATTTGAGTCGAATGATGAGGCTCGACGTGTCCCAGCGTCGCCCGCCGGCCTGCTGAACATCGGCATAGAACTGGTCGACCAGCGCCGTCACCGGCACGCGCGCGCCGTTGCGCTTGGCCTCGTCGAGCACCAGGCCCAGGTCCTTGCGCATCCAGTCGACCGCGAAGCCGTAGTCGAACTTGCCTTCGATCATGGTCTTGCCGCGGTTTTCCATCTGCCAGCTCTGGGCCGCGCCCTTGCTGATGACGCCCAGCACAGCCTCCATGTCGAGCCCGGCGCGCTGGCCGAAGGCGATGGCTTCAGACAGGCCCTGCACCAGGCCCGCGATGGCGATCTGGTTCACCATCTTCGCGAGCTGGCCGGCACCGCTTTCGCCCAACAGCGTGACTGCGCGCGAGAACGCCATGGCCACGGGCTTGATGCGCTCGAACGCCGCCGCGTCGCCGCCGCACATCACGGTGAGCGCACCGTTCTGTGCGCCGGCCTGGCCGCCCGAGACCGGCGCGTCGATGAAGTACAGGCCCAGCGCCTGCGCGGCCTTGGAGAGTTCGCGCGCCACGTCGGCCGAGGCGGTCGTATGGTCGACCAGCACCGCGCCCTTCTTCATGCCGGCGAAAGCGCCGTCGCCGCCCAGTACCACTGAGCGCAGGTCGTCGTCGTTGCCGACGCAGCAGAACACGATGTCGGCGCCGGCGGCCGCTTCGCGCGGGGTGGCGGCATGGCGCCCGGGCGGGCCGAACTCGGCGGCCCAGGCCTGTGCCTTGGAGGGGGTGCGGTTGTAGACCGTGACGCTGTGGCCGGCCTTGGCCAGGTGGCCTGCCATGGGGCCGCCCATGACGCCGAGGCCGAGGAAAGCCACTGTCTGCGCGGGGACGGATTCGTAGGTGCGGGTGTTGATGCTGCTCATGGGGCGACAGCTTAAAGCCATTCCGCGACAGGTGCGATGGCCTAAACCTGTACGTGAACGTACAGGTTTGAGTAGAATGCCCCGACCATGACCGACCCGAGCCCCGCCAAGACCATCACCGTGCGCGATGCCGCGGCCCGGCTCGACGTGACGCCGCGCACGCTCAAGTACTACGAGGAGCTGGGCATCGTGGTGCCGGTGCGCAGCGAGGGCGGCTACCGCCTCTACGAGCAGGCTGACCTCGACAAGCTGGCGCGTGTGCTCCGCATGCGCTCGCTGGGTTTTTCGCTGACAGCCATCACCACGATGCTGCAGCAGCCGATGGAGGCGCCGGCCGAAGGCGGGCGCCCGCGGCTGTCGAACGCCTCGCTCAAGACGCTGCGCGAAACGCTCACCGGGCAGTTGGGCACGCTCGATGCGCGCGTGGCGCAGGTCCGCAGGGAGCTCAAGGAGGCGGCTTCGCTACAGGCTCAATTGCGGCGCGACCTCGACTATGTGGAGCGTCGCCTGGCCGGCGAGCCGGTGGAAGAGGCGCTCGAACAGCGCCGCAAGGAACGGCCGGCGTCATGAACACTTCGGCTCTGGCGCGGCCTTCGCGCGGCAATGCCGCGGCCGCGCTGCTGCCCTGGGCCATCGGCCTCGTCACGGCCATCGACTATTTCGACAACGCGCTGTTCGCCTTCTTCGCCAGCTACATCGCCGGCGGCGTCAACGCCTCGCCCGACGAACTCGTGTGGGCTTCGAGCGCCTATGCGCTGGGCGCGGTGCTCGGCATCCTGCATCAGCATGCGTGGATCGAGCGGCTGGGTTACCGGCGCTACCTGGCCGTCTGCATGTTCGCCTTTGCCCTGGGCGGCGTGGGCGCGGCGCTGTGCGACAGCTCGGTGCAGCTCACGCTCGCGCGCGCCGTGCAGGGCTACTTCGTCGGCCCGATGCTCGGCGCCTGCCGCATCCTGATCCAGATCGGCATTCCGCCCGCACGCCGCGCCAAGGCGCTGAAGGCGTTCATGGTGCTGATCGTCTTCGGCGGCGCTCTGGCGCCCATCGCGGGCGCCTTTCTCGTGACCAACTTCGATTGGCGCTGGCTGTTCGCGAGCACCGCGCCGGTTGCGGCGCTGATCGGGCTGCTCGTGCTCTGGACGCTGCCCGACATCGGCGACGTCGAGCCGCACGAGCGCACCGAGCCGCACTACGTCGCCTACGTGGTGTTCGCACTCGCGCAGGCTGCGCTGCAGGTGGTGCTGACGCGCTCGCACTTCGAGCTGTTCACCGGATCGCCAGCGCTGATCGGCCTCACCATCGCCGGCGTGGCGGGGCTCGCGTGGTTCGGCTGGCAGCAATGGCAGCACCCCGCGCCGCTGGTGCGGCTGCATGCACTGCGCAACGCATCGTTTCGCGTGGGGCTGGCGCTGTACGTCGTCTACTACTACCTCTCGACGGGCTTCAGCTACCTGCTGCCGCGGATGATGGAAGGCGGACTCGGCTTCACCGTGGGAAACACCGGCTATTTCACGGGCGCGGCCTCGCTCGCGACCGGGCTGCTGGTGTTCGTCTACCTGAAGTACTCGGCGCGGTTGGCGCGCAAGAAATGGCTCATCGTCACGGGCTTCGGTATTGCGGCGCTGGCGGCGTGGTGGCTGTCGCGGGTCACGCCGCAGGCGGGGCGCGAGGCCTTGCTGGTGCCGCTGCTGTTGCGCGGGCTGCTGATGCTGTTCGTCGTGCTGCCGGTGGCGAACCTCACTTTCAAGCCATTCGCGGCAGAGGAGTTCGCGCACGGCTACCGGCTGAAGAACCTCGTGCGCCAGTTGGCGATTTCATTCGCGACCTCGAGCGTGATCGCGCTGCAGCAGCACCGGCTGGCGCTGCACGAGGTGCGGCTCGGCGAATCGGCCAATCCCGCGAACGCGAGCTTCATGCAGGCGCTGGATTCGTTGACCCGTGGGTTCGCGGCGGCGGGCCACGCTGCCGGCGAGGCACATGCCATGGCGCTGGGCACGCTGTACCGCACGCTGGAACAGCAGGCCACGTTCATGGCCTCGCTGGACGGGTTCACCGCGATGGCGGTGGTTGCGCTGGCGGCGGGAATCTTCGCTGCGTGGCAGCGAACGATCGATTGACTGCCGCTCAAACGATCGCGAAGTGCTCCGTGCCTGCAGCCAGGTCGGTGCTGCGCGCACGCTGGCTGTTCAGCTTGATCTGCAGCCGCAGGTCGTTTGCCGAGTCCGCGTTGCGGATGGCATCTTCGAAGGTGATCGAGTGGCTTTCGAACAGGTCGAACAGCGCCTGGTCGAAAGTCTGCATGCCCAGGTTGCGGCTCTTGCGCATGATCTCCTTGATCTCGCCGACCTCGCCTTTGAAGATCAGGTCGGAAATCAGTGGCGTGTTCAGCAGCACTTCAACCGCGGCCACCCGGCCCTGGCCGTCTTCGGTTGGCACCAGCCGCTGCGAGACCAGCGAACGCAGGTTCAGCGACAGATCCATCAGCAGCTGTGCGCGGCGCTCTTCGGGGAAGAAGTTGATGATCCGGTCCAACGCCTGGTTGGCGCTGTTGGCGTGCAGCGTGGCCATGCAAAGGTGGCCGGTTTCGGCGAAGGCCACGGCATGCTCCATGGTCTCGCGGTCGCGGATTTCGCCCATCAGGATCACGTCTGGGGCCTGGCGCAGCGTGTTCTTGAGCGCGGCTTCCCAGCTGTCGGTATCGATGCCCACTTCGCGCTGCGTCACCACGCAGTTCTTGTGCGGATGCACGAACTCGACCGGGTCTTCCACCGTCACGATGTGGCCGTACGAATTTTCGTTGCGCCAGTCGATCATCGCGGCCAGCGTGGTCGACTTGCCCGAGCCCGTGGCGCCCACCATGATGGTGAGGCCGCGCTTGGTCATCGACACGTCTTTCAGAATCTGCGGCATGCCCAGGCCGTCGATGGTCGGCAGCTTGGCGGGAATGGTCCGCAGCACCATGCCGACCTTGCCCTGCTGCACGAAGGCGTTCACGCGGAAGCGGCCGATGCCGGTCGGCGAGATCGCGAAGTTGCATTCCTTGGTGCGCTCGAACTCCGCCGTCTGGCGGTCGTTCATGATCGAGCGCGTGAGCGCCAGCGTGTGCGACGCGCCCAGTGCCTGCTGCGACACCTTGGTGACCTTGCCGTCGACCTTGATGGCCGGCGGAAAGTCGGCGGTGATGAACAAGTCGCTGCCGTTGCGGCTCACCATGAGCTTGAGCAGGTCGTTGATGAACTGGCTGGCTTGATCGCGTTCCATGATGTCTGTGCTCCGAAGGGCTGTGGATCAGCCGGGGAAATTCTCGGGAATCTTCGCCTTGCCGCGGGCTTCTGCAGCCGAGATGGTATTGCGGCGCACCAGCTCTGTCAGGTTCTGGTCGAGCGTCTGCATGCCCGAGCCCTGGCCGGTCTGGATGGTGGAGTACATCTGCGCAACCTTGGCCTCGCGGATCAGGTTGCGGATGGCTGGCGTGCCCAGCATGATCTCGTGCGCCGCCACGCGGCCCTGGCCGTCCTTGGTCTTGCACAGCGTCTGCGAGATCACGGCCTGCAATGACTCCGACAGCATCGCGCGGATCATTTCCTTTTCCTCGCCCGGGAACACGTCGATGATCCGGTCGATGGTCTTGGCGGCCGACGAGGTGTGCAGCGTACCGAACACCAGGTGGCCCGTTTCGGCCGCGGTCATGGCGAGGCGGATGGTTTCGAGGTCGCGCAACTCGCCCACCAGGATGGCGTCCGGGTCTTCGCGCAGTGCGGAGCGCAGCGCGTTCGAGAACGACAGCGTCATCGGGCCCACTTCGCGCTGGTTGATCAGGCACTTCTTCGACTCGTGCACGAACTCGATCGGGTCTTCCACCGTGAGGATGTGGCCGTACTCGTTTTCGTTGAGGTAGTTGACCATTGCCGCCAGCGTGGTCGACTTGCCCGAGCCCGTGGGGCCCGTCACCAGCACCAGTCCGCGCGGCTTGAGCGCGAGTTCACCGAAAATCTTCGGCGCGTTCAACTGCTCCAGCGTCAGGATCTTCGAGGGAATGGTCCGGAACACCGCGGCCGCGCCGCGCGCCTGGTTGAAGGCATTCACACGGAAGCGCGCAAGGCCGTCGATCTCGAACGAGAAGTCGACCTCCAGGAACTCTTCGTAGTGCTTGCGGTGCGTGTCGCTCATGATGTCGTACACCATGGCGTGCACGCCCTTGTGATCGAGCGCGTCGACGTTGATGCGGCGCACGTCGCCGTTCACGCGGATCATGGGCGGCAGGCCTGCGGAAAGGTGCAGGTCGGAGGCTTTGTTCTTGACGCTGAACGCCAGCAATTGGGTGATGTCCACGGGGCTCCTCGGCTCGAGTTCGGTGACGTTTTGATACGATTTTGGACGATTATGACGATGATTGGCGACGACCTCCAGCAAGTAAACAGCCGGATCGCAAAGGCATGTGTAACGGCCGGCCGCGACCCGGGTGAGGTGCGGCTGCTGGCGGTGTCAAAGACCTTCGGGCCGGAGGCGGTGCGCGAGGCCCATGCGGCGGGCCAGTCGGCCTTCGGCGAGAACTACGTGCAGGAGGGGCTGGACAAGATCGAAGCCCTCGCCGATCTGCGCGCCACCCTCGAATGGCACTGCATCGGCCCTCTGCAAAGCAACAAGACGCGGCCCGTGGCCGAGCACTTCGACTGGGTCCACAGCATCGACCGGCTGAAGATTGCCGAGCGCCTGTCGGCCCAGCGGCCGACTCACCTGCCGCCGCTCAATGTATGCCTTCAGGTTAATGTGGACGGCGGCGCCAACAAGTCCGGCGTGCCGCCTGAAGAGGCACTGGCGCTGGCACGCGCTGTGGCGGCTTTGCCACAGCTGCGGCTGCGCGGGCTCATGGCGATCCCCGAACCGGCGGCGGACTTCGAGGCGCAGCGCGCGTTGTGCCTGCGCGCGCAAGCGGTGTACCAGTCGATTCGCGACGCGGGCATCGAACTCGACACGCTGTCGCTCGGCATGAGCGCTGATCTTGAAGCGGCGATCAGCGCAGGCAGCACGATGGTGCGTGTCGGCACGGCGATCTTCGGTGGGCGGGCACGCAAGCCCGCCTGAGGTCAGCTGGCGCGCTCACACCCCCAGCGGGAGGCGCGCGCTGCTCTTCACTTCTTCCATCACCGCATAAGTCCGCGTCTCGCGCACGCCGGGCAATTGCCACAGCACGGTGCCCGCGAACTCGCGGTAGGCGGCCATGTCGGCCATGCGGGTCTTGAGCAAATAGTCGAAGCCGCCCGCGACCATGTGGCATTCCATGATCTCGTCGCGCACCTGCACGGCGGCCTTGAACTGGTCGAACACATTGGGCGTGGTGCGGTCGAGCAGCACCTCGACGAAGACGGTGAAACCGCGGCCCAGCTTGTGCGGATCGAGCCGCGCCTCGTAGCCCAGGATGAAGCCGTCGCGCGTGAGCCGCTGCACCCGCGCCAGCACCGCGGTGGGTGAGAGCGCCACTGCCTCGGCCAGCTTGAGGTTGGTGATGCGGCCGTCCTCCTGAAGGATCTTCAGCAGCCGGAGATCGATGCGGTCCAGGTCGAGCATCAGAAGATTATCCGGCCCGAACGCTGATTGCTGGCGGAAGATGCGGCCTATGACCGCTGACCATAGGAGATAGAACCAAGGCGCTGGCGGCGGTCTACCCTGGCCTACCCAGGGCGCCGCCGTGCGCCGCCAGCTCTTTCGCGCGCTCTCAGCGAACCTGGGTCTGCGACTGTGCCGCCGCTTGCTGATTCTTGAGCTGGTCGACCAGTGCGCCGTAGGCGGGGCTCGCGCGCAGCTTGGTGTATTCGGCTGCCGCCTGGCGGTAGCCGGGCTTCGTCATATCGGCACCGGCTTCGCCGCTCTGCTGGGCCGCCAGGCCTGACTGGATCCACAGCCGCGTGTCGGCCGCCACCGCGGCGCGGGTGTTGGCCGAGACCACGACCGCCTCTTGCTGATAGCCGCTGGTGTAGCCCTGCGTGGGCGCGGTCTTCAGCCACTGCACTGCGTCGGCGGTCACCGCGGAGCGCGTCGTCGACGAGGTCAGCGGCACGGGACGCGGATCGCCCTCGGCGTAGTTGCCGGCGAAGCTCGGCGCTGCGATCACGCCCAGCAGGGCGGCGAGGGTGGCGGTGCCGAGCAGTCGGGTGGCGGAAGCTTGCTTGTTCATTCGGGACTCCTTGAGGGTGGTTGGGTTGCCTTGGTTGGTGAAGCCAACTCTACGAAGCGCATCCGCGGGGTCGATAACCCGTAGATGACGTTTCTGTCAGGTACATCGATGCGATGTGCCGCCCGGGGCTGCGAAACCAAACCTCTCTTGCATAACCGCCAGCGCGGCGCGCATAAGCCATGGCGCGACGCGCGGGAGAGGTCTATCGTTGCGGCCACCCGTTTAAACCAAGGGATCTCTCATGAGCGAAAAACTCTCCTTCGTCAATCCGACCGCGAACAGCCCATGGGGCACCTATCTTTCGCAGGTCGACCGCGTCGTGCCGTACCTCGGCCCGCTGGCCCGCTGGGTCGAAACCTTGAAGCGCCCTAAGCGCGCGCTGATCGTCGACGTGCCGATCGAGATGGACGACGGCACCATCGCCCACTTCGAGGGCTACCGCGTGCAGCACAACATGAGCCGCGGCCCGGGCAAGGGCGGCGTGCGCTTCCACCCCGACGTCACGCTCGAAGAAGTGATGGCGCTGTCGGCCTGGATGACCATCAAGACCGCGGCCGTCAACCTGCCGTACGGCGGCGCCAAGGGCGGCATCCGCGTCGACCCCAAGAAGCTGTCGCTGCAGGAGCTGGAAAAGATCACCCGCCGCTACACCAGCGAGATCGGCATCATCATCGGCCCGCACACCGACATCCCCGCGCCCGACGTCAACACCAACGGCCAGATCATGGCGTGGATGATGGACACCTACTCGATGAACGTCGGCGGCACCGCCACCGGCGTCGTTACCGGCAAGCCGCTGCACCTGGGCGGCTCGCTGGGCCGCGTCAAGGCCACGGGCCGCGGCGTGTTCGTCACCGGCCGTGAAGCCGCTCGCCGCCTGGGCATGGACCTGCGCGGTGCGCGCATCGCCGTGCAGGGCTTCGGCAACGTGGGCTCGGTCGCGGCTGAACTGTTCGCGGAAGCCGGCGCCAAGATCGTCGCGGTGCAGGACCACACCGGCACCATCGTCAACACCAACGGCCTCGACCTGGCCAAGCTGATCCCGGTGGCCAACAAAGACGGCGTGGTCGCCTTCAAGGCCGGCGGCGACATCGTGCCGAACGAAGACTTCTGGAACGTCGCCTGCGACATCCTGATCCCGGCCGCACTCGAAGGCCAGATCACTGCCGAGCGCGCACAGAAGACCACCGCCAAGCTGGTGCTCGAAGGCGCCAACGGCCCCACGGTGCCGACCGCCGACGACATCCTCGCCGAGCGCGGCGTGCTGGTCGTGCCCGACGTGATCTGCAACGCCGGCGGCGTGACCGTGAGCTACTTCGAATGGGTGCAGGACTTCTCGTCCTTCTTCTGGGACGAAGACGAGATCAACGTGCGCCTCGACCGCATCATGATGAACGCGCTGAACCAGATCTGGGACACGGCGGACAAGCACAAGATCACGCTGCGCACGGCGACGTATGCGGTGGCTTGCGAGCGCATCCTGATGGCTCGTCAAGAACGCGGCCTGTACCCCTGATGATTTCTTGACGCTCGGGGACGGTACGCTCGGGGGATGAGCACCATCCCCGCGCAGAAACTTCCTCCTCTCCCAGCGGACAGCGCCGCCCGCCTGCAGGCCCTGATGGCCGGCGGGCAGCGCAAGCTGCTGGGGCTGGTCGGCGCACCCGGCGCGGGCAAGTCCACGCTCGCGGCGGCGCTGCTCCAGTCGGTGGGTGCAGATCGCGCCCAGGTCGTCCCCATGGACGGCTTCCACCTCGCCAACGTCGAGCTGCAACGGCTCGGCCGCTCCGGCCGCAAGGGCGCGCCCGACACCTTCGACAGCGCCGGCTATGTCGCGCTGCTGCAGCGCCTGCGCGAGCAGCGGCCCGATGGCGACATCGTCTACGCCCCCGAATTCCGCCGTGAGATCGAGGAGCCGATTGCCGGCGCCATTGCGGTGCTGCCGACGACTCAACTCGTCATCAGCGAAGGCAACTACCTGCTGCACGACGTCGGCCCGTGGGCTGGCGCGGCGGCGATGTTCGACGAGGTCTGGTACGTGGACATCGACGATGCGGTGCGTGAGGAGCGCCTGGTGCGGCGCCACCAGCAGTTCGGCCGCAGCGCCGAGGAGGCGCGCGCCTGGGTGGCGAGCACCGATGCGCCCAATGCACGGCTGATCGCGGCGACGCGGGCGCGCGCGCATCACGTGCTGCCCTGGTCCTGAAAATCTCGCGCGGCAGGGAACGCTGGCGCGCGGGCGCGCTCGAAGCCTTGCCGGCAAGGCGCCGGTTAGCATTCGCCGCTCCATGCCGTCCATGCACCTCACTTCTTTCCCAGTTGTTCGCGCCCGGGTTCTCGTACTCGGCCTGCTGTCCGCCCTTGTACTTGCCGGCTGCGGCAGCACATCGCGCCGTGTGAACTACGAGCCCGAAGCCTTCGGCTCGACCACCACCCATACCCGCGACTACGAGGCCACCGAGGCCCAGACCTGCGAGGCCGCGCGCCGCGCGCTGCTGAGCCAGGGCTACATGATCACGGCTGCCAACGCCGACCTCGTGACCGGGCGCAAGAGCTTCCAGCCGGCGGCCGAGGTGCATGTCGAGGTCGAGTTCCGGGTGGTCTGCGCTCGCGAGAGCACAAGAAGCGGCAAGGCCAGCAAGAGCACCGTGGCTTTTGCGACCGCGCTGCAGGACCGCTATGGCATCAAGAAGGTGAACAACTCGGCCAGCCTGGGCGTGGGCGCGATCGGCTCGCTCTCGCTGCCGTTCTCGGGCAGCGACGACGCGATGGTGAAGGTCGCGAGCGAAACGCTGACCGACGAGCGCTTCTACGACCGCTTCTTCGCGCTGCTCGACCGTTTCCTCGAAGGCCCGGAAGCGGAGGACGAAGCCGGGGCGCCCGCGGAAACAACGCCGGTCGCCTCGCCGCCTGCTCCCGCCGCTGCCCAGCCCGCCGTCACCTATCCGGTGAACTCGTCGCCGAACCGGGGCTGACGCCGGGCTCCAAAGTACCAAGATACGTCTTACAATCTGGGCATGGCTTCCACCATCCCGGATCCGGCGCAATGCGCCTCGCGCCTTCGCACTTCGGTGTCGCAGCTGACGCGCCAGTTGCGCAGCGGCAGCGCCGCGCCCGACGGCCCTAGCGTGGCCAAGCTCAGCGTGCTCGGCCAGTTGCATCGGCATGGGCCGTGCACGCCCACCACGCTGGCAGGGCTCGAACGCGTCAAGCTCCAGTCGCTGACCCGGCTGCTGGCCGAGCTGGAAGCCGAAGGCTGGATCGGCCGAACGCCGCACCCGACAGATGGGCGCCAATGGCTGCTGTCTCTCACGGCCGAGGGCATACGCCGCCTGAAGGCGCTCATGCGTTCGCGCGAGGCGGCATTGGCCGAGGTGATCAGCGCCACGCTCGATGCCGATCAGCGCGCCTTGCTGCTGCGGGCCTGCGGGCTGATCGACGGCATCGCCGCCGCGCTGGAAAGCAGCGATCCACCGGCGCCAGGAGCATGAACGGCGCCCCGGCACTGCAACGCCTGACTGGCCCCTGGCGCCACGGCCGCTGGCGTCCCGGCGTACAACTGGCAGCGGCGGTGGCCATCGCCTGGGGTGTAGCCACAGCGTTGCACCTGCCCGAAAGTTTCTGGGCGGTGATGAGCGTGCTGATCGTCATGCGCCCGAGCGCCGGCTCCACGCTCGATGCCGGATGGAACCGCGTGAGCGGCACGGCCGCCGGCGCGCTGTGCGGCCTGGCCGGTGTCTATCTGCAGCACCACGGCGCGCCGATGCTGGCGACCACGCTTGCCGTCGTCATGTTGCTGGCGTTTGCCAGCGCGGCCGCGCCGGGCTTGCGCAGCGCACCGGTGGCCGCGTTGATCATCCTGTCGGCCGGCGGTATTCCCGGCCATTCGGCGCTGCAGGTTGCGCTGCTGCGCATGGCGCAGATCGGCATCGGCGTGGGAGTGGCGCTGGCGGTTTCGACGCTCGTGTCCGAGTACCACGCGGGCGCGCGTTTCGACGAGGGCTGCGCCGCGTTGCTGCACGGCATCGCGAAACGCATGGCCGCTGCGCGAAGGCCTGCCGGTGCCGAGGCGGAGCGCATTCACGCGGGCACGCGCGCGTCGCTGGGCCGGCTGGCCGTGCTGGCCGGCGGCGCTGACCTGGAGGCGCGGTGGTGGCGCCGCGGCACCGCCGGGGGGCGCAGCGCCTATCGCGACAAGGCCCGGCTGGCGGCGCGCATCTTCCAGGACGCCGTGGTGCTGGATCGTGTGTTCCGGCAGATGCAGGGCGCGCAGGCCGACGCCGCATGGCGCGAAGCGGCGCAGGCTGCCGGTGCCGCAGTCGCCGGCATGGCCGATGCGCTCGCGGGCAAGGGCACGCCACCGGACCTCGATGGGCTCGACCGCTGCGCGCAGGCGTCGCAAGACTCCCTGTCGAATGCACTCCTGGCCGCGCCCCTGAGCCTGCTGCTGGACGACCTGCGCAACTTGCAGAGTGCTCTTGTTCGCCCACTGCCGGAGCGGCCCACCCACTAGAATCTTCCGAAAATCAATCGTTTCGGAGAGGGACGGGCATGGAAGATCAGTCGCAGGACGCGCGCTACGCGCCTCCGCAATCCCATGTGGAGGACGTGCTGCAGCCGGGCCAGACGCAGCCCGGCGAACTCGCAACGCGCGGCACGCGCTTCCTCGCCGCGATGCTCGATGCCGGCATCTCCATCGCCGTGATATGGCTCCTGGCGAAGTTCACACCCATCAACCTCTGGGAGGACGACGGCCTCGGACTCTGGGAGCCACGCATCTCCAGCGCGGCCTCCGGCATCGTTCTCTACCTCGTTCTGCACGGCTATCTGCTGGCCACTCGCGGCCAGACCATCGGCAAGGCGCTGTTCAAGATCCGCATTGCCCGGCCCGATGGTTCGCGGGCGCAGATCGGACGCATCCTGGCCCTGCGCGACGGCCCGGCGTTCTTCACGACCATCTGGCCGTTGCTCGGGCCGATCTACGTGCTGATCGACAGCCTCTTTATCTTCCGTGCGTCGCGCCGCTGCCTGCACGACCAGATCGCCGACACCGTCGTGTTGCAGGCCTGAGCGAGCGCTTCGCCAGTGCGCCTCGACACGCTCTACACCGCCGAGACCCCGGAAGGCATCGCGCTCTCGCTGCGCCCGGCCGGCCTCGTCGCGCGCGGGCTGGCGTATCTCATCGACTTCGCGATCCGGCTCGGCATCTTCACCGTGATCTCCATCGCCGTCGGCATGATGGGCAAGATGGGCTTCGGCATCCTGCTCATCAGCTACTTCTGCCTCGAGTGGCTCTACCCCGTGATCTTCGAACTCACGCGCGCGGCGGCCACGCCCGGCAAGCGCGTGATGGGGCTGCGCGTGGTGATGGACTCGGGCCTGCCCGTGACGCCTGCCGCCGCGCTCACCCGCAACCTGCTGCGCGCGGCCGATTTCGTGCCGGCCTTCTACGGCGCGGGCATCGTGTCGATGCTGTGGCGGCGCGACAGCAAGCGGCTGGGTGACCTGGCCGCCGGCACGCTGGTGGTGTTCAGCGACCACGTGAGCCTGCACGGCGAGGTGCCCGCGGCCGAACCGCAGGCCCCCGCACGGCCGCTGTCGGCGCGCGAGCAGATGGCCATCGTCTCGTGGGCCGGTCGCGCGACGCGCCTGACCCCCGAGCGCTTCGACGAACTCGCCCGCGTCGCCGAACCGGTGCTGGGCCCCGACACTTCCGGCGCCTCCGCGTCGCAACGCCTGCTGGGCGTTGCGCAGTGGGTGCTGGGCCGCCGCGCCGGCGCCGATGCGCGAGGAGGCGGGCGATGACGCCACTCGATTTCGAAGCAGCCTACGCGCCGCTGTGGACCGAACTCGAGGCCGTCATCCGCGTGGCCGAGACCAAGCGCAAGTTCGACGGCGCGCGGCTCGCCACGCTGTACCGCCGCGTGTGCGAGCACCTGGCGCTGGCGCAGGCGCGCGCCTACCCCATTCACCTCACCCAGCGGCTCGAAAGCCTGACCCAGAGTGCGCACCGCCTGATCTACCGGCAGCACGACTACGGTCTGGCGCGCTTCGCCCGGCTGGCGCTGGTCGACTTTCCCGAGGCGGTGCGGGCGCATCGCGTCTACCTGCTGGTGTCCGCGCTGATGTTCTTGCTGCCCCTGTTGGCGGCGGGCTGGGCGGCCTACCGCGACCCGGGCTTCATCCTGCACCTGCTCGATGCCAGTGCCGTGCAGCAGTTCGATTCCATGTACAGCGACAGTGCCGAGTCGCTGGGCCGCACGCGCAGCGCGGGCGACGACTGGCAGATGTTCGGCTTCTACATCATGCACAACATCGGCATCGGCTTTCGCTGCTTCGCGGCCGGCATATTCGCCGGCGTGGGCAGTGCCGCGGTGGTGGTGTTCAACGGCGTGCAGATCGGCGCGGTCGGCGGCTACCTGATCGCGGCGGGGCATGCCGAGAACTTCTGCTCCTTCGTCATCACGCACTCGGCCTTCGAGCTCACGGCCATCGTGCTGGCGGGCGCGGCCGGCCTGCGGCTCGGCTACGCGTGGGTTGCGCCCGGCCGCTACACGCGGCTCGAGTCGCTGCGGCTGGCCGCGCGCCATGCCGTGGTGATCGTCTACGGCGTCATCGGGCTGCTGCTGGTCGCCGCCGCGATCGAGGCCTTCTGGTCGTCGGCGCGTTGGATCGCGCCGGCCGTGAAGTACGGCGTGGGCGGCGCCTGCTGGGTGCTGGTGCTGGCGTACCTGGGCTGGCAGGGCCGGCCGCGCGCCGCTGCTGCTGCAAAGGCTGAAGACCGTGCAGGTTGACGGCCTCGCCATCGCGCTGCGACCACGGCCCATGGCCGAGGCTGCGGATCTGGGCGCCCAGCTGGTGCGCAGCCATGCGCGCTCGGTGTGGCGAACCTTCCTGCCGGTGTACGTCGTGACCGTGCTGCTGGCGCTCTGCACGGTCGAGATCGCCGGCTGGCTGCCCAGCCTGCTGATCTTCTGGCTCAAGCCCTGGTTCGACCGCAGCCTGCTGTTCGTTCATTCGCGCGCGGTGTTCGGGCAGGAGACGCGCTGGTCCGACCTCTGGCAAAACCGCCGCGCGGTGTGGGGCGGGCAACTGCTGCGCACGCTGCTGTGGCGGCGGTTTTCGCCCTGGCGTTCATTCACACAGGCAATCGACCAGCTCGAAGGCCAGCGCGGCAGCGCCCGGCGCAAGCGGCGCACGCAGTTGCTGCGCGGACGGCGCGGCGCGGCTACGGGCATGCAGATGGTGTTCGCCAACGTGGAGATGGCGCTCGACATCTGCCTGCTGTCGCTGCTGTTCTGGTTCGCGCCGGAGGGCAGCGCGAAGGATCTGTTCGGTTGGCTCACGCAGTCGGACGTTCCGCTGCAGAGCCTGCTGACGGCGGGGGCCTATGCGCTCGTCGTCGGCGTGCTGGAGCCGTTCTACGTGGCGGCCGGTTTTGCGATGTACCTCAACCGCCGGGTAGAGCTCGAAGCGTGGGACATCGAGCAGGAGTTCCGCCGTGGGTTCCGCTGACACCTCCAGGCTTTGCGCACTTCGTATCGCGGCGGCTGTGTTGGCTGTGTGCGCCATCGTCGCGATGACGCCGCCGGCAGTCGCTGCCGAGGCCCCGACCCGCGAACAGGTGAAGACCGCAGTCGACAAGGTCCGCGCCGATCCGAACATGCCCGGCACCAAGACCGAAAGAAAGCTGCGCTTCAAGGAACGCGACGACGAAGAGGAAGACGAACCCGAGAAGAAGACCGACAGCCTCGACTGGCTGCGCGATTTCATCAGGTCGGTGGCCGAGGGCGCGCGCTGGCTCATCTGGGGGCTGGGCGCGCTGGCGCTGGCCTGGCTGGTGGTTCGCCTGCGCCGCTGGATGCAGGTGCGTGCCGGCGGTGCCCGGCCCGGCAAGGAACTGCTGCCCAGCCATGTCGGCAGCCTCGACATCCGGCCCGAAAGCCTGCCCGACGACATCGGCAATGCCGCGGCCGCACTCTGGCAGCGCGGCCAGCACCGGCCCGCACTGTCGCTGCTGTACCGCGGTGCACTGTCGCGCCTCGTGCACGCGCACGGGGTGCCGGTGCGAGCCGCGAGCACCGAGGGCGAATGCATGCTGCTCTCCGCGACCCGGCTGGCGCCCGATGCACAGGCCTTCTTCGTGCGGCTGGTCGGGGTCTGGCAACTGGGGGCGTACGGCGGTCGGCTGCCTTCCACCGCGCAGGTGCTGGCGGTCTGCGGCGAGTTCGATCGGCACCTTTCCGCCGCCGTGCCGGCCGTCGCCGATCTGAAGGGCGCCGTCGCATGAACGCCTGGCTGGTTCGCATCGGCTCGGTGCTCGTGCTGGCGGCAATCGGCTTCTGGCTGGTCTCCGCCACCGAATGGGCCGACACCGAAATACCGACGCCCGCGAGCGGCGAGGCCAAGAAGAATTCGTTCTACGGCGCGCAGGTGATGCTGCGCGAGCTCGGCGTCCAGGTGGTCAAGCACGACAGCCTCGACACCATGCCTCCCGCGCAGGCACGGCTGGTGCTCGCCTCCAGCCACTGGGACATGTTCCCCGAGCGCGAACAGCGCCTGCGCCAATGGGTCGAGCAGGGCGGGCACCTCGTGATGCCCAGCCACCTCGTCAACAGCGACCTGCTTGAAGGCTGGATCCCGCTGGTCCGCGAAAAGCCGCCCGCCGGGGACGAGAAGAAAGAGTCGAAAGAGCCGTCCAGACCCAGGAAGCGACTGCCCAAGTCGCAATTTGCCGAACCCGCCAAGGACGCGGATTGCCATGCGGTGACCGAGCCCGAAACCGTGCCCGCGAGCTTCACAGGTGGCCGCAGCTTCCGCATCTGTACCTGGTGGTCGCCAGCGCGCTACCGGCCCGCCGACAAGCAGCCGCCGCCCCTGTGGACCGTGCTCGGCGCGAAAGGCACCGAAGCGATCCGCGTGCAGGTCGGCCGCGGCACCGTCACCGTGATGCCCTGGGGCCTGTGGCACAACGCGAGCCTGACGCGCGGCGACAACGCGCTGTTCGCCGTTGCCGCGGTGCAGGCGCGCAGCGGCGCCGAAGTCTGGTTCGTTGCCGAGGAAACGCGCGAACCCTTCCTGCGCTGGATCTGGAACAAGGGCTGGGCGGCCCTGCTCGTGGGCCTGCTGGCGCTGGCTGTTGCGCTTTGGCGAGCGGCCGTGCGCTTCGGGCCGCTGGCGCCCTCGGCCGGCACGCATCGGCGTTCCATGGCCGAGCAGGTGCGCGGCACCGCCGGCTTCCTGCACATGCACGGCGCCGACGCGCTGCACGCCGCGCAGCTGCGCGCGCTGAACGAATCCGCCGGCCGCCAGCTGCGCGGCTATGCGCGCCGCGATGCCGCCGCGCGCGCCGCCGCCATCGCGCAGGCCACCGGGCTGGAGGCGGCCATGCTCGTTCGGGCGATGGGCGAGCGGGCTCGCCATGCCGGCGCCATGTCGGTCGACCTGGAGGTGCTGGAAACCGCGCGCCGGCGGCTCGACGCCCACGGGCCGTTCATGCCTTCACCTTCTTCTTCAACCACATCCTGAACCGAGAGACGCTCATGCAAGCCATCCAACCCGAAGAACTGACGCGTGCGGCCCAGTGGCTGCAGACGCTGCGCGCCGAGGTCGGCCAGGCCGTGGTCGGCCAGCTCGAGGCGGTCGACCAGACGCTGATTGCGCTGGTTGCTTCGGGCCACGTGCTGATCGAAGGCGTGCCGGGGCTCGGCAAGACCCTGCTTGCCCGGGCGCTGGCGCAGGCCATGACGCTGCGCTATGCGCGCGTGCAGTTCACCCCCGACCTGATGCCCTCGGACATCACGGGCCACGCGGTGCTCGACCTCGCCGCGCGCGGCGAGAGCAGCCTCGGCACGCTGCGCGTGCACCAGGGCCCGGTGTTCACCAACCTGCTGCTGGCCGACGAAATCAACCGCGCGCCGGCCAAGACCCAGAGCGCGCTGCTCGAAGTCATGCAGGAGTACCAGGTCACGCTCGAAGGCACGGCCATGCCGCTGCCGCGCCCATTCATGGTGATGGCCACGCAGAACCCGATAGACACCGAAGGCACCTACCCGCTTCCGGAGGCACAGCTCGACCGCTTCCTGCTGAAGATCGACATCGGCTTTCCGAGCCACAGCGAAGAGAACGCCATCGTGCAGCTGACCACGCGCCAGCGTGCCGGCAACCAGTTTCCGCTCGAGGCCGTGCGCCCCTGCCTCGACGAGGCGCAGGTGCTCGAACTGCAGCGGCTGGCCTGCCTGGTGCAGGCCGACGAGCGCGTGATCGACTACGCGGTGCGCATCGCGCGCGCCACGCGCGACTGGCCGGGCCTCTCGTCCGGCGCCGGGCCGCGCGGAACCATGGCCCTGGTGCGCGCCGCCCGCGCCGCCGCGCTGATGGCCGGGCGCGACTTCATCACGCCCGACGACGTGGCGCGCCAGGCGCTGCCCGCACTGCGGCACCGCGTGATGATCTCGCCCGACGCGCAGCTCGAAGGCCTGGGCGTCGACACCCTGCTGCGCGCCGCCCGCGACAGCGTAGAGGCACCAAGGCTCTAGGCCCGCGGATGCGCGCTGCTGTTCCGATCCCCGCGCGTGCGGCCGTGCTGGCGCTGGCCGGCCTGACCGTGGCCGCGTCCGTGGCGCTGCTGCTGGGCGTGCCGGTGGGCTACGTCGCCATCGCGGCGGGCGTGCTGCTTGCGCTGGGGCTCGTGCTGGCGGGCGTCGATCTCTGGCAGAGCCTGCGCCTGTGGCGCGCCGCGCCGTTGCGCATCGAGCGCAGCCTGCCCGGCGCCTTCTCGCTCGGCGTGCCCACGGTGCTCACGCTCACGCTGGTGAACGAAGGCGCGCAGGCCTGGCAGGTGTCGGTGTTCGACGAGCTCGACGCCCACTTCACCTTCGAGGGCCTGCCGCAGACCGTCGCCGTGCCGGCGCTCTCGCAGGTTGCGCTGCGCTACACCGCTACCGCAACGCAGCGCGGCGTCGCGCAATTCGGCGCCACCCAGCTGCGCTGGCGTACCCGCTTCGGCTGCTTCGACATGCGCCAGACGCTGGGCGAACCGCGCCGGCTGCGCGTGTATCCCAACTTCGCCGCGCTGGCGCGCTACGCGTGGCTGTCGGGCGACCGGCGGCTGGCGCAGATCGGCATCAAGACCTATGCGCAGCGCGGGCTCGGCACCGACTTCCGTCAACTTTCTGACTACAAGACCGGCGACTCGCTGCGCCACATCGACTGGAAAGCCACGCAGCGCCAGCGCCGGCCCATCGTGCGCGAGTTCCAGGACGACCGCGACCAGTGCGTGCTGTTCCTGCTCGACTGCGGCCGCCGCATGCGCGCCGACGAGGGCGCGCTGGCGCTGAAGGCCAACAGCCACTTCGATGAGGCGCTCAATGCGCTGATGCTGCTGAGCTACGTGGCGCTGAAGGAAGGCGACGAGGTCGGCGCCATGACTTTCGGCTGCCCTGCCGAAGAGCGGCGCGACTTCGCCCCGCGCAAGGGCACCGCCACCCTCAACGCGCTGATGAACCGGCTGCACGACATCCAGCCCGGCGCCACCCATTCGGACTACCTCCTGGCCGCGCAGGAAATGCTGCGCGTGCAGAAACGGCGCGCACTGGTCATCGTGCTGACCAACTTCCGCGACGAGGACGCGGCCGAGCTGCGCCCTGCAATCAAGCTGCTGCGCCGCAAGCACCTCGTGCTGGTCGCGAGCCTGCGCGAGCGCGTGCTCGGCCGCATCGCCAGCCAGCCGCTGGTGCATGCGCGCGACGCCGTCGATGTTGCGGCGGCGCATCTGTTCGAGCAGTCGCGCCGCGATGCTTTTGCGCGGGTGGTCGGCAACGATCCGCTCTCGGTAGACGTGGAGCCGGCCGACCTCGCGGTAGCGTTGGTGAACCGCTATCACGCCGTCAAAAGGGCTGGTCTTTTGTAAAGGTCTTTGCCCAAAATGTGAACTTCACAACAGAGGAGAGAGAAAAGCACATGACCGAGATGACCAATCCCTATGCCGCGCCCCGCGCCACGGTAGCCGATGTGTACGAGGGCGATGCGGGCGTCCAGCCCGTGAAGCTGTGGTCCGCCAAGGGCCGCATCGGGCGGGCGCGCTTCCTGGCGTACACGATGTTTTCGTACATCATCTTCATCGTCGCGGCCACCTTGCTGGGTTTCATCCTCGGCATCGCCGGCCTCGGGCGTTCCGAGGGGCTGATCGTGGCGCTGACCTTCCTGCTCGCGATTCCGTACTTCGTCTTCTACGTGCTCACGGGCATCCAGCGCTCGCACGACATGGACTGGTCGGGCTGGATGCTGTTCCTGGCGCTGATCCCGCTGGTCGCGCTGATCTGGATCTTCAAGTCGGGCACCAAGGGCAGCAACCGCTTCGGCGCGCCGCCGCCGCCCAACACCACCGGCGTGCTGATCGGCGCATGGCTGCTGCCCGTCATCGTGGGGCTCGGCATCGTCGCGGCCATTGCGCTGCCGGCCTACCAGGGCTACGTGACGCGGGCCAAGGCCGCGCAGGTCGAGCGCCCCTGACCTGAAGAACTCCTAGCGCACCAGCGTCGACTTGCCGAAGAGGCTCTCGATGAGTTCGACGGCCACTTCCGCCGTCTGGTTGCGCACATCGAGCGCCGGGTTCAGCTCCACCACGTCGAGCGAGCCCAGCCGCCCGGTGTCCGCGATCATTTCCATGCACAGCTGCATCTCGCGGTAGGTCGGCCCGCCGCGCACGCCGGTGCCCACGCCGGGCGCGTCCGCCGGGTCGAGGCAGTCGAGGTCGAAGCTCACGTGCAGGTGCGTGTCTTCGTCCACGTCCTGCAGTGCCTCTGTCATGGTCGTGCGCATGCCGTGCTCGTCGATGTGGCGCATGTCGAACACGCTCAGGCCCAGCGTGCGAATGGCTTCCTTCTCGTCGCCGTCCACGCTGCGGATGCCGATGAAGCGGATGGCGTCGTGCTGCAGCGCCGCGCGCTCGCCGCTCCAGCCCGTGAGCACGGCCGGCCCGTGGCCCAGCAGGCATGACACCGGCATGCCGTGCAGGTTGCCGCTGGGGCTCGTGGTCTCGGTGTTGACGTCGGAGTGCGCGTCGAGCCACAGCACGCGCAGCTTCTTGCCGCGCTTGCGCGCATGCCACGCGACCGCGCTGATCGAGCCGATGGCCAGGCAATGGTCACCGCCCAGCATCACCGGCACGTTGCTGGCACCCAGCGCGGTGTCGACGGCCGCGTACACCGAGCGGTTCCAGGCGATCACTTCGTCGAGGTGGCGCAACCCGTTGGTCGGCGGCGCCCAGGGCGTGGCCGGGCCCGCGAGGTTGCCGCGGTCGATGACTGTGTAGCCCTGCCGCACCAGCGCCTCGGGCAGGCCCGCAACGCGCAGCGCGTCGGGCCCCATGCCGGCGCCGCGCACGCTGGCGCCGATGTCGGTCGGCGCGCCGATCAGTTCGAGGGTGACGGGGGTGCTGCTGACGTTGCTCATCACGGCTTCTCCAGGTGTTGCCACAGGTACGCGTAGCCCAGTGCGTCCATGAAAGCGGATTCCTTGTTGTCCGTTGCAGCGCTGTGGCCGCCTTCCAGGTTCTCGTAGAAGCTGCTGTCGTACCCCAGCGCCACCATCTTTGCGTGCATCTTGCGCGCATGCACCGGGCCCACGCGGTCGTCGCGCGTGGAGGTGGTGAAGAGGGCGGGCGGGTATGCTTGGCCCGGCTTCGCGTTCTCGTAGGGCGAGAAGGTCTGGATGAATTCCCACTCGTCGGGCTGGTCGGGGTCGCCGTATTCCGCGATCCACGAGGCGCCCGCCGACAGGTGCGTGTAGCGCCGCATGTCGAGCAGCGCCACCTCGCTCACGACGGCGCCGTAGAGCTTCGGGTACAGCGTGAGCATGTTGCCCATCAGCAGGCCGCCGTTGCTGCCGCCCATCGCGCCCAGGTGCCCGGGCGAAGTGATCTTTCGGGCGAACAGGTCTTCGGACACGGCCGCGAAGTCTTCGCAGGTACGCAGCCGGTTCTCCTGCAGTGCGGCCTGGTGCCAGCGCGGGCCGTACTCGCCGCCGCCGCGGATGTTGGCGATGACGTACACGCCGCCCTTGTCGAGCCACGCACGGCCGATGCTGCCGCTGTAGCTCGGCTGCAATGAAATCTCGAAGCCGCCATACGCGTACTGCAGCGTGGGGTTCTTGCCGTTGGCCTGCAGGTCTTTGGCCGCAATCTCGAAGTAGGGCACGCGCGTGCCGTCCTTCGAGGTCGTGAAATGCTGGCTCACGCGATAGCGCGAGGCGTCGAAGAAGGCGGGGCTGTCCTTCAGCACCTCGGGCTCGCCCTGGCCGATGGTGCCAATGTAGAGCGTGGTCGGCTGCAGGAAGCCGCTCACGGTGAGGAAGTAGTCGTCGTTCTCGTCCTCGTCGATGCCGCCCGCCGCGATGGTGGAGAGCGCGGGCGCGCCGCCGAGGCTTTCACGCGTCCACGCACCTTTGCCGTTCGATGGCGGCGTGAGCACTTCGAGGCGGTTCACCACGTCGTGCATCACGTTGACGATCAGGTGGTTGCGCGTCCACGAGTGGCTGTCGAGTGCGGTCGTGTCGTCGGGCTCGAACAACACGGTGAGCTCGCGCCGGCCCGCCATGTAGTCGTCGAACTTCGCGGCCAGCAGCGAGCCCGACTTGAAGGTGGTGCCGCCCACGGTCCAGTCGGTGCGCGGCTCGATCAGCATCCACTCGCGCGTGATCTCGGCCAGCGAATCGTCGGGCACGTCGATCTTGGCGAGCTTGCCGTCGGCGCCGCGCAGCCAGGTTTCGCTTTCGTAGAAGTCGATCTGGCGCGAGACGAAGTCGCGTTCGAAGCCGGGCGAGTTGTCGCGGTAGGCGCTGACGGACATGTCCTCGTGCGCGCCTTCGTACACCGTCACCGCGCCGGCCAGCGGCGTGCCGCGCTTCCATTCCTTCACGATGCGCGGGTAGCTGGAGCTGGTCATCGAGCCGGGGCCGAAGTCGGTGGCCACATAGAGGTGGTCGATGTCTTTCCAGCCCACGTGGTTCTTGGCCTCGGGCAGCGAGAAGCCGCCTTCGACGAACTGCTTGGTTTCGAGGTCGAACTCGCGCACCACGTCGGCATCGGCGCCGCCGCGCGACAGCGAGATCAGGCAGCGCCTGTAGTCGGGCTCCAGGCAGTCGGCGCCGTGCCAGACCCAGTTCTCCTTGTCGGCTGCGGCCAGCGCGTCGAGGTCGATCACCGTCTCCCACACGGGCTGCGGCTTGCGGTATTCATCGAGCGTGGTGCGGCGCCACAGGCCCTTGGTGTGATCCTTGTCGCGCCAGAAGTTGTAATAGAAGCGCGGGCCGATCTTGCGGACCATCGGAATGCGGTCGTCCGAGTCGAGCACCTCGAGGATGCCCTGCTGGAGCGCCTCGAACGCGGGCGACTGCGCATAGGCCTGCACGGTGAGCGCGTTCTGCGCGCGCGCCCAGTCGAGCTGCTTCTCGCCGTCGATGTCCTCGAGCCAGAGGTTGTCGTCCTGATGCTGCTGCGGGGAGGGGCTGGATGTCATGGCCGCAGTGTACGGAGCCTGTGTGAAACGGGCGATGTGAGCAGTTGTTGCCCTGCCCGCCGGGCACCTGGCACTTTTTCGCTACTTCGGGCAAACCCCTGTCTCGCGGGTGCCTTCCCCCGGTGGAAACACTGAAGAACCAGAGGCCCACGAACGCGATGCCCGCGCTATCCTGCCTAGCGGCGCATGCCCCACCAAGGAGACACAACACATGAAACACCTGAGCGGTCTTGATGCCACCTTCCTGCACCTGGAAACGCCGGAAATGCCGATGCACGTGGGCTCCCTGAACGTGCTCGACCTGCCCAAGGGCTACAAGGGCGACTTCTACGAAGACGCCAAGAACTTCATGGCCAGCCGCATCCACCTGGCCGACGTGTTCACGCGCAAGCTCGCGCTGATGCCCTTCGACATGACCAACCCGGTGTGGGTCGAGGACGACGACATCGACCTCGACTATCACGTGCGCCACATCACGCTGCCCAAGCCCGGAACCAACCGGCAGTTGCAGCAATACGTGGCCCGGCTGCATTCCTCGCTGATCGACCGCAGCCGGCCGATGTGGGAGTTCTACATCATCGACGGCCTCAAGAGCGGCCAGGCGGCGCTCTACACCAAGGTGCACCATGCGGGCATCGACGGACAGGCCGGCGTGGAAGTAGGCAAGGCCATCTTCGACCTCGAGGCCACCGGCCGCGTGGTGAAGCCGCCGCGTTCGCGTCCGCGCAGCAGCGGCTACCAGCTGGGCATGGCCGAACTCGCCACCGCTGCGCTGCGCAACACCGCGCAGCAGTACGTGAAGCTCTTCAAGATGGCGCCCGCCATCGCGCGCGCCATCGGCGGCCTCGCCAAGCCCGACGAGAAGGCGGCCGAGAAGGACACGGCCGCCGCACCGAAGAAGTTCAACCTCTTCGCGCCGCGCACCTCGCTCAACGTGTCGATCACCAACCAGCGCACCTTTGCCGGCCGCACCATCTCGCTGGCCGAGACCAAGTACATCGCCAAGCACTTCGGCGTGTCGCTCAACGACGTGGTCATGGCCACGGTGGCCGGCGCGCTGCGCCACTACCTGGCCGACAACAACGAGCTGCCGGCCAAGCCGCTGGTGGCCGGCGTACCGGTGAGTCTGCGCGAAGCGGGCGACCAGACAGCCAACAACCAGGCCAGCATGATCCTCGTGAGCCTGGCCACCGACATCACCGACCCGGTGCAGCGGCTGAAGGCGATCAACGCGTCGTCGACCTCGTCGAAGTCGACCATGAACCGCTTCAAGGCCGTGATCCTCGACGACTTCCCGACCTTCGCCGCGCCCTGGCTGGTGTCGGGCATCGCGTCGATGGTGGGGCGCTCCGGCATCGTCAACCTGCTGCCGCCTGCGGCCAACGTGGCTATCTCGAACGTGGCCGGCGCGCCGTTCCCGATGTACTTCGCGGGCGCGCTCGTCACCTGCTACTACCCGGTGTCGATCGCCAGCCACGGCACGGCGCTCAACGTCACGGTGCAGAGCTACAACGGCCGCATGGACTACGGCCTGATCGCCTGCCGCCGCGCCGTGCCCGACATCACCGAGATCGGCGACTACCTGCTGGCCGAGCACAAGCTGTTGATGGAGCTGACGCAGAAGCACCCGGCCGCCGCCGGTGCAGCGCCCGCGCCGGTGCCGGCGAAGACGATCGAGGAGCCGTCGGACGAGGCCGGGCACGCGCCCGTCGCCGCTGCAAAGAAGAAACCTGCCGCGCGCAAGAAGGCTCCAGTCAAGGTCGCAGCGAAGAAGGCGCCCGTGAAAGCAGCTGCAAAGGCACCGGTCAGGACCGCGGCAAAGAAAGCCACGCCCAAGCCGCCGGCCCGCAAGGCCGCGCCGGCCAAGCGCTCCGGCAGCCCCAGGGCCGCTGCGGCATGATCGGCGCACGGAGCCCGGCCTGCTGAAAGAAAATTGGGGCAGTTGGACTAGTTTTCCGACCGTTCTAGTTTTTCAGGCCTAGGCCCCACAGAAGAAGATAGGCCCATCGCGAAAGACATACCGTTTCCTTCGCGAACCTTTCAACTTCAAGGAAATCACCATGTCCACGCAAACCACCATCGCTTCCGCAGCTGTTCACGTCGTCGGCCAATACAACGACGCTGGCAAGACCCTGGTCGGCGTTTACCGCACCGGCGTGCATCGCCTCCTGGGCGGCGCAGCTTCGCGCTACAGCAACTTCCTCGGCAGCCGCCAGATTCCGCTGGTGAGCGAGCAGGTCAAGGCCAACCTGATCGGCGCGCAAGAAAAGATCAACGGCTTCCTGGCCAACCGCCTGGACATCGACACCAGCCGCATCGTGAACGTGATGGACCGCGTTGCCGCCGGCACCACCAGCGGTATCGAATCGGTCGCCAGCCGCGTGGCTCGCGTCGAATCGCCGGTCGCCACCTCGGTGATCAACGCCCTGGGCGCGCTGAACCAGCCGATCGCCACCGTCTCGGTGCAGATCGCCGACAAGATCGTCGCCGGCACCAAGCAGATCGAAGCCCGCGTGAGCGGCGCCGAAGAAGCCAAGCCGGTTCGCACGGTGAAGGCCAAGGCTGCCGCCGCCAAGAAGCCGGTTCGCCGCGCTGCTGCCCGCAAGGCGGCCTGACCCCCGGGGCGCTTTGCGCCCCTTTTCTTTTTTCCGGTATCTGGAGCACTGCATGGCGACCCGTCCTGACGAAACTGCAAAGTTGAAGAAGAGGGCGGCGCCTGCGAAGAAGACGCCGGTCGCGAAGAAGGCGCCCGCGGCAAAGAAGCCCGCGGAGCCCGGCAAGGCCGAAGTCCTGCTGCGCGCCGGCCTCAAGGCGCTGGACAACGTGCGCAACGACGTCGCCAAGCGCCAGGCCAACGTGATCGAAGGCCTGCTCGGCATCGGGCAGGGCAAGGTCCCCAGCCTCGACAGCTTCGGCATCCGCAAGTTCGAGGACGTGTTCGACCAGCGCGTCGCCACTGCCATGCAACGCCTGGGCATGCCCGGCCCCGCCGAAGTGCAGGCCCTGCGCGACGAGATCGCGCAACTGCGCGAACGCGTGGCGCAACTCGAAGGCGAAGGCACCGGCGCCGCCACCTCCCGTGGCCGCAGCGCCAAACGCTGAGCGACAACCCGACAAGCCGGTTGTGGCCAGTTCCAACACCACACGCGACCGCATCCTGCAGGCCAGCCTCGCGCTGTTCAACGCGCAAGGCCTCGCGGCCGTGTCGACCCACAAGATTGCCGCCGAGCTCGGCATCAGTCCGGGCAACTTGCACTACCACTTCAAGGCCAAGCAGCTGATCGTCGAATGGCTGTTCCGGCGCTTCGAGCAACGGCTCGAGGCCCTGAACGGCTCGTCGGCATCGATCGCGGCCATCGACGACCTCTGGCTCGCGCTGCACCTGCGCTTCGAGGCCATCGACGAATACCGCTTCATCTACCGCGACATGGCCTTCCTGGCCAGCGAATACCCGGCGCTGGGCCAGCGTGCGCAGGCCCTCACCGCGCAGAACCTGCTGGCCGCGCAGACGCTGTGCGAAGGCCTGGTGGCCTCGGGCGTGATCGAGACCAGCGCCGAGCAGGCCCGCATCCTGGCGCTGCAGATGGTCTTCACCACCACCTGCTGGCTGTCGTTCGAGCGGCTCGTGCCGGGGCGCGACGCACTGGCGCAGGCCGACCCCGGTCTGGCGGCTTTCTACACGCTCACGCTGGTTTCTCCGTATGTTTCCAGCGAATCGAGGGCTTACCTTGATTACCTGAGGGGCAAATACCTCGGATAAATGACGTTGTTGTCCGACGGGGCATTGATTCTTTCGGCCTCATGTTCGTCTTGAAGAAGATAAAAACCAAAAAGGATCCATCCATCATCATGACCACCGCCACCGCCACCTACGCCAAGGAACCTGTCGCGCCGCCGTCGCGCCTGCTGCTGCTGGCTGAAGCCCGCGCGCTCTGGGAAACCGGCGCCGGCATTGCCATGTGGCCGCTGCTGCAGCTCACGCCACGCGGCGACGGACACCCGGTGCTCGTTCTGCCGGGTCTGGTGGCGGGCGACGGCTCCACGCTGCTGCTGCGCCGCTACCTGTGCAGCCGCGGCTACGACGCGCACGGCTGGGGCCTGGGCCGCAACTTCGGTCCGCGCGAAGGCGTGGAAGACGGCATGGTCGAGCTGCTGAAGACCCTGCACGACAACAGCGGCCAGAAGGTCAGCGTGATCGGCTGGAGCCTCGGCGGCGTGTATGCGCGGCTGCTGGCGTCTTCGTACTCGCACATGATCCGCAACGTCATCACGCTGGGCAGCCCGTTCTCCGGCAGCCCGCGCGCCACCAACGCATGGCGCGTGTATGAAGGCGTGAGCGGCCAGAGCTCGCACGACCCGCGCCGCATGAAGTTCGTGCAGCCCACGCCGCCCGTGCCGACCACCTCGATCTTCAGCCGCACCGACGGTGTCGTCGCATGGCGCTGCAGCATCGAGAAGACCGGCCCGCAGTCGGAGAACATCGAAGTCATTGCCAGCCACCTGGGGCTGGGTGCGCACCCGGCAGTGCTCTATGCGGTGGCCGACCGGCTGGCGCAGCCGGAGGGCGAGTGGAAGCCCTTCAATCGCGGGGTGCTGGGGCCGCTGGTTTATCCGGACCCTGATCGAGAGAGCTGAAGGAGGTTGTCTGTCGGTCTTCGTCAGATCCGGGAAGCGCAGCCGAGCGGCTACGCCTAAAGGTCAAGCTCGGCTCTGAGCTTTCTCCTGATGCTCTCCATCACCGATTTGTAGTCCGGGTCGAAGATGAAATCGATTTCTGACTCGGCTGCGGATTCGATCTCTCTCAGGACATGCTCTTCTTCCGGCGAGAGACCAAACTGGGCAATCTTGGTACAGATTTCCATCAGGATGGCCATCTTGGCTTGAGGCAGAGTGATGTTCACTTCCTTGTCGAAGTCGTACTTGTCGTTCGTCACAGGCTGCCTCGTGTTTGGACGTTGTTGATCTGGGCCGGATTGAGCCGCCACCCGGAAAGAAAGTTGTGAGAAGTATCCGTCATGACATTCAGGCCCGTGGAGGGATTGAGGTAGTGGATGACAGGGTCGCCACGATACGTTCCGTTGAACATCTGTGTGCCCGGATCCTGCACGTGCGCTTCCAAGGCTGATTGATAGTTTGCGGCCGCATTCTTGCCCCAAGGATCGTTCACGCCGAAGTCCTTGGCGTGCTTGTACTTGGCCTGTAGTTGTTTCTTGTCGTACTGAACCGTAGGCCTTGGCGGTGGTGCTGGAGGGGGAGGCGGGAGGCGTCGAACGACAGTGCCTTGTGCCGGGGGCTCCGGTGGCGGATTCTGCGTCGAAGACTTTCCTCCGACGGGCCGGCCGACCGGTTCGAGGGGGGCGCCGCGAGCGTTCTCCCCGGGTCTTGGCAGAGGCTCGGGGGCATTCTTCTTTCCGCCAAGACCCACATGCGCAGCGGCCATGTCGAATGCGGCCGCGCCGACTTGATTGGCCGCCGCTACTTGCTCCTCGCTTCCTCCGAGTACACGCGTGGCCGCACCGGGGGCGCCGAAGATCGGACCCAGCAAGGCGATGCCCAGCGTGTTGCCGAAGCGCAGGTTCTGCGCACTCAGCCAGGCACTTTCGCTGCCGGAAAGCCCGTTCTCCCAGCGTGGCCCCGGCGTATAGACGTCCTGCAGGAAAGAGACTCTTCTCTTGAGCTCCAAGGACTGTTCGGGCGGCAAGGGGTTCTTGCCGGTGTAGTGGTCGTTCAGCTGCTGGAGCTTGTCGTCCAGCGCCGACTTGGGGATTTCATCTGGCATCTTTTCGCATGCCTGCTGAAATGTCTTCGCGGCCTGCAGCGCATCCGTGGGCTCAAGGCGCGCGTCGCGACCAGTGCCGATCCACATCCGCTCGTACCACGGTATCTTTTCGAAGTCTGCCTTTTCCCGCTCGTACCGCTCGCTGCAGATGCCGGGCCGGCGCCGCACCATCGGCCCCTTGGGCACCTCGAAGGTCAGCACCCTGCCGAGCGTGCCGTTGCTGTTGAAAGAGGGGGGCGAGAAGGAGGAAGAGGGCGACGACGAGGAAGACGTGGACAGCACCTGCCCCAGCGTCTTCTTGTCGTCGGGAATCGAGCTCATCAGGCGGCCCCGTTCATCTCGCAGAGATCGCCGTGGCGGGCCACGGGGCGGCTCTCGACGAAGACCGTCTGCGAGCCGGAGATGATCTTCACGTTGCCCGCGCCGAGCGAGACCCCCGAGCGCACGCCGCTGCCCGCGTTGCCCGCCACGCCCTTGACGATGCTGTCGACCATCAGCACCTTCTCGCTGCGCGCGAACACGGTGTGCGAGTAGGCCGCTTTCTCGGGCGGAAGGATCGACACGATGTCGAAGGGAACGACCTGGTTGCCGACGATGCAGAAGTCCGGCGCCACGTTGACCACCATGAACCGCGACTCCGCATCTGCGATGTGCTTTTCGGCGCTCATGCCGGTATCCCTTGACGCGCGGCGCCACCGGCCGCGATGGCTTCGGTGATTGGCCGCTCGAAGAGGTCGACCGCCACCGTGTCGAGCGCCTGGTCGAGCGTGAGCCGCCAGGTCAGGTGCACGAGCATCTCGTCGAGGTCGATGTGCACGGTGTCGAGCTTCATGGCTTCGCTGCGCTCGATGCCGTCCCCGTTCCTGCACAGCGCCTCGATCCACAGGTGCGGGAGCTGGGTCTCGGTGCAGGGCGTCGAGGCGAAGAAGCCGCTCATGCGAAGGGATTCGTCGCCCCGCAGGCCACCGGCCACGACCTGGTCGGCGGGGGCGTACTGGAAGAAGCGTTCGTCGAAATCGTCGGCGTAGTCCATGTAGGGCTGTCCAGCGTGGCGTTCGCGCCAGGCGTCGTCGTAGGTTCCCGCCAGCGCGACACGCGGCTGCCAGAAGCGCGCGACCGGCCCGAAGCCGACGGGCTGGGCGTCCTTGTGGTTGGCGTGCTGCAGCGGTGCATCGGTGTGCTCGATCTGCGGGCCGGGGAACGGCTGTCCGGCGGCATGGCGCGCCCCGGGATGATCCTCGCGGGCTGCGCTACCGAACCATCCGGTGCCGCAGGGGTTGGCCGAGTGGGTGCGGGGCGGGGCCGATTCGTCGTCGCCCTGGTCGAATCCCCATCCGCCGTAGGCGAGCTCGTAGCGCAGCGGCACGGCGAGCGTGGGCTGCGCGTCGGACAGGCTGCGCTGCGCGGCGTCCGGCTGCCAGTCCCAGTGGCGCGGCCCGGTCAGACGCAGCGCCTTGTGCAGCAGCGGTGCGTCATGGTGCCTGTGCACCTGCAGCTCCGCGCGCCAATCGCGCCTTGGCGTCCAGTCGAGGGCGTGCGCGGTGCCCGTCACGTAGACATCGGCGTCGGGCTTGAGCAGCAGCACGTCGGTCGCCATGCGCAAGCTCGACAGCGTGGCGTGCGCGGCATCCCAGGGCTCGTCGGCGAAGACCGGGCCGCGATGAAACGCCGCCGGTTCGAGCCGGCCGGGCGCGAGCACGAAGCTCGCGCACACCACCACCACGTCGTGGAAGCGCCGCCCCTTGCCCATCTTGTCGAACTGGAAGTGTGGAAAGGGGGTGCCGTTGCGCAATTGCCTCAGGCGCGGCGCGGGGATCGGCGGCGCGGGCTCAGCCATGGGCGTTGCCCTTGTCCGCCGCCAGCATTCCGACGCCGGCGGAGACCGCGGCCGAGACAGTGCCGAGCACTTGTGTCGCATGGCCTGCAGCTTCGCCGCCTCCACCGCCGCCCCCGGCCACCTGCTGGGCGATCGAGGCGAGCTGCCCCGCCTTGCCAAGCAGGTCGGCGGGGTTGCCGCCCATCAGTGCGCCCAGGCTCGCCAGCGGGCTGCCCGGCGGCTCGGCCGGCGGTGGGGTCGGCACCGCGTTGGGTTGCAGAGCGGCGCCACCGCCCATGGGGTTGAGCCAGATGTGCTCGCCGTTGACGGTCACGTCGTCGCCTTGCGCCGTGATATTGATCTTCTTGCCCGTGACGGCAATCGAGCCGTCGGCCTTGAGCTGCACCACCGACGCGCCCACCCGCAACGAGATGGTCTTGCCGTCCATCTCGATGTGGCTACCCTTGTCTCCGCCCACGGACAGCAGGTACTTCTCGCCGACCTTGGTGGTCTGGGTCTTGCCGACCATGGTGTTGTCCATCATGCCGACGACGGTGTTGCGCAGCATGCCGACGTTGAAGGAGTAGGCCAGGCCGATATTCACCATCTTGGCGAGGCCCACGTTGTGCATGTAGGCCATGCCGATCGTGGCCATCTGGTTGCGGCCCACTTTCTTGCTGCGGTCGCGGCCCACCGAGTGGGTTTCGTCATGCTCGACCTCGATGTCCTGGTTGCGCTCGGCGTGCAGCCACACCTGTTCCTGGCCTTTCCTGTCCTCGAAGCGCAAGGCATTGGCGTTGGCACCGCTGCCGCCCTCGGAGCTGCGTGTGAGCAGGCCGCTCTGCGTGGCGTTGTCGGGCAAGCTCCACGGCGGCATGTTGTCGGCGTTGTAGACGCGGCCCGTCACGATAGGCCGGTCGGGGTCGCCATTCTCGAAGTCGACGATCACCTCTTGCCCGATGCGCGGGATCTGGATGCCGCCGAAGTTGGTACCTGCCCAAGGCGAGGAAACACGAATCCAGCACGAACTGTTCTCGTCCTTGGTGCAATAGCGGTTCCAGTGAAAGCTCAGTTTCACGCGGCCGTATTCGTCGGTCCAGATCTCGCGGCCCGCCGGGCCCGTGACGATGGCGGTCTGCGGACCTGTGGTGCGCGGCCTTGGCTCCGGCGGCACTGGCGCACGAAAAACCTTGCTCGTCGGGATGACCTCGAAGTCCACCCGGCATTCGAACTCCTGCTGCGAGCTTGCATCGCCCACGTCCTGCAGTCGCAGGTGTGTGTTCGTCACGAGGTACTGCCGATTCGCTTCGTTCTGAGGATGGCGCTCCAGCGTGAGCAGACAGCCCGGCACCACCGCACGCAGGTTGCCCGAGCCGCTGGCACGCTCGCCCTGACTGCCGACCTCCTCCATGCGCGTGCGCACCAATTGCTCGCCTTCGGATTCGACGACGTAGTCGCCCGGCCATCTGTAGTGCTCCCATGTGTTTTGCGCGGTCTTGCGCGGCATGGCACTGACTTGCTGCAACTCGGCCTTGGGGCGCTTGAAGTCGAAGTCGTCGGTGACCCAGCGGCCGCTTTGCAATTCCTCATGCGCATTGAAGCGGTCGCAGCGTTCTTCGCGTGCGGTCGCGTCGGCGGCATGGAAAGGAATGGTCTGATAGCCCGCGTGCGCGAAGGGCTGGTGAGAGGCCATGTCGTCCACGATCACCAGCTTGTGGTTGTTTTCTTCGTGCACGAAGCAGTAGTACAGGCCCCACTCGTGCAGCAGCCGGGCAATGAAGTCGTAGTCGGTTTCCCCGTACTGGACCTGGAACTCACGAGCCGGATAGCTTCGCGTGGCCCGTATCTCGAAGGGCAAGCCGTACTTGCCGAGAACAGTCTTGACGATGCCCAGCACGTCTTCGTTCTGGAAGATGCGGTAGTCGCTCGTGCGCGTTGCCAGAGTGAGCCAAGGCTCGACGACGGCTTCGTACAGCGCGCGGCGATTTTCCAGCCGCAGGAAGCGCACGCGCGTGACCAGCCCTGAGATGTGGCGCTGCTCCGGACCTGAGCCGGGCCTGCCATCCAGAACGATGTGCGTGGTGAGCGTCTCGCCGATCAACTGCTTGATGGCGACATTGGCCGCCTGACGCTCGTTGTAGCCCTGCTGTTCGGGGGTGGCGAGGGTCAGGGTATAGCGAAAAAGACGGCTCAAACCCTCTTCGCCTTCAATCGCGATGGGCTCCAGTGCCGGCTCGTTGCCGAACGCAGGCATTGCAGACGAGGAAGCGGTGAGAACACGCGCAAGCTGCGCGGTGCCTATTGGCATGAAATCTCCCTGGTGTTCTGACTGACGAAGCAAATCGTAGCAATTCGAGCCTGAAACGCCAGTAGCACGATAGATTGCTATCGCCCCAACAATCTGGTGGGACCGGGCGGGCGTTTTGCAAAGCCGGCTCGCGCGACCATGACTTCCGTCACTTGTGCCGCAGCGGCCCCGCCCAAAACAATAGCGGCGCCATGTACCCCGACCTGCCGCCCGTCTATCCCCGCATCAAGCACATCGACTTCCTCGAAGCCGTGCAGCCGATGCTCGACCAGATCGAGGCGCGGGGCGGCAACCGCGAGGCGCAGACGCCCGTGGCCTATCCCTTCGCCGGCGAATCCGACCTGCTGATGACCTTCGCGGTCGACACGCCCACGCAGTTCGTCACACTGACCCAGGAGGGCATGGAGGAAACGGGGCTCGACCCGCAGTCGCTGTACGAACTCGCGATCGACAACATGCTCCGGCAGGTGGCGCACAACCTCGATACGCAGGACCTCGTCATGTACAAGGCGCTGGTGACGGGCGACGGCTTCGAGGCCTGCATGCTGCTGCTGCCTGACCTCTGGGAGCAGTTGTCACAAGGGTTCAAGGGCGAGTTGATAGCCGTGGTGCCGAGCCGCAGCGTCATCTACTTCATGGACAGCGGAGCGAGCTTCGAGGCCCGGGGGAAGTCGATCACGGCCGAGACCATGCTGGGCCTCATGTGCTCGGCTGCCGCCGAGGTCAAGGCCGAGGCAGGGCCGCACGGCCTCTCGGACAAGGTGATGGCGCTGACTCCGGACGGCTGGCACGTTCGCGGCACCTTCGAGGACCACGCGTCGGCACTGGAGACCTGACGAGGCCTGCGCAGTCTTCCTTTCAGCTGCCGGCCCACACGTCCAGCACGTAGCGCTGGTCGGCAATCATCTTGTCCATCCACGCCGTGCTGTCTTGCCCGTGCTCGCGCGCAAGGTCGCTCAGCGTGCGGCGCACGTCGGGCTCCATGCGCGAGCCGTCGCCGCACACATAAACCACTGCGCCCGCTTCAAGAAGCTTCCACACTTCGGCCGCCTGCTCGCGGATCAGGTCCTGCACATAGACCTTGCGCTCGCCCGCGCGCGAGAACGCGGTGTGCAGCTTCATCACGCCGCGGTGCGCCCAGGCCTGGAGTTCGTCGGCATAGATGAAGTCCTGCTCGGGATGGCGGCAGCCGAAGAACAGCAGCGCCTCACCGAGCGCATTGCCCGCCTCGACCTGTGCCGCGCGCTCCTGCAGGAAGCCACGGAACGGCGCGAGGCCAGTGCCGGGGCCGACCATGATGATCGGCCGGCTCGCATCGTCCGGTAGCCGGAAGCCCTCGGCCGTGGTTTCGCGCACCACGCCGTGCACCGTGTCGCCGGCCTCCGCGCGCGCCAGGAAGTTGGAGCACACGCCCTCGAAGGTGCCGATGCCCGACTTGGCCGGGCCGCTCACCACACCCACCGTCACGCTGCACTTGCCCGGTGTCATCGTCGGCGACGAAGAGATCGAGTAGTAGCGCGGCGACAGCGGCGACAGCATTTCGAGAAACACCGCGAACGGCACCTGGCAGGCGCGGTGCTCTTCCAGCAGGTCGAGCAGCGATTTGCGCTTGTGGAGCACGTCGGCCTTGTATGCCGCCTGCGAAGCCTCGTCGCTGCCCGACAGCGCCGCGAGCCTGGGCTTGGTGAACGGGCACTCGGTATATGCCGCGAGCGTGGCGATCTGCTTGCGCGTGGCCACGTCCTGCAGCTCGACGTAGTCGCCCAGCAGGCGGTCGACCGCGATCACCTGCTCCACCGGCAGCGCTGCCTTGCGGCCCGCGCCTGCATGCAGGCGCACATGGGCCGTGCGGTCGAAGCCGAAGCGTGCCATCGCGCGTTCGACCTGCGCCGGGCTGTTGCGCGGCACCACGCTCAGGTGGTCGCCGGCGCGGTAGATCAGGCCCTCGGGCAGCATCAGCTCGACGTGGCGGGTGGAGCGGCCGGCTTCCCCGTTGCCTCCGCTTTGCAACTCGCGGTTCTCGATCACTCGCAGCGCCACTGCGCCCAGCGCATCGACGATCGCGTTCTTCTGCGGCGGCGGCAGTTCTTCGAGCGTGTAGAGCGGTTCGCTCTGCACGGGCGTGTCGGCGCCGGTCTTGATGTCGAAGGCCTTCACCAGCTCGGGCCAGAGCGCGTCGCTCCAGTCCTGGAAGGCGCCGTCCATGTCCTCGCGCGCATCGCCTTCGCCGCGCGAATGCACGCGCGTGGCGCCGAGCGCTTCGAGCCGTTCGTCGATGCGGCGCGGCACGGCCTGGTAGGTGGCGGCCCAGTCGGTGTTGCCGCAGCCGAACACGCTGAAGCGCACGCCGTTGAGCGAATCGTCGGCCTTGTCGAGCCAGCGATGGAACTCGGCCGCGTTGTCAGGTGCTACGCCGTTGTACGAGGCGCAGACGATGACCACCGCGCCGTTGGCCGGCAGCCGCTCGGCATAGTCGTCGAGCGAGGCCAGCTGCGTGGAGAAGCCGCGCATCTCGCCGGCCTCGGCGAGTTGGCGCGCAAGGTCTTCGGCAGTGCCGAGGTTGGAACCCTGCAGCACCAGCAGCGAGGTGCCATGGCGTGCAGCCTGGGGTTTGCGCGCGGCAGCTTGCACGGGCTGCACGGGGGCTGCGGCCGCGTCGGTCATGTTGCCGCGCGGACGCGTGGCCGGGTCGCGCAGCAGCGCCTTGATCTTGAAGTTCTCCGGCTTGATCGTCAGCGCTTCCTTGATCTTCAGCTTGTAGCCCGTGTGGTCCACGAGGTTGAAGCGCTGCAGGATCATGCCCAGCGTGAGCACCGCCTCCTGCAGGGCGAACTGCCGCCCGATGCAGGCGCGCTGCCCATTGCCGAAGGGCTTGAATGCGTTCACTGGCCGCTCGCGCTCGGCTTCGCGCGTGAAGTTGTCGGGGTTGAACTGATCGGCATCCTCGCCCCAGATGCCCTTGTCACGATGCAGCGCCAGCGCATGCATGATGATCATGTTGTTCTTCTTGATCGTGTACTGGCCGCCGATCTTCGTGTCTTCCTTGGCGCGCATCGAGATCGCGGGCGCGGTCGGGTACAGGCGCAGCGACTCTTTCAGCACCTGCATCACGTACTGCAGGCGGTTGACCTGCGCGTAAGTGGGCTTCTGCGTGGTGTCGGGGCCGAACACGTTGTCGACCTCTGCCTGCGCCTTGGCCATGGCCTCGGGGTTGTTCAGCAGGAAGTAGATGGCAAAGGACAGCAGGCCGCTGGTGGTTTCATGCCCCGCGATGAGAAATTCGATGCACTCGTCGCGGATCATCTTGTCGGTGAGCTGCTCGCCGCTTTTCTTGTCCACGCCCGCGATCATGTAGCTCAGCAGGTCGGGCTTGGTGGCGATGTCGGCTCCGCTCGTGCGTCGCTCCTCGATGATGTCTTCCACCATCTTGTGCATGTAGCGGATGTCCTTGCGCTGCTGGGCCAGCTCCTTCTTCAGCATCAGCTCTTCGAGCGGCAGGCCGCGGCGGTTCTGCACCGTCTCCAGCGTGCGCACCATCGCGTCGACGAAGGGATGAAAGCCCTCGCGGTAGAACGAGTTGAAGCGATAGCCGAAGCCGCACAGGCCGATGGTGTCGAGCGTGAGCGCTGTCATGTCGCGCACCACGTCCACCTCTTCGTCGAAGTTCAGGCGCTCCCACTTGGTGACCAGCTGGCCCGCGATGTCCAGCATCATCGGGTGATAGGCCTGCATCGCGCGCTGGCTGAAGTTGGCCAACAGGATGTTGTGCGGCTTCGACCAGGTCTCCTCGTGCGTATCGGAGGTGAAGAGCCCGTGCGAGGCTGCCCGCAGCCGGCGCAATGCACCGCGCGTGCTCTTGTCGAAGCGCGGCTCCTCGCAGAGCTCGTCGACCAGCGCGGGCGACGACACCACGATCACCGGCATGCCCGGCATGTCCAACCAATAGATGCCGCCGAGGTCTTGCGCGATCTTCCACATGTCGAGCACGGGAGAGTCGGACCCGATCGACAGCAGGTTCCCGACGAAGGGTTTCTTCGCCGGATGCGGGATCGGGTAGAGCGAGTTTTTGCCTGCCATGGGTTGTTGTGCCTTTGGAATGGACCCGCTTCGGATATCCGGGATGTAACAACCGGAGTATCCCGACGGCATGGGGGGCAGGCAGGACGGGGTTTCCCTTAGGCAGGGGAGTTCATTCAGGGCGCGATCACGCCGACGGGGGACATTCGCGAAGGGGAGTACCCGGTGTCATTCGCACGCACCCCGGAACTCAGAGAGTCAGGGCCGAACCATCCTGCACTCAGTCCCCTGCGCCAGCTCGTTCCCGGTATAGACCGCGTCAGTACGAAAGCCGTAGTTAGTACCTTCCCAGCCCGTCTTCACGGTCTTGCCGTCCACCGGCACGATGGTGTTGACCACCTGCGGCAGCAACAACTGGTGGTCTTCGGCACGCATGCGCACCGGCCCCACCACAGAGTCGAACGTCAGGTCTTCGAGCGCCCGCGCCACCTTGATGGTGTCGGCGCTGCCGGCCTTGTTGATGGCCGCGGCCAGCAGGCGCGGCGTCATGTCGATGCGCGGCGCGAGAAAGTCCTTGCCCGTCTTGGCCTTGTAGGCCTTGGCCAGAGCGTCGACCTTCGGCGTGTCGGCCTCGCCAGGGTGCCATTCGGCCACCCAGGTCAACTGCCCCAGCTTCGCCTGCGACACCGCAGTGACCGTGCCCGGCACCGAGCCCGCACTGTGGTTGAAGTAGCGCAGGTTGTAGCCCGCGTCGCCCGCCGCCTTCAGCAGCAGCGTCATGTCCTGGCCCCAGTTGCCGGTGATGACCGAGTCGGCCCCGCTCTGCTTCACGTTGGCGATGTAGGGCGCGAAGTCCTTCACGCGGCCGATGGGGTGCAGCGCCTCGCCCACGAACTGGATGTCGGGCCGCGCCAGGCCCACCAGCTGGCGGCCGTAGCTGGCCCACTGCTTGCCGTGCGCGTAGTCCTGGTTCAGCAGGTAGACCTTCTTCACATCCGGCGTCTTCTTGATGTAGTTGGCCAGCGCCTTCATCTTCATCGCCGTGTTGGCCTCGGTCTGGAAGTGCCAGAAGCTGCAGCCCTTGCCCGTCATCTCGGGGTCGATGGAAGAGTGATTCAGCACGATCAGCTCCTTGCCCGGGTTGCGCTGGTTCCAGCGCGCCACCGATTGCACCAGCGCCGTGACCACCGACGAGCCCGAACCGCCCGTGACGATCGCCTTCGCACCCTGATCGATGGCCGCCTGCAGCGCGCTCTGGCTCTCCTGCGCCGAGAGCTTGCTGTCGAACTGCAGCAGCTGCAGCTTCGTGCCGCCGAGCACGCCGCCCTTGGCGTTGATGTCCTCGATGGCGTACTGCGTGTGCATCAGCATCAGCTCGCCGACGTTGGCAAAGGGGCCGGAGAGCGGATCGATGTAGGCGATCTTGTAGGTCTGCTGTGCTTGCGCGTGCGCGGCGCCGGCAGCGGCCAGCAGGCAGGCAAGGGCGATCCGCGCCAATGGCGCCTTCTTGAACTTCATGGTTTGTCTCCGGGGTGGTTGTCTTGTCAGTTCTTCGCTTGCAGCCCGATCACGCGGCTCGCGAGCTTCGTGAGCTCGGCAACCACCTCGTCGGGCGACAGGCGTCCACCCGGGCGGTACCAGCTGTACAGGAAGCCGGGCAGGCTGCAGGCCGCGAGCGCGGTGATCTTGGTTTCCGCAAAGTCGAGGTCGCCGTCGCGCCGCGCTTCTTCGAGCAGCGGGCACAGCAGGTCGTAGAAGTGGTGCGCCAGCTTCTTCTGCGCCGCGATGTACTCCGGCCGGTACACCTGCGGCTCGCGATACGGGAAGAAGGCGACGGGGTGGTGCGTGATGGTTGCGCGAATCAACCGCTCGATGCCTTCGAGCACCTTCTCGCTCGCGCGGCGCGGGTCGGTGGCCGCGAAGTCGAGCGCGGTGAAGCAGTCGACCGCCGGGCGCCACGACAGCGTCTCGAAGATCTCCTGCTTGTCGCGGAAGTAGTAGTACACGAAGGGCTTGGTCACGCCCAGCGCGCGCACGATCTGCGCCATGGTCGTGTTGGCGTAGCCCTGCGCCGCAAAGAGCTGCGCGGCCGCCTGCAGGATGCGCTCGCGCTGCAGGTCGGTGCCCTGCGTGGCCGCGCGCTGGCGGCCAGTGCCCTGGGGCAGATGCGGCTGCGCCGTCGTGTCGCTCTGGTCTCCAGAGGGTTTGTGCCGTGTCGCGGAAGTTATACCCATGGGTAGGATTGTTCGTGCACCATGCACCATTGGCAAGCGCCTGCCCGGTGCAGGCGGCTATCGATAACCCTGAGAAAGTGACGCCATGGAGACATTGCCCGACCGCCCGCAGCAGCCGCTGCACGAGTACCTGCGCACCCACGCACGCGAGCGTGGCGGCAGCACCGCCTGCCTCTGGTACGGCCATGCGATGAGCTGGGCCGAACTCGACCGCGCCAGCGACGCCTTCGCGGCGCGCCTGCAGGCGCTGGGCGTGAAGAAGGGCGAGCCCGTGGTGCTCTTTCTCAACAACTGTCCGCAGTACCTGGTCGCGCACTTCGGCATCCAGAAGATCGGTGCCATCGTCTGCCCGAGCGGCCCGCTCAACAAGGAGCACGAGCTGGCCTACCAGGTCAACGACCTGAAGGCGCGAGTGATCGTCGCGGCCGCGCCGCTGCTGCCGGTGGTGCGCAAGGTGCAGCCGAAGAGTGCGCTCGAACACGTGTTCGTGGTGCACTACGCCGACCTGCTGCCCGACCCGTCGTCGCTCGACCTGCCGGCCGAACTGGCCGCAGAGCGCAAGGCCGAACGCAGCGTGCCCGAAGACTGCGAAGACTTCCTGGCCGTGATGCGCGGCAACGCCAAGCCGCAGCCCGTGGTCATCGACATGGACGACGTGGCGCTCATGACCTACACATCGGGCACCACGGGCCTGCCCAAGGGCGCGATGCTGAGCTACGGCAACGCGCTCTTCAAGACGCGCGCCGCGGCCGACTGCAACGGCGTGGGGCCGGGCGACGTGCTGCTGTCCATCGCGCCGCTGTATCACATCGCGGGCATGCTGATGGGTGTCAACGTGCCGGTGCTGACCGGTGCGGCATCGGTGCTCTTGCACCGCTTCGACCCGCGCGCCGTGCTGCAGGCCATTGCCGCCTACAAGGTGAGCTGGTGGTACAGCATCGCGCCGATGAACGTGGCCTGCATGCAGGTAAGCGACATCGACAGCTTCGACCTGCGCAGCCTGAAGATGAATCCTGTCACGAGCTTCGGCATCACCTTCACCGAGCCGCTGGCGCGGCAATGGCGCACGCACGCACCGAACTGCACTTCGTTCGAGGCGGCCTACGGACTGAGCGAAACCCACACCTGCGACACCTACACGCCGCACCATGCGCCGCGCTGGGGCACGCAGGGCATCGCGGTGCCGGGCGTGACCATCCGCATCATCGACACGGACGCGCAGGCCGACATGCCGGTGGGCGAAGTCGGCGAGATCGTGCTCACCAGCCCAGGCACCTTCAAGGGCTACTGGAACAAGCCCGAAGCCACTGCTGCCACGCTGCGCAACGGCTGGGTGCACACCGGCGACATGGGCAAGCTCGATGCCGATGGCTATCTCACCTTCATCGGCCGCTTCAAGGAAATGATCAAGGTCTCGGGCTACAGCGTGTTCCCCGAAGAGGTCGAAACCATCCTCATCAAGCACCCGGCAGTGGCGCAGGCGGCCGTCATCGCGCAGCCCGATGCAGAGAAGGGCGAGGTCGTGAAGGCATTCATCGTGCGCAAGCCAGGTGCCGGGCTCGATGCCGACGCCCTCATCGCCTGGGCGCGCGACAACATGGCGAGCTACAAGGCGCCGCGCGCCGTGAGTTTCATTGACGCATTGCCGACGACCGGCGCGGGCAAGGTGCTGCGCCGCTTGCTCAAAGACAAAAGCTGAGAGGTTCCGTTTGCTGTTCTCCAAAGTTCTGATTGCCAACCGCGGCGAGATCGCCGTGCGTCTGGTGCGCGCGCTGCGCGACCTGGGCATTGCCAGCGTGGCAGTGCATGCGCGCGACGACACGGCAGCGCTGCATGTGCAGCTGGCCGACACAGCAGTCGCGCTCGATGCGACCGGGCCTTCGGCGTACCTCGATGTCGCGGCGCTCATCGCGGTGGCCAAGGCGCAGGGCTGCGATGCGGTGCACCCCGGCTATGGCTTTCTCAGTGAGCGTGCCGATTTCGCACAGGCCTGCGCGGACGCCGGCCTTGTCTTCATCGGCCCCACGCCGGAGCAGCTCGGCCTGTTCGGCGACAAGGCCCGCGCACGCGCACTGGCCACGCAATGCGACGTGCCCGTGATGCCTGGCAGCGCCGGCGCAGTGACGCTCGCACAGGCGCAGGCCTTCTTCGCCGAGCAGCATGCGCAGGGCGCGGGCGTGATGGTCAAGGCCATCGGCGGCGGTGGCGGGCGCGGCATGCGCGCGGTGCTGAACGCTGAAGAACTGCCCGAGGCGCATGTGCGCTGCATGTCCGAAGCCAAGGCCGCATTCGGCATCGAGGGCGTGTATGTCGAGCGGCTGATGCGCAATGCGCGGCACATCGAAGTGCAGGTGCTGGGCGACGGCCTCGCCGTGGCCAGCCTCGGCGAGCGTGAGTGCACGCTGCAGCGGCGCTTTCAGAAGCTGGTGGAGATCGCGCCGAGCCCTTCGCTGCCTGAGGCCTTGCGCGCGCAGGTCACGCAGGCTGCGCTGCGCATGGCGAAGACGGTGGGCTATCGCGGCCTCGGCACCTTCGAATTTCTGGTCGATGCGGCATCGACGACGCTGCCCTTCGTCTTCATCGAGGCCAACCCACGCCTGCAGGTCGAGCACACGGTGACGGAGGCAGTGACGGGGCTGGATCTCGTGCAGTTGCAGATCGCCGTGGCAGCGGGGCAGTCGCTGGACGAACTTGGTGTTGAACCCGATCGCACCGCACCGCAGCGCGGCTTCGCGGTGCAGTGGCGCATCAACGCGGAGACGCTCGATGCGCAAGGCAACGCGCGGCCTTCGGGCGGCACGCTCGCGCGCTTCGACCTGCCGGCAGGCCCCGGCGTGCGCGTGGACACGCACGGCTACACGGGCCTTGCGCCCTCTCCGCACTACGACACGCTGCTCGCCAAGCTCATCGTGCATTCGCCGTCGCCGCGTTTCGAAGACGCACTGCGCCGATCGCTGCGCGCGCTGGACGAATGCCATATCGACGGCATCGCCACGAACCTGTCGCTGCTGCGCGCCATCGCGGCGCGGCCCGAGTTTGCGACGCAGGCGGTGCATACGCGTTTCGTGGAGGCGCATCTGGGCGATCTGCTGGCGGTTGCGGCAGCGCTTGAAAAGCATTCAAAGAAGACGGTGGCAGTGCCCGCAGCACAAGCCGTTGTCACCGATGGCGACTCCGACGAGCTGACCGTCAAGGCCCCGATGCCAGCCCGCCTCGTGCAGTTCGAAGTTGCCGTCGGCGACGTGCTGCCCGCTGGCGCGCAACTCGGCGTGCTCGAGGCCATGAAGATGGAACACCTGCTGCACGCACCGGTAGCCGGCCGCGTGGTCGCGCTGCTGGCCGAGCCCGGCGACTACCTGGTCGAAGGCCAGTCGCTGCTGCAGCTGGAAGCCGTCGATGCGCAGGCCGTCGAGGTCGAGGCGCGCGCCGAGCACGACTTGGACGCGATCCGCCCTGACCTGCAGAAGGTCATCGACCGCCACGCGCCCACGCTCGATGCGAATCGCAAGGCCGCCGTCGACAAGCGGCACGCACAAGGCGGCCGCACCGCGCGCGAGAACATCGCCGACCTGTGCGACACCGCAGCCGACCCCGGCAACTTCATCGAATACGGCGCGCTCGCCATCGCCGCGCAGACGCGGCGACGCACGCTCGAAGACCTGATCGCCAACACGCCCGCGGACGGCATGGTCACGGGCCTGGGCAGCATCAACGCAAAGCAGTTCGGCCCCGAGGTGTCGCGCTGCGCCGTGCTGGCCTACGACTACACCGTGCTGGCCGGTACGCAGGGCATGCGCAATCACCACAAGACCGACCGCCTGCTGGCGGTGGCGCATCAGCTCAAGCTGCCTGTCGTGCTGTTCGCCGAGGGCGGCGGTGGTCGTCCCGGCGATACGGACATGCCGATCGTCGCGGGCCTGAACAACCACACCTTCAGCCAGTTCGCGGCGCTGTCGGGCAAGGTGCCCGTGGTGGGCATCGTGCATGGGCGCTGCTTCGCGGGCAATGCGGCGCTGCTGGGGTGCGCCGACGTGATCATCGCCACCAAGGGCTGCAACATCGGCATGAGCGGCCCCGCGATGATCGAGGGCGGCGGGCTCGGCACCTTCGCGCCCGAGCAGATCGGGCCCAGCAGCGTGCAGTCGCGCAACGGCGTGATCGACATCCTGGTGGAAGACGAAGCCGCAGCCGTCGCTGCAGCCAAGCAATACCTGTCGTACTTCCAGGGCGCGACCACCGACTGGCAATGCGCCGACCCGCGCGCGCTGCGCCATGTGGTGCCCGAAAACCGCCTGCGCGTGTACGACGTGCGCGCCGCGATGCGCGGCGTGGCCGACACAGGCTCGCTGCTCGAACTGCGCGCGGGTTTCGGCGCGGGCATCGTCACTGCGCTTGCGCGCATCGAGGGCCGGCCGGTTGGGCTGATGGCCAACAACCCGCATCACCTTGGCGGCGCGATCGATGTGGAAGCGGCCGACAAATCCGCGCGATTCATGCAGCTTTGCAATGCGCACGGCCTTCCAATTGTTTCGTTGTGCGACACGCCCGGCTTCATGGTCGGGCCCGAAATCGAGGCGCAGGCACAGGTGCGTCATGTGTGCCGCATGTTCATGGTGGCTTCGCATCTGCGCGTGCCGTTCTTCGCCGTGGTGCTTCGCAAGGGCTACGGACTGGGCGCGCAGGCGATGACTGCGGGCGGCTTCGACGCGCCGGTTTTCACCGTGGCCTGGCCCACCGGCGAATTCGGCGCGATGGGGCTGGAGGGTGCTGTGCGGTTGGGTTTTCGCAAGGAACTGGCCGCTGCACCCGAGGGTGCGGAGCGCGATGCGCTGTTCAAGAAACTCGTCGCGCAGCAGTATGCGAACGGCGAAGCGATCCACATGGCGCAGACGCTGGAAATCGACGCGGTGATCGACCCGGCCGAGACGCGCACCTGGTTGGTGCGTGGCTTGTCTTCTGCCACGAAGGGCTCGAGCGTTGCTGCTCCCTACGTAGACACTTGGTAACCCGGCCTTAGACCTCGTCACGCGCGGGGGAACAGTGGCTCCGTACACTGCGACGCTTTGCGCGCATGAAACTGGTTTCCATTTGGGCAGAGCGCCTGCGCGACGTGACCGTCGCGCACTGGGTGGCAGCCCTTTGCCTCGCAGTGCTGGCCGTCGGCGTGCAGGCTGTGACGCCCGACGACCATTCACGGCAGCCCGCCGAGGCGCATTGGGTTGCGAGCTGGGCCGTGGCGCCGGTCGATTTCACGGAGATGGCCGCAGCCCCCGGTGGTGCGAACTATTCGTCGCCTGCCGGCAATGACCTGCGCGGGCAGACACTGCGCCAGAAGGTTGAACTGTCGCTCGACGGCGAGCGCATCCGCATCCGCTTCTCGAACCGCTTCGGCAAGACACCGCTGCGCATTGCCGCCGCAAGCGCGGCACGCGGCACCGGCGCCGATGCGTTCTCGCCGGCCACGCTGCGCGTGCTGCGCTTCGGCGGCCGCACCACCATGACCGTTGCGCCCGGCGCGGACGCCTGGAGCGATGGCATCGACCTGCCGGTGCAGGCGGGCCAAACGGTGGTCGTGAGCGCCTTCTTCGACCGCACCACGCCGTTTGCCACTGTCTCCATGCTGGAGCCGGGCGCGACATGGATAGCGCCCGGCAACGCAGTGATGGCACCGAAGCTGAAGAACCCCTCGCCACTGGTGCTGAACCAGATCGTGACCGGGCTCGACGTGCTCACCACCAAGTCCGTGCGCACCGTCGTGGCCTTCGGCGACTCGATCACGATGGGCACCTCGGAGGGCAACTTCGGGGCCTACCCCGACATGTTGGCCACTCGCTTGCGTGATACGCAGCGCGAAGGGCAAGACGTTGCGGTGCTCAATGCCGGAATTGGCGGCAATCGCCTGCTGGCCAACGGACTGGGGCCCAGCGGCCTCTCCCGGTTCGAGCTCGATGCGCTGCGGCAGAGCAGCGTGACGCACGCGATCATCCTTATGGGCACCAATGACATCGGCCGCACCCTGTTCGCCAAGGTGCCGGGCGCCGAGCTGAAGCCGCGCGACATGCCGACGGCTGAGCGCATCACCGAGGGGTTGGAGCAACTGGTCAAGCAGGCCCGCGCCAAGGGCGTGAAGGTGCTGCTCGGCACCGTGCCGCCATTCAGGAACACGCCTTACTGGAGCGAGGGCAACGAGGCCATGCGCGAAGCCGTCAACCGCTGGATCCGCGGCCAGCAGGACATCGACGGTGTGGTCGATTTCGATGCGGCATTGCGCGACCCTGCGGACCCGAAGGCGCTGAATCCGCTGTTCGATTCGGGCGACCACCTGCACCCCAACAAGGCCGGCCATGCGGCGATGGCCACGGCCATCGATCTGCGCGAATTGCAGGAGTGAGCGCTCGCCGGGGCGCTCGAAGGCGCTCAAAGGCGCTCAAAGGCGCTCAAAGGCGCTCAAAGGCGCTCAAAGGCGAGTCACAGCTTTACACAAGACTCCGTGCATTGCTTACAGGCGGTTCACATGGACTGGGCAGCATGAAGGCTCCTCCAACAACTCATGAGGAGTCCTTCATGAAAAAACTCGCATTGGCTCTTTCCGTCGGCGCTGCATCGCTTCTGTCGGTGGGCGCATTGACTGTTCCCACGGCCGCGCAGGCGCAACCCGTGGTCATACAGGTGGCGCCGCCCCCTCCGCGCTCCGAACGCGTGCCCCCGCCGCGCCGCGGCTATGTGTGGGCGCCGGGGCACTATGAGTGGCGCGGTGGGCGCCATGTATGGACCCGCGGCGTCTGGGTGCGTGCCCGTCCGGGCTATGCCTACCGTGCGCCGGAGTGGCGCGAGGAAGGCGGACGCTGGCAGTACAACGCAGGCCGCTGGGACCGTGACGGCGACGGCGTGCCGAACCGCTACGACCGTCGGCCGAACAACCCGAATCGCAACTGACGCTGAGCGGGATGCATGCCTCCCAAGCGGAGGCATGCTTTTTTCGGAGGCCTAGCGGAACACCACCGTGCGGTGCCCGTTCAGCAGCACCCGGTGCTCGCTGTGCCACTTCACCGCACGCGCCAGCACCTGGCTCTCGGTGTCGCGGCCGCGGGCCGTGAGGTCTTCCACGGTGTCGGTGTGGTCGGCGCGGGCCACGTCCTGCTCGATGATCGGGCCCTCGTCGAGGTCGGCCGTCACGTAGTGGGCGGTGGCACCGATCAGCTTCACGCCGCGGTCGTGTGCCTGGTAGTAGGGCTTGGCGCCCTTGAAGCTGGGCAGGAACGAGTGGTGGATGTTGATCGCGCGGCCGGCCAGGTTGCGGCACAGGTTGTCGCTCAGGATCTGCATGTAGCGCGCGAGCACCACGAGTTCGGCGCCTTCGGCCTCGATGATTTCAAGCTGCTTCGCCTCGGCCTGTGCCTTGGTCGCGGCCGTCATCGGGATGTGGTGGAAGGGCACGTTGTAGCTGGCGGCCAGCTGGTAGAAGTCGCGGTGGTTCGAGATGATGGCGCGCACGTCGATGGCGAGCAGGCCGCTCTTCCAGCGGAACAGCAGGTCGTTGAGGCAGTGGCCTTCCTTGCTGACCAGGATGACCGTCTTCATCGGCTCGGCGGCGGCGTGCAGTTGCAGCGTCATGCCGAAGCCGGCGGCGAAGGTCTTCAGCTCTTCGCGCAGCGTGGTTTCGCTGTGGTCGCCGCAGGCGAAGCGCACCCGCATGAAGAAAAGACCCGTGTCGTGGTCGTTGTACTGGGCGGCCTCTTCGATGTTGGCGCCGCGCTCGAGCAGGAAGCCCGACACGGCGTGCACGATGCCCGTCCGGTCGGGGCAGGAGAGGTTCAGGATGTAGGCGGGCGAGGTAGGCGTAGAGGTCGTCATCAGGGCGTGATTGTCGCAGGGGTGCCAGAATCGCGATTTTCCTCGACCACATAACCGCAGGAGACACGCATGGCCTTCCAGGACTTCAACATGGACAACCAGTGGTTGCCCTTCACCCCCAACCGTCACTTCAAGAAAGACCCGCGGGTGTTCGTCGGGGCCGACGGCATGGAGTTCACCACGCACGACGGCAAGAAGGTGATCGACGGCATCTCGTCGCTGTGGTGCGTGGGTGCGGGCCATAACCGCAAGCCCATCAACGAGGCGATCAAGAAGCAGCTCGACACGCTCGACTACGCCACCGCCTTCCAGGTCAGCAACGACAAGGCCTTCAAGGCGGCCGAGATGATCGCCTCGCTCGCGCCCGGCGATCTCAACAAGGTGCTGTTCTGCAACTCGGGCTCCGAGGCTGCCGACACTTCGATGAAGGTGGCTCTGGCCTATCACCGCGCGCGCGGCGAAGGCCACCGCAACGTGTTCATCGGCCGCGAGAAGGGCTACCACGGCGTGGGCTTCGGCGGCATGTCGGTGGGCGGCATTCCGGGCAACCGCAAGGTGTTCGGCTCGGCCTTTTTGCCGCGCGTGGACCACATGCGCTTCATCCATGACCCGGTGAACCACGCCTACATCCACAACGAGGAGCCGGTGTGGGCCGAAGACCCGCTGGTCGAGCTCGAAACCCGCATCCTGCCGCTGCACGACCCGAGCAACATCGCCGCGATCATCGTGGAGCCCGTGGCCGGTTCGGCCGGCTGGTACCTGCCGCCCAAGGGCTACCTGAAGCGCCTGCGCGAGATCTGCGACAAGCACGGCATCCTGCTGATCTTCGACGAGGTCATCACGGGCTTCGGCCGCATGGGCACCAACTTCGCGTCCGACTACTTCGGCGTGGTGCCCGACATGCTGAACTTCGCCAAGTGCGTGACCAACGGCGTCATTCCGCTGGGCGGCGTGATCTGCCGCGACAAGCTCTACGACGCGATGATGAAGACCGACGCGCCCGAGCACGTGGTCGAGTTCTTCCACGGCTACACCTACTCGGGCCACCCGGTGGCCTGCGCAGCGGCCATTGCCACGCTCGATCTCTTCAAGGAAGAAAACCTGTTCGCGCGCGCCGGTGAAATGGGCAAGGTGCTGGGCGATGCCTTCCACAGCACCTTCAAGGGCCTGCCCAACGTCATCAGCATCCGCAGCCTCGGCCTTGCCGCAGCGGTGGAGCTTGCGCCCATCGCGGGCACGCCGGGCAAGCGCGCCTATGAAATCTTCCTCGACTGCTTCCACAAGGGCGCGCTGGTGCGGCCAGCGGGCGACGTGCTGGTGATTGCGCCGCCGTACATCGTGGAGAAGTCGCACATCGACACGCTGGTGAACACGCTGGCGGATTCGATCAAGGCACACGCCTGAGCGGGAAGGCAGCGCCGGCGTGAGCCGGAGATCGATGTCCGGATACGGCGAGTGAAGGCGGCGGGGAACGCGCAGCATGTGAATGTTCGCGGCCCTGCCGCCTTCTCTTTTGTGAGGACACGAACATGAAGCTGCAACTGAGCCATCTGGCTTCGCCGATGGGCGAACTTCTGCTGGTCACCGACGCTGCCGGTGCCATTCATGCGCTGGATTTCGCGGACCATCGCGCCCGCCTGCATCGCCTCCTGCGGGAACTTCACGACAAGGTGGAGCTGACCGAAGGCGCCGCGCCGCAAACGGTGGCCGATGCCCTCGATCGCTACTTCAACGGCGATCTCACGGCCATCGAAACGCTGCCCGTCGCAAGGCTGGGCAATGCGCTGCAGCAGCAGGTCTGGGAGGCGCTTCGCCGCATTCCTGCAGGCCGCACGACCAGCTATGGTGAACTGGCGCGGCAGCTCGGCTTCGACGATCCGCGCGCGGCCATCGATGTCGGTGCCGCCAACGGGTCGAACCCGATCAGCATCGTCGTGCCGTGCCACCGTGTGATCGGCAAGAACGCAGACCTCAAGGGCTACGCCGGCGGGGTCTTCCGCAAGCGGCATTTGCTGCAGCACGAAGGCGCGCTGCCGGCCGCGGTCGGGAAAGTCGGTGAAGCATTTCTTCTGCTTTGACAGAACTCGGCGAGCGCTTCACGCTTCGGTCCTCACTAGAAGAACGGGGGACGAAGATGTCGAAAAACATCGAGCGATGGATGAGCCGGCCGCTTCCTGCGGGTCGCCAGGTCGCTCTCGTGATGGTGACGCTCGGCTCTGTCACCGCCTGGTTGTTGTTCTGGTTCGGCGACTAGCCTGACCTGCTGACGCGCACACCTGCATGCGCGCCTGCGACCCCTGCGGCCTGCGCGAGCCCTTGGGTTGCCCTCCTCATTTCTACCGGTTCCCGGGATACCTCCTACCGGTTCCCGGGATACCGGCCGTGGCCGTCGATCCCTAGCATCCCCTCCCGAAACGTAGCACTTATGAGTTCATCAAGTGCGTCTTCCAGAGAGGGACCGTCATGCAACGCGTATTTCTTATGGCACTGGTGTGTGCGCCTTTGGCTGCGCTCGCCAACAACGTCGGCGAGAACGCCGCATGGCAGTTCCAGACCAGCACCGACAAGGTGAACCAGGCCGCGATCCAGGACATGATCCGCAAGCAGAAGAGCGGCTACTACTCGGCGCCGGTCTACAACACGACCAACAACATCGGTCGCCAGTACAACTGCAACGTCTCCGCGACCTCCACGGGCAACGACGGCAACAACAGCACGGTCGCGAATTCGCCTTCCACTTCGGGCGCGACTTCGAATGCCTCGGGCAATGACAGCCGCACCGCGGTAGGCACCCTCGGCGGCGCGACGGTAGGCACCACGCAAGCCAACTCCGGCGCGGTCGGCTCGGCCATCGTGGGCGGCACCAGCACGCAGGTGCAGGGCGCGGCCAACCAGGCTCTGAACTCGAATCAGAGCAACTCGGGTGCGCAGACCGCGAGCGTCGGCGGCAGCTCGGCGTGCGCGTTCGGCGTGCTCAATTGAACGGGGCAAGCGACATGCAATACCCCATCACCCGCACCTTCGCGCTCGCAGCCATCGCCACGGTGGCGCTCGCCGGTTGCGTCTCCGCTCCGCAGCAACGCTTTGCGCCCAACGAGGCACCCGTGGTGCTCGGCCCCTCGGTGCGCGACAACATCACGCCGATGGAGGCGGTGCTCGCCTGCTACGCCGACCACATCGCGGCTACGCGGCGTCCGCCCATCGTCATCGGCGTGGGCGACGTGAAGGACTACACCGGCAAGTACAGCATCAACGAAGGCAACGCGATCACGCAGGGCGGCGCGCTGATGGTGTATTCGGCACTCGGCAAGCTCGGTGGCGCAGTGAGCATCGCCGAGCGCTTCGACCCGGTGATCGCCGAGCGCGAGCTCGCGTATGCCGACCGCCGCCAGCTCGGTGACGGCCGCACGCACCAGGTAGGCGGCCCCAACGGCGGCCAGGCGGTGCCGTGGCTGCCGTACTTCGGCGGCACGATCAACAAGTCTGATTACTTCATCGTTGGCGGCATCACCGAGCTCAACTACAACATCAACTCGGGCGGCGCGGAGTTCGCGGTGAACCAGGTGGGCGTGAAGGCGCGCACCTTCAGCCAGTCGGTGAGCGTGGACCTGCGCATCGTCGACACCAAGTCGCTGATGGTGGTGCGCACGGTGAGCCTCACCAAGCAGTTCAATGGCTACGAAGTGGGCCTGAACGTGTTCCGCTTCTTCGGCAGCAAGCTGTACGACGTGGACATCGGCGCCAAGGGCCAGGAGCCTGTGCAGATGGGCGTGCGCGCGGCGCTCGAAGAGGGCGTGGTGCGGCTCATGGCGGCCGTCACGCAGGTCGACCACCGGCCTTGCATGACGATGCGCCCGGGCGCCGGCGAGCAGATTCCTGTCGTGCCCGCGGCCGACCTGCGCAAGGTCGACAACCCGGGCGATGCCGCCGTAGGCGGCGCGGCCGTGACCTCGCCCGTGGTGCAGAGCGGCGTGGCCGTCAATGCCGCGGGGCAGGGCGGCGCGCGCCTCACGGGCACGGCGACGCAGGTGTCCTTCGACTTCGGCGCGACCACGCTCGGCGGCAGCTCGCTTGCGCTGATCGACCAGATCGCGGGCCTGGCCAAGAAGGGCTCGACCGACATCGTGCTGGTGGCGCGCGACACCGAGAACTGGGACGCCCGCAAGCGCGACGAGCTCACCGACCAGCGCATCGCTGCCGTCACCTCGGCCCTTGCCAACCGCGGCGTGGCGCCGGGCGCCATCAGCCTCACATGGCGGCCCGATGCCGCCGACACGTCGATCCACCGCGACGGCCCGGGCCTGCAGGAGATCGCCAAGCTGCGCATCGGCAGCGCGGTGGTCGGCGGCGCGGCGCCAACCTCTTCTTCCGACGGCGCAGTCAAGGGCGACTGACCTGCCGTTCCGCGCGCATCGCGCATCCACTTTCCGACCCAGACCGCTTCCACAACATCCGAGGAGTCACGCCATGAAAGCACGCAAGATCCAGAGCCGGGCCGTACGCGCGCCCATGTTCAGCCGCAGCAGCATCGGCACGGCCGTCGCGATGGCGCTGATTGCAGCAGCCTCCGGCGCACAAGCCGCGGAGACCTCGGTCGACGCTGCCTACAACGGCACCGCCACCGGCACGCCGACGGTGAACTCGGACATCAACAACACCGGGGCCGTCAACGCCACCATCACCAGCGCCACCGTGGGCACGACCTCCACCGGCACGCCGCTGAATCCCAACCCGGTGGCGATGAGCACCAGCGGCAACCTGGTCGGCGCGAGCGCCACCGGCAACAGCTTTGCCAACAGCATCCAGCCGGCGCCCGGCACGCCGGTGAACAACGCCGCCACGCTGGGCGTGGCGACCAACACCGGCGTGATCAACAGCGCAGTGAGCAGCAGCAAGCTGGCGGTGGAATCGAGCACGCTGCAGACCGGCAGCGTGGTCAACGCGGACAACACCATCTCGGCCACCACCACGCTCAACAGCGGCAGCTCGGCGGTCTCGGGCGCCGCCGCGGTCGGCGCCTCGCCGCAGGCCGGCACCTCGGTGCTGACCTATCCGGCGGGCGCACCGCTGTTCGATGCCAAGGGCAACATCGTGGTGACCTCGCTGCAGTCGGCCACGGGCGCGAGCTCCAGTGCGCAGGTGCTGGGCAACACGGTCGACCTGATGCTGACGGCGAGCCCGGGCATCACGCTGACGACGGCAGCCGTGCTCGAACGCAATTCGATCTCCGCGGTGCTCAAGGCCAACAGCGCCACCAGCACGGCCGAAATCCAGTCGGGCGGCGCGCCGGCCTTCGCGGGCTCGGCGGTGGTCGCGAACCTGCAGGCGAACGGCAACGGCATCCTCGCCGCCACGCACAGCGCAACCAATACGGGCTCGGTGATCACGGGTCTCGTGAGCGGCGTGCCTGCCGGCGGCTCCAACGTGCTGCAGGGCTCGCTGTCGGTGCAGGGCAATGCGATCTCCAGCGCGGCCACGGGCAACGAGGCGCTGGGCACCACCGCCGGCACGGCGGGCAACCGCATCCTGATCGACGACGTGACCATCGCGGGCACCGGCACGGCAGCCACCGCGGCCAACAACAGCATCCACAACGGCGTGGGCGTGACCAGCAACGTCAACAGCGACCTGGCCATCGTCAACAGCCAGGGCAACATCGGCGTGACCACCTTCGCCCAGACCGCGGGCGCACAAATCCTGGCCGGCGTGCAGTCGAGCAAGAACAGCCAGGTCACGCTCGCGGACAACAGCATCACGGCGGACGCCACCGGCAACACGGCGTCGAGCGCGATCGCCAGCGGCAAGAACGCGGCTTCGTTCACCGGCACGGCGGCGGTGTCGAACCAGCAGGCCAACTCGGCGGCACCGCTGACGGCGTTCCTGCTCCCGTCGGTCATCTCGGCGCAGACGGGCGAGTCGCCCGGCACGGGGCAGACCAGCGGCAGTTCGGTCACCGTGTCCGGCAACACATCGGCGGCCACCGCGCAGGGCAACCAGATCACGCAGAGCCTGGCGATCCAGGCAGCCACTGTAGCGCTGGGCAACGGCAACGCCGTGCTCACGGGCGGCACCGACTCCGACGGGCGCGTGTCCGCCAGCGGCGCGGCGACGCTCACCAACCTGCAGGGCAACTACAACGGCAGCGGCCCCGCGGCGCTCAACTTCGGCTCGCAGATCCTGCTGACCGCCAGCGGCGGCGGCGCACCGGTCGCGAACAACACGCTGGCGCTGACCGACAACCGGCAGGAAGCCGTGGCGCTCGGCAGCGGGGCCACCAACACGCTCACGCTCAGCGGCAACTCGGTCGGCACGGGCGCGGGCATCGCGAGCGTGCAGATGTCGGATGCAACCTCCGGTGCCGGCGCGGCGCTGTTCGCTCCTGAAGCGCGCATCACGGTGAACGGCAACCTCACGGGCGGCTCGGTCGCGCTCACCGACAACCTGCAGCGCGCCATTGCCTACGGCAACTCGGCGACGAACACGCTGGGCGTGAGCGCGGGCAACCTGGCCGCGGCGCCAGGCCCGTTCCTGGGCGCACCGGCCTCGACCGTCACGGTCGATGTGCTCAGCGGACTGCCGTTCAGCAACGCGGCCGGCGCCCTGCCGACGGTGACTGCGGCCTACGGCATCCTGAACGACCAGTCGGTGCAGGGGAACATCGGCAGCTCGGCGACCGGCTCCAACACCTTTGCGGCGAACGTCAACGGCAATGTCTCGGGCGCCAGCGTCGCGAACAGCGACAACGCCTTCGTCGCAGCCACCTACGGCAACGACGCCGCCAGCGGCGTGACGCTGGGCCTGAACAACGTGAGCGGCTCGAATGCCTCGATCGCCAACGTCACCAACACGCAGGCTGTGGCGGGCACCAACACCGTCATCTCGGCCATCGCGGCCGGCGGCATCGTGGCGCGCACCACGGTCACGGGCACGCTGAGCAACAGCTCGGTGTCCAGCTCGGACAACGCGGCGCAGGCACTGGCCTACGGCAGCCGCGCCACCGGCAACACGGTGAAGGTGACGGGCAACAACATCGACACCTCCGGCCTCTCGCTGGCGGGTGCGACGCTGACGGGCAACGTGCTCGCCACCACCGCCGCCTTCAGCGTGCAGAACGCGCAGTCGGGCCAGGGCACGGTGTCGGCGCAACGCAGCGGCGGGCCTGAAGTGCAGACCACCGTCACCGGTGCCATCAGCAACTCGAAGGTGGACGCCAGCGGCAACACCACGCTGGCCGGCGCGACCAGCAACAGCGCCGTCAACGGCGTGAGCGTGGATGCAGTCGGCGTCTCGACCACCACCGCAGTGCAGAACCTGCAGCTCACCAGTGCGGCGGTCAGCTCGCTGACCGGGCAGGAAGGCGCGCTGCTCAACAACAAAGACGGCGTGCAGGTGGTGCTGGGCGGCGCGAGCATCCAGAACTCGCAGGTCGCTGTCGACGGCAACGCCGCCGGCGGCTCGGCCACGGGCAACGCTGCCGTCAATCGCATCGACGTGAAAGGCAACACCATCGCCGTGGGCGACGGCTTGCCGCTTGCCGGTGCGACCAGCCTCGCGGGCCTGGCAGGTGCGGTCGGCGACCATGCGCTGTCGAGCATCCAGCTGGTGACGAGCCCGACGATCTCTTCCAAGGTGGCAGCCGCCTTCGGTGTCGACACGGCGCCCGGCGCGGTGATCTCCGGCTCGACGCTGAGTGCCTCCGGCAACACGCAAAGCGCGAAGGCCGTGGCCAACACGGGCAGCAACGCCATCACGCTCGCGGCCACCGATGTGTCGGCTCGCTCGGCGCTGCTGTCGGCACAGGGCAGCACGGCGGCGGTGGAGTCGCGCTCGTTCATGCAGGCCTTTGCGCCGGCCTCGGTGACGGGCTCGTCGGTGAAGCTCTCGAACAACAGCAACTCGGCGCTGAGCGTGATCAACGACGTGGACAACAAGGTCGCCGTTGCGGGCGGCTCGTCTGTCGCATCCTTCGTTCCCGCGATCATTCTTCAGGGTGCGCTGCCCGGCAACACCGCGGCGCTGGGCGACCAGGTGCTGGTGAACCGCCAGTCGGCCGGAACCTCGGCCACCAGCACCGCCGACACCGCGATCTACAACGAAGACAGCCTGGTGCCCGCCAACGCAGGCCTGGTCAACAGCAGCTTCACCGCCTCGGGCAACTCGACGTCCTCGGAAGCAGCGGCCAACCGCGCTACCAACGCTGCCTCGCTGACCGGCGGCGCATCGCAGTCGGCCAAGACTGCGGTGCTGAACGCGCAGGACAGCAACGCAACCGTGGCAGCCAACGCCAACAACGTGACCAGGCTCACGTTGACCGGCCCCAACGCGCTCACCGGCAGCAGCGCCACGCTCGACGGCAACATCACCAGCGCAGCCGCCACCGGCAGCGCTGCCACCAACAGCATCGACGTGAAGAGCAGCACCATCGCCGGCAGCACGCCGCTGCCGGCCGTGGCCGCAGCCGGCCCGGCGCTGTTGGTGACAGTGACGGCAGACCACGCACTGGCCAACGTGCAGATGGGCACCGGGCCTGTGTCGGCCACCGCGACGGGCATCGTGGGCATCGACACGGCACCGGCATCCATCGTCGGTACCTCGACGCTGGGCGTGACGAACAACGGCCAGAGCGCGAAGGCCGTGGCCAACACGGCGCTCAACAGCGTGACGCTCGCGGGCTCCAACGTTGGCGCGCGCTCGGCGCTGCAGTCGACGCAGTCGGGCACCGCCGCGGTGACGGCAACGTCCACGCAGGAGCTGTTTGCACCGGCCGCATCCACCGCCTCGACAGTGCGTCTCTCGGGCAACAGCAATACGGCGCTGGGCGTGATGAACGATGCGACCAACACGCTGAGCGTGAGCGCGGTCAACACCCTGCCGCCGGGCGCGACGGGTTCTGCCACGCTGAACGAGACCGGCAGCGCCGACAACGTGGTGGCCACCGGCGACCACGTGCTGTCGAACCGCCAGTCGGCCGCATCGACCGTCAGCAGCACGGCCAATACGTCGATCCACAACGACGACAACGCCGCACCCACGCCGGGGCTGATCAACGGCGCGCTCACCATCTCGGGCAACAGCACCTTCGCAGAGGCCACGGCCAACCGCGCGGCCAACACCGCCACGGTGGCGAGCAGCGCGACGCAGGGGGCCAGCGTCGGCATCGTCAATGTGCAGGGCAGCACGGCCGGAGTGACGGCGACGGCCAGCACGGTGGCGAATGCGACGCTGGCGGGCGCGGTGCCGCTCAACGGCAGCAGCGTCTCGCTCGACGGCAACACCACCGTTGCCCTGGCGCGCGGCAATGCGGCGACCAACGTGCTCGAGTCCAGCGGCGGCAGCAGCTACGGCGGCGCGGCGACGGTGAGTTCGTCGAGCCTGGTCGGCACGCCGCTGGCGCTCAACGTCGGTGCGAGCGCGGCCATTCTCAACAGCCAAAGCAACTCGGGCGCGGTGTCGGCAACCAGCGTGGGCACGAGCTACCAGGTGGCGCTCAACAGCACCGGGGCTGGCGTGTCGAGCGGCTCGGTCGGCGTCACGGGCAACGCACTGGCGGCGCAGGCCGTCGGCAACAGCGCGACCAACCGCTTGACGCAGACGGCGCTGAACACGGGCGCGCCGAGCGCGGCCATCGGCAACTACCAGGTCAACACCGGTGCGGTGACGGCCACGGTGACGAGCGTGAACTTCGGGGTCGGCGTGTCGGGCGCTGTGGGCAACAGCACGCTGCGCACCACGGGCAACCAGATCACGGCATCGGCCACGGGCAACTCGGCGGTGTCGGCGATTACCTCGCGCTGAGCTGCTGCGTACTGAAAGAAAAAGCCGCGGGCCTTTGGGCTCGCGGCTTTTTTCTTGTCGATGGGGCGCTCAGGCTTTCGGTTGCGGTCTTGCCTGCCGCTTGAACTCTGCGCAGTAGTCTTTTTCGGGCAGGGGCGGTGTCCGCCATGTGCGGTCGTAGTCGCCCGCTACTGCCTCGGGCGAGGGAGCCGCCGGCGTGGCCATCAGCCGCACCGTGGCGACCTTGACGTCGTCGGGCAGGTGCTGCGGCACGCCGAGCGTGCGCACGACGTGGCCGGCTCCGGCGATCAGCAGCACCGTCTGGCCTGGGCGTTTCGCCTTGACGATGGCCTGCGCCATCGCGCGGTCGCGGCCGACCTGGATGCGCGTCATCGGGACGATCTGCGACTCGGGGAGCATCCTGCAGTGGCCATCGCGCACGGCGTCCTGCTGCGCGGTGTAGGCCTCGCCGTTGAGCTGCACGTCGAGCGAGACGTCGGCCATGGCGTCTTTCATGCGGACGCGCGGCAGGTTGGCGCCGACCACGGGCACGCCCGCGCGCACTGCGGCCATCACGGCGGGGCCGTAGCTGGCCCAGGGCCAGGCCTTGTCGCTCCAGTCGAGGGCGGCCTGCACCTGGGCCTCGGTGGCGGTGGGCGTGAGCTGTGCGGTGCTGCGGCCTTCCTCGGCCATCTCGAGCGCCAGCGCGGCGAGGTGGCCGCGCGCGACCAGCGCCTCGACGGTTTCGCGCTCGATGACATGGTGCTCGGGCGCGTCGTGCTGCTCGCCGAGCAGCAGGGCATCGATCGGCTGGAGCGCTGCGACGCGGCGTGCGATAGGCGCGTCGGGCGCATCGGCGCCGGAAGAGGACAGCGCCGAACAGCCCGTGAACGCCGTGACGGCGAGCAGGGGGAACAGCAGGAACCGGGAGGCCCGAACGGGCCAGTTTGGAGGAGGCATCGCGCCATCGTATGCCCTCGGCACGCGCACGCAGTGCCGTCCATTTCCCCCTGTCCCTGTCGTCCGTGCCCTCCCGCTTTTTTTCGTTCGCGCGCTGGCCGCGCAACCGCCGCCGAAGTTCCGGTGGATTTACCGTTGAACACCTCTGAAACTTTTAGCTGACAGCCTGCTAATTTTTTACTAAGTCTTTGGGTTTACTCGGCCCGTCGCGAACAAGTCATACCAAAGACCACATGTGACTCGCGATACGGGCCGGATATCCATCTATCCGGAGGTTCAATTTCCGACACTTACGGGGTAGATATGAATAACTTGAGACTCGGTGGCGCCATTGCCACGGCCCTGGTGGCGCTTGCCGTGCTGCCGCTCCAGTCCGCACACGCCACGACGGCCACCACGACCTTCAAGGTGACGGCCACGGTGCTCAGTTCCTGCGCCATGGCCACGCCCGACACGCTCGCGTTCGGAAGCTTCACCCCGGGCACTGCGCTCACCGGCGCGACCTCGTTCACCGTGCAGTGCACCTACGGCACCACCTACTCGCTGGGCATGAGCGCAGGCACCAGCGGCTCGGTGACGGCCCGGACCATGACGAGCGCCACGGCGACGAGCGGCTACAACAGCCTGTCGTACGGTCTCTACAAGGACTCCTCGTATGCGACCAACTGGAGCAACAGCACGACGGGGTCGGACTACACCGGCACAGGTTCGGCCGTGACCCATACGGTCCACGGCAAGGTCCCGGCCGCCCAGTACGCAGTGGCGCCCGCAACGGACTACACCGACACGATCACCCTGACGCTCACCTACTGAGCGTTCACGGTCCATGTCCCTCGATTGGGCTATGCGCCAGCTCCTGGCGCGCGCGGCGATCATCCTCGGTTCGGCGGCGGCGATGGCCGTCTCGGCCGTTCCTGTCGACGTTCGGGCCGCGAGCATCCAGATCGCGCCGGTCCGCGTCGTGCTGCAGCCCAACCGGCCGGTCGCTTCGCTGGTCGTGACCAACGACGGTGCCAGCGAGATCTCGATGCAGGCCGAGGTCATGAGCTGGGCGCAGAAGGATCAGCAGGATGTCTATGCGCCTACGCGCGAGGTACTGGTCAATCCGGCCATCTTCCGGATTCCGGCCAATGGCCGGCAGATCGTGCGCCTCGGCCTGCAGGTGCCCGCGCTGGCCGATGAGCGCAGCTACCGCATCTTCCTGAGGCAGCTGCCGCGCGACAAGGCGCTGCCAACGGGGACCGAGGGGGCGGGCGCTGAATTGCAGACGCTGCTGCAGCTGGTCTTGCCGATCTTCGTGCCTCCTTCGTCGCCTGCGGGAGCGCCTTCGGTCGCGTGGCATCTGAGCGCGTCGGCGCTGACCATCGACAACCTGGGGCGCGAGCACATCCAGATCACGCAAGTCACCGTGCGCCATGCGGATGGCAGCGAACTCTTGCGTCAACGTATGTCGGTCTACGTGCTGCCGCAGCAAAGCGCCAGGTTGCCGGTCGCACTGCCTTCACTGCCGCCGGGCGCCAGACTCCAGTTCGAGGCGCAGGCGGACTCCGAAGTGCCGCTCTCTCCCGTCTTCCTGCAAGTTCCCGGTGCGACGGCTGCAGCAGCTCAGTAGCCTGGTCGCTTTCGCTTGCTGGCTGCCGGTGGCACACATGGCGCAGGCCCAAGTGATCGCGGACGACCGGGTGTTCACCCCGGTGATCATCGACGTCGAAGTCAATGGCACGGCAGAGGGGCCTGCACGCTCTGCGCTCCGGCACGGGGGCAAGCTCCTGTTCAGCCGCGCCGATTTGCAGGCGTGGCGCGTCATCGTTCCCGCCCAGGCGACGGCCGTGGTCGAGGGGGCCGATTACTACGACCCCGCTGCGTTGCCCAATGGCAGCGTGGCGCTGGAAGAAAGCACGCAGACGGCGCAAGTGCGCTTGCCCGTGACGGCATTCGTGGCCAGTGCACTCACCGGCAAGGCCGCGAACCGGCCGTCGCCGACGCCCTCGGTCAATGCCGCCTTCGTCAACTACAGCATGGCGTTGCAGCACGACAGCAACGGCATTGCCGCATCGGGACTGCTCGACAGCACGGTTTCGGGCCAATGGGGATTGCTGGCGAACAGCGTGCTCGTCGGCCAGTCGGCCTATCAGAATGCGACGGGCCTTTCGTCGCTGAGCAAGATGGTCCGGCTCGACAGCTACTACCGCTACGACGACCCGGATCGCCTGACGCGGCTGACAGTCGGCGACGCCATCACGCAGAACGCCGCGTGGTCCACGCCGTCGCGCTTTGCCGGGGTGCAGTTCGGCACGCAGTTCGGCCTGAGCCCCGGGTACATCAGCTATCCGGTGCCGTCGCTTACGGGCGGATCGGCCGTCGCGTCGACGCTCGAAGCCTATGTGAACAACACGCTGCACTATCAGGGGCAGGTCGATTCGGGCCCGTTTTCGTTGAGCAACGTGCCGGTGCTCAGCGGCGCGGGTGAGATGAGCTTCTCGGTGTCCGACGCGCTGGGCGTGCGGCGCACCGTCACGACGCCTTACTACGTGAGCACGAATCTGCTGCGCGCGGGCTTGTCGGACTACTCGGTCAACGTGGGGTGGAGCCGCCTCAACTATGGCCTTCAGAGCAATGACTACGGCAGCCCGTTCGCTGCCGGCAACTGGCGCCGCGGACTCAGCGAGACGGCCACCATGGAACTGCATGGCGAGGCCGGTGCGCAGGTTCAGGTTGCCGGCGCCGGCCTGACCTGGGTGTGGGCGCCGCTGGGGGAGTTCGGACTGCACGGCGCGGCCAGTCGCTCGCAGGACTCGGGCAGCGGAACGCTCGGGCGCGTCTCGTTCGCGCACATCGCTTCTGAGTGGAGCTTCTCGGCAAGCCGGCAATCCGCCAGCGCAGGCTTCATGCAGGTTGCATGGCTGGACAGCCAGACGCACACGACCGGGCAGACTCAACTGTTCCTGGGGCGCTCCCTTGGCCGCCGCTATGGCAGCCTGGGCCTGGCCTACACGGCATTGCGCTACAGCGGCGGCGACGAGGCCAAGGTGCTTTCGCTCAACCATTCCATTCAGCTCGGCGCGGTGTTCCTGAACACCTATGTGGCGCGCACCGACTCGGGCGCCACGGCGAATCGCCAGCGCGTCGCATCGGTCGGCTTGAGCCTGACCCTTCCGCTGGGCGACCGGCAGACCGCATCGGCCACGATCAACCGGCAGAACGGAAAGACCACCACCACGGTCGACGTCAGCCAGGCGACTCCGAGCGATGAGGGGCTGGGCTGGCGCGTCGTTGCCTCGAATGGCGAGACAAAGCGCGCCCAGGCCGAGGCAACCTGGCGGACCCCCTATGCGAGCTTCAACGCGCAGGTCGTCGACCTCAACAAGGAGACCAGCGCCAGGGTGCTTGCCGAGGGTTCACTGGGCTATACGTCGGGCATGTTCTTCGCGGCGCAATCGTCCAGCGACGGCTTTGCGCTGGTGACGGTGCCCGGCGCGGCCGGCATCAAGATCTACCGGGAGAACAACCTGGCGACGACGACCGACGGCGAGGGGCATGCCCTCGTGACCGGGCTGCGTGCCCATGAGCTGAACAAGATCAGCGTGGACAACGGCGATCTGCCGATCTCGGCGCAGGTGCACTCCGACGTGCTGCAGGTCGTGCCATCGTACAAGGGCGTTGCGGCGGCCACCTTCGACATCTCGCGCGACCTGAGCGCCACCATGCAGATCCGGCTGCCCGACGGGTCGCCGCTGCCGGCTGGCATCGACGTTGTCGGCGAAGGCCGTCCGTCTCCATTGATCACCGGCTACGGCGGCACGCTGCAGCTCGATCGCCCCCGTGCGGGCGAACGCTTCGAGGCGAATTGGCGCACTGGCCATTGCAGTTTCACGGTCGGCCCCATTCCGACCACCGGCACGCTGCCACAAATCGGGCCCTACACATGCGAAACGATGCTTCCAACTACAGCGCGCTGATCTGGGTTGCCGGACTGATTGGCGCGCTGGCTGCCACGTCGGCACATGCGACATGCACGTCGACGGGGCTCGGGACGCCGACCTGCTCTGCCACCATCAGCGCGACGGCCCTGAGCTTCGGAAACTACAGCGCGTCCACGACGAGTGCCACCGCAAGTACCGGCACCATCACGGTGGCGGCCACGTTCTCGGGAAGTGTCTTCGGAACCAGCACCTTGAGCTATACGGTCAGCCTCAGTGCGGGGAATTCGGGAACGACCACGAGCCGCTATATGAGCTATGGCAGCTACACCCTGAACTACAACCTGTACACCAGTTCGACCTATGGGACGGTCTGGGCGACCAGCACGGTGTCGGGCAGCGCGTCCGCCTCAGGTGGGTTCGGGACCAGGACGGCAAGCACCACGCACACCGTCTACGGTCGCCTGCCTGCCGGCCAGTACACGGCTGCGCCGGGCAGCTATACCGACACCATCACGGTGACCGTGACCTACTGAGTTGTTGTTTCCGGGGTTTTCGGTTCAGTGCACCAACACGGGGGTGTGGGCCAGCTCGGCGTAGCCTTCGAGCGTGTCTTCGACCTCTTCCTGGGTGGGAGTGTTGAGCTGCCAGGCGGCGATCTGCTGCTGGAACAGTTCGGCCCAGGAGCCGTCGAGGTACACCTCCTTGCCCGAACGCTTGTCCACGATCTCGAAGCCATGGCGCTCCAGAACCGGCACATTCGGCTGCGCGGGCTCCTCGCCTTCATTGGGCTGCACGTGTACGACGACGAAAGACTCCGAGTCATAAAGCATGTTCATGGCGGGCCCTGTGAGTATGTCGATGGCGTTCATGGGGTTTAGATAGCAATCAACGCGCCAGTTTCAAGATAGGTTGTCTATTTGTAAAACCAACAGGCTAATCGGCATATCTCCAGGACCTTTTGCTTCGATAGTGTGACTTTCTCCTCAATTCGAGGGGCCTGCGGGTAGGGGTTTGCGCAATTGGGCGTCAGCGAAGTCGCCGTTTGCTTCCGTCTGCCTGATGCGCACGGGCAGATAACCGTACGCTGGCGCAAGCCAGAGCTCCAGTTTCCTATCGAAATCCCGGCGCGGGTTGCGGGTGAGCTTGCGCGCGGTGTATTCGCCGGCCGGGAGGGCTATCTTTTCCTCTTCGCCGACCACGAAGACCCAGACGTCGGCATCGCGCGGCCCCACGGTCTGGACCGAGATCCGGGTGCCCGCCGGATAGCGATCCGGGCTGGCCGCCAGCAGGCCGCCGAGCTGCATCATGACGCTCATGCGGTCCTGCGCGCCGGCCAGCAGGGGCACGGGGGGCGTGTTGTTGCTGAACACGATCTGCCCCTGGTCGCGCACGAAATGCGACGCCACCTCGGCCTTGCGGCTTTCGGAGTACCGCTCGGGCTCTAGGCCGGAGGGGCCGATGCGGCCGGTGCTGTGCCAGTTGAGCAGGGTGAAGAACACCGCCTTGAGCGTCAGCCGCCCGTCGTAGCGGGAGCCATCCTGCAGCCAGACGAGCTCACCGAACACGCCCCGCTGCGGGGAGGCCCCCACCTGGCCCGTGGCTTCGAAATCGAGCGTGACCGAACCGGGGATCCTCAGCGCCTGGGTGCCGGCGATGGTTCCCGAGGCTTCGCTGCCGCCGGCCGCCTTGGTGCCGCTGCTCGCGCCACCGGCAGGGGAAGGCGCTCCAGCCGGGGCGCTGGCGGCTGCTTCGGGCGGTGTTGCTCCTGAATCGGGAGCAGCCTGGGCCGTCAGGTCGGGTGTTTCCTGAGCAGGGGGCAAGGAAGCGTCTGGCTCCGGCGCTGGCGTAACGGCTGCAGGAGCCGGCTTCGGACGGGGCGCCGACGGCTCGCGGGGCCGGCGCGGCTTGGGCGGCGGTGCCGGCTTGGCTTCCGCCGGGGCGGCAGCCGGCGCAGCGGGCTTTTCAGAAGCCGGCGGCGCGATCACGATCGTCCGCGTGCTGAACTTGCTCGCCAGCGGCGAGGGTTCCGGCCCGATGGCCACCGGCGCCAGCCCGAGCACCAGCAGGTGGATCAGCGCCACCAGCAGCGTCAGACCGATCAGCACCCGCCACGACGGACGCCCGGGCAGGCCGGGAGGCAGCAAGGAAGAAGGAGGGGCGACGAGCGTCGGCATCAGTGTGTGGAGTGAGGCGCCGGCCCGGAGGTTCACGAAGACCACCTCGGTACACTGCCGCCCGTTCAACCAGTTTAAGTGGGAGCGGCGCCCGGCCTCGTGCACGCGCCGTGTCCCGCGCCATCACGCACGCACCGCATCATGAAACTCGCCACCCTGAAGGACGGCTCGCGCGACGGCCAGCTCGTCGTTGTCTCGCGCGACCTCACGCTCGCCCACTACGCCACCGGCATCGCGAGCCGGCTGCAGCAGGTGCTGGACGACTGGGGCTTCATGAGCCCGCAGCTGCAGGACCTGTACGACTCCCTCAACACCGGCCGCGCGCGCCACGCCTTCCCCTTCGATCCGTCGATGTGCATGGCCCCGCTGCCGCGCGCCTACCAGTGGGCGGATGGCTCGGCCTACATCAACCACGTCGAGCTGGTGCGCAAGGCGCGCAACGCCGAAGTGCCCGAGAGCTTCTACACCGACCCGCTGATGTACCAGGGCGGCAGCGACGACTTCCTCGGCCCGACCGACGACGTGATCGTGCCCAGCGAAGCCATGGGCATCGACTTCGAGGCCGAGATCGCCGTCATCACCGGCGACGTGCGCATGGGCTCCACGCCCGACCAGGCGCTCGACGGCATCCGCCTCGTGATGCTGGCCAACGACGTGAGCCTGCGCAACCTGATTCCGGCCGAGCTGGCCAAGGGCTTCGGCTTCTTCCAGAGCAAGCCCGCCACCGCCTTCAGCCCCGTGGCCGTGACGCTCGACGAGATCGGAGAGGCCTGGCAGGACGGCCGCGTGCACCTGGCGCTGCAAAGCAGCTGGAACGGCCGCAAGGTCGGCATGTGCGACGCCGGCCCGGAAATGACTTTCCACTTCGGCCAGCTCATCGCCCACATCGCCAAGACGCGCAACGTGCGCGCCGGCAGCATCGTCGGCAGCGGTACCGTGAGCAACAAGGGCGTGGAGAAGAACGGCCACATGGACTGGCCCAAGGGCTATTCGTGCATCGCCGAGAAGCGCTGCATCGAGACCATCCAGACCGGCCAGCCCTATACCGACTTCATGAAGTTCGGCGACACGATCCGCATCGAGATGAAGGGGCTCGACGGGCGTTCGCTGTTCGGTGCGATCGATCAGGAGATCGTGTCGACGGCCGGGCGGCCGAAGGAGGCGCCGGTGTCGCTGGTGAAGCCCGCCCCGGCGCAGGAAGAGACCGCGGAAGACTGAAGCCGCGTTTCAGCCCGGACCGGCACCGCGCAGCAGTTCTTTCTGCGACCGTATGCCCAACCGCCGGAACGCCCGGTACTGATGCGTGCGCACAGTCGTCAGCTCCACGCCGATCTCGCGCGCCGCTTCCTTCGCCGTCTTCCCAGCCATCAGGTGGCCGATGACCTCGCGTTCGCGCAGGCTCAGCCTCAGCAGCCGCGAGGCCAGCGTGGGCTCCACCGCCTCCCTTACGGCCACAGCGCTGCGGCCATGCGCCGCGGTGGCGTCGGCCAGCAGCGTGGCGTGCGCCTCGATGCGCGCGAAGTCCGATGCATCGAACTCCGGCTGCGCGAGGCTGCGGTAGAAGCTCACCGCCACGCGCTGCCCCGTGGGCAGCAGCAACAGCACCGACGCTCGTTCGCGGATGCCGACGTCGCCATAGCAGGCGGCGCGGTAGGCCGGGTCGGCCACTTCGTCGGCGTGCTGGTGGCCCAGCCATAGCTGCGCGCGTTTCGGCAGCTTGCGCGCAGCGAGCCAGGCCATGTTCGGGTCGAGCAGGTCGAAGCGCTGCGCCACATAGCGTTCGGTGGTGCGCTCTGCCGTGCTGCCGTAGCTGCTGGCGGCAGACACCGCCTCGATGCGGCCGGTGGCATCGACCACGAACACGGTGCAGAAAGTCACCGGCATCACGCGCTGCATCGCCTTGAGGTAGCTGGTTGCCAGATGCGGCGTGCCCACGCCGGAGAGCACGTCGCCGACGACGGCTGCGGCCAGCGCGGTGTCGGTGGGGTGGATGCGCCAGCGTCTCATGCGTGAAGAAAAAGAAGAGCAGTTCGGGTAAGTACCTCGTACGAAGTTATGACATTGACGGCCCCCGCGCATCGGGACAATCCCGTCGGATGACGAACTCTCCCGATGCTGCCAGCGGCCCCGTGCCTCCGCCGGCCAGCGCCACTGAACTGCCGCCGTCGGTCGGCGCCTTCCACTACACGCGCTACAAGCCCTGGACGCCGCCGCTCGAAGAAGGCGGTATCGAACCCGGCCGCCATCCAGTGGTGATCGCGGGCGGTGGGCCGGTCGGCATGGCGCTCGCGCTGGGGCTCGCGAACCACGGCGTGCGCAGCGTGATCCTCGAAGCCGACGACACGGTGTGCGTGGGCAGCCGCGCGGCCTGCATCTCGCGGCGCAGCCTTGAAATCATGGAGCGGCTCGGCGTACTGCCCGGCTTCATGGCCAAGGGCCTGCCGTGGACTGGCGGTCGCAGCTTCTACAAGACGGCCGAGGTGTTCCGCTTCGAGATGCCGCACGACGCGCAGCAAAAGCTGCCGCCGATGATCAACCTCGAGCAGTACTACGCCGAGCACTATCTGCTGGAAGAAATCTTCCGCCGCAACGAGCAGACCCCGGGGCTCATCGACATCCGCTGGGGCACCGAGCTCACCGGTCTCGCGCAAAGCGATGAGGGCGCGACGCTCGACGTGCGCAACGCCGAAGGCGCCTACCGGCTGCACGGACAGTGGCTCGCGGCCTGCGACGGCGGCCAGAGCTTCGTGCGCAAGGCGATGGGGCTCACGCTCGAGGGCACGGGTTACGAAGGCCGCTACGTGATCATCGACATCGAGCTGCACAGCGGCCACCCCACCGAGCGCCGCGCGTGGTTCGACCCGCCGTGGAACCCCGGCTCGACCGTGCTGATGCACCGCCAGCCCGACGACATCTGGCGCATCGACTACCAGCTGCGCTCCGGCCAGAGCACCGAAGAAGCGCTGCAGCCGCCGGCCGTGGCCGAGTTCGTGCAGCGCCACCTCGACGCCATCGGCGAAGGCCACCTGCCGTGGAAGACGGTGTGGACCTCGGTCTACCGCGCCGGCGCGATGACGCTCGACAGCTATCGCCACGGCCGCGTCGTGTTCGCGGGCAACGCGGCGCATGCAATGCCGATCTTCGGCGTGCGTGGGCTCAACTCGGGCTTCGACGATGCGGACAACCTCGCGTGGAAGCTGGCGTTCGTGGCCAGGGGCTTGTCAGATGCGGCGCTGCTCGACTCGTACTCGCATGAGCGCATCGCGGCCTTCCACGTGAACGCCGAGAACGCGATGCGCAGCACCGAGTTCATGTCGCCGCCATCTCGGGGCTTCGACCTGCTGCGCGAGGCGGCGCTGTCGCTGTCGGAAGCGCATCGCGGCATTGCGCAGCTCATCAATCCGCGCCAGACGCAGGCCGTGCGCTATGCCGATTCGCCACTGTCTAGCGAGGGTGACGAACTGCCGAGGGGTCCGCTGCCGGGCGAGGTGATGCCCGAGCAACAACTCGCGCAAGGCCACCTCACCGACTGGATCGCGCCGACCTTCACGCTGCTGGTGCTGCGGCCCGATGTGGCCCCGCTGCCTGCAGCCGACATTGCGCAGGCACTGCAGGGCGCGCTGCCCTTCGTCGTGCGCAGCATCGCGGCCCCGGGCATCGACGGCGTCGACGGCGCCGACGCGCATGCATCTCCCGCCGTCTTCGAAGCGCTCGGCGCGCAAGACGGCGCGGTCTACCTGCTGCGTCCCGATGGCCACGTGGCCGCGCGCTGGCATCGCCTGCCGCCCGGCGCCCTGCAACCTGCACTGGCCCGCGCGGCCCAGGAGCCCCTCGCATGACCACGACACCGCTGAACCCCGACGCCCGCGACCGCCTCTATGCCGAGTGCGCACGCGCCATCACCGAGGCGGGCGCCGAGCGCGAATCGCTGTTCCTGGCGCGGCTTGCGCTGCTGCTGTTCGAGCAGGTCGGAGACGAGGCGCGCTGCCGCGCCGCGCTGGCCGATGCGCTGCACGCGCTGCCCGTACCATCGCTGTCCGCTTCCTGACCTTCCAAATTACAAACGACTGGAGACTGATCCATGGATCGCCGCACCCTTCTCGCCACGCTCGCTTCCGGCGCCGCAGTGGCCGCCACGCCTTTCGCCCACGCGCAGGAATACCCCGCGCAGCTCATCAAGTGGGTCGTGCCCTATCCGGCGGGCGGCGGCACCGACGTGATCGCGCGCGTGCTGGCCGAATCGATGCGCCAGACGCTGGGCCAGCAGATCGTGGTCGACAACCGCCCCGGCGCCTCGACCAACATCGGCGCCGACCTCGTCGCCAAGAGCAAGCCCGACGGCTACACGATCCTCTCGGCCGACAACGCGGTGCTGGCCTTCAACGAGCACCTGTTCAGCAAGCTGCCGTTCAACCCCGAAAGAGACTTCACCTACATCGGCGCGATCGGCAAGTTTCCGCTCGCGCTGGTGGTGCATCCGGACTTCCCGGCGAAGAACTTCAAGGAGTTCCTGGCCTACGTGAAGGCCAATCCCGGCAAGGTCAACTACGCCTCGCCCGGCAACGGCTCGCCGCACCACCTGGCAATGGAAATGTTCAAGGTGCGCACCGGCACCTTCATCACCCACATTCCGTACCGCGGCGCGGCGCCGGCCATGGCCGACGTGATGGGCGGGCAGGTGCCCTGCATGTTCCTCGACCTGGCCTCGGGCCTGTCGATCATGCAGAGCAACAAGGTGCGGGTGCTGGCCATCGGCTCGGGTGCGCGCAGCAAGCTGCTGCCCAATGTGCCGACGCTGGCTGAAGTGGGCGTGCCCAACACCGAAGTGTTCGCGTTCCAGGGCATCCTCGGCCCGGCCGGCCTGCCGCCCGCGGTGGTGAACAGGCTCAACGGCGACCTGAACAAGGCATTCGGCACGCCGGCCGTGCAGAAGCGTTTCGAAGACTTCGGCATGGAGGCGATGCCGGGCTCGCCGGCGCAGTTCGCGGCGCTGTCGCGCGCGGAGTCGAAGCGCTGGGGCCCGATCATCAAGCAGGCCGGCATCAAGCTGGACTGATGCCGGCAACCGGCGTTTGCCCTAGCGGGTAAACGCCTTTCGCGAGCCGTCTTCGAGGACTTCGTCGTCGCGCTGCAATTCGCCGCTTTCGTCCCAGGTGCGCTCGCGCGTCACGCGGCCCTTGGCGTCGAAGCTCGACTCGGCCAGCAGCGTGCCCTTCTCGCTGAAGCGCTGGTGGGTGCCGACCGGAATCTGCCGGTTGCGGCCCGCGATCTCGTAGCGGCCCTGCGCGGCGCGCTGGCCGCTGTCGTAGAACTCGGTGATCTCGACCGCACGCGCGTCGCCGCTGCCGCTGTATGCCGACTTGCTGCGCGGCTGGCCGTTGAGGTAGTAGCCGTCGTCGACGATCGGCTCGCCCGCGCTGTTCCAGCGCTGGTCGCGCACCAGCGTGCCCTTTTCGGAGAAGGCCTGCTCGCGCACGCGGATGCTCGCGCGCTCGACCAGCAGGTACACCGTCTCGCGGCGCTTCACGCCTTCGGACGAGTAGTTCTGCTCGGTGCGCTGGTTGCCCACGGTTTCGTCCAGCGATGCGGTCTTGCCGTTGTCGTAGAAGCTCTGCGAGCGAACCCGCTTGCCCGACACGAAAGAAAGCCGCGAACGCAGGCTGCCGCGCGCGTCGAACAGGTCGACCTGCGACGGGCCGGTGCCCGTGAAGCCGCAGAGCTTGGCGTCGTCCGCCACCGGCGCGAGCGTGGGCGCGTCCGCGCAGCGCAGGGCCGAAAGCTGGCCGTTCTCGGTGAATTCGACCGACGCGCGTTCGCTGCCGCTGCCGGTGTCGGGATAGAAGATGGCGCGCCGCAGCTTGCCGTCGAGGTAGAAGTTGCGCACCAGCCCGCGCTCCTGGCCGTCGTCGTAGGTGGCGTCGCGCAGCACGCGGCCCGTGGGCGAGAACTCGCGGGCGCGGCCGTGCAGGTTGCCCTTGGCGTTGAGGCTGTGCTCCTTGGCGAGCTTGCCCTTCTCGTAGATGCGCACCAGGCCCATCGACACGCCGTTCTGGATCTGCTCTTCGCGCTGCAGCTCGCCGGTTGCGTGGTCCTTGCAGCGCAGCAGGCCGGTCTTGCCGGCGGTGCTGCTGCCGTTGGCCGGGTTCACGCTGCGGCCGTTGAGCTCGCAGTCGAGCTGCGCGTGCGCCGCCGTGGCACAGAGGAGTGCGAAGAGTGCGGCGGCGCCGCGAGGGGCGATCCGGCGCGGGGTCATTTCACTTGTCGTACAGCGTTTCGAGGGAGCGCAAGCCCTTGATCTCGATCGGGTTGCCGAACGGGTCGAAGAAGAACATCGTCCATTGCTCGCCCGGCTGGCCCTCGAAGCGCAGCTGCGGCTTCAGCACGAACTCGGTGCCGGCGGCTTCGAGCCGCGCGGCCATTGCCTGCCAGTCGGGCAGGGCCAGCGCGAGGCCGAAGTGCGGCATCGGCACCATCACGTCGCCGACGCGGCCGGTGCGGGCGGTGGCGAAGGGTTCGCCGAGGTGAAGGGAAATCTGGTGGCCGAAGAAGTCGAAGTCGACCCAGGTGTCGGTGCTGCGGCCTTCGGCGCAGCCGAGCACGTCGCCATAGAAGCGGCGGGCGCCGTCGAGGTCGCGAACGTTGAAGGCAAGGTGGAAGATGCTCTGCATGGTTTCGGATTATGGGCAGCGGTGCTGTGAGAATGCCGGACTTTCTTTCATCGTGGAGCAAGCCTTGCGGATACTCCGGGTCCTCGCCGCGCGGATGCGCGGCATGCATGTCATCGCGCGGATGCGCGACATCCTCTCTCTTCTTCCTTCCGCGCCGGATTTCCGGCGCATGCCACGCCAGATCCTGGCTGGCGCGTGCTGTGTGTTCAGCTTCGCGGCGGCGCATGCCGCCTGCCCGCCATCGGCCATCGCCAGCCTCGAGAAGCCGGGCATGGGCGTGCGCAACGGCGTCGACCGCGGGGTGCTCTGGCGCATCGAGCGCGACGGACGCACTTCGTGGCTCTACGGCACCATCCACGTCGGCCGCGGCGACTGGGTGCGGCCCGGCCCGACCATCCAGAAGGCGCTGGCGCAGAGCGACACCCTCGCGCTGGAGCTCGACCTGCGCGACGAGGCCACCGCCCGCGCCATGGCCCGGCCGGCCGACCCGGAGCTGCTGGCGCGCATGCTCAGCGGCGAGCGCGCCCGCCGGCTGGAGCGCCAGAACTCTGAAGCCTGCGTGCCGCCGGGAACGCTGTCGAAGCTGCAGCCGATCCTGCAGGTCACGGCGCTGGCCGGCCTGGCGGGGCGTGCCGATGGGCTGTACCCGGAATTCGGCGTGGACGAGACGCTGGCGGTCTCCGCCCGCAACAGCAGCAAGCCGATCGTCGCGCTCGAAAACGCGGCTGAACAGATCAAGGTGCTGACGGGCGAGTCCGAAGCCGAAGAAGCCGAGCAGGTCGATGCGGCACTCGACGAGCTGGAGTCCGGCAAGCTGCGCGGCCAGCTCAAGGAACTGGCCGATGTCTGGGCGCGCAGCGACGCGGCCAAACTGGCTAGCTATCCCGAGTGGTGCGACTGCCTCAAGACGCCTGCCGAGCAGCGTCTGATGAAGCGCCTGCTCGACGACCGCAACCCGAACCTGGCCGATGGCATCGAGCGCCTGCACGCCGGCGGCAAGGGCGTCTTCGCGGCGGTCGGGGCGTTGCACATGATCGGCCCGCAGGGGTTGCCCACGCTGATGGCTGCGCGTGGCTTCACCGTGACGCCGGTGCTGACCAACGCACAGGCGCAGACGGCGCAGCCGATGCCCGCGCTCGCGGCGCCATCGCCCGCGCCAAGGGCCGTGCGCGGCGGCAAGGCCGTGAAGGGCCAGCGCGGGCAGGCGGTGCAGAAGGGTGGCAAATCGACGAAGGCGGCACCCGCTGCCAGCGGCGCCAAGGCCCCCGCCAAAGCGCCAGCCAAGGCCGCGGCCCCTGCCGCCAAGGGCAAAGTGCGCAGATAATTGCCCGCCATGCACGCGTTGCGAACCCACACCCGCTTCCTCGGCCTCGTCGGCCGCTGGGTGCTGCTGTGGTTCGTGATGTCGCTGGGCGTGGCGGTGGCGTCGCCGCTGGTGAATCCGCAGTCGATGGAGCTTGTGTGCTCCAGCGCCGGCTCGATCAAGGTGGTAGTCCACACCGAAGACGGCGCGCAGGAAATGGGCGCCTCGCACATGGACTGCCCGCTGTGCGTGCTGACCGGCGCGCCGCCGCCGGCCATGGCGGTTCCGGTTTTCGATCTTCCCTTGCCGCTGGGCCGCGTGGTCCAGTCCATTCCCGCCGCGCGCCTGGCCGCGGCCACCGCGGCACCGCTGCCGGCGCGCGGGCCCCCGACTTTCTCCTGACGCTCTCAAAACCATAGCTGCATACGCACGACCGAGTGCGTGTGCGGCCTGTCTGGCTTGAAGTTTCGTGGAGAAGGTTCCTCTTGAAAAAGCATTCCCGCGCCCTGGCGATCGCCATGGCATTTCCTCTTGGCGCGCCTGCGCTGGCGCAGCAGCAGCCCGCCGAAGCGCCTGAAAGCGGCACCGGTGGCCGTTCGCTCAGCACCGTCACCGTGAGCGGCGGCCGGCCGACCTCGCTGCCGGCGCAGATCCCCACCACCATCGAAGGCGTGACGCACGACCAGATCGTCGAAACCGTCAACGCCACCGACAGCGAAGACGCGCTCAAGTACCTGCCGAGCCTGGTCGTGCGCAAGCGCTACATCGGCGACTTCAACCATGCCGTGCTCGCCACCCGCGCCTCGGGCACGGGCAACAGCGCGCGCTCGCTGGTCTACGCCGACGGCATCATGCTGTCGAACCCGCTGGGCAACGGCGCCACCTACGCGCCGCGCTGGGGCATGGTGTCGCCCGAAGAAATCGAGCGGGTCGACGTGCTCTACGGACCGTTCTCTGCTGCCTACCCCGGCAACTCGGTGGGCGCGGTGGTCGACTACGTGACGCGCATGCCCACGCAGCTGGAGGCGCACGTCAAGCTCAGCGGCTTCGTGTCGAACTTCGATCTGTACAACAGCCATTCCTCCCCGGCCGGCCAGCAGCTCGACCTGTCGCTGGGCAGCCGCAGCGGCGACTGGTCGTGGTGGCTCAGCGCCTCACGCACCCACAGCAAGGGGCAGGCGCTGGTGTTCGGCAACCGGCTGGTGAGCGCGGGCACGGTCGGCAGCGCAGGCACGCCCGTGACCGGCGCGGTGCTGGGGCTGAGCCCGTCGAACCAGCCCTGGTGGCTGGTGGGCGGCTCCACCATCTACGACACCACGCAGGAGCAGGCCAAGCTCAAGGTGGCGTACGACTTCTCGCCCACCGTGCGCGCCACCTACACGCTGGGCGCGTGGAACAACACCACGCACGGCGGCGTCGACACCTGGCTGCGCGATGCGCTCGGGCGGCCGGTGTACGGCGGCAGCGTGAACATCGGCGGGCGCACCTACAACCTCGATTCACCGAGCGCCGCGCTCGCACCGACTAAGACCGCGCTCACGCACTACATGCACGGCCTCTCGGTGAAGAGCCACACCGGCGGCGTGTTCGACTGGGAGGTGGCGGCGAGCCTGTTCGACTATTCGAGCGACACCTCGCGCACGCCCACCACACCGCTGCCGGGCGCCTTCAGCGGCGGGCCGGGCCGCACCACCGACATGGGCGGCTCCGGCTGGAACACCTTCAAGGCGGCCGGCACCTGGCGGCCTACCGGCTCGGCCGAGGGCGTGGGCGCGCACGTGGTCGACTTCGGCTTCCAGCAGGACACGGCGCGCCTGCGCACCAGCGTCGGCAACACGCTCGACTGGATCAGCGGATTGCCCGTCACGCCGTTCTCGGCCTTCAACGGCAACACCCGGCTGCAGTCGCTCTACGTGCAGGACACCTGGCGCTTCGCGAAGGACTGGAAGACCACGCTCGGCCTGCGCCACGAGCGCTGGGAAGCCTACGGCGGCCAGCTCGGCAGCGCGGCCACGCTGCTGAACTTTGCGCCGCGCAAGAACAGCTACGACTCGCCCAAGGCCGCCATCGCCTGGCAGGCCACGTCCGACTGGCTCCTCAAGGCCTCGACCGGCCGCGCGGTGCGCATGCCGACGGTGAGCGAGCTCTACCAGGGCTCGATCAGCGGAAACCAGATCATCAACACCAATCCGAACCTGCGCCCCGAACGCTCGTGGACCACCGAGCTCAGCGCCGAGCGCGACCTGAAGGGCTGGGGGCTCGACGGCGTGCTGCGCACCACGCTGTTCTTCGAGAACACGAAGGACGCGCTCTACACGCAGGCCCTCACCAACCTCGTGAGCACGGTGCAGAACGTCGACGCCATCCGCACGCGCGGGCTCGAGGTGGCGATGAATGCGGTCGACGTGGGCGTGCGGGGGCTCGACCTCGGCGGCAGCCTCACGCTGACCCGCTCGAAGATCACCGCCAACAGCGGCTTTCCCGCCAGCGTCGGCCACGACCAGCCGCGCGTGCCGAAGGTGCGCGCCACGCTGCTCGCCACCTACCGGCCGGACGCCAACTGGAGCTACACCGTCGGCGCGCGCTACAGCGGCAAGCAGTACGGCACGCTCGACAACAGCGACCCCAACGGCTTCGCGTACATGGGCTTCTCGAAGTTCTTCGTGGTCGACGCGCGCATACGCTACCGGATCGACAAGCAATGGAGCGCGTCCTTCGGCATCGACAACCTGAACAACAACAAGTACTGGGCCTTCCACCCGTACCCGCAGCGCACCTACGTGGCCGAACTCAAGTTCGACCTTTGACTCTTTCACTCCAACTGCAAGGACACGATATGAACAAGACTTCGATGACCGCCCTCAAGACCGCTGCTGCCTGCGCCATGCTGGCGGGCATGGGCGCCGCCGTGGCGCACGTCACCCTGCCGCCGGGCGGTGCCACCGTCGGTAGCGACTACAACGCCGCTTTCCGTGTCGGCCACGCCTGCGAAGGCGCCAAGGCCACCACCGGCCTCGCCGTGCGCCTGCCCAAGGGCTTCGTGCTGAGCGATGCGCAGGAGCGCAAGGGCTGGAAGCTCGATGTGCAGAAGAGCGGTGATGGCGAAGTGCGCTGGACGGCAGAAAAGCCCGAGAACGCGCTGCCCGGCAGCGAACGCGCCGAGTTCGTGCTGCGCGGCAAGGTGCCAGCGACGCCCGGCACGCTGTGGTTCAAGGTGCTGCAGACCTGCGACACCGGCGTGGCCGACTGGGCCGAGGTGCCGGCCTCGGGCAACTCGACCGCCGGCCTGAAGAGCCCGGCCGCCAAGTTGAACGTGGTGGCGCAGGGCGTGGCCACGGTCGACGTACGCGACGGCTGGGTGCGCCAGTCGGTGCCGGGCCAGAGCGGCACCGGTGCCTTCATGAAGCTCACTGCGCCCACCGGCACGAAGCTGGTGAGCATCTCCACCCCGGCCGCCGGCATTGCCGAAGTGCACGAGATGAAGATGGAAGGCGACACCATGAAGATGCGCGAACTGACCGGCGGCCTCGACCTGCCCGCGGGCCAGACCGTCGAGCTCAAGCCCGGCGGCTATCACGTGATGATGATGGACCTGAAGGGCGCGCTGGCCAAGGGCGCGACCGTGCCGATGACGCTGAAGTTCGAGGACGCCAAGGGCGTGAAGACCGCGCTGGACGTGACGCTGCCGGTGGGGGCGCCCGAAGGTGCCGATGCAGGCGGTTCGGCGCACCAGCACAAGCACTGACGGCGTCTACAGAAGCTGGTCGGGCGCCAGCGGCCCGAATAGCTTGAGCAGCAGCCGCAGCGTGGCGCTGGCATCGGGCTCGGTGGTGGTGTCCTTCAGGCCGCTGCCCTCGGGCGCGCGCCACAGCAGGGAGCCGTCGACCAGCTCGACATGCCACGAGCGCTCGCGCATGCCGCGTTCGATCTGCTCGGACGCGGCGCGCGAGAGTTCGTTGCTGCGGATCAGCAGCGCGATCTCGGTGTTCTGCAGTTGCGATCGCAGGTCGAGGTTCATCGAGCCGACCACCAGCAGACGGCCGTCCATCACCAGCACCTTGGAGTGCAGCATGGCGCGCGATTCGCCGGTGGCGCTGCTGCCGCCCGAGGAGCCGAAGACGTTGCCGAAGCCCGCCTGTTCGCTGCGCAGTTCGTAGAGCTCGATGCCCATTCCGAGCAACTCCTCGCGGTGGCGCGCGTAGCCCACGTGCGCCACTGGCGCGTCGTTCGAGGCCAGCGAGTTGGTCAGCACGCGGATGCGCACGCCCCGGGTGCGGGCTGCGGAAAAGGCTTGCAGCATGTCTTTTCCGGGCACGAAGTAGGGCGAGATGATGAGCAGGTCGGCGCGCGCCTGGCCGATCAGCTGCAGCAGGCCTTCGACCACGGTGTCGCCGCTGGCGGCCAGATCGGACGCGGCTTCCAGCGAGGCCGCACCGGGCGAGGTGCCGGCCTTGTCGCCGGGCCGGCTGACCAGGAGGCCCGGTGCTTTCGCGCTTTCGGGGCCTGAATCGGCGGGGATCTTGCCGGGCTTGTCCGCCAGCATCGCGGCTGGCGCCCAGACGAAGGTGGCGGTGCGCAGGTCCAGCGGCTTCTCGTCCCATGCGCGGGCGCGCTGTTCGGCGGTGGGAGGGGCGTTGTCCGAGGCTTTCTGCTGGCTGGCAGATTCTTCGGCCAGCTCCTGGTCGGCCTTGCGCGCGCGGTCGCGCATGGCCTGCAGTTCCTCGCGCGTGACCAGCGATTGCACCGGATAGGCGCGCTCGTTGTTCCAGTAGCTGTCGAAGCTGCGCGAGAGGTCTTGCACGATGGGTCCGGCCGCCAGCACGTCGACATCGACGAAGTTGCCGTTTGTCGCGTTGCCGAAATACGCATCGCCGAGGTTGCGCCCGCCCGTGACGCCGAGCACGTTGTCGGCCAGGAACAGCTTGTTGTGCATGCGCTGCTGGATGCGCGAGGCGTCGTCGATCGAATTGAGCAGGCGGCTGAAGGTGGAGTCGCGCGAGCCGGCCAGCGGGTTGAACAGGCGCATCTCGATGTTCGGGATGAAGGCCAGGCCCAGCACCAATGCGTCGCGGCCGGTGGTGTGGAAGTCGTCGAGCAGCACGCGCACCCGCACGCCGCGCTCGGCCGCCGAGCGCAGGCCGCGCAGCAGGCGGCCGGTGCTGGCATCGGCGTGGATCGCGTAGTACTGCAGGTCCAGCGTCTTCTGGGCACCCTCGATCAGCGCGAGCCGGCTGCCGTAGGCGGCCTGCGGACCGCCCAGGAGCAGGAAGCCGGATTCGTAGCGGGCCTTGTCGGTCTGCCGGCGCTGCTGCACCAGGTCGGCCATCGCGGTGCCGGCGGCTGGTGAGGCGAGAGCGGTCGAGACGGGCCGGTCGACGTTCTGGGGCAGCTGTGCGCAGGCACCGAGGATCAGCAGCGCGAGAAGCGCAGTGGATCGGCGCAAGAACGTCTGGAAGGAAGAAGGCATGCGGCTTTCCCGGGGCTTGGAAGGGTGAGCCGCATATATAGCCTAGTCGGCGCCCGCCCGGCGTCGGACGGGCGGACGATCGGCGCCGACGGGTGTCAGCGTCCGGCGGTGAGCTCTTCCTGGCGCTCCAGGGCGGAGAGCAGTTCGTCGTCGATCCTGGCGTGGCGCTCGGCCAGTTCGGCGGCGCGCGACGCGTCGCTGGCGTAGATGGCGCCGCCGTCGAGTTCGAGCATTTCGGTGATGCGCGTCTGCTCGGCTTCGAGGGCTGCGATCTGGGCGGGGAGGGTGTCGAGTTCGCGCTGCTCTTTATAGGAGAGTTTCTTGCGGGCGCCTGATGCCTTGGGGGCGGTGGCTTCCGCAGCCGGGGCGGGTGGGGGGGCTGGTGCCGGGGCGGGTGCCGCGGCCGCGCGCTGCTCGGCGATCTCGCGGGCGCGCTTGGACTGGATCAGCCAGTCCTGCACGCTGCCTTCGTACTCGCGCCAGTTGCCGTCGCCTTCGTAGGCGATGGTGCTGGTGACCACGTTGTCGAGGAAGGTCCGGTCGTGGCTCACGAGGAACACGGTGCCGTCGTAGTCCTGCAGCAGGTTCTCGAGCAACTCCAGGGTGTCGATGTCGAGGTCGTTGGTCGGCTCGTCGAGCACCAGCACGTTGGCCGGGCGCGCGAACAGGCGCGCCAGCAGCAGGCGGTTGCGCTCCCCGCCGCTGAGCGAACGCACGGGGGAGTTGGCACGCGCGGGGGAGAAGAGGAAGTCCGAGAGGTAGCTCTTGACGTGCTTCTTCTGCGAGCCGATCTCAATCCACTCGCTGCCGGGGCTGATGAAGTCTTCCAGGGTGGCGTCGAGGTCGAGCTTGTCGCGCATCTGGTCGAAGTACGCCACCTGCAGGTTGGTGCCGCGGCGGATCTTGCCGCTGTCGGGCTCGAGCTCGCCCAGGATCAGCTTCAGCAGGGTCGTCTTGCCCGCGCCGTTGGGGCCGAGCAGCCCGACCTTGTCGCCGCGCAGGATGGTGCCGCTGAACTTGCGGATGACGGTCTTTTCGCCGAAGGATTTGGTGGCCTCGGTGAGCTCGGCCACGATCTTGCCGCTGGACTGGCCGGAGGCGACGTCCATGTTGACGCTGCCTTGCACTTCCCGGCGGGCGACGCGGCTGGCGCGCAGTTCCTGCAGGCGGGTGATGCGGCTCTGGCTGCGGGTGCGGCGGGCTTCCACGCCCTTGCGGATCCAGATTTCTTCCTGGGCCAGGAGCTTGTCGGCCTTGGCGCTGATGACGGCCTCCTGGGCGAGCTGCTCTTCCTTCTGCAGCAGGTATTGCTCGAAGTTGCCGGGGTAGGAGCCCAGCTTGCCTCGGTCCAGCTCCACGATGCGGGTGGCGACGCGGTTCAGGAAGCTGCGGTCATGGGTGACGGTAACGACGCTGCCCTTGAAGTCAATCAGCAGCTGTTCAAGCCATTCGATGGAGTCGAGGTCCAGGTGGTTGGTGGGCTCGTCGAGCAGAAGGACGTCTGGCGCGGCCACCAGGGCCTGCGCCAGGGCGACGCGCTTGCGGGTGCCGCCGGAGAGAGAGCCGACGCGGGCGTTGCGATCGAGGTGCAGGCGGTGTAGCGTTTCTTCCACGCGCTGCTCCCAGTTCCAGGCGTCGAAGGCTTCGATTTGAGACTGGAGGGCATCCAGGTCAAGGCCGTCCGCACCGGAGAGATAGAGATCGCGAATGGCAATGACGGGGGCTAGGCCCTGGCTGGCTGCGGTGAAGACATCCGCATCCATATCTAGAAGAGGTTCCTGGGCCACATAGGCCACCCGGAGGTTCTGCTGCAACTGGAGGGTGCCGTCGTCGGTCTTCTCCAGGCCGCCCAGTATCTTGAGCAGGGAAGACTTGCCCGCGCCGTTGCGGCCGATCAGGCCGATGCGCTCTGATTCGAGAAGAGAAAAGTCCGCATGATCCAGCAGCGGGACGTGACCGAACGCCAGTTGGGCGTCGAGGAGTGTGATGAGTGCCATGTGGCGCGGATTATCGGAGGAGCCAATGTCAGGGCTTGACGGCAGGGAGATGGGCTCTGTATGGAGGGGCTCGAAGAGGCCCCTTTTCAAGTTTCTTTGGGCTGGTCTTGCACGGCCCCAGATCTGTCATATACTCGTGGGCTTCGCTGATGAATGCCACTGGTGTTCGAGGCAGTTGATGCTTCTTCTGGGGCGTTGATTGTTGGCGGTGAAGAA
>NZ_FOII01000057.1:0-1321 GCF_900111625.1 Variovorax sp. OV084 | reverse complement strand
TGAATCGCCCCGGCTTTCATGGAGGCCGGTTGGTTTAAGTCATGCCGCCATCGTGGCGGTTTGACTGGCGAGTTGCCGGTAATAGTTTGCCTCAGCTTCTGCAGGCGGGATGTAGCCGATGGGTTCGAGCAGGCGATGGTGGTTGAACCAGGACACCCACTCGAGTGTTGCGAACTCCACCGCCTCCTTGGTCTTCCACGGTGCCCGGCGATGGATCAGCTCGGCCTTGTAGAGGCCGTTGATCGTCTCGGCCAGGGCGTTGTCGTACGAATCACCTTTGCTGCCCACTGATGGCTCAATGCCAGCCTCCGCGAGCCGTTCGGTGTACCGGATGCTGACGTATTGCGAGCCGCGATCGGAGTGACAAATCAAGCTGCCGTCGCGCTCGGGCTGACGGTCGTACAGCGCTTGCTCCAAAGCATCGAGCACGAAGTCCGTGCGCATTGAACTGCTGACCCGCCAGCCCACGATGCGCCGGGCGAACACATCGATCACGAAGGCGACGTACAGCCAGCCCTGCCATGTCGACACGTAAGTGAAGTCCGAGACCCACAGTTGGTTCGGTCGCTGCGCCCGAAACTGCCGGTTGACCCGATCCAGCGGGCATGGCGCTCTGGAATCGCTGATCGTGGTCTTCACCACCTTACCGCGCATCACGCCCCGCAGTCCCAGACGCCGCATCAGCCGCTCGACTGTGCAGCGCGCCACAGCGGTGCCCTCGCGCGCCAGTTGCCTCCAGACCTTGTCGGCCCCATAGACCTGCATGTTGGCCTGCCAGACGCGCTGTATCGCCGGCATGAGGACATCGTCGCGGTGTGCTCTGGCGCAGCGCTTGTGCGGCTCGCGCAGCAGTGCCGCGTGCCGCCGGTAGCCCGACGGGGCGATCTGCAAGACTTTGCAGATCGGCTCGACCCCGAAGGTGTCACGATGCTTGTCGATGAAATCCCTCAGGACTTCAGCCGGCGGTCGAGCTCCGCCTGGGCGAAAAACGCACTCGCCAGCTTGAGGATCTCGTTGGCTCGGCGTAGCTCCTTGACCTCGCGTTCGAGCTCCTTCATCCGCTGGGCCTCGCTGGTCGTCACGCCTTCGCGTACGCCGTTGTCGACCTCATCGCGCTTGACCCATTCGTTCAGCGTCTGCGGCACGCAGCCGATCTTCGGTGCAATCGATTCGATCGCAGCCCACAGCGACGGGTACTCCCCACGGTGCTCCTGCACCATCCTCACCGCGCGCTCACGCACCTCGGGTGAGAACTTGTTCGATTTCTTCATGGCTCAATCCTCTCAGAGTGTTGAGCCTCCACAAAAGCCGGGGCGATTCA
>NZ_FOII01000013.1:0-187175 GCF_900111625.1 Variovorax sp. OV084 | reverse complement strand
TATAGTTATCCACAGTTGGCTCCTACCGGAACCAGCTCCAGCCCCTGGTCAATGTTCGACTGGCACCGCTGATCTCGATTGCACTGGCGCTAACAGTCAAGGCACTCTGGCAGCAGCGTGGTCTGGCTTCGATCCCCTGGCTCGATGAATCGCTTCATGTGGCAACCCAGTTCGTGGCGTTGTCTCAATCTAGGCGACGGTATTCATGGATTCAATGCGTTCTCACACAGCCTCGACTGACAGCGGCCATCCCGACCGGCGCGATCCAGCATTGCTGCCAGAATCTGTGCACAGACTGCGGCCCAACTGCGGCATCGCGATCTCATGAGAGAGAAAACGAGGACATGTCGTGGCACTCATCTAGCTGGCTTGGCAGGAGCGCGCGGACTTGGCGCTATGTCATCTGGCGCGGCTTCAAGGGAATCACGTCGGCACCGATGCGCAGCTTGTCTAGGTAGTCCGCCCAGCGCTGCATCATTTCCCGACGCGCGGGGAGATGTGCGGTGCGGTTGTACGCACGACCGTTGGCATCCTTGACCGTGTGGGCGAGCTGATGCTCGATGAAGTCCACGCGCTCGCCAAGCACCTCGTCCATGATGGTCCGCGCGGTGGCTCTGAAGCCATGGGCCGTGTGGACTTCGGCGCTGTACCCCATCCCGCGCAGAGCGGCATTGATCGTGTTCTCACTCATGGGGCGTTCACCCGTCCGTATGCTGGGAAAGACGTAGCGTCCGTGGCCTGTGATCGGGTGGAGGTTCCGCAGGATCTCTACCGCTTGGGCTGCGAGCGGCACGACGTGATCGACCTTCATTTTCATCTTCGGGCCGGCGATGCGCCACTCGGCCGCGTCCAGGTCGATCTCAGCCCATTCCGCGGTGCGCAACTCGCCAGGCCGAACAAACAGCAGAGGGGAAAGCTTCAGCGCGGCAACGGTAGTGGGGTGGCCGTTATAGACATGGATCGAGCGCATCAGGTCTCCGACTCGCTTGGGCTCGGTGATGGCGGCGAAGTGCTTGGTCGCTTTCGAGGCCAGAGCTTCGCTCAGATCGGCGGTTACGTCCCTCTCTGCCAGTCCTGACACCACTGCGAAGCGAAACACCTGCCCGCAAAGCTGCTTGACGCGATGGGCGGTATCGATAGCGCCGCGTGCTTCCAGCTTGCGGACAACTCGCTCCAGAATGTCGCGCGGACCGATGGTGGACATGGGCATCTTGCCGATGAAGGGGAACACATCCTTCTCGAGCCATGTCTTGACCTTGAGCTGCGTTCCACTCGCTCGTTTGGCCGCAGTCTTTCCCAGCCACTCGCGCGCAACCGCCTCGAACGTATTCGCCGCTGCGTCGGCTCGGGCTCTCTTTTCTTCGCGCTTGGCCGCGCTCGGGTCAGTCCCGTCTGCCAGCAGCTCGCGGGCGGCGGCGCGGCGATCCCGAGCTTTGGCCAGCGAGACCTCGGGGTAGGTTCCCAGCGCCAGCGTTTTCCGCTTGCCGGCGAAGGTGTAATCCATTCGCCAGTATTTCCCGGCAGTCTTCACCAACAGGTACATGCCGGCGCCGTCGGCATATTTGTCGCCGATAGCCTTCCCGGTGGGCTTCACCTGCCTAACAAACGTGTCCGTCAGTGCCATCTCTACTCCTTAACGGTATCTCGTCAGGGGGATTTCCGGGATACCGGCAAAAGTAACGGTATTTCTGGGAGATCGGATGCTACGCGGTGCATCGTCGCGAGGCAAAGAAAAACCCGCAACACCTTGAAGCGTGCGGGTTTCTGATGTTGGATGAGACGCCGTGATTCGGGTCCTTGGTGCCTTCGACAGGAATCGAACCTGTATCTGAGTCTTAGGAGGACCCCGTTCTATCCATTGAACTACGAAGACGGATTGAGGCGAGAGGAGAGGAGACCCCGCTGCGCGCCGCGATTTTATAGGCTTGGCGATGACAGGACGCGCAGGGCCCGCCAGCGCGGGCTAACCCGAATACGAAATCTGCGAAAAGTTGACCGCGATCAAGCAGGCGTGAATCAGTGGCGCGCACCATCGTGCCGGTCCGTATCTCTGCTCAGATCCAAGAACAAAAAAGAGCGAAACACTACACAGGAGACAACCTGATGAAGAAGATCGCTTCGCTCGTTCTGGGCCGTACGAAGGTCGTTGCCGCGGCCGTTCTGGCGCTGGCAGCCGCCACGCCCGCCCTCGCATGGGAACCCACCAAGCCGGTGGAGTTCGTGATTCCCGCCGGCACCGGCGGAGGCGCCGACCAGATGGGGCGCCTGCTGCAGGGCATCGTCATCAAATACAAGCTGATGAAAGAGCCTCTGATCGTCGTCAACAAGTCGGGCGGCGCGGGCGCCGAGGGCTTTCTGGCGGTGAAGGAGGCCAAGGGCGATCCGCACAAGATCGTCATCTCGCTGTCGAACCTGTTCACCACGCCGATGGCTACGGGCGTGCCTTTCAACTGGAAAGACATGACACCGGTCGCCATGCTGGCCCTCGACCAGTTCGTGCTGTGGACCAACGCGACCGAGCCCTACAAGAACGCCGGCGAGTACATCACCGCGGTGAAGACCGCGGGGCCGAGCAAGTTCAAGATGGCCGGCACGGGCTCGAAGCAGGAAGACCAGATCATCACGGTCGCGCTCGAGAAAGCGACCGGCACCAAGTTCATCTACGTGCCGTTCAAGGGTGGCGGCGAGGTGGCGGTGCAGCTGGTGGGCGGCCATGTGAATTCGACGGTGAACAACCCGATCGAGGCGGTGGCGCAGTGGCGTGCGGGCAAGCTGCGCGCGCTGTGCGTGTTCGACGACGAGCGCATGCCGTTCAAGGCCAAGGTCACGGACACGCAGTCGTGGAACGACATTCCCACCTGCAAGGAAGCGGGCGTGCCCACCAAGTACACGATGCTGCGCGGCATCTTCATGCCGCCCGGCGTGACGCCCGACCAGCTCGCGTTCTACAAGGACCTGCTGGTCAAGGTCGCCGCCACGCCGGAGTGGAAGGAGTACATGGAGAAGGGGGCCTTCAACCCGACCTTCATGACCGGCGACGCCTTTGCGAAATGGCTCACCGAGGCCGAGGCCACGCACCGCACGCTGATGGCTGACGCGGGCTTCCTCGCAAGCAACAAGTAGCCGACAGGTCGCGACGGCGGCACGCGCCGCGCGGCACCCACAGAGTGCCGGCGGCCCGACGGACGGCGTGCGCGCCGCATCCGTCCCTTCCTTCTTTCTCACACACAACCACGATGGGGGCTCCATGGAGCACGACGAAACATCCGAGGGCCCGGCGCGTTCGGGCATCTCCACCCACCTGGTCGAAGCGGTGGTGGCATTGGCGCTGCTGGTGATCGGCCTGGTGGTGGTCTTCGAGGCGCGCAAGCTGGGCGCGGGCTGGACCAGCGACGGCCCCGGCGCGGGCTACTTTCCGTTCTTCATCGGCGTGATCATCACGATCTCGGGCGCCGGCATCCTCTACCAGGCACTGCTCGGCAAGAGCCGCAACACCGCGGTCTTCGTCGATTCGGTGCAGCTCAAGCGCGTGCTGTCGGTGCTGGTGCCGGCCACGGTCTACGTGCTGGCGATCACCTTCCTCGGCATCTACCTGGCATCGGCGATCTACATCGCGCTGTTCATGGTGGTGCTGGGCAAGTACGCGTGGTTCAAGAGCGTGCTTGCCGCGCTGGCGGTCAACACGCTGTTTTTCTTCATGTTCGAGGTCTGGTTCAAGGTGCCGCTGTTCAAGGGCACTCTCGATCCGCTTCGATTCCTCGGCTACTGAACCTACTCACGGAGCACAAGCGAAATGGAAGAAATCAGTGCCCTGATGCAGGGCTTTTCAGTGATCCTCACGCCGATGAACATCGGCCTGATGTTCGTCGGCATCATTCTCGGCGTGTTGATCGGCGTGCTGCCCGGCCTTGGCGGCGCCAACGGCGTGGCGATCCTGCTGCCGCTCACCTTCACGATGTCGCCGACCTCGGCCATCATCATGCTGTCGTGCATCTACTGGGGGGCGCTGTTCGGCGGGGCCATCACCTCGATCCTGTTCAACATACCGGGCGAGCCGTGGTCGGTGGCCACCACCTTCGACGGCTATCCGATGGCGCAGAACGGGCAGGCTGGCGCGGCACTCACGACAGCCTTCACATCGTCGTTCGTGGGCGCCTTTCTCGCGGTGGTGATGATCACCTTCCTCGCGCCGCTGGTCGCCAAGTTCGCGCTCAAGTTCGGCTCGCCCGAATTCTTCGCGGTGTACTTGCTGACCTTCTGCAGCTTCGTCGGCATGGGCAAGGGCTCGCCCTTCAAGATCCTGGCGTCGATGGCGCTGGGCTTCGCACTCGCGAGCGTGGGCATGGACACCGTCACCGGCCAGCTGCGCCTGACCTTCGGCCAGCCCGAGCTGATGCGCGGCTTCGACTTCCTGATTGCGGTGATCGGCCTGTTCGGCATCGGCGAAATTCTGCTGTCGATGGAAGAGGGCCTGAAGTTCTCGGGCAAGAGCGCGAAGATCGATCCCAAGGTGGTGTGGCAAACGTGGAAGCAGCTGCCCAAATACTGGGTGACCTCCATCCGCAGCTCGCTCATCGGCATCTGGATGGGCATCACGCCCGGCGGCGCGACGCCGGCCTCGTTCATGAGCTATGGCCTTGCCAAGAAGATGTCGAAGAAGGGCGCCAAGTTCGGCACCGGCGAAATGGAAGGCGTGGTCGCACCCGAGACCGCCGCGCACGCCGCCGGCACCAGCGCACTGCTGCCCATGCTGGCGCTGGGCATTCCCGGCTCGCCAACCGCAGCGGTGCTGCTGGGCGGCCTGCTGATCTGGGGCCTGCAACCCGGGCCGCTGCTGTTCGTCGAGCAGAAAGACTTCGTCTGGGGCCTGATCGCCAGCATGTACCTCGGCAACATCGTCGGCCTGATCGTGGTGCTCAGCACCGTGCCGCTGTTCGCGTCGATCCTGCGTATTCCGTTCTCGATCATCGCGCCGGTGATCATCGTGATCTGCGCGATCGGCGCCTACACCGTGCACAACGCGATGCTCGACATCTGGTTCATGCTCGGCTTCGGCGTTATGGGCTATCTCTTCAAGAAGCTCGACTTTCCGCTCGCGCCGCTGGTGCTTGCGCTGGTGCTCGGCGACAAGGCCGAAGACTCCTTCCGCCAGGCCATGCTGGTGTCGCAGGGCGACGTGATGGTGATGTTCTCGAACCCGCTGGTCGGCGGCATCACCACGCTGGCGCTGGTGCTGCTGTTCTGGCCGCTGATCTCGAAGGCGCTGGCGCTGCTCAACAGAAAGCCGAAGAAGCCCGACGAGTTCGCGGTCGAACGGCCGGTGGACTGAAACACAACGAGGAGCCAAAGACATGCCTGTGATCGCACTGACCCAGGAGATGGGTTCCCTCGCGAAAGACGTTTCGCTGAAGCTCGCCGAAACGCTCGGCCTCGCCGTGATGCGACATGAAGTCATCGAGCACGTGGCAGACCGCATGCAGGTCTCCACGAGCCTGATCGGCCGGCTGCGCGGCGGCAAGGCCGGCCTGGTGGAGCGCCTGACCACCGACTCGCGCAGCGTGGCGCTCTACACGGCCGAGGAACTGTTCGCGTTGGCCGACCGTGGCAATGTGGTGCTGCGCGGCTGGGGTGCCACCTGCCTGCTGCGGCCGGTGCCGCACGTGGTGTGCGTGCGCATCACGCGCTCGCTGAAGAAGCGCGTCGAGTGGCTGATGGGCGACCTCGAAACCGACGACGCCGAATTTGCCGAAGCCGAGATCCGCCGCAGCGACCAGGCCCATGCCGCGCGCATGCACGCGCAGTTCGGCGTGACCTGGGGCGACCCGGTGCTCTACGACCTGGTGCTCAACACCGACCGCTTGTCGGTCGAGAGCTGCGTCGAGCAGATCCGCCTGATGGTGAACCGCCCCGAGTTCGCAGAAACGCCGGCGTCGCGTGCGCTGCTTGCCAACATGGCGCTGGAAGCGCGTGTGCGCGCCGCGCTGAAGGAGCATGAGGCCACGCGCGACATCAACGTGACGATCACTGCGAACCAGGGCGAGGTGATGCTGCGCGGCATCGTGCTCAACAGCGATGAGCGGGCGCAGGCCGAGGCGGTTGCTGCGGAGGTGTCAGGCGTCAGTGGTGTCCACAACCAGCTCAGGTTGATGGCCAGTACGAGGCGCTTTGCTTCGGCGAAGCAGACGTAGGTTTCTTTCGGGGGCGCGATCACGCCGACGGGGGACATTCGCGGAGGGGAGTACCCGGTGTCATTCGCACGCACCCCGAACAAACCCGAACGAACGAAAGAAGCTAAATCTTCCCGCGCTTCCTCAACCGACTAAGGGTTTCTGCTGAGAGATTCAGATACGAAGCCAGCTCCTTGCTCGGAATCCGGTCCTCGAGCTCCGGATGCTTTCGGATGAACCGATGCACGCGCCCCGCCGCATCGAGCAAATGCAGCGTGATCGTGTGCGCCATGATCTCGCTCATGCCCCGCATCACCAGGAACTCGAACAGTTCCTTCGTCTCCGCATGCCGGTTCAGAAAGGCGATCCATTCCTTCAGCGGAAGGCTCGCCACCCGCGCCTTCGTCACGCAGACGATGCCGTAAGGCGTGGGCGTGCCCAGCCGCAGCGCGGCATAGCTCGTTTCCATGTCGTTCTCGTCGGCGAAGCGAAGGATCATTTCCTTGCCCTCCGGGTTGCTCACCACCCGCTTGAGGATGCCGTCGAGGATGAAGTATTGCTCCATCTCCCGCACGCCCTGATGCAACAGGAATTCGCCCTTGTTGCCGTCCACGATGACGAGATGGGTTTCCAGTTCGGCGCGGTCGGCTTCGCTCAGGTCCTTGAGAAGGATGTTCTGCCGGAGCTGGGCACGAATGATGTTTTTCTCCGGGTGGTTTTCCAACAACGTCATGGTCACCGTCTTGCTCGATTTTTTCGCTGCCGGCGCCATTCATCGGGGCGCGCCGTTTTCGGGAAAGTTGACCGAGGTCAACGGCCGAAAGCTTGAGCCCGAATCATAGTCTTGGCTCGGGCCTTGGCCATTCACCCATGCAGAAGGAGAGACATGTCTTCAGTCAGAACAGAGAAAGAGGCAACCACCACGCTGGACGATGCCCTCAAGCCCGTGAAAACCCGCGATGCCGATGGCGAACAAGTGGTTCGCGCCATCAAGAGCTTGACGGAAGACGCGCCGGCCGCCGAGACCATCGACGGCTTCCATCTTGTCATCGATGCGCTCAAGCTCAACGACATCGACACCATCTTCGGCCTGCCCGGCATCCCGATCACCGACCTCACGCGCATGGCCCAGGCCGAAGGCCTGCGCGTCATCTCGTTCCGCCACGAGCAGCACGCCGGCAACGCCGCAGCAGCCGCAGGCTTCCTCACGCAGAAGCCCGGCATCTGCCTGACCGTGTCGGCCCCCGGTTTTCTCAACGGCCTCACCGCGCTGGCCAACGCCACCACCAACTGCTTTCCGATGATCCTCATCAGCGGCTCCAGCGAGCGCGAGATCGTCGACCTGCAGCAGGGCGACTACGAGGAAATGGACCAGCTCGCCATCGCCAAGCCGCTGTGCAAGGCCGCCTTCCGCGTGCTGCATGCTGAAGACATCGGCGTGGGCATTGCACGCGCCATCCGCGCTGCGCTGTCGGGCCGCCCGGGCGGTGTGTACCTCGACCTGCCCGCCAAGCTGTTCGCCCAGACCATGGACGCTGCTGCCGGCAAGAAGTCGCTCATCAAGGTGGTCGACCCCGCGCCGCGCCAGATCCCCGCGCCCGACGCCGTCAAGCGCGCGCTCGACCTGCTCAAGGGCGCAAAGCGCCCGCTGATCCTGCTCGGCAAAGGCGCCGCCTATGCACAGGCCGATGCCGACATCCGTGCATTCGTCGAGAAGACCGGCATTCCCTACCTGCCGATGTCGATGGCCAAGGGCCTGCTGCCCGACACCCATGTGCAGTCGGCCGCTGCCGCGCGCTCCTACGTGCTGCAGGAAGCCGACGTCGTGCTGCTGGTCGGCGCGCGCCTGAACTGGCTGCTCTCGCACGGCAAGGGCAAGACCTGGGCGCAGGAAAAGGGCGCCAAGCAATTCATCCAGATCGACATCGCGCCGACCGAGATCGACAGCAACGTCGCCATCGAAGCACCCGTGATCGGCGACATCGGCTCCTGCGTTGCCGCGCTGCTGGCCGGCATCGATGCCAAGTGGGCCAAGCCGCCGGCCGAGTGGACCGGCGCGATTGCCGAGCGCAAGGACAAGAACCTGTCGAAGATGGCCGTCACGCTGGCCGCGCGGCCCTCGCCGATGAACTTCCACGGCGCGCTCAGCGTGATCCGCGACCAGGTGAAGGCGCGGCCCGATGCCATCGTCGTCAACGAAGGCGCCAACACGCTCGACTTCGCGCGCAGCATCGTCGACATGTACGAGCCGCGCAAGCGCCTCGACGTGGGCACCTGGGGGATCATGGGCATCGGCATGGGCTTCTCGGTGGCCGCGGCCGTGGTCACCGGCAAGCCGGTGATCGCCATCGAGGGCGACAGCGCCTTCGGCTTCAGCGGCATGGAAGTGGAAACCATCTGCCGCTACAACCTGCCCATCTGCGTCATCGTCTTCAACAACAACGGCGTCTACCGCGGCACCGACGTGAACGCCAGCGGCACACCCGACGTGGCGCCCACCGTGTTCGTCAAGAACGCGCGCTACGACAAGCTGATGGAAGCCTTCGGCGGCGTCGGCGTGCATGCCACCACTGCCGATGAACTCCAGAAGGCCCTGGCCGAGGCCGTTGCCTCGGGCCGGCCGACCCTGATCAATGCCGTCATCGACGAGACCGCGGGCACTGAAAGCGGCCGCATCACGAGCCTGAACCCCAGCACGGCGAAGAAGAAGTAACCCGAGTTCCATCATTCAAGGAGATATCCAAATGAGCAGCAACAACAAACCACTCAGCGGCATCAAGATCATCGACTTCACGCACGTGCAAGCCGGTCCCGCCTGCACGCAGATGCTGGCCTGGTTCGGCGCCGACGTCATCAAGGTCGAGCGCCCCGGCGCCGGCGACGTCACGCGTTCGCAGCTGCGCGACATTCCCGATGTCGATGCGCTGTACTTCACCATGCTCAACAGCAACAAGCGCTCGCTGACGCTGGACACCAAGCAGCCCGAAGGCAAGGTCGTGCTGGAGAAGCTGATCCGCGAATCCGACGTGCTGGTCGAGAACTTCGGCCCAGGTGCGCTCGACCGCATGGGCTTCACCTGGGAACGCATCCAGGAACTCAACCCGAAGATGATCGTCGCCTCGGTCAAGGGCTTCAGCGACGGCCACCACTACGACGACCTGAAGGTGTACGAGAACGTCGCGCAGTGCGCAGGCGGTGCCGCATCGACCACCGGCTTCTGGGACGGCCCGCCCACCGTGAGCGCTGCCGCCCTTGGCGACAGCAACACCGGCATGCACCTGGCCATCGGCATCCTCACGGCCATCATCGGCCGCCAGCAGACCGGCAAGGGCCAGCGCGTGGCCTGCGCGATGCAGGACGCGGTGCTCAACCTGTGCCGCGTGAAGATGCGCGACCAGCTGCGCCTCGACAAACTTGGCTACCTGGAGGAATACCCGCAGTACCCGCACGGCACCTTCAGCGACGTGGTGCCGCGCGGCGGCAATGCCGGCGGCGGCGGCCAGCCGGGCTGGGTGCTCAAGTGCAAGGGCTGGGAGACCGACCCGAACGCCTACATCTACTTCACGGTGCAGGGCCATGCCTGGGCTCCGATCTGCGACGCCATCGGCAAGCCCGAGTGGAAGACCGACCCCGACTACACGACCCCGAAGGCACGCCAGCCGCACATCACCGACATCTTCGCGACCATCGAAGGCTGGCTGGCCGACAAGACCAAGTTCGAGGCGGTCGACATCCTGCGCAAGTTCGACATTCCCTGCGCGCCGGTGCTGACGATGAAGGAGCTGCTGCACGACCCGTCGCTGCGCGCCAGCGGCTCCATCGTCGAAGTGCCGCACAAGGAGCGCGGCAGCTACTTCACCGTGGGCAGCCCCATCAAGTTCTCGGACCTCAAGCCCGAGATCACCGGCTCGCCGCTCCTGGGCGAGCACACCGACGAAGTGCTGGCGGAGCTGGGCTACAGCAAGGACCAGATCTCCAACCTGCGCGAAGCCAAGGCTGTGTAGGCCGGGTTCGCTGCGGGGGGCTTCACCCCCTGCAGTGAACGACGACATGTAGACAGGTAGCGCCGGGAGGCACGTATGCAAACGAACCTGGATTTCAAGCAGCTCGTCGAAGGCGCCGGCGACGCGATCATGGTGTGCGATGCGGCAGGCGCGATCACGCTGTGGAACCGCGCCTCCGAGCGCATCTTCGGCTTCACCGAAGCCGAGGCGCTCGGCAAGTCGCTCGACCTGATCATTCCCCAGCGCCAACGCCAGCGGCACTGGGACGGCTACAACAAGACGATGGAAACCGGCGTCACCAAGTACGGCGCCGACCTGCTGCGCGTACCGGCGCTGCACAAGGACGGGCACACGCTGTCGATCGCCTTCACGGTGTCGATGCTGTTCTCCGCCGATCACGAGGTCACGGGCATCGTTGCCATCGTTCGCGACGAGACCGCCCGCTTTGCCGAGGAGCGCAAATTGCGCGCCCGTCTGGTAGAAGTCGAAGCCACGATGATCAAAGAAGGAGACAGTCAATGAGCAAAGCACTCGAGGGCGTTCGAATCCTCGATTTCACCCATGTGCAGTCCGGCCCCACCTGCACCCAACTGCTGGCCTGGTTCGGCGCCGACGTGATCAAGGTCGAGCGTGCAGGCGAAGGCGACGCAACGCGCGGCCAGCTGCGCGACATTCCCGGTGCGGACAGCCTCTACTTCACGATGCTGAACCACAACAAGCGCTCGATCACGCTGGACACCAAGAAGCCCAAGGGCAAGGAAGTTCTCGACAGCCTGATCAAGACCTGCGACGTGCTGGTCGAGAACTTCGCGCCTGGCGCACTCGACCGCATGGGCATTACCTGGGCTCACATCCAGAAGCTCAACCCGCGCATGATCGTGGCCTCGGTCAAGGGCTTTGGCCCCGGCAAGTACGAGCACTGCAAGGTTTATGAGAACGTGGCCCAGTGCGCCGGCGGCGCGGCATCGACCACCGGTTTCGAGGACGGCCCGCCGCTCGTGACCGGCGCGCAGATCGGCGACAGCGGCACCGGCCTGCACCTGGCGCTCGGCATCCTCGCCGCGCTGTTCCAGCGCAACAGCACCGGGCGTGGCCAGCAGGTGCTCGCGCCCATGCAGGACGCCGTGCTCAACCTGTGCCGCGTGAAGATGCGCGACCAGCAGCGCCTGGAGCGCACCGGCACCATGCACGAGTACCCGCAGTACCCCGACGGCAAGTTCGGCGATGCGGTGCCGCGCGCCGGCAATGCATCGGGCGGCGGCCAGCCCGGTTCCATTCTCAAGTGCAAGGGCTGGGAGACCGACCCCAACGCATACATCTACTTCATCACGCAGGCGGCCGTGTGGCCGGCGGTGTGCAAGGTCATCGGCGAAGAGGGCTGGATCAACGACGAGGCCTACGCCACGCCGGCCGCGCGCCTGCTGCACCTGAAGCCGATCTTCGCGCGCATCGAGCAATGGACCATGACCAAGACCAAGTTCGAGGCCATGGACATCCTCAACGAGTACGACATTCCCTGCGGGCCGATCCTCTCGATGAAGGAGATCGCCGCGGACGAATCGCTGCGCGAGACCGGCACCATCGTCGAGGTCGACCACCCGGTGCGCGGCAAGTACCTGACGGTGGGCAACCCCATCAAGATGTCCGACAGCCCGACGGTGGTGACGCGTTCGCCGCTGCTCGGCGAACACACCGAGGAAGTGCTGCGGCAGCTCGGCTACGGCGCGGACGAGCTGGAGACATTGCGGGCCGAACGCGTGATCTGAGGCACGGCGGGCGCAGACCCGCCCGCCTGCCATCGTGAGTTGAAAGAAAAAGCGCTGCCTGCGGGTGGCGCGGAAGGCCCTTGGGCGCGTGGATTCGGCGCCTTCCATGCATAACTCATGGCGAATGGTTTTTATAAATTCATTTAATTTTTATTTATTGTCCATCGACCCTACATTTTGAACTCGCCGGGATTTTTCATCCGATTCATCAATTCGGCATTCATTCAAGGAGAAGGTCATGGAAAACCATTCACCCATTCAGTACTGGCGCGACGAAATCGAGCGCAATGCCTATAACGCAGCATTCTTCGAATTGGGGCTGCGCTGGCATTGGGACGGCGAAACCTACGACCGCCTGATGGGCCTGAGCCAGAGCGCCAACGAGCGGATCGGCCACTACCTGAAGACCCATCAGCCGCATCTGCTGAAGGCTTACGACGCCGAATTCCTGGCCGAGGCAATCGAGCAGAAGAAGGAATTGCACAGAAAGCGGGAAATGGCTTCGTCGAGCTATTTCAATTGGGCGGAAAGCCACGGCGTCGAGCTCGGCGCCTGAAATTCCTTGCAAATAAACAGCCTGCTGCGACCATGAACATCCACGAATACCAGGGCAAGGACGTGTTGCGCCAATACGGCGTGGCGACACCCCGTGGATTCGTCTGCCGTTCGCCCGACGAGGCGGCAGACGCCGCCACCCGTCTCGGTGGCCGGGCCTGGGTGGTCAAGGCACAGATCCATGCGGGCGGCCGCGGCAAGGGCGGCGGCGTGAAGCCTGCATGGTCCGTCGCCGAAGTGCGGCGGCACGCGGACCAGATGCTCGGCATGACGCTGAAGACGCCGCAGACCGGCCCCGAAGGCCGCGTGGTGAAGCGGCTGCTGGTCGAGGAAAGCGTCGAGATCGACAAGGAGCTGTACCTCGGCTTCGTGGTCGACCGCAATTCACAGCGCGTGGCGCTGATGGCGTCGAGCGAAGGCGGCATGGACATCGAGGAGGTGGCCGCACGCACGCCCGAGAAGATCCACAAGCTTTTCATCGATCCGGACACCGGCCTGCGGATTGCCGATGCAGACGGCATCGCGCGCCGCATCGGCATTGCCGAGCGCTCGGTGGTGCAGGCGCGCGTGTTCATGCAGAACCTCTACCAGGCCTTCGATGGCAGCGACGCTTCGCTGGCCGAGATCAATCCGCTGGTGCTCACACGCGACGGCCGAGTGATTGCGCTTGACGCGAAGTTCGACTTCGACGCCAACGCGCTGTTCCGCCAGCCGGAGATTGCCGCGATGCGCGACTTCGACGAAGAAGATCCGGTGGAGGTCGAGGCCTCGAAGTTCGATCTTTCATACATCGCGCTCGACGGCGACATCGGCTGCCTGGTCAACGGCGCCGGCCTTGCGATGGCGACGATGGACGCAATCAAGCTCTACGGCGGCTCGCCCGCCAACTTCCTCGACGTGGGCGGCGGCGCAACGGCCGAGAAGGTGACCGAGGCCTTCAAGCTGATGCTGCGCAATCCGAAGCTCAAGGCAGTGCTCGTCAACATCTTCGGCGGCATCATGAAGTGCGACGTGATCGCGCACGGTGTGGTCACTGCAGCGCGCGAGACCGGCCTCACCGTGCCGCTGATCGTGCGCATGAAGGGCACCAACGAGGACCTGGGAAGGACCATCCTCGCGCAGTCCGGACTGTCGATCATCAACACAGACGACATGGCCGAGGCTGCACAGCGGGCCATTGGTGCGGCTCGGAACTGGGTGCGCTAGGTATGAAAGCCTGCTCCCTCATTCGCTGCGTCGTTTCGGGGCACGCTCACGCCGACGGGGTACCTTGCTCCGCGAATGTCCCCCGGCCTTCGGCCTCCTCCTTTATTTCGCTGCGCAAGGCACCCCATCGACGTGATCGTTCAGGGCACTGGTTGATCGGCCAGCACAACAGCCGCGTTCATGTGCGAATGGCACCGGGTGCTCCCCGCAGCGAAATAAAGGAGGAGCCGAAGGCGGGGGACATTCGCGGAGGGGAGTACCCGGTGTCATTCGCACCCACCCCGAACAAACGCACGCAGCACAAAACACGATGGAGCAAATGAAATGTCCATCCTGATCAACAAGCACACTCGCGTCATCACGCAGGGCATCACCGGCAAGACCGGCAGCTTCCACACGCAGGCCTGCCTCGAATACGGCAACGGCAAACACTGCTTCGTCGCAGGTGTGAATCCGCTGAAAGCAGGCGGCTCGCTGGCCGGCATCCCGATCTTCGGCACCGTGAAAGAGGCAAAGGCCGAGACAGGCGCCACCGTCTCCGTGATCTACGTGCCACCAGCCTTCGCAGCAGCGGCAATCGACGAGGCGGTCGATGCCGAACTCGACCTCGTCATCTGCATCACCGAAGGCATCCCGGTGCGCGACATGATCCGCACCCGCCACTGCATGCAGGGCCGCAAGACGTTGCTGCTCGGACCCAACTGCCCAGGGCTCATCACGCCCGGCGAAATCAAGATCGGCATCATGCCGGGCCACATCCATCAGCGCGGTCGCATCGGTGTCGTCTCGCGCTCGGGCACGCTGACCTACGAGGCCGCGAGCCAGCTCGCGAGCTTCGGCATCGGGCAGTCGACCGTGGTCGGCATCGGCGGCGACCCGGTCGGCGGACTGCGGCACATCGACGTGCTGAAGATGTTCAACGACGACCCGCGCACCGACGCCGTGATCATGGTCGGCGAGATCGGCGGCAATGCCGAAGAGGAGTGCGCGCGCTGGATTCGCGACCACATGCGCAAGCCCGTGGTCGGCTTCATCGCAGGCGCCAGCGCACCGCCCGGCAAGCGCATGGGCCATGCGGGCGCCATCATTTCCGGCGGCCGCGGCACCGCCGAGGAAAAGCTCGCGGTGATGAAGGAATGCGGCATCCACGTGACGCGCAATCCGGCCGAGATGGGAAAGCTGCTCGCCTCGCTCGTCATCCCCGACTACCTCCCGTTCGACTGACTGACGGTAGGCCGCTCCGAATTTCATCAATCCAGAAAGCAGATAACAACATGGAACAGCAGCAGAAGAAATGGGTCCGCTTCGAGTATGCCGGTGGCATCGGCTTCGGCACACTGGAAGGCGATGCCGTGCACGAGCGCCAGGGCGACATGTTCGGCAGCTCGGAGCTCACAGGCCGCGTGTTCGCACTGGCCGGGCTGCAACTGCTCACGCCGACCGAGCCGACCAAGGTCATTGCGCTGTGGAACAATTTCCACGCATTGGGCGCGAAGCTGAGCCTGCCGGTGCCGGCCGAGCCGCTGTACCTGCTGAAGACGCCCAATTCATATCTCGCCCCCGGCGCTCCCATCCGCAAGCCGCTGTGCGACGGCAAGGTGGTGTTCGAAGGCGAGCTCGGCATCGTGATCGGCAAGACCGCCACCGCCGTCTCCGAAGCCGATGCGCTCGACCACGTGTTTGGGTACACCTGCGCCAACGACGTGACGGTGGCCGACATCCTCAATCGCGACGCATCGTTCGCGCAATGGGTGCGCGCCAAGGGCTTCGACACCTTCTGCCCCATGGGCCCGGTCGTCGCCACCGGCCTCGACCCCGCAACACTCACCGTCACCACGCTGCTCAACGGCGAAGTGCGACAGAACTACCCGATCAGCGACATGCGCTTCTCGGTGCAGCAACTTGTGAGCCTCATCTCGCAGGACATGACGCTGCACCGCGGCGACGTGATCCTCTGCGGCACCTCGGTCGGCGTCGGCTCCATGAAGCCCGGCAGCCTCGTGGAGATCGAGATCGACGGCATCGGCAAGCTCAGCAACCGCTTCGGCTGACACATCGCCGAAGGGTCGCGCAACGAATTCAACTCTTGGGGATCGACATGAAGATTGCAATCATCGGCGCGGGCGCCATCGGCGGACTGGTCGGCGCGAAGCTCGCGCTGGCCGGCGAAGACGTGACGTTCATCGTGCGCGGCGCCAATCTCGATGCCATTGGCAAGAACGGCATCAAGCTGATCTCGGCCGAAGGCGAGGAGCAGGTGGCGCGCAACGTCAAGGCCACCGACCGCTATGACGAAGCCGGCCCGCAGGACATCGTCGTCCTCGCGATGAAGGCCCACCAGGTCGAGGCGGTGGCCAACGACGTGCCAAAGCTGTTCGGGCCCGAAACGGTGGTCGTGACGATGCAGAACGGCATTCCGTACTGGTACTTCCACCAGCACGGCGGCGCGCTCGCGGGTACGCCGGTGCGCAGCGTCGATCCCTCGGGGCTCGTTGCCACGAAGATCCCCGCGCAGCGCGTGATCGGCTGCGTGGTGTATCCGGCATCGGAGCTGATCGCGCCTGGCGTGGTCAAACACATCGAAGGCGACCGCTTCCCGGTCGGCGAGCTCGATGGCTCGACGAGCGAGCGCGTGAACCGTGTCTCTGCCTGCTTCACCGGCGCAGGCTTCAAGGCGCCCGTGCTCGACAACATCCGCGCCGAGATCTGGCTCAAGCTGTGGGGCAACCTGACCTTCAACCCGATCAGCAGCCTCTCGCATTCGACCCTGGTCGACATCTGCCAGTACCCGCCTTCGCGCGAACTTGCCGCCGCGATGATGCGCGAGGCCCAGGCCGTTGCGCACAAGCTCGGCATCGAGTTTCGCGTGACGCTCGAAAAGCGCATTGCGGGCGCGGAGAAGGTCGGCAAGCACAAGACCTCGATGCTGCAGGACGTGGAAGCAGGGCGCGCACCGGAGATCGACGCGCTGGTGGGCGCGGTGGTCGAGCTGGCCCGGCTCACCGAGACCCCGACGCCGCACATCGACACCGTCTACAGCCTGGTCAAGCTGCTCGCGCGCACCATGGAAGACCAGCGTGGCCGCGTCAAGCTCCATGAAATGACGACAGCATGAGACGCACACGCAGCGCAAAGATCGTCGCCACGCTCGGCCCGGCCACCACCGACGAGCCGGCCATCCGCGCGCTGTTCGAGCGTGGCGTGGACGTGTTCCGGCTCAACTTCAGCCACGGCACGCAGCACGACCACGCGCGGCGTCTGGAAACCATCCGCCGCCTCGAGAAGGAATTCAACCGGCCCATCGGCATCCTGCTCGACCTGCAGGGGCCGAAGCTGCGGCTGGGCACTTTCGAAGGCGGTCGCGCGCAGCTCGACGCGGGCGCGCGCTTCCGGCTCGACATGGACAAGACCAGCGGCAGTGCACGCCGCGCGCCGCTGCCGCATCCGGAAATCTTCGCCGCGCTGCAGGACGACACCGAGCTGCTGCTCGACGATGGCAAGCTGCGGCTGCGCGTGGACAGCCACGGCGCCGACTTCGCCGAGACAACGGTGCTGGTCGGAGGGCCGATCTCCGACCGCAAGGGCGTGAACGTGCCGAGCGTGCTGCTGCCGATCTCGCCGCTGACGCCGAAGGACCGCGACGACCTCGACTTCGGCCTGTCGATGGGCGTCGACTGGGTTGCGCTTTCTTTCGTGCAGCGGCCCGAGGACATCGAGGAGGCGCGCGCCATCATCGGCACGCGCGCCTGGATCATGGCCAAGCTGGAGAAGCCCGCAGCCATCGAGCATCTGGATGCGATCGTCGCGCTGTGCGATGGCCTGATGGTGGCGCGCGGCGACCTCGGCGTGGAACTGCCGCCCGAGCAGGTGCCCGAGCTGCAGCGCCTGATCGTGCGCGCCTGCCGAAAGGGCGGCAAGCCGGTGGTGGTGGCGACGCAGATGCTCGAATCGATGATTGCCTCGCCGGTGCCCACGCGCGCCGAGGTGTCAGACGTTGCAACCGCCATCTACGACGGCGTCGATGCGGTGATGCTCTCGGCCGAATCGGCCTCGGGCAAGTACCCGCTCGAAGCGGTCGCGATGATGGACCGCATCATCGTGCGCGTGGAGGCCGATCCTTCATACCGCGCGGGCATCGACGCCACGCACGATGCGGCGCTGTCGACCACGGCAGATGCTGTCTGCGCCTCGCTGCGCCAGGTGGCCGCGCTGCTCGCGCCGGCCGCCACCGTGACGTACACCTCCTCGGGCTTCACCAGCCTGCGCGCGGCGCGAGAGCGCCCGGCGGTACCGATATTGAGCCTCACGCCCGACACCGTCGCGGCGCGCCGCATGGCGATGGTCTGGGGCGTGCATGCGGTGCTGGTCGACGACGTGCACGACGTGGGCGAGATGATCGAATGCGCCTGCCGCACGGCACGTGCCGAGGGCTTCGCGAAGGCGGGCGACGACGTGGTGGTGGTCGCGGGCCTGCCCTTCGGGCAATCGGGCACGACGAACCTGTTGCACGTCGCGCGAATACCGGACTGAAGCGGACTGAGCGCGCGGCGCCAGCGCAGGTGTTGTCGCGCTGTACGATGCCGCTCGACTGCAGCCACCCTCTTTCCCGATGAAGCATGCGACCCTGCGCCAGTTGAAAGTCTTCGAGGCAGTGGCGCGGCTGCTGAGTTTTTCGCGCGCGGCCGAGGAGCTTCACCTCACGCAGCCCGCCGTCTCCACGCAGGTGCGCAAGCTCGAGGAGCACGCGGGCAATGCGTTGTTCGAGCAGTTCGGCAAGAAGATCTACCTCACGCCCGCGGGCACCGAGCTGCTGCAGATCAGCCGCGCGATCATCCAGCAGTTCGAAGCGGCCGAGAACGCGATGATGCAGTTCAAGGGCGTCTCGGGCGGCAAGCTCAACGTGGGCGTGATCAGCGCGGGCGACTACTTCTTTCCACGCCTGCTGGTCGAGTTCGCGAGCCGGCACCAGGGCGTGACGTTGAACTTCACGGTGCACAACCGGGCAGGGCTGCTGACCCACATCGCCGAGAACCTCACGGACCTCGCGATCATGGTGCGGCCGCCGACCGACCTGGACACCGTCAACCAGCCCTTCGCGCCGCACCCTTACGTGATCGTCGCGGCACCGAGCCATCCGCTGGTGGGTGTGAAGAAGATCCTGATGGCACGGCTGATGCGCGAGCCCTTCGTGGTGCGCGAGAAAGCATCGGACACCTGGCATTCGATGGAAGACGGCTTTGGCGGCGATCTGAGCGGCATCAACATCGCAATGGAGATCCGCAGCACCGAAACCATCAAGCAGGCGGTGATCGCGGGCATGGGCGTGAGCTTCGTGTCGGCCCACACGGTGAGCCAGGAGATGCGCGCGGGCAGTCTCTGCGTGCTCGACGTCGAAGGCTTTCCGCTGATGCTCAACTGGTACGTGGTGCACCGCCGAAGCAAGCGCCTGCCGCCGGTGGCGCAGGCCTTCAAGGACTTTCTGCTGAGCGACGGGCCGTCGCTGATATCGCAGATCGTGCCGTTCGGGAACCACAAAGAAAAAGAGCGCGGCGAGTAACTCGCGCGCGCCCTTTGTGGGGGGAGGGGTCCGGTGCGGCGGCTCAACGCTGCACGGCCGCCCTGCGGCGTTGCATCAGCGCGGCACGTGCGGCCTTGTAGAAGATCACGATGGGCATTGCGGCGAACAGTTCGCGCATTGCGTCGTTGGCGGTGGACGACGAGGCCGGGGTACGGAGGCTGCTGGAATTCAGTGTGGTGTGGCTCATTGAGGGCTCCAAAGGATTGAATCTAAAAGACCGAAGGGATTACCCTGAATTTTAGGGTTTACCCTAGACGAGAGCAAACGCCATTTTCGCGTTTCTTGACCTAGGTCAATTTTTTCGGAGGCAGACAGGTTCTTGCGTAGGCCTGCAACCCGTCTGCAGGAGCGCTTCCGGAGCACATGAGCGAGCGCGCAACGCGCATCGCAAATTCACGAAGCCCATCGCACTGGCCATCGAAAGTTCGCGCGAAGACTTCCGCGATTTTTTCTTCATCGCACCATGCCGCCGCAATGTCGCTGCAATGCCGTCGCATCGCGCGATGCACATCGCATGCAGCGCGATGCACGCACGCATCGCGGTGTGTTTCGAGCGGCATCGACACGCGCAAAGCGCGCGTGCAACGAGGCCTCGTGCTAGGGATATCACGGGGGTCCCACGAGGGCGCGATTCGTGTGAACTTGACTGAGGTCAAGAGTTTTTGAGTCGCTCAGTCCGACAGTCATTCACGCGCAGAAAACTGGTGATCCCAATGCCGTGTAGCGATGCCAAGGAAACCTTGTCGCCTTTCGATGCGCATCGATCGCTCGACTGATTGCTCTGTATTCGCAGCCTGTCGGATTTAAACGAAAACACCAAGGACAACTCCATGACTCGGCCCACCTCCACGACCGCGGGTTCCAACCCCGCGATGTATTCCCCGTCCGAAACCTATGGCGCGACCGCGACGCGATCCGAGGCTTACCGATGGGGGCAGTTGCTGATCGGTATCGTCTGCATGGCGATGATCGCCAACCTGCAGTACGGATGGACGCTCTTCGTCAATCCGATCGCAGACAAGCACGGCTGGAGCCGCGCCGCGATCCAGGTCGCGTTCACCATCTTCGTGCTCACCGAGACATGGCTCGTGCCCATCGAAGGCTACCTGGTCGACCGCTTCGGCCCGCGTCCCGTGGTGCTGGTGGGCGGCGTGCTGTGCGGCCTGGGCTGGGTGCTCAACTCGGTGGCCGACTCGCTGCCGCTGCTGTACATCGCGGCGGCCGTTGGCGGCATTGGCGCCGGTGCTGTCTACGGCACCTGCGTGGGCAATGCGCTCAAGTGGTTCCCCGATCGCCGGGGGCTTGCCGCGGGCATGACCGCAGCGGGCTTCGGTGCTGGCTCGGCCCTCACGATCATTCCGATCTCCGCGATGATCAAGTCGAGCGGCTACGAATCTGCGTTTCTGTATTTTGGGATCGGGCAGGGACTCATCGTGTTCCTGCTCGCATGGATGCTGACCCGCGCGCCAAGCCACTCCAAGGCGTCGAACAGCCGCAACGTGCAGCAGGCTGGCCGCGATTACGCGCCGTCCGAGGTGCTGCGCTCGCCCGTGTTCTGGGTGATGTACGCGATGTTCGTGATGGTGGCCGCCGGCGGCCTGATGGCCACGGCGCAGCTTGCGCCCATCGCCAAGGACTTCAAGATCATGGACGTGCCGGTCAACATCATGGGCCTGGTGCTGCCCGCGCTGACCTTCGCGCTCGCCATCGACCGCGTGCTCAACGGCCTCACGCGGCCCTTCTTCGGCTGGGTGTCCGACAAGATCGGCCGCGAGCAGACCATGTTCATCGCCTTCGCGATGGAGTCGGTCGGCATCCTGATGCTCTATCACTACGGCCAGAACCCGATCCTCTTCGTGATCCTGACCGGCATCGTGTTCTTCGCCTGGGGCGAGATCTACAGCCTGTTCCCGTCGACCTGCGCCGACACCTTCGGATCGAAGTACGCGGCGTCGAACGCAGGCATGCTCTACACCGCGAAGGGCACGGCCTCGCTGCTGGTGCCGCTGTCGAGCGTGCTCGCGGCCGCCACCGGCAGCTGGCAGGCGGTCTTCATCGTGGCCAGCGCGGTCAATGCGCTCGCGGCGCTGATGGCGTGGTTCGTGTTGCGGCCGATGCGCCGCAAGCACATCGAGGCGAGCCGCGTCGTCGAATAAATAGACCACCATCGGCTTTCCGTCAGCCGGTACCATCCGGCTTTCTTCCGCCCACGCAGCCCTGCCATGAAGATGGCAGGGCTTTTCGCCGATGCACAGGAGCCCGCAGTGACCATCTACCGACTTGACGCGCATGAACCGGTCATCGACGCCAGCGCCCGCGTGGCCGAGAGCGCCAGCGTGATCGGACAGGTCGTGCTCGCAGCCGGCAGCCGCGTCGGCGCGAATGCGGTGCTGCGCGGCGACAACGAGCCCATCACCATCGGCCGCGGCAGCCATGTGCAGGCGGGCGTGATGCTGCATGCCGACCCGGGCTATCCACTGACCATCGGCGACGACGTGACGGTGGAGCCGCACGTGATGCTCCATGGCTGCACCGTCGGCGACGGTGCCGTGGTCGGCGAGCACACCATCGCGCTCAACGGCTCGGTGGTTGGCCGTGCGTGCATCGTCGAATCCGGCTCGCTGCTGACCGAAGGCAAGGTCTTTCCCGACCGCTCGCGCATCGCGGGCAGGCCCGCGAAGGTCACGGGCGAGGTCGACGACGCCGAGGCCGAGGCGCTTCTGCTCAGGGTGCGCGGCAGCGCCGGTCCCTTCGCTCGCTAGGGCCTTTCCGCGCCCTCCCGAAACCCTGCCCGCCCGCAGGGTTTGTGCGCATTGGCACCGTGCTTGTTTCGGCGGAAATTGACTTGCGTCAAGGCCCCCGGCGCCCGATTCATCGACATTGATCCTCAAGCGGATGGCCGCGGGATTCACGTCGAATTTCATGACGTTGGTCCCGCGACAGAACCACGATGAAAACAGCTCCGCTTGCAAGCAGACAGCAATGCAGCAGCGGCGCCGGAAACGGACCAGATCGGACGGGATCATGAAACTACAACAAGCGCAGCAGGGGCACGAGGTACCGCATCCGGCCTCCGGCCCCACCGACAAGGAAGACGAACTCGTCGCCGTGCATCGCAGCCTGCTGCAGCATGCGGACGAACCAGGCGCGCTGCTGCCGATCCTGCACGACGTGCAGGACGCGCTGGGCTACATCCCCGCGCACACGGTGCCGGTGATTGCCGACGCGCTGAACCTCTCGCGTGCGGAGGTGCACGGTGTCGTCACCTACTACCACCACTTCCGTGCCGAGCCGGCTGGCCGGCACGTGATCCAGATCTGCCGCGCCGAGGCCTGCCAGGCCATGGGCGCCGACGCCTTGCTTGCCCACGCCGAGCTGCGCCTGGGATGCAATGCGCACGGCACCTCGAAGGATGGCGCCTTCACGCTGGAGCCCGCGTTCTGCCTCGGCCTGTGCGCCTCGTCGCCCGCGATGACGCTCGACGACCAGCCGCATGCGCGCATGACGGCCAAGAGCTTCGATGCATTGGTCGCGCAGACCAGCGGAGGCCGAGCATGAGCACCATCACCGTCTACGTGCCGCGAGATTCGGCCGCGCTCGCGGCAGGCGCGGATCGCGTGGCCCGATGCATCGCGAAGGAAGCTGCGGCGCGCGGCCTCATGCTCGAACTCGTGCGCAACGGTTCGCGCGGCATGTTCTGGCTCGAACCGCTGGTCGAAGTGAACACACCGAGCGGCCGCATCGCTTACGGACCGGTGACGCCCGACGACGTGGCCGGCCTGTTCGATGCCGGCTTCCTCACCGGCGGCAAGCACCTGCTGGCTCTAGGCCTGACCGAAGACATTCCCTACCTGAAGAAGCAGGAGCGCCTGACCTTCGCGCGCATGGGCATCACCGACCCGGTGTCGCTGACCGACTACCAGGCCTACGAAGGCTTCGCTGGCCTGCGCCGCGCGCTGGCCCTCGCACCCGAGGAAATCGTGCAGCAGGTGCTCGACTCGGGCCTGCGCGGTCGCGGCGGCGCGGCCTTTCCGGCCGGCATCAAGTGGAAGACGGTGCTGGGCACGGCGGCGGCGCAGAAGTACATCGTCTGCAATGCCGACGAGGGCGACTCGGGCACCTACTCCGACCGCATGACGATGGAGGGCGACCCCTTCATGCTGATCGAGGGCATGACCATCGCCGGCCTTGCCACCGGCGCGACGCAGGGCTACATCTACGTGCGCTCTGAATACCCGCACGCGATAGCGACGCTGAACGAGGCCATCCGCATTGCCGAAGCGGCGGGCTTTCTCGGCGACAACATCCTGCGTTCGGGCAAGCGCTTCTCGCTCGCGGTGCGCAAGGGCGCGGGCTCGTACGTGTGCGGCGAGGAAACGGCGCTGCTCGAAAGCCTCGAAGGCAAGCGCGGCATCGTGCGCGCCAAGCCGCCGCTGCCGGCCATCGAGGGGCTGTTCGGGCAGCCCACGCTGATCAACAACGTCATCACGCTGGCAAGCGTGCCGCTGATCCTGGCGCGCGGCGCGGCCTTCTACCGCGACTACGGCGTGGGCCGTTCGCGCGGCACGCTGCCGATGCAGCTGGCCGGCAACATCAAGTACGGCGGCCTGGTGGAGAAGGCCTTCGGCGTCACGCTGCGCGAGCTGCTGTACGACTACGGCGGCGGCTCCGCCTCGGGCCGGCCGATCAAGGCGGTGCAGGTGGGCGGGCCGCTGGGTGCCTACCTGCCCGAATCGCAATGGGACCTGCCGCTCGACTACGAGGCCTACGCGGCCGTCGGCGGCACGGTGGGCCATGGCGGCATCGTGGTGCACGACGACACGGCCGACCTGTCGAAGCTCGCGCGCTATGCCATGGAGTTCTGCGCGCTCGAGTCGTGCGGCAAGTGCACACCATGCCGCATCGGATCGACGCGCGGCGTCGAGGTCATCGACAAGATCCGCAACAACCAGAACCGTCCGCAGCAGGTGATCTTGCTGCGCGACCTGTGCAACACGATGGTCCACGGCTCGCTGTGCGCCATGGGCGGCATGACGCCGTTTCCGGTGCTCTCGGCACTCGACCACTTCCCGCAGGACTTCGGTCTCGTGGTTCCCGATCGCGAAGCTGCCTAGGCGGTTGCGGCGCAGCAGCAGGAGTAAGAAAGACATGTTGGACCATCTCAAGGAAACCGATTACGGCACCCCCAAGCGCGAATCCACGCGCGAGGTGACGCTGGAGATCGACGGCAACGAAGTGACGGTGCCCGCGGGCACTTCGCTGATGCGCGCGGCGGTGGATGCGGGCATCCAGGTGCCCAAGCTCTGCGCCACCGACAGCCTGGAGCCCTTCGGCTCCTGCCGGCTGTGCCTGGTCGAGATCGAGGGCCGCAAGGGCTTTCCAGCCTCTTGCACCACGCCCGCCGAAGCCGGCATGAAGGTGCGCACCCAGACGCCCAAGCTGCAGGACCTGCGCAAGGGGGTGATGGAGCTCTACATCTCCGACCATCCGCTGGACTGCCTCACCTGCTCGGCCAACGGCAATTGCGAGCTGCAGGACATGGCGGGCGTCACAGGCCTGCGCAACGTGCGCTACGGCTTCGACGGCGCCAACCACCTGAAGAGCGAGAAGGACGAGTCGAACCCGTACTTCAGCTACGACCCGTCGAAGTGCATCGTGTGCAATCGCTGCGTGCGTGCTTGCGAGGAAACGCAGGGCACCTTCGCGCTGACCATCAGCGGCCGCGGCTTCGAGTCGCGCGTGTCGCCGGGCCAGGACGAGGCCTTCATGGATTCGGAGTGCGTGAGCTGCGGTGCCTGCGTCGAAGCCTGCCCCACCGCCACCCTGCAGGAAAAGTCGGTGATCTGGCTCGGCCAGCCCGAGCACAGCGTGATCACCACCTGCGCCTACTGCGGCGTGGGCTGCGCCTTCAAGGCCGAGATGAAGGGCAATGAGGTCGTGCGCATGGTGCCGTGGAAAGACGGCAAGGCCAACGAGGGCCACTCCTGCGTCAAGGGCCGCTTCGCCTGGGGCTATGCGACGCACCAGGACCGCATGCTCAAGCCGATGATCCGCAAGAACATCACCGACCCGTGGCAGGAAGTGAGCTGGGACACCGCGCTCAACTACGCCGCGGGCGAGTTCAAGCGCCTGCAGGCCAAGTACGGCAAGGACTCGATCGGCGGCATCACCTCGTCGCGCTGCACCAACGAGGAAACCTACCTGGTCCAGAAGCTGGTGCGTGCCGCCTTCGGCAACAACAACGTCGACACCTGTGCACGCGTGTGCCACTCGCCCACGGGCTACGGCCTGAAGCAGACGCTGGGCGAATCGGCGGGTACGCAGACCTTTGCCTCGGTCGACAAGGCCGACGTCATCATGGTGATCGGCGCCAACCCGACCGATGGCCATCCGGTGTTCGCCTCGCGCATGAAGAAGCGGCTGCGCCAGGGCGCGAAGCTGATCGTGGTTGATCCGCGTCGCATCGACATCGTGAAGTCGCCGCACGTCAAGGCTTCGCACCACCTGCAGCTCAAGCCCGGCACCAACGTGGCCGTGGTGACGGCGCTGGCGCACGTCATCGTCACCGAAGGGCTTATGGCCGACGACTTCGTGGCCGAGCGCTGCGATACGGCTTCGTTCAAGGAGTGGAAGTCGTACGTCGAGCAGCCCGAGCAATCGCCCGAAGCCACCGAAAAGGCGACCGGCGTGCCGGCGGCCGAGCTGCGCGCCGCTGCGCGTCTGTTCGCCACGGCCGGCAACGGCGCCATCTACTACGGCCTGGGCGTGACCGAACACAGCCAGGGCTCGACGACGGTGATGGGCATCGCCAACCTCGCGATGGTCACCGGCAACGTCGGACGCGAAGGCGTGGGCGTCAACCCGCTGCGCGGCCAGAACAACGTGCAGGGTGCCTGCGACATGGGCTCGTTCCCGCACGAACTGCCGGGCTACCGCCATGTGTCGGACAGCACCACGCGCGCCTCGTTCGAGGCCGCCTGGGGCGTGCAGATCAACCCCGAGCCGGGCCTGCGCATTCCCAACATGTTCGACGCCGCCATCGGCGGCAGCTTCAAGGGCCTGTACTGCGAAGGCGAGGACATCGTGCAGTCCGACCCGAACACGCAGCACGTGGCGGCCGCGATGATGGGCATGGAGTGCGTGGTGGTGCAGGACATGTTCCTCAACGAAACCGCCAAGTACGCGCACGTGTTCCTGCCGGGCTCCTCGTTCCTCGAGAAGGACGGCACCTTCACCAATGCCGAGCGCCGCATCTCGCGCGTTCGCAAGGTGATGCCGCCCAAGGCCGGCTATGCCGACTGGGAAGTGACCGTGAAGCTCGCGCAGGCCCTCGGCTATCCGATGGACTACAAGAGCCCCGAAGAGATCATGGACGAGATCGCCGCGCTGACGCCGACCTTCCACGGCGTGAGCTACAAGCGCATCGACGAGCTCGGCAGCATCCAGTGGCCCTGCAACGACGAGGCGCCCGACGGCACGCCCACGATGCACATCGACCACTTCGTGCGCGGCAAGGGCAAGTTCATCGTCACGCAGTACGTGGCGACGGATGAGAAGGTCACGCGCAAGTTCCCGCTGCTGCTGACCACCGGGCGCATCCTCTCGCAGTACAACGTGGGCGCGCAGACGCGCCGCACCGACAACAACCAGTGGCACAGCGAAGACCGGCTGGAGATCCATCCGCACGATGCCGAGGAACGCGGCGTGAGCGACGGCGACTGGGTGGGCATCCAGAGCCGCGCGGGCGAGACGGTGCTGCGCGCCACGGTGTCCGAGCGCATGCAGCCGGGCGTGGTGTACACCACCTTCCACTTTCCCGAGTCGGGCGCCAACGTCATCACCACCGACAACTCCGACTGGGCCACCAACTGCCCCGAATACAAGGTCACAGCCGTGCAGGTGATGCCGGTGATGCAGCCTTCGGCCTGGCAGCAGGAGTACAGCCGCTTCAACCAGACGCAGCAGGACCTGCTTGCCGCCGCATCGGCGCAGCAAAGCGGCGAGACGGTACCGGCCAAGTGAGGCTGCTCGCCGCATGAACCTGGTCACCGACGCCGTTCAGTTCTGCGAAGGCGCGCAGCTGCTGCCCGTGCGCGGAGTGCGCGGCGGCCGGCCGTTCGACGTGCAGGACTGGGTGGCCGAGGAAGTGCCCGTGGCGCTCGAATACAACGGCATCTCGCACGCGGTGATGCTCGCGACGCCGCTCGACCTGGAAGACTTCGCGCTCGGCTTTTCGCTCAGCGAGGGCATCCTCGAAGCGGCGCACGAGCTTTATTCGGCGGAAGCCGAGCCGTCGGCGCTCGGCGTCACGGTGCATCTGCAGGTGTCGAGCGCGGCCTTTGCGCGCCTCAAGCAGCGCCGCCGCTCGATGGCCGGACGCACCGGCTGCGGCCTGTGCGGCACCGAAAGCCTGACGCAGGTTTCGCGCGAACTGCCGGTACTGAGCAGCGAGGGCGCCGCGCAGTTCGACCGCGAGGCCATTGGCCGTGCGATGTCGCAGCTGCCATCGCAGCAGACGCTGCAAGAGGCTACCGGTGCCGTGCACGCGGCCGCCTGGTGCTCGGCGGAAGGCGAAGTGATGTGGCTGCGCGAGGACGTGGGCCGCCACAACGCGCTCGACAAGCTGGTGGGCGCGCTCGCGGCCAACGACGTCGATGCTTCCACCGGCTTCATCGCAGTGACCAGCCGCGCGAGTTTCGAGATGGTGCAGAAGGCCGCGATGGCCGGCGCGCCGCTGCTCGCCGCGGTGTCGGCGCCGACCTCGTTCGCGGTGGCCACGGCGCAGCGCGCGGGCCTCACGCTGGTGGGCTTCGTGCGGCAGCAGGACCTGGGCGTCTACAGCCATCCGCAGCGGCTGCGCACGGCGGAACCGCACCGCGTGCGCTGACGCTTCATCAACAAACAAATCAATTTTTCGAAGGCCCCATGGAGCACGATCATTCGGCACAGCTGGTCAAGATGGCCAATCAGATCGGCACCTTCTTCCAGGCGCAATCGCCGAGCGATGCCGGCGCCGCCACGCAGGCGATTGCCGGGCACCTGAAGTCGTTCTGGGCGCCGAGCATGCGCATCCAGCTGATACGCGATTTCGACGCCGGCAAGACGCCGCTGCTGATGCCTATCGTGGCATCAGCGATTCGCGGCCATCGGGCGACGCTGCTGCCTGCTGCGCCATGAGCAGCGACTCGTAGTAGAGGCACAGCGGCATCGCGACGAACACCATGCCCGCGACGTAGATCACGAGGCTGGTGACCGGGAACTGCATCTCGTCCCAGTACGGTATGGAAGCCACCGCCGCGATGACGGCGATCAGCGTGATCACGCCGCGCAGCGTGCCGCGCATGAACGCGATGCGCGAGAGCCCCGGTGGGGCGTATATCCGAGGGCCTTGCGCAAAGCTCTGAAGGCCCTCGCCCTTGTCTCCATCTTTTTTCATCGTCGTCGCTCCTCGGTGAAGGCGAAGACGGTTCTTATCACGCGCGCAAGACGCGGGTCAAGACCGAAGTCCGGCTACCGCGGGACAACCCGCGCTCAGTCGTACTTCACGGTGTAGATCAGGTCGAGCCCGCTCGTCTGCCCCGCCTGCCCGCGCAGCGTGAGCCGCGTCGTCAGGTCGTAGAAGATGAAGATCGTGCCGAAGGTGCCGCCCAGGCTGCGTTCGTAGGTGAGGTAGAAATCTTTCGACAGCCGCTTGCCCAGCGTGACCGCCGACTCGCGCAGGTCGCCGCCGCTGCCCGGCCCCTTGAAGCCGAGTTCGTCCAGCCCGAAACGGCTGGCCAGGCTGCCGCCGCTGCCACTGCCGCCGATCTTGCCGAGCAGCGACAGCGCGGCCTGCTGCAGCAGCGCGGATTCGCCGCCGCTGGTGGCCGAAGCGCGGCCCAGGATCACCCATGACAGCGTTTCGGCATCGGACAGCGCGGGCTCCGAATACAGCTTTACGCGCGGCGATTGCGCGGTGCCGGTGATCTGCACGCCCGCGCGCTGCGACAGGTTCGGGCGAATCGCCAGGACGTCCAGCGCCGGGTTGTCGAACGGCCCGTTGAAGCGCGCCACACCGGTTTCCACGTCGAGCTGCTGGCCGTAGGCGCGGTACTGGCCTTTCACGGTCTTCACCTCGCCGGTGATGCGCGGCGGGGCATTCAGCCTCGTGCTGCGGATCTCCAGATCGCCTTCGAGCCGCGTGGTGATGCCGCGGCCCTGCACCGCGAAGTCGTCGCCAAGGTCGAAGTTGATGACGATATCCGGCGGCTTGGCGGTCTGCGGCTTGGCGGCCTGCGCGTCGGCCTGGGCGGATTCGCGCTGCGCCGTCTCGGTGGCCTCGCGGTCCTTGGCGGCGGAGCGCACGACGACGTCGCTGCCCAGGCTGGGCGCGGTCTCGTCGGGCAGGATGATGACGGCGCGGTCGGTCTTGAGCTTGCCGCGCACATTGAACTGGCCGTTGTCGAGCCGGGCCTGCACATCGCCCGAGAGCGTGACCTGCCGGTCGGTGCGCACCAGCACGCGCAACGCGCGCAACTGGCCCTGCAGGGCCATGCGGATGCCCGAGGCCGTTCCGCTGGCGGGGCCCCAGCTGAGGTCGCCGTTGGCCGAGAGCGTGCCGCCGTCGCTGCGGGCCTCGCTGGCCGAGGTGCTGCGGTTGCCGCTCTGGCCGGCGATGCGCGTGGAGCTGCCGGTGCCGCCCTTGAGCGTGAATTCGGTGATCTCGATGCGCTCGCCGCTGAGCGTGGCGCGCAGGCGGCCATCGCGCAGGTCCAGCCCTTCGACCGGTGCGCGCAGCGCGAGCTTGTCGGCGCCCAGCGTGCCGTTCCAGCGCGGCACGGCGCGGTTGCCCGACAGCGTGGCCCCGGCGTCGAGCGTGCCGGCAATGCGCCAGCCCGGCGGCGCGAGCATCGACCACACGCCGAGGTTCGGCAGCGCGGCCTTGATGGTGCCGCCCAGCGGTGCGTCGGGCGCCCACTGCCAGCCGCCGGCGCGCTGCTGCACGCGGGTGTTGATGTCGGCGTCGATCTTGCCGGCGCGTTCGCTGTCCCACGCGAGAACGGCGTGCACCGCGTCGCCTTCGGCATCGAGCCGCAGTTCGGCCTGGCGCAGGCCGGCCGGCGTGCTGGGCGCGTCGCCGTTCCCGGAGGAGGAGTTCATCGTGCGTTCGCTCGCAGTGCCCGTTCCGGTGCTGGTGATGCGCGTGACGAGCGCGGCCTCGCCGGCCTGCACGCGGATGTCGCCGCTCTGGCGCCCGATGCGGGCCTTGGCGCGCAGCGTGTCGCCGGCGTCGATGTCCCAGTCGCCGTTGAACATCAGGTCGCCGCTGATGCCGTATTCGCCCAGCGTGGTATTGGCGCCGAACGCGCCGGCCCAGGCCATCGGCAGGCCCTGCAGCTGGCCCTTCGACTGCACGCGGAACACGCGGTTGGGCGCCGCGCCGCTCTGGCTGAAGCGCAGCGGCTGCCAGTCGATGCGCACGGTGCCGGGCACCGGGCCGCGCAAGGTGGCCGCGGCGGCGGATGCTTCGACGTCGAGGCGGGGTGCGTTGCCGCTGGTGGTGCGGATGGTTGCGGTGACTTCGCGGCTCAGCTCCAGCACCCACGGGTCGCCGGGGCGGGCGCTGTCCTGTGCCTGCAGCTTCAGGCTGGCCAGCGCCGCGCGCCATTGGCCCGTGCCGGCGATGCCGCCGCTGGCGCGGGTGTCGATGTTGAACTTCTGCGTGCCGGTGGCGGCTTCGCCCTTCAGCGTGAGCGAGGCCTGCGCGAGGCTGCCTTCGAGATCGGCGCGCAGGTCGCGCAGTTGCACGGCGGTTGCCGTACCGCCAGGTGTGGCCGAGGGCAGGCTCAGGTCGAGCCGCGGCACGCCGAGCACGGCCTTGAGGCTGGGCTCGGCGCCGCGCTGCGCGGGCGCGTTGGCGTTCTGCAGCCGGCGCTGGATGGTCTGCCAGCCGCCTTGCCAGCTGGCGTCGAGCTTCGCCGAGCCCTTTGCGCTGGCGTTTGCGAACACGCCGGACAGTCCCGGCAGGCTTTGCACCCAGCGCTGCACGGTGTCGGCATCGTCGATGCTGACCTTGATGTCGCCACCACCCGCAGACGGCGCAATGCGGCCATCGACCTGCGCGCTGCCGCCCGGCAGCACGAGGTTGAGCTTGCCGCTTGCCGCCTGCTCGGCCACGCGCACCTGCAGCCGGCCGTCGACGCTGGCGCGCTGGGCTTCGATGCGCAGTGTGCGCAGGTCGAGCACCTGGTCTTTCCACTGTCCCTGGGCCAGCGCGCGGTCGAGCGCGAAGCCGGGCAGGGCCTTGCTGCCGGCGCCGCCCTCTGCGCGCAGCGCAGCGTCGAAGGTGACGGTGCTTTCCTTCTGTTCGGCCTTGATCTGGCCGCTGACGGGCGCACCCGAGAGTTCGGTGTACAGCGCGCCGGGCCGCACGCCGCGCACCGTGGCCTGCGCCTGCCACGGCGACGGCGCGGGGCTCCACTTGCCGGCCGCGTCGATGCGTCCGCCGCCCGCGCGCACGGTGGCTTCGGGAACGCTCCAGCTCGTGCCATCGAAGCCGACCTTGGCCTGCACCTGTTCGAGCGGCAGTTTCTCTTTGTCCCACGGGCCGGGCACGGCATTGCGGATGTCGGCCGAGGCCTTCCATGCGGCGGGGCCGGTGTCGGCGTCGGGCTGCAGTTCGACCGTGCCGGTGAGCTGCGTCTGGGGCGCGCCGGGCCACAGGCTCGACGCATCGACGTTGCGCAGGTCGGCCTTCGCGTCGATCACCGGCTGGGGCAGCCAGGGCGCGATCTGTGCCTGCAGGCTGGCTTCCATCGGCGCATCGGCGTTTTCTTCGGCCGGCTTCAGCTCGGCCGCTACCTGCAGCCGCGCGGCGGTGCCGGCGAGCGTGCCCTTCACGGTGGCGGTGGCGAGCACGTCAATGTTGTGGTCCTCGGCCAGCGGCGCCTTCACGCGGCCGTCGAGCGATGCATCAATCGCCATGGGCGCGGGGCCTTGCAGCTTCACGCGGGTGCTGTAGTGGCCGTCGGCGATGTCCACGCCCTTGACTTCCAGCACGTGCTCGGCGGCCTTGTAGCTGTAGCTGCCCGAGAGGTTGAGCGCCTGCAGCGCGGGCGGGCCGGCCCAGCGCACTTCGTCGATGCGGAAGGGCAGCTCGACCTCGATCGGCAGCGCGAGCTGTTCGAGCGGCTCGGTGGGCTTGTCGCTGGGCGGGCCGCGCTTTTCGATGAGCACCTGCTTCGCGTGCACCTCGCCCAGCTGCACCTTGCGTTGCAGCAGCGGCGCGAGCTGCCAGCCGATGGTGGCCTCGTTCACTTCGACGGCGATGCTCTCGCTCTGGTACTTGAGCCAGCCGATGTGGCCGCCGGTGCGCAGCGAGCCGCTCACGTCGCGGCTTTCGAGCGTCTGCCCGACCGGCAGCCGCTGCGCCGCCTGCGCGATCGCGAAGGCGAGCGAGGTGTTCGAGCCCAGCCACCACCACGCGCCCGCGACCAGCAGCACCACGGCGAGCAGCAGGCCGGCCACGGTCCAGGCCAGGGCGCGCATTGCCCGGCGCGCGCGCGAGCGGCGGGGGGCGAGGGGCGTTGGCGTGGGGTCTGCGTCGGTCTGCATCGAAAAAAATCAGAAGGTGAAGCCGAGGCGGAAGTGCAGGCGGAATTTCTTCGAGTCCACGCCGTAGGCCAGGTCGGCCTGCACCGGCCCCACGGGGCTGCGCCAGCGCGCGCCCACGCCCACGCCCACCTTGGGCTTGAGCTCGCCGGGTTTGTCGGCCACGGCGCCGGCATCGGCGAACACCACGCTCTCCCATTCGGTGAGCTTGCCGTTGTAGACGAAGGGGCGCTGCCACTCCACGCTGGCCACGCCGAGGTAGCGGCCCGCAACGGTCTGGCCGTCGGCGCGCACGGTGCCGATCTGCTTGTAGCTGTAGCCGCGCACGGTGGTGTCGCCGCCGGTCAGGAACATCAGCGTGGACGGGATCTGCGCGCTGTCTTTTGCCGAGACCGCGCCGGCCTCCACGCGCAGCTGCAGGCGGCTGCGGCGCGCGCGTGCTTCCTTGTCGTCAGCCGAGCCCAGCGGCAGCACGCCGAGCCAGCGCGCGTAGGTGCGCGTGAAGGGCGTCTGCTCGCCGGTGAGCGTGTAGCCCGCGGCCACCTCGAGCGCGAGGCCGAAGCCGCGCGAGGGCGACGCGTTGTCGTCGAAATAGCGGCCGGTCCAGCCCCAGTTGGCCGTCACGGCAGAGGCCGAGGGCGGTGCGTTGATGCCGCGGTTCTGCGCATAGTCGTACTGCAGGAAGTAGCTGCGGTCGATGTGGTCGCCCGACTTGCTGCGCCCGCCTCGCAGGCGTCCGCTGTCGACCACGTAGCTGCCCGATTGCTCGCTCTTCAGTTCGGCGCCCGAGAACCATTGCCAGCCCCGGTCGTCGGGAATCGCTTTCCACTCGGTGCCGAGCGACTTGATGTCGTTGTCGACCGACAGCCGCGAGACGGAGCGCCAGCCCAGCAGCGGAATCTGGTTGTGGATGTGGTCGATCGACAGGCGCGGCCCGTTGTCGGTGGTGAAGCCCACGCCCATCACCACCTTCTGCAGCGGTGCCTCGCGCAGCTGCGCGATCACGGGCGCGGCCAGCGGGTTGCCGCTCTCGGTATCGAGCGTGAGGAACACCGAGTCGTAGTAGCCGCTGCTGGCCAGGCGCTGCTGGGCATCGAGCAGCTTCTGCTGGTCGTAGTCGGTGCCGCTGGGCAGGCGCGCGATGCGGCGCGCGCCGTCGGGGTCGTAGCGCTGGATGCCGTGCAGCATGAGCGGACCGAACTTGTAGGCCGGGCCTGACTGGTAGGTGACGCTGAGGCGGACCTCGCTGCGGTCGGCGTCCACTTCGGCGCGGCTGATCTCGATGCTGCCGGTGGGAAAGCGCTTGGCCGTGAGGCTGCGCAGCGCGGTGGTCTTGGCATCGTCCCAGGCCTGCTGAGTGAAGGGCTGGCCGGCGCGCAGGGCCCAGTTGGTGCGGATCGAATCGCGCTGCGCCTCGGCGGTTGCGTCGTTTGCGATGGGGCCGCCGTAGCTGATCTGCACGTTGCTCACCTTGGTGCTCTCGCCGGGCGAGACGGTGATGACGATTTCGCGCGGGGCCTTGGTGCTTTCGGGTGTCTCGTTGAGTTCGAGCGTCAGCGTGGGCGAGAAGTAGCCCATGGTGCCGAGCAGCTCGCGTGCATTGGCTTCGGCGGCCACCATGAGGCGGGAGATTTCGGTGGCGCCGAGGTCGTCGAGCTCGCGGTAGCGCTGGATCTCGAGGTGCAGCTTGAGGTAGTCGCGCACGGCCTCGGGGCCGCGCACGTCGACGGTGAAGGCGTCGCGCTTGTCGGTTTTTTTCTTGTCGTCGTCCTTGCCGTTGTCAGTGGCGGCAGTGCTGTCGGCGGCACCGCTGCGCACGAGGCCGGCCGCGGGCTTGTTGTCTTCGGGCGCATCTTTCTTCGGCAGCAGGCTGCAGCCTTGCAAGAGCAGGACGCCGGAAAAAAGCAAAGCCGGCCACCATGCCGGCGAAGAAACTGAAACCACCCTGACCATGGGCGGATTCTGACAGCAAGATTCGCCGGTTCCTGAAGCGTCCGGATACAGATGGCTTCGTCCTACTTGGACAGCATGCGCATCGCGTCTTCGAGGCCTCGCAGGGTCAGGGGGTACATGCGGTTCGACATGAGCTGCTGCATCACCGCGATGCTCTGGCGGTACTGCCATACGCCTTGCGGCTCGGGGTTGATCCACGCGAACTTCGGAAAGGTGTGCGTCAGGCGCTGGATCCACTCGGCGCCGGCCTCTTCGTTGTTGTATTCGACGCTGCCGCCGGGCTGCAATATCTCATAGGGGCTCATCGTGGCGTCGCCGACGAAGATGAGCTTGTAGTCCTTGTTGTACTTGCGCAGGATGTCCCAGGTCGCGAACTTCTCGGAGAAGCGGCGCTTGTTGTTCTTCCACATGAAGTCGTACACGCAGTTGTGGAAGTAGAAGAATTCGAGGTGCTTGAACTCGGTCTTCACGGCCGAGAACAGCTCTTCCACGCGCTGGATGTGCTCGTCCATCGTGCCGCCCACGTCCATCAGCAGCAGCACCTTGACGTTGTTGTGGCGCTCGGGCCGCATCTTGATGTCGAGGTAGCCGGCATTGGCCGCGGTCGAGTGGATGGTGTCGTCGAGGTCCAGCTCTTCGTCGTGGCCTTCGCGCGCGAACTTGCGTAGCCGGCGCAGCGCGACCTTGATGTTGCGCGTGCCAAGCTCCTGCGTGTCGTCGTAGTCCTTGTAGGCGCGCTGGTCCCACACCTTCACTGCGCTCTTGTTCTTGCCCGCGCCGCCGATGCGGATGCCCTGCGGGTTGTAGCCGCCGTTGCCGAAGGGCGAGGTGCCGCCGGTGCCGATCCACTTGCTGCCGCCCTCGTGGCGCTCCTTCTGCTCCTCGAAGCGCTTCTTGAGCGTTTCCATGAGCTCGTCCCAGCCCATCTTCTCGATCTTGGCTTTTTCCTCGGCGGTGAACTCACGTTCGAGCGTCTTCTTGAGCCAGTCGAGCGGCACTTCCTTCGTGAAGTCGGTCAGCATCTCCACGCCCTTGAAGTAGGCGGCGAAGGCACGATCGAACTTGTCGTAGTGCTTCTCGTCCTTCACGAGCGCGGTGCGCGAGAGGTAGTAGAAGTCGTCGATGCCGTAGGCGCCGTCGGAGTTGGGCCCCACCACGTCGGCCTGCAGGGCTTCGAGCAGCGTGAGGTATTCCTTGACCGACACCGGCAGCTTGGCCGATCGCAGGGTGTAGAAGAAGTCGATGAGCATGGGCGCTCCTTGTGTTTCAGCCGCGCGGCTTGTCGAGCAGGTACAGCAGCTGGGCCTTCACTTCGGGCCATTCGCCCGCGCGCAGGCTGTACATGACGGTGTCTCGGATGGTGCCGTCACGGCGCATCACGTGGCCGCGGATCACGCCGTCTTTCTTCGCGCCCAGGCGCTCGATGGCGCGCTGCGAGGCGAAGTTGAAGTTGTCGGTGCGCCAGCCCACGGTGTTGCAGCCGAGTGCGTCGAAGGCATGCGTGAGCATCAGCAGCTTGCAGGTGGTGTTGACGTGCGTGCGCTGGCAGCGCGCGGCGTACCACGTGTAGCCGATCTCCACGCGCTTTACGCCCGGCAGGATGTCGTGGAAGCTGGTGCTGCCGAGCACGGTGCCGGTGGCCTCGTCGGTCACTGCGAAGGCGAAGCGGTCGGCGGTCTTCAGCGCGGTCTCGATGTAGGCGCGCGTGTCCTGCGGCTCGGGCACCGAGGTGACGCGCAGCTTCCACAGTTCGCCGTCGGCGGCTGCGGCGCGCAGGCCTTCTTCATGAGCCAGCGACAGCGGCACCAGCGCGATGCCGCGGGCCTTCAGCGTGACGGGTTCGACGAACGCCATTTCAGACTCTCTTGTGTTTTCAGCCTTTGGGATCGCCATACTTGCGCACGTACCAGGCGCGCGCCAGTTGCACCCCGCCACCGCCGCCCAGGCCGATCAGCAGGATCCCGAAGATTTCCTTGTTGCCGTAGCCGGCGGCGCCGAAGGCATCGAGGCCCAGCAGCAGCCCCAACCCGCGGCCGAGCAGCGCACCCAGCACGAACAGCACTGCCTGGGCAATGCCCAGCTTCATCAGCTGCCCCGTGGGATGCGGCGTCTGGCTCATGGACTCAGCGGTTGTTGCGTTGCATGAAGACGAGCTTCTCGAACAGCGTCACGTCCTGTTCGTTCTTGAGCAGCGCGCCCACCAGCGGCGGCACGGCGACCTTGTCGTCCTTGCTCTGCAGCGCTTCGAGCGGAATGTCTTCGGCCACCAGCAGCTTGAGCCAGTCGAGCAGCTCGGAGGTCGAGGGCTTCTTCTTCAGGCCGGGCAGGTTGCGCACGTCGTAGAAGGTCTTCATCGCGGCCGTGAGCAGCTCTTGCTTCAGGCCAGGGAAGTGCACGGCGACGATGTGCTTCATCGTCTCGGCATCGGGGAACTTGATGTAGTGGAAGAAGCAGCGGCGCAGGAAGGCGTCGGGCAGTTCCTTCTCGTTGTTCGAGGTGATGAACACCACGGGGCGGTGCTTGGCGCGGATGAGTTCGCGCGTCTCGTAGCAGTAGAACTCCATGCGGTCGATTTCGCGCAGCAGGTCGTTCGGGAATTCGATGTCGGCCTTGTCGATCTCGTCGATGAGCAATGCCACCGGCTGGTCGGCCGTGAAGGCCTGCCAGAGCACGCCCTTGATGATGTAGTTCTGGATGTCCTTGACGCGCTCGCCGCCGTCGACGTCTTTGAGCTGCGAGTCGCGCAGGCGGCTCACGGCGTCGTATTCATACAGGCCCTGCTGCGCCTTGGTGGTCGACTTGATGTGCCACTGCAGCAGCGGCAGGCCGAGCGACTGGGCCACTTCCTCGGCCAGCATGGTCTTGCCCGTGCCGGGCTCGCCCTTGACGAGCAGCGGGCGCTTGAGAGTGATGGCCGCATTGACCGCGAGCATCAGGTCCTGTGTGGCGACGTAATTGTCTGAGCCCTGGAATTTCATGAGTGAGATGAGTGAGACGGAGGCTGGGGTGGAGAAAAGAACACACTCGACACGCGTTGTGCAGCCTCAGGGTTGGCCTGCACAGGGTTCCAGGGGACCCCTGCATATAATCGAATGTTGATTCGAAAAACTGTACTCTCCACGAGATTGTGCGCGCAAAATGAACAAGTTGTTGACCACGATGTTTGCCCTTGCTGTCGCTTGCGTGACGGTCTCGGCTGAAGCCCAGCAAGTCACTGGCAAGGCCCAGGACGGAGCAAAGAAGGTTGCGATGTGCGTGGGCTGCCACGGCATCATTGGCTATCAGGCCAGCTTCCCGGAGATCCACAAGGTGCCGATGATCGCCGGCCAGAGCGCCACGTACATCACGGCCGCGCTCACCGCATACAAGGGCGGCGACCGCAAGCATCCCACCATGCGTGCCATTGCCGACACGCTCACCGACCAGGACATCGCCGACCTCGCTGCCTATTACAGCCAGTTGGGTCTGAAGGACGGCAGTGCACCGCCGGCCACGCTGGCCAAGGCCACGCCCTCGAACGTCGAGGCGCTCATCACCCGCAACGCCGACAACAACTGCACCAAGTGCCACGGCGCCAACTTCAACACGCCGAACGACGGCACCGTGCCCAAGCTGGCCGGCCAGCATGCCGACTACCTGTTCGTCGCGCTCAAGTCGTACCGCGTGAAGAACAACCCGCACCTCGGCCGCTCGAATGCGGTGATGGGCCAGCAGGTCGAAGACAAGAAGTTCACCAACGCCGAGCTCAAGACGCTGGCCAGCTACATCAGCTCGTTGCCCGGCGAACTGAAGACGGTGCCCGAATCGCGCATTCACCACGGCGCCGAATAAGCGCTTCGCTCATAACAAAAAAGCCCGCTGCGAGCGGGCTTTTTTGCGTCCGGGATTTCCCTGAGATCAGACGTCGAAGAAGGCAGTCTCGTCAGTGCCCTGCATGCGGATGTCGAAGCGATACGTCACTGCGCCGCCTTGCTCCACGCGCTCGGCGATCAGCGTGTGGCGGCGATCGGCTGGCACGCTCTGCAGCACTGCGTCTTTCGCGTTGGCTTCGGCTTCGTCGCTGAAGTACACGCGCGTGAACGCATGCAGCAGCAGGCCGCGCATCAGCACGATCACGTTGATGTGCGGCGCTTCGCCGGGCGATTCGGCGCCGGGCTTCACGGTGTGGAACACGAAGCGGTTGCCTTCGGCGGTGCCCGTGCCGACGCGGCCGAAGGCGCGAAAGCCCATGGCGCGCGCCTCGTCGGGCGTCTGCGGGTAGCGGCCTTCGCCGTCGGGCTGGCTGATCTCGACCAGCGCGTCGTTGATCGGGTTGCCGTCGCCGTCGATCACCCGGCCTTCGAGGCGGATGCGCTGGCCTGTGGCCTTGTCGAGCGCCAGCACGGCGTCGAAGGGCTGGTCGAAGTCGTAGCCGTACTGCGTGGCGGTGAGGCCGTAGGCGAAGTAGGGGCCCACGGTTTGCGAGGGGGTCTGGCCGAAGTCGGCTTCCTGTGCGGTCATCAACATGGTGTGTGTCTCCTGGCTCAGCGGTTCTCGAAAGGCGTTTCGTCTGCGCCGCGCAGCACGATGTCGAACTGGTAGCCCAGTGCGTAGCCCTCTTCGGTGATGTCGAGGCTGAAATCGGCGATGAGACGGTTGCGGTAGCGCTCGGGCGTGCCGGTGATCATCGGGTCGTACTGCATCAGTGGGTCGCCGGGGAAGTACATCTGCGTGACCAGGCGGCTCGCGAAGCTCTGGCCGAACAGCGACAGGTGGATGTGCTGCGGGCGCCATGCGTTCGGGTGATTGCCCCAGGGGTAGGCGCCGGGCTTGATGGTGAGAAAGCGGTAGCGGCCTTCGCTGTCGGTCAGGCAGCGGCCCGCGCCCAGGAAGTTCGGATCCAGCGGCGCGTCGTGCTGGTCGACCTTGTGCACGTAGCGGCCGGCGGCGTTGGCCTGCCACAGTTCGACCAGCGTGTTGGCCACCGGGCGGCGGCGCTCGTCGAGCACCTGGCCGGTGAGGATCATGCGTTCGCCCAGCGGTTCGCCGTTGCGGCGCGCGTTGCGCGTGAGGTCGTTGTCGAACTCGCCGATGCTGTCGTGGCCGTACACCGGCTGCTGCAGTTCGCCGAGCGAGGCCTTCAGCGGAATCAGCGGCTTCTGCGGGCCACGCTTCACGGTGGACTTGTAGCCGGGGTAGACATAACTGGGGTGGGCTTCCCAGTCGCGCGGGGTGAGGATGGGCGAGGGGCCCTTGGTCTTGGTCAACATGTACGTTGTCTCCTGTCGTGGGACGAATCCGGAAGCCGCCACTTTAGAAGCGGCATCCGATGATGTAAATTGAAGATTGCTCCGTTCTCAATAACCAGAAGGCATTGAAAGACTCCGCCGATCTTCGCCAGGACTTCGTGCGCAATGTGCAGTTGCGGCACCTGCGCTGCCTCGTTGCCGTAGCGCAGGAGCGCCACCTCGCGCGCGCGGCCGAACGGCTGGCGCTGAGCCAGCCGGCCGTGTCGAAGACGCTCTCCGAGCTGGAGGCGATTGTCGGCACGCGGTTGGTCGAGCGCAGCAAGGCCGGCCGGCGCGGCGTGCAGGGCCTCACGGCCGCCGGCGAGCAACTGCTCGCGCATGCGCTGCGCGTGCTCGAAGCGCTCGATGCCAGCGCGCAGGCCGTGGCGCCGGCGGCTGGCGGGCGCGTCGAGCGCTTGCGCATCGGCGCGCTGCCGAGCGTGGCGCCGGCCCTGCTGCCGATTGCGCTCGCACGGCTGCGCGACAGCCGGCCTTCGGTGCAGATCGTGGTGAAGAGCGCCGCCAACCCCACGCTGCTCGACGAGCTGCGCGCCGGCGAGCTCGACCTGGTGGTCGGCCGCATGAGCGATCCGCGCCTGATGGGCGGCCTGAGCTTCGAGCTGCTGTACACCGAGCCGCTGGTGTTCGCCGTGCGCGCGGGCCATCCGCTGGCGCTGAAGGCGGCGTCGGTGCAGGCGGTGCTGGCTTATCCGCTGGTGGTGTACGGCGAGGGCACGATCCCGCGCCACAACACCGAGAGCTTCCTGTCGGCGCGCGGCCTCGTGTTGCCGGCCAACGCATTGCAGACGCTCGACGTGGCGGTGGCGCGCGCGCTGGTGGCGGTGTCCGATGCGGTATGGATCACGCCGCTGGGCGCCGCGCGCGGCGAGCTGGCGGACGGTCGCCTCGTGCGGTTGCGCATCGAGACAGCTGGCACCGAAGAGCCGGTCGGGCTGCTGCAGCGCAGCGATGCCGAGCCTTCGGCGCTGCGCGGCGCCATGGCAGCGCTGCTGCGCGAGGCTGCGAAGCAGCAGGGCGCGGTGCCGCAGCGGCCCCGGAAAACCTCTCGCGGCTAACTGGCTAGTCTTTCGTGGCCCTGCGCTGTACGCAGGCCACGTAGCCCTCGCCATCCGGCGGCCGGCCCGCGCGCTGGCTCTCCCACATCATCTGGCCCAGGCAGTCCATCGCCTCGTGATGCGCATGCAGCAGCGAGCCGCGGCGCGCTGCCAGCAGCTCGACGGCCTGGCGGATGCCGCGCGGCTGGTCGATGGAGCACTGCTCGCTGATCGACAGATGCATCGACAGATGAAGGAACGGGTTCTCGCGCCCGTTCGATCCGTCGTACACCCGCGCCACCGCCGCGTCGGCATCGACAAGGTCCTCGTGGTACTCGGGGTGCTCGTCGATCCAGCCGGCCGCGATGGTCTCTAGCGCTTCCATCGGCAGGCCCTGCCGGTGCTTGGCGTACACGTCGCAGAAGAAGCGGCGCACGTCTTCCTGGGAGGGATTGAACATATATAGATAGAGCAGAAGAAAAAGAGGGATGGGAGCCGTGTGTGGGGGCCGTGTTTGCGAGCCGTTTCGCAGGCGGCTTCGGGAGCTTGGGATGTGTCGGATGTTCCGGGTACAGGGCGTTACATCGTTACGTAACGAATCGCCAAATGACCTTCTTACGAGCTGTTTCCATACCCCGGTGGAAACCCCCGCTTAAAGAAAAATCTCCATACAAATCAACAGGTTGCATTGCCATGGACCGCTTTGGCATGGGGCGCGAAAAAAGCGGCACGCTAGTTGCCCCTTAGTAGGCATCTTTTGTCACAGAGGCTGCCATGACCGCTCAACAAGCATCGACCAATTCGACCGAAGGACTTGCCGCCGCTGGCGTCGCTCCTGTGGTCATTGCCCAGGCCACCGTCACTCCGCTGGGCGCTCCTGCCTCGCTGAGCTCGGCGGCGCCCGCCGCAGCTGCTGGCCCGTCCAGCATCGGCACATTATCGAATGCCACGCCGGGTGTCGCAGTGATGCGCGACGGTGTCAGCATTCCCGTCGATGGCAATCAGACTCTGATGGCCGGCGACCGCGTGATCGTTCCGCAAGACGGCCACGCCAATGTTCTCTTCCCCGGATCGGCCACCAACAAGGCCCCGCTGGCCGGTGTGTTCACCGGCGGCACCGACGCCACCATCGGCTCGACCAAGCTGCCGGGCGGCCTCGAACAAGTGAATGTGGATGTCGCCTCGGGCGACCTGCAAGTGACCCCGCCGGACAGCGACGCAGATGCCGCTGCCCTGGCCGTGACCAAGAAGCTCGCTGCCGGCAGCGGCATCGGGCTGGGTGAATTCGCTCTCGGCGCCCTGGGCGCCGCAGCGCTTGGCGCCGCCCTCAGCGGCGGTGGCGGCGGCAGCGACAGCGTTGTTCCGCTGCTCGTCGGCTCGGGCAATCCGACCACGCCCACCACGCCGGGCGACTCCGACGCGGATGCCGACTCGGATGCAGATGCTGACGCCGACGCGGATGCGGACGGTGATGCAGATGCAGATGCCGATGCCGACGCCGATGCCGACGCCGACGCCGACGCCGATGCCGATGCCGATGCCGACGCCGACGCCGATGCCGATGCCGATGCTGACGCCGATGCCGATGCCGATGCCGATGCTGACGCCGATGCCGATGCCGATGCCGATGCCGATGCCGATGCCGATGCCGATGCTGACGCTGATGCCGATGCCGATGCCGATGCCGATGCTGACGCCGACGCCGACGCCGACGCCGACGCCGACGCCGACGCCGACGCCGACGCCGATGCGGACGCCGACGCTGATGCCGATGCCGACGCAGACGCAGACGCAGACGCAGACGCAGACGCAGACGCAGACCACCTCCTCGATCCAGGCGACGGCGCCGTCGGTCACGTCACCGACAGCCTCGGCAATGCGCTCGGCCTTGGCGACTCGCTCACGCCGGTCAACAACGTGGTCGACGGCCTGACCGACACGCTCGACGACGTGCTCGCTCCGGTGCTCGGTAGCGAGTTCACGCCGAACGATCCCAACCAGTTCGACCCTATCGACAACACTGTCGGCAGCGTGACCGGCCTGCTGGGCGACTCCCTGAGCCCCACGCTCGACAACCTGCTGGGCGAGGGCGCCACGACCGCCATCCTCGGCACGGTGCTGGGCCAGGTCGACTACCTGACCGACGCGCTGGACAACGGCCTGACCAACCTGATCGGTGACCACGGCATCATCAGCGGCCTGACCGACGCCCTCGGCCTCGGCGGCCTCACCGACCAGCTGGTGGGCGACGACGGCCTCCTGGGCGGCGTGCTCGGCAACGTGCTCGGCGACGGCAGCCTGGTGTCAGGCCTGCTGGCTGACGATGGCCTTGTCGGTGGCCTGCTCGGCGAAGACGGCCTTGTCGGCGGCTTGCTGGGCGAAGACGGCGCCGTGGGCGGCCTGCTCGGCAATGTGCTGGGCAGCGACGGCCTCGTGGGCGGCCTGCTCGGCGACGGCGCGGTGGGCAGCCTGACCGGCGGCCTGCTGGGTGACGAGGGCCTGCTGGGTGGCCTGCTCGGCGACGGCAGCGCACTGGGCGGTGTTCTGGGCGACGACGGCCTCGTGGGCGGTCTGCTCGGCGGCGACGGCGCCCTCTCGGGTCTGCTGGGCAGCAGCGGCCTCACCGGCGAGCTGCTGGGCCACGGTGGCCTGGTCGACAGCCTGCTCGGCCAGGACGGCGCGATCTCCGGCCTCATCTCCGACAGCCCGCTGGGCGGCCTGCTCGGTGGCGAAGGCGGTCTCCTGGGCGGCGCGCTCGACGGCCTGCTCGCTGACGACGGTCTGGTCGGCGGCTTGCTGGGTGACGATGGCCTCGTCGGCGGTCTGCTCGGCGGCGATGGACTCCTGGGCGGCGTGCTGGGCGGCGACGGCCTGCTGGGCGGTGTGCTCGGCGACGACGGCCTGCTCGGCGGCGTGCTGGGCGACGATGGTCTGGTGGGTGGCCTGCTCGGTGGCGATGGCCTTCTGGGTGGCGTGCTGGGCGATGACGGTCTGGTCGGCGGCCTGCTGGGCGGCGACGGCATCGTGGGCGGCCTGCTCGGTGACGACGGTCTGGTGGGTGGTCTACTGGGCGACGATGGCCTGCTGGGCGGCGTGCTCGGCGGCGACGGCCTCGCTGGCGGCCTGCTCGGGCCGGATGGCCTGGTTGGCGGCCTGCTTGGCGAAGACGGTCCGGTCGGTGGCCTGCTGGGTGATGACGGCCTGCTTGGCGGTCTGCTCGGCGATGTGCTGGGTGGCATCGGCGGTGGCGGCACCCCGGGCACCGGCGCGGCGCTGCTCGACCCGGCCGACGGCGTGCTCGGCAACCTGGCCGACGGCCTGAACACCGGCCTGCTGGGCGGGCTCGGCCTGGGCAACGTACTCGGGCCGGTTGTCGGCGTCGCGGACGGCCTGACCGACACGGTCGACGGCCTGCTGGGCCCGGTGCTCGGCACCAGCTTCACGGAGAACGACCCCAACGTGCTCGACCCGGTCGACGGCCTCGTTGGCCAGGTTGCGGGCGGTGCCTCCGGCCTGCTGAGCCCGCTGACAGATCAACTGCTCGGCGCGAACACGACGGCCGCGTTGCTGAACGGTGTCACGGCTCAAGTCGACTACCTGACGGACGGTGTGGCCAACCTGCTGGGGGGCGATGGCCTGCTCGGCGGGGTGCTGGGTGACGACGGCCTGCTTGGCGGCGTCCTCGGCGGCGACGGCGGCCTCCTTGGCGGCGTCCTCGGCGGCGACGGCGGCCTCCTTGGCGGCGTCCTCGGCGGCGACGGCGGCCTCCTTGGCGGCGTCCTGGGTGATGACGGCCTGCTGGGCGGTGTGCTCGGCGGCGACGGTGGTCTCCTCGGCGGTGTCCTGGGTGACGACGGCCTGCTGGGCGGTGTGCTCGGCGGCGATGGCGGCCTCCTTGGCGGTGTCCTGGGTGACGACGGTCTGCTGGGCGGTGTGCTCGGCGGCGACGGCGGCCTGCTCGGTGGCGTCCTGGGTGACGACGGCTTGCTGGGCGGCGTACTCGGCGGCGACGGCGGCCTCCTTGGCGGTGTCCTGGGTGACGATGGCCTGCTGGGCGGTGTGCTCGGCGGCGACGGTGGCCTCCTTGGCGGTGTCCTGGGTGACGACGGCCTGCTGGGCGGTGTGCTCGGCGGCGACGGTGGCCTCCTTGGCGGTGTCCTGGGTGACGACGGCCTGCTGGGCGGCGTACTCGGCGGCGACGGCGGCCTCCTTGGCGGTGTCCTGGGTGACGACGGTCTGCTGGGCGGCGTGCTCGGCGGCGACGGTGGTCTCCTCGGTGGTGTCCTGGGCGATGACGGTCTGCTGGGTGGTGTGCTCGGCGGCGACGGCGGTCTCCTCGGTGGCGTCTTGGGCGACGACGGCCTGCTGGGTGGCGTACTCGGCGGCGTGACCGGTGGCGACGGCGGCCTGCTCGGCGGCATCCTCGGTGACGACGGTCTGCTGGGTGGCGTACTCGGCGGCGTGACCGGTGGCGACGGCGGCCTGCTCGGCGGCATCCTCGGTGACGACGGTCTGCTGGGCGGCGTACTCGGCGGTGTGACCGGTGGCGACGGTGGCCTGCTCGGCGGCATCCTCGGTGACGACGGCTTGCTGGGTGGCGTACTCGGCGGTGTGACCGGTGGCGACGGTGGCCTGCTCGGCGGCATCCTCGGTGACGACGGCTTGCTGGGTGGCGTACTCGGCGGTGTGACCGGTGGCGACGGCGGCGTGCTCGGCGGCATCCTCGGTGACGACGGCCTGCTGGGCGGCGTACTCGGCGGTGTGACCGGTGGCGACACCGGTGGCCTGCTCGGCGGCATCCTCGGCGACGACGGCCTGGTGGGTGGCCTGCTTGGCGGCGTGACCGGTGGCGACGCCGGTGGCCTGCTCGGCGGTGTGCTCGGCAACGACGGCCTGGTAGGCGGTCTGCTCGGCAACGACGGCCTCGTCGGCAGCCTCCTGGGTCAGGACGGTCTGGTGGGTGGCCTGCTCGGCGGCCTGACCGGCACCGACAGCCCGGTGGCCAACATCCTGCAGCCGGTGACCTCGGTCGCCAGCGGCCTGACCGACACCGTGGCCCCGATCGTCTCGAACGCGACGAGCGCGGTGCACGACGTGACGGCTCCGGTGACCGACATCCTGGCCGGTGCCACGACGGCCACCGCTCCGGTGGCAGACGCCGTCAGCAGCGTGGTGAACGGTGTCGAACATGCAGTCACCCCGCTGGTGACCGATGTCGTGACCCCGATCACCAGCCTGGTCGAGCACGCCGCGTCGCCCGTGACGAACATCCTTCATGGTCTGCTGGGCTGATCACTAAAAGACAAAGAAGGAAGAGGGGCGAGGGAGCTAGTAGCTGCTGCAGCACCAGGGACAGGCCACCACCGGCCTGTCCCTCGAAAGGACCGATATGAAAAAGAATTTCCGCACACTGACCATCGTCGCCCTCGGCGCAGCCCTCGTGGGTTGCGCGGCCCCGAAAGCGGGCCGCGACGATGCAACGTACTACTACTCGAACAAGGCCGCCACCGCGGTGCCGAAGGTGGAGCCGGCACCGCCGCCGCCGCCGCAGAACGGACCGGTCGGCGTGCCGAAGATCGTCTACTTCGACTTCGACAAATACAACATCAGGCCGGGCGATCGCAACATCGTCGAGGCGCATGCGAGCTTCCTGCGCAACCGGCCGGCGAGCCGGGTCGTGATCGAAGGCCACACCGACCAGCGCGGCGGCCGCGAGTACAACCTCGCGCTGGGCCAGCGCCGTGCCGATTCGGTACAGCGCACGCTCACGCAGCTCGGCGTACCCGCCGAGCGCATCGAAGCCATCAGCTGGGGCCTGGAAAAACCAGCGTCGCTCGAAACCACCGAGGAGGGCTATCAGCTCAATCGCCGAGCCGAATTCAGCTACCGCTGAACCGGATCACCGCGATGACTTCGACGACGGCGGTTTCCGGCCCACGCACACGTCATCAAAGCGAGAGCAGATGACGGGCGCGGCCGGTCTCCCGCATTCGTCCGGAGCCGAATGATGTCCTTCCCAGACCAGCTCCACGCCTGCCACGAACGCCTGGTGTCGGTGTGCGCGGCGCTGCCTGCCCCGTACCCGGCGTTCACGCTGTTCTTCTCCGTGAGCGATGGCTCGCAGCGCGCACACGTCGTGCACGCGCGGGCCGCCGATTTCGAGACCGCCTGGCGCGAAGGCGCCGAGCATGCCGAGCGCTGGGTGCGCGAGCGCGGCATCGTGTCGCCGTGGCTGCGCATCGACTGGGTCGAGGGCGCGAGCCCGATGGACTGGGCCCAGTTCAAGACACAGCTCACCGCCGTCAAGCGCAACTACTTCCGCCTCGGCCTGGCCTTCGACAAAGACTTCGCGCTGGCCTTCACCGAGCAGGAGCTCAACGCCAACGCCATGCTGTGCGGCGATTCGACCATTCCGCATTCGGTGGTGAACGCGCGCAACTTCGAGGTCTACGGCCAGGCGCGTTTCCAGAGTTCGCCGCCGCTGGACATGCCCTCGGACCAGCCGGTCTACCTGCTCGCCACGGTGGGCGTGTTCTGCCAGCCCGACGGGGTGGTGCACAAGCTGGTGGGCACGGGGCTCGACGCGGGCCGCCGCCAGCTGCCGGCACTCAACCCGCAGTCGGTGCTCGACCTCGTGCGCAGCGGCTCGTCGTACCTGGCGCGCCAGGTGCAGAGCGACGGCCTCTTCGTGTACGGCTACTTTCCGTGCTTCGACCGCCGCATTCCGACCTACGACGCGATGCGCCATGCAAGCGCGCTCTACGCAATGATCGAAGCGTGGGAGCTCACGCGCGACGAAACGCTGCGCGCGGCCATCGACCGCTCGCTCGACCATCTCACGAGCTCGCTGATCCGCGACTACACGCTGGTGGACGGGCGCGCGGTGGCGTTCCTGGTAGACACCGGCGGCGAGATCAAGCTCGGCGGCAACGCGGCTTGCGTGCTCGCGCTGGTGAAGTACTGCGAGCTGACGGACACGCGCCGCTGGCTGCCGCTGCTGGAAAAGCTCGCGCTCGGCATCGCCTCGCTGCAAGACCCGTCCACCGGCCGCTTCAACCACGTGCTGCATGCGGCCGACCTCACGGTCAAGCAGGCCTCGCGCATCATTTACTACGACGGCGAAGCGGCCTACGGCCTCATGCGCCTGTATGCCCTCACGCGCGACCCGCAATGGCTGGCCGTGGTCGAGAAGGCGTTCGATCATTTCATCTCCAGCCAGCACTGGCAGGCGCACGACCACTGGCTCAGCTGCTGCGTGTACGAGCTCACGCACTGGAGCCCGCAGGAGAAGTACTTTCGCTTCGGCCTGCAGAACGTGGCGGGGTATCTGGACTTCGTGCTCGACCGGAAGACCACCTTCCCGACGCTGCTCGAACTCATGCTGGCCGCGCAGCAGATGCTCCAGCGGCTCGAGGGCATGCCCGCGATGCGGCACCTGCTCGACGAGCTCGACGTCGAGAAGTTCTACCGTGCGCTCGACTACCGCGCGCACTACCTGCTCAACGGCTTCTTCTGGCCCGAGATGGCGATGTACTTCCGCCGGCCTTCCACCGTCGTCGGCTCGTTCTTCATCCGCCATCACTCGTTCCGCGTGCGCATCGACGACGTCGAGCAGTACGTGTCGGGCTTCGTCGCCTATCACCGTTACCTGGTGGAGCGGCGCGCCTCGCCCGGAGCGGCCGGCACTGGCGGCGGCGGCAGCACCGGCGTGGGCGGCGCGCGCGACGACGGCGCCGTCTGGACCGCGAGCGAGATGGCACGCGTCACCGGCGGCGAATGGGTCGTCAAGCCCGAAGACGGCTGGCGCGCCACCGGCGTGGCGCAGCGCTCTTTCATGCGCAAGGGCCGCGTGGTGTTCGACCACCAGACGCGGCCGTCGAAGACACCACTGGCGGCCGTCACGCTCAAGGGCGTGCTGCAACCGGCCGCGGCCGTGCTGTGCACCGACCCCAAGCCGCACCTCGACAAGCGCGTGCCCGTGCTCAAGGTGTCGAACGTGCTGCAGGCCGTACTGGAGCTGGGCGACCATGCGCGCGCCGAGTTCACCGGCCGCGTGTGCGGCGTGCTCGGCAGCGGCGCGACGAACGGCGCGGCAAGCGGCACCGTTGCCGCCATGCTGGCCGGCGCGCTCACCGTGTGGGGCGAGGTCGGCCAGCCCGAGGGCAACGTCAGCCTGCCATCGGGCATCGCCTGGAACATGACCTGCATGCCGCGGCACGCGGCCTACTGGGTGCTGGAGATGGGCACCTCGCACATGCCGGCGTCGGCGCAGCTGGTGCGGCCTTCGCTGGTGGTGGTGACGGGGCTGTCGGCTGCGTCGCAGAAACACCGCGGCCCGTCGGAGGCCGCAGCGCGGCTCGACAGCCGGATCTTCCAGGCCATGGCCCCGGGCGACAGCGTGGTGCTCAACCGCGACATGCCCGAGTTCGCGACCTTTGCCGAAGCGGCGATGGCGCAGCAATTGCAGATCGTGACCTGCGGCGAGCACAAGGACGCCGATGTGCGCCTGCTCGCCTTCGACCACGGCGAAGTGCAGGCGATGGTGGCGGGCGAGCCCTTTCAGCTGCGGCTCAATGCGCCGGGGCGCCACATGGGCGCGAGCGCCATCGCCGCGCTCGCGGCCCTGCAGGCCATGCGCCTGCCGCTGGCGGCCGCGGTCGAGCCCTTCGCGCACTTCGAGCCGCCGGGCGGCCGTGGCGCACTGCACACCATTCACATCGGCGGCGGCAGCTTCAAGCTGATCGACGAGACCTACGACGCCAACCCGAGCTCGATGCGCGCGGCGCTGGAGCTGCTGTCGCAGGCGCCCTGCGAGCCGTCGCGCCGCGTGGCGATCCTCGGCGACATGCAGGAGCTCGGCCCCGCCGCGCAACGCCACCACCTCGACCTCGAAGCCGAGCTGCTGGCCTCCCAGCCCGACCGCGTGCTGCTGTGCGGCCCGCTGATGCGGGCACTGCACACGCGCATTCGCACCAAGGTGCGCTCGCACTGGTTCGTCGACGTGTCCGATCTGTCGACCGCGCTCGGCAGCCTGCTGCAGCCCGGCGACTGGGTGCTGGCGAAGAGTTCGGCGGGCGTCGGCCTGTCCCGGTTGGCCCGGGTTTTGAAAGCACTGCCATGAGATGGAACGTACTTGCGAATTCGCCCTTCGAACATGAGGCGCCGCTGCGTCGGCAGCCGTTGCGCCGCTGGTGGCTGGGCTGGCTGCAACTGCTGTGCGCATGGGTGCTTTGCATGCTGCTGTGCGCCAACATCGCATTGGTGTTCGCAGAGGGTTTGCCCCAATCAAACAGGGAGGCCAAAGCAGGGAGTCCGGCCGGTTGCGCGGTCAAGGGAAGCGCCGCGCAACCGGAGCCGGTTCATGGGAGGCGAAAGCTGTCGTGTTGATGTGCACGGCGAGTGAATTTTTGCCTTGTAACAGCCGGGTAACAGTTGATAATGACGCAGGCGTCATTGCACGACGGATCGGCTCTTTCCCATGATCAAGTTCCTCTTGCCCAGTCAATTGGTTGCCGACACGCCAGACGAACCTGGCGCCAGTCCCTATGCGGGCGCCTTGAACGCCGCATTCCGAGCGGCCTATCCGCTGGTGAAGAGCGCGGCATGGCGCTCGCTACCCATCAGCCTGTTCGGGCTGCTGCCTTCGATCTTCCTGCTGCAGGTGTATGACCGCGTGCTCTCGCGCAGCGGCACCTCGACGCTTGCCGCGCTGGTCAGCGGCATTCTGTTTTTCCTGTGCATCGAGTTCTGGCTGCGCACGCGCCGCTCGCGGCTGCTGCGCAATGCGGGCGCCATCATCGACCACGGTGTGTCGGGCGCGCTGCTGAACTCGATGCTGGGCCGCCCGCTGCGCGCGCTCGAAGCACGGCCTGCTTCTGTGTGGCACCTGTACTTTCGCGACGTGGCTTCGGTGCGCGGCACCGTCACCGGCGGGCTCGCGCAATCGATCTTCGACCTGCCGATGGCCATCTTCGCGCTCATCGTCATCGGCATCGTCGCGCTGCCGGTGTTGCCGGTGGTGGCGCTGTTCCTGGCCATCATGTCTTTCCTCGCGTGGTGGTGGGCCGACGAAGTGCGCTCCGGCCGCGTCGAGGAAGTGCAGCGCGGCCGTGGCCTTGAGCGCGTCACGGCCGAGATCTGCAACGCGCGCGAAACCCTCAAGGCCCAGGCCAACGACGCGCCGACCATCGAGATGTGGCGCAAGACCTACAACTCATGGCTCACCGAGAGCTTCAGCAAGAACGGCCAGATCGAAACCGCGCGCGACGGCACCACCGTGCTGCTCACCGTGTTCTCGGTGGTCGTGGTGACCGTGGGCGCGGTCTCGGTGATGGAGCAGTGGATGACGGTGGGCGGCCTCGTCGCATCGAACATGCTGGCGCTGAAGGCGCTGCAGCCGGTGGCGGGGCTGGTGTCGAACTGGCGCTCGCTGGCCACCGCGAAGGAAGCCGCCAAGCGGCTCGAAACCGTTCTGCGCGAACCGGTCGAGAAGCCGCCCACGGGCATGACGCTGCCGCAGCCGCTGGGCCGCATCACCCTGAAAGACGTGAGCTTCAGCTTCACCGAAACGGCGCAGCAGCCGGTGCTGGAAAACGTCGACCTCGACATCGGCCCGGGCGGGCTGCACGTGATCGTCGGGCGCAACGGCGCGGGCAAGTCCACGCTGGTGAAGCTGCTGTCGGGCCTGTACACGCCCACGCGCGGCATCGTCAGCATTGGCGAGTACGACCTCTCGCAGTTCGGCCGCGAAGAGCTGTCGCACTGGATCAGCTATCTCTCGCAGGAGGTCTACTGGTTCGGCGGCTCGCTCATCGACGTGATGCGCCGCACGGCCCCGGGCCAGAGCGACGAGCAGATCGTTGCGGCCTGCAAGCTCTCGGGCGCGCACGACTTCATCTCGCGGCTGCCCGACGGCTACCGCACCATGGTCGGCGAAGGCGGCACCGGCGTGTCGGTGGGCGAGCGGCGCAAGCTGGCGCTGGCCATGAGCTTTCTGCGCAAGCCCTCGGTGCTGGTGCTTGACGAGCCCAGCAACGACCTCGACTTCCAGAGCGAGCGCAACCTGCTCGCCACGCTGCTCGCGGTGGCCAAGGTGCGCACCGTGGTGGTGGTCACGCATTCGCTGCGCATCGTCTCCGCCGCCAGCGTGGTCTACCACGTCACGGGGCTGGGCAATGTGGAGCAGGGCACGGCTGCGCTGATGGTGCCTAAGCTGTTCGGCGTGAAGAAACCGCTGGTCGCGCTGGGCGATGCGGAAGACGGTGCAGCGGGGGCCACGGCCTCCCGCTCGATGGCGTGATGCGCGAATGACGAGTGACCGGGGACGCGACTTGAAATCAGATTTGCCGCAGATTCTTCAGGACGAGAACGACAAGCGCGCGGCCCAGACCTCGCCGCAGGGGCGGCGGCGCCAGTGGATCATCGGCGGCGCGATCGGCGTGCTGGCCCTGGTGGGCCTTGGCTTCCCGATGGAGACCGTGGTGGTCGCGCCCGGCCGCGTGATCCCTTCTGACCGCGTCAAGTCGATCCAGCATTTGGAAGGCGGCATCGTCAGCAACGTGCTGGTGAAGGAAGGCGACAAGGTCAAGCAGGGGCAGTCGCTGGTCGAGATCGACCTGGGCGGCAGCGGCCTCAACCTCGAAGAACTCACTGCCCGCTATGCCGCCACGCAGGCCACCCGCGTGCGCCTCATCGCCGAGAGCCGCGGCCAGCCGCTCAAGCGCGAATCTTTTGCCACCGACATCGATGAGGCCGTGTTCGAAGGCGAGACCGGCGCCTACCAGGCGCGCGCGCTCGAACAGCGCGGCGTGATGGCCGGCGCCGTGTCGGGCCTGGAGCAGGCGCGCAGCAAGCAGCTGGAGCAGCAGGCCAAGGTCAAGGGCTTGAGCGACCGGTTGGTGCTGGCGCAAAAGGAACTCGAAATTTCCGAACAACTGCTCAGCGAGAAGCTGGTCGGCCAGGTCGAGGTGCTGGAGAAGCGGCGCCAGGCCGAGAGCGCGCGCAGCGAACTCGCGGTGGCGCGCCAGGGCGTGATTTCAGCCAACGCGTCCATCACCGAGGCGCAGGCCAAGATGGCCGAGGCCGAAGGGCGCTTTCGCCGCCGCGCATCGGATGAACTGGCCACGGTCGAGCGCCAGTTCGCCAGCCTGAGTGAAGACCTGGCGCGTGCCCGCACCCAGCGTTCGCGCACGGTGGTGAAGGCGCCGTCGGACGGCATCGTCAAGGGCCTGCGCAACTCCAGCCCGGGCTGGGTGGTGAAGCCCGGCGAGTCGATTCTCGAAGTGGTGCCCGACGAGGACGAGATCATGGTCGAGGCGCGGCTCAATCCCAACGACCGCGGCTTCATCGAAGTGGGCCAGCAGGCGCGCGTGAAGATCACCGCCTACGACTACCTGCGCTACGGCGCGGTCGACGGCAAGGTCAAGCTGGTGGCGGCCGATGCCGACCGCGACCCGGCCATTTCCAGCGGTGCGCCGTACTACCGGCTGCTCATCAGCATGTCTCAGTCCCACGTGGGGCGCGACGAGAACCGCATTACCGCCGGCATGGAGTCCGAAGTGGACTTGCGTGTGGGCACCGACCCGTTCATCTGGTACATCCTGCGACCTGTGCTCAAGCTGCGGCGCGAAGCCTTCCGCGAACCATGAAGTACCGCAAACCGGTCGACCTGCGCCGCATGGGCTCCGGCGCTGTCTGCGCAGCGTTGTGCGCGAGCTTCGCGCTGCCGCCCGCTGCCTTTGCGCAGGAGCAACAACAACAGCAGCAGGAGGCAGGTGCCACGCTCATGCTCGCGCGCCGCCTGTCCCCGCCGTCGCTCGGCGCCGCGAGCTACACCCAGCAGGTGAAGCAGGCCCTGATAACGCTGTCGCAGGAATACCCGGAAGTGCAGACCGCGCAGGCGGCAGCCAACACCAGCAGCTACAGCGTGGATGCGGCCAAGCAGGCGCGCTACCCGCGCTTCAAGCTCGGCACTTCGTCCGGCAACTACAACAGCGGCGCGGAAAACGCCAAGACCCAAAGCTACACCGTGCTCACCGCCGAGGCGCGCATGAGCCTGATCGACGGCGGCGCCATGAGCGCCGCGCAGCGCGCCGCCGAAGCGGGCAACCAGGCGGACGACGAAGCCGTCATCACCACCTCGCAGAAGGTGGTGCTGGACGCGCTCACCGCCTACCTGCAGGTGCAGCGCTTCGACCTCAAGAAGCAGATCGCGCACAAGGCCACCGAAGTGGTGGCCGAAATCTCCAAGGCCGAGGCCCGCCGCGTGGCGCTGGGCGTGAGCGGTGACAACGACCTGAACATGGCGGCCTCGCGACGCGCGCTGGTGGCCGCGCGTGAGTCCGACTTCGAGGCGCAGCGCGACGAGGCGCTCGCCAAGTTCCGCAACTACTTCAAGTTCTCGCCCAATCCCGAGTCGCTGCCCGTGCTTGCAGCACCGACTCAATGGCGCATCGGCTCGCAGGAAGAGGCGCTGCGCCGTGCAGAGTCGCGCAGCACTGAAATTGCAGAGGCGCAGGGCCGCATCGACCGCGCCAAGGCGCTGGCCGACCAGCAGGACGCGAGCCTCTACCCGTCGCTCGACGCCGTGCTCGTGAAGAGCAAAGACCCGCGCGGCGTGTCGCCGCAAGACCCGACGCGCGCGGCCGTCGAACTCAACTGGAACTTCGGCAACGGCTTCGACCGGCAGCTGCGCCTGAAGTCGGCGCTGGCCGAAGTCGCCAACCAGGAGGCCAAGCTCGAAGGCGTGAAGCTCAACCTGTTCGAGCTCACGTCGGCATCGTGGTCGCGCACCGTCTCCGGCCGCGAGCGCGAGAAGCAACTGATGGAAGCCGTCAGCACCGCCGGCCAGGCCTTCCGTGGTCGCCGCCGCCTGATGGAGTTCGGCCGCGAGACCCTGCCCAAGGTGCTCGACGCGCAGCTCGACTACTACACGCTGCTGTTCGACTACGTCGATGGCGTGTTCGACCTGCGCATCTCCGAACTGCGCCTGGCGCGCACCACCGGCGAACTGCGCATCGACCCGGTGGGCACCAACGGCTGGATCGACCGCCTCTTCGGCGCGCCCAGCCGCCAGGTGCTGACGGAAGACGGCCTGCTGGCAAAGCTCTGTATCTCGAGCAACACGGCCTGCGCGAGCGAGCCTGTGGCCGAGCGCAGCGTGGACGCGGCTGGAGCGAACCCGCCGCTGCGCAGGACCCCGCGCCTTTCGACGCCCTGAGGCCGCTGTCGCCGGTCAGGCGTCTTCGGGGATGCCCGGCTCGCCGTCGAGGATCTGGTACTTGCGCATCTTCTCCCACAGCACCTTGCGGCTGATGCCCAGGTGCTGCGCGGTGTCCTGGCGCTTCCAGTCGTTGATCTCCAGCGCCGCGATGATGCGGTTGCGCTCGCTGCTGTTCCAGCCCTTGCGGTCGGCGCTGCCATCGAGCGAGCTGCCATTGCCGTTGCTGCTGCCGCCGCCCATGCCATTGCGGTCGGCGAAGATCGCCGGCGCGGGCGTGCCGCGCGTGAGCGCGATGGCGCGCTGGATCAGGTTCTGGTCCCAGGCGTGCAGTTGTCGCGCGATCACGCCCACGCGCTCCGCGAGATTGCGCAGCTGCCGCACGTTGCCCGGAAAGTAAGTCTCGGCCACCGCGTCGCTGAGCCAGTGCGGCGTTTCGCCGAGCGTTTCGAGCTCGTCGCCCAGCACGTTGGTCAGCAGCGCCTTGAAGATCGCGATCTTGTCGACCTCGCCGCGCTCTTCGAGACTGGGCACGTGCAGCTCGATCACAGCGAGCCGGTAGAACAGGTCGGCGCGAAACTCGCCGCTCGCCACCATCTCGCGCAGGTTGCGGTTGGTGGCGGCCACCAGCCGGAAGTCGACGCGCACCGGCGCCGTCGCGCCCAGCCGCGTGACCGCACTGTCTTCCAGCACGCGCAGCAGCTTCACTTGTTGGTAGCGCGGCAGGTCGCCGATTTCATCGAGGAACAGCGTGCCGCCCGTGGCCTGCTCGAAGTAGCCGCGATGCGCATGCACCGCGCCCGTGAAAGACCCCTTGGTGTGGCCGAAGAACAGCGACTCGAAAAGCCCGTCGGGAATCGCGCCGCAGTTCACCGCCACGAACGCGCCCTTGCTGTAGTGCTGGTGCCCCAGGTGCAGCTGCTGCGCGATGCGCTCCTTGCCCACGCCCGTTTCGCCGCGCACCAGCACGCTGTGGTCGCAGTCGGCAAAGGCGCCCACCTCGGCCAGCAGCGCCTTCATCGCTTCGGAGTGCGCCACCAGCACATCGGGCGGCTGCGGCGCAACCTCGCGCGCGCGCAACTGCCGCACCAGCTTCGCGACCATCGTGCGCAGCTCCGCGCAGGTGAAGTCGTACGGCAGCACGTGCAGATATTCGGGCGGATAAGTGCGCGAATCGCGCTCGCGCGAACCCGCCGCAACCCAGATCACCGGCATGCCCTGCAGCAGCTCGGTGGCATGCGCCAGCCCGCCGCTGTCGATGACCGTGACGCTGATGATCGCCACCGAGGGACGCAGCGCGGCACCGCGATCCTGCGGCGGAGGCGGCAGGCCATCGGCCCGGATCACCTCCACGTCGAAGCTCGCCATGCACCGCGCGATGCGGTCGAGGATGTCGGCTTTGCCTTCCCAGACAAAGAGGTCGAGTTCGTCGAAGTTGGAGGCGGGGGAATTCATCGGAGGGGGAGCGTCAATACACAAGCATGGGCAGGCCCTTGCAGTCGAGCGACTTCAGGTTCACGTCGATCTGGCCGAGGTTGATGCCTAGTACGTTTGTCAGGAGGGGGGTGAGGACCGAAGCGCCGATGGTGTCGAGCAGGGGTTTGAGCAGGCCGGTCAGGACGGAAAGCGCATTGGAGACGGCGACGCCGGCGCTATTGGTGGTGCTCGACAGGGTGGCTCTGATCATGTTTTTGCAGCCCGTTTCGCTGCCGCCCAGTCCGAGCAGGCCAGTGCATTGATTCAGCACGCCCGTCAGAAGATCCGTCACGCCGTTCAAGACGCCGGTCAGCAAGCCGCTCTGTCCCGCGTTCTGGCGAATGGTGTTGATGACGCTCGCGTACCGTTGACCCCAGCAGCCTGAGTTGCTCTGCGTGCATATGCTGGAGGTGTTGTCCCAGAGCTGACTCGTCAGGCTGTCCAGCTGCGCGCTGGTGGGCGTTCCAGCGGGCGGAGTCTGAGTGCCGAGGAGCACCTGCGTCAGCGCAGCCACAAGATCTGACACTAGCGTTCCCAGCTGCAGTTCGTTGACCGATGTCGTTCCGGTCTCTCCTTCGGCGAGGGTCAGTTGAGATAGAGGACCGGCCAGTGCATCAAGCTTCACGAAGTTATTCACCTTCAGCAAACCCAGCACGTTGACCAACTCCATCGAACTCAAACTTGTTTGGCAAACCTCCGACTTCGAGAAAAGATCCGTCGTTGCAATCTGCCCTACGCACACATTCGCGATGCTGCTGGTCACCTGGAACTTCGCGCGGTCCTTGCCGCTCACCGGATCCTGGAGCGCGGGCGTGCACATGTCGATCAGCGTGCCGATGCCCCTCACCGCGTCGACCACGATTGGCAAGTCGATCTTGATCAATGCACCGAGCAGGCCGCCCGTCGTCAGGTGGATGAAACTGCGGACCTGTGCGTTGTAAGCCTTGGCACCGATGCCGCCGATGGCCACGGACGGCGGTTCGATCACCGCCACCTTCGCCGTTGCCGTGACCAGCCCCAACAGATTGATGTTGAGCCCCGTATCGACGGCATGCTGCGAGGTCGCCACGCCGATCGAGGAGTAGAGCAGGTCCAGCGCGCCCACACCCACGTTCAACGCTCCGCTTCCGCTGCCGCCCGGCGAGACGATCTCCGCGAACAGGCCGCGGGGACCACCGGCGACGGAGCCTAGCTGCACCATGAGGTTGGTGATCCCGAGCTTGGCCTGGATGGCCTGGAGCAATGCGATGTTGCTGCTCAGCAGGCTGTTCTGGCCCGCCAGTGTCACGATGGCATTGAGCAGGTCGCCCAGCGCCACGGAGCGGCCCGCGAGCAGCGTGTTCAGTTCGCCGACGCCGATGTCGGCGGAGACCGGGATGCCCAATGCGGCCAGCAGCCCGCCCGGCGTGATCTTGGCCTGGGCGAGACCGTCGTAAGTCACCAGGGACGTGCCCGACAGGTCGAGCCCGATGCCCTTGAGCAGCCGCCCCAGCGTCGAGTCGCCGCTGACGGTGATGAGCTTGCTGCCCACGGAGAACTCGGCGAGCGGCGCGCTGAGTGCTGCCACGGCGCTGACGCTGATGAGCCGGTTGCCCGTGAAGAACGACAGCAGCGTGGGTGAAGCCTTCTGGAAGGCCACGCGCACTGCATTGGCCGGGCCCGTGACGGCGGGCGTCTGGAAGCTCGTGTCCTTGTCCCAGTAGCCGCACTGGACCTCGCCCGCGGCCAGCGTGAGGCCGGCGGGCATGTTGGCGGGCGCGCCGCCCGAGGCGCCGTTTGCGTTCAGCTGCGCTGCCGCGATCGCAACGGCGCAGCCGCCGCGGATCTGCTGTGCTCCAGCCAGGGCGGCAAGGTCCGCCGTCTTCTGGAACTCCCGCTTCATGAAGTACATGAAGCCGATCTCGGTGCCGATCAGCGTGATGACGATCAGGCTCAACGCGATGGCCGTGTTGATCAGGATCGACCCGCGGGATCGCGTGCGGCGAGAGGGGCTCCGGATTGCAGCGTTCATGTTGGCGGCGCGCCCTCAGGACGACCGAAGCGCGGCGGTCGTCCGGCTTCGCAGTTGGTCGGGCATCCACTGGCTGGTGTCAAGCAGTGGCATCGTGGGCAACAGCCGGTTCGCGCTGTATGGATAGCTCACGGTGACGACGTAGCGGATGTAGGCCCCGGGGCTGCTCGGGTCGCTGCGGCTCACGTCCACAGTGACGTTGGAGACGATCCAGCTGCGCCGGGTCGTCACGCTGGTGTTGGCCGACACCGGCACCACGAGCGAGTTGGCCAGCGAGTCGTACACGGCGTCCTTGACCCGCTGGTCGGCCGCCGTCGGCGCCGGCGTCAGCAGGCCAACGGCCCGTGCGCCTTCCTCGGATGCCCGCGTGACCGATTGCTGCGTGTAGAGCACCGCCCCGAAGGTCGCGAGCGCGTACAGCACGCTGAACAGCACAACGAAGATCAGCGCGAACTCGATGGCGGCCACGCCGCGCTGCCGGCCGCGCGTGGCTGCGCTCCTGTTGCCATCCGCGCGTCGGATGCTCATGGCGCTCTCCCATCGAGGAGCATGCTGGCCTTGCCGACGATCTGGTCGGGCATGGCGAAGCTCGGGAACGGCGGCAGCAGGAGTTGCAGGTTGCTGGCCGTGACGGTCACGACCATCTGGCAACGGGTGTCCCAGGTGGCGCCGCAGGTGGGGGCGGTGCAGTTGTTGGAGACCACCCCGCACACGGTGGCGCTGACGCTGCGCGTCACGACGGCCGGCATCCAGTTGCTGCTCAGCGTTGCTGTGGTCTGGGCCTGGGTGGCGCGTGCCGGCAGGGTGGGCTGATAGCGCAGCGCTGCGCGCGCGCCGTCCTCCGCCGCGTTCTGCAGCCCAAGGCGAAAGGCGAACAGCATGCCGTAGCTGATGATTCCGTAGAGCAGCGCGAAGAAAATCAGGAACACCATGGCGAACTCGACCGCGTACGCGCCACGCTGGGCGTGCGCTCGGGTGCGGGGATGTGGTGTTTTCATGGCGATGCGCGGGCTCTGCTGGAGGCGTGCTTATTTCGGCATGCCGCCGCCGCTACCGCCGCCGCCGCCCGAACCCGTTGTCGACTTGACGGTCGAGCCCATGCGCTCCGGGATCGGGAATTCGAAACTCTTCAGGTAGCGTTCGTAGCTGCGGTTCGCGACGTTGCCCGCAATGGGGCGCGGTGTGGTGGAGGCGATGTCGCCGCTGCGCTGCCATGCGAGCAGGCCCTGCGTGGCGTCGCCCACCTGCAGAGGCTCGTACACGAACTCTTCGGCCCCGGCCATTTCTTCCTGGGCCTGCAGCGCGGGCGTTGGCGTGGACGCCTGCTCCGGCGCTTTGGGCGGCACCGCCTGCTGCGCGAGTGCCATGGGAGCGGTGCTCATCAACGCGGCCGCGAGGCCGAATGCGGACAGTGCGGCGAGACGGTGGGCATGTGCTTTTCTCATGGAGTGCCTTGTGAGGTCGGATTCGGCGAAAGGGAGACTGCTGCATCCGCGGTGGACGGATTGCGCTGGCTGGCCGTGCGGATGCCGCCCGTGCCGGACCAGCGCGAGGCCTTGAGCATCAGAGGAGGCGGTTGCGTCAGGTCTTCGCGCGCGAGCTCGTTGGTGTTGGGAATCGGGCGCAGGGCGACGGGAGGCGGTGCGGAGATTGCCGCCGCGAGGGGCACCGTACCGCCAGCGCGCAGTTGCTGCGCCGCGTCTCGCACTGCCGCGCGGGCTGCGGCGGGCATGCGATTGGCCTCCATCAGCTTGTTCGCCTGCTCGCCCTGGTCGGTGACTTCGAGATAGAGCGCCAGGTTGGACTGGGCCTGGGTGCTGTCGGGGCGCAGTTGCAGGGCTTGCATCAGCGGCAGGCGGGCGTCGGCGATCTGTCCCGCGCGCAGGTTTGCGTAGCCCAGGTCGCTGAGCAGCAGGGCGTCGGTCGGCGTCAGGCGCTGGGCCTGCTTCAGCAGCTGCACGGCTTCCGCGTAGCTGCCGCGCGCGCCTGCCAGCAGGCCGAGGCCGCGGTAGCCGGCGCTTTCGAGCGGCGTGCCCAGCAGGCGCTTGTAGGCCTGCTCGCTCAATGCGGCCTGGCCGGTCTGGCGCAGGGCATCGGCGCGCATGCGCGTGGATTCGGGCGACACACCCCAACGCTGTTCGAGCGCGTCGATGTGCGCCAGCGACGCGAACCACAGGCCTTCCTTCTGCATCTGCTCGACGAGCTTGAGGTAGGTGGCCTTGGTGTCGACGGCGGCGCCGGCCTTGGTGTCGGCGGCAGCCTCGGCGGATGCGCGTTGTTGTGCGTCGGCGCTGGCGGCGTACTGGTCCTTGAGCGCGCCGCATCCGGTGACGGCCATGAGCGCGGCGGCCGCGGCAGTGCAGGCCAGCAGGCGACCGGCACGGCTCGCGTGCTTGGGAAGATCGAGTGTTCTCATTTGACGATGGCTCCCAGTGAACGGAATATCGCGATGAAGCCCGGCCCAGCAGTGACGATGACCAGCGCCGGCAGCAGCGTGGTCACCATGACGCCGGTCATCTTCACGGTGATCTTTCCGATGCGTTCCTTCATCTCCGAGCGGCGGCTTTCGCGCAGCCGGTCGCTGAACACGCGCAGCGGCTCCTGCACCGCGCCGCCGTGCCGGTCGACCTGCACCAGCAGCGAGACGAGGCCGCGCATGTTCTCGTTCTTGTGCAGCGTGGCAAGGCGATGCAGCGAATGCTCGCGGGTGCGGCCCTGGCTGTATTGCGCATTGGCAATGCCCAGCTCGTAGCCCAGCACGTGCAGCACATGCAGGAAATCGGTGGCCATGATCTGCAGGCTCTGGTCCAGGCTCAGGCCCACGCCCTGCAGCAGCCGCAGCAGGTCGATGAACAGTGGGAGCTCCTGGGCCGCGCGTTCGCGCCGGCCGGCGGCAATGCGGCCGAGCACCCACTTGGGCGCCATGAAGCCGATGGCGGCTGCCGCTGCGAGGACGATGGTGACGGTGCTCTGCGAGTGCCCGCTGCTCCAGAAGACGGATGCCAACAGTGGCAGCATGAAGGCGAGCGAGATCCGGCTGACCAGGAAGACCAGCTGAGCCCGCTTCGACTGAAAGCCGCACTGGTCGATGAGGTTGCGATCTTCGTCCGCCACCAGGGCCCGTCCGAGCCGCGAATTCAGCCAGTGGAACGGCAGCTCGATTTCGGCCTTGGGCGGCGCGTCCGGGTCCGTGTCGCTTTCGAGAGGGGACTTCGTATCGGGCGCGACGGCCGCCTGCCGGATCGCCCGGCCGATGACGTGGCCGCTGCGCGTGCGGCGCAGTTCGGCCGCAATGAGCGCGCCGGCGCCGATCATCAGGCCCAGTGCCAGCAGCGCGAGGCTGAGGATGGCCAGTTGATTGGATGTCAATGTCATGCCAGCCTCGCCAGCCGGTAGAGCAGCGCTGCACCCGTCAGCTGCAGGCCCAGCGCCGAGAAGATCAGGATGCGGCCCGTGCCGTCGTTCCACATCCCCATGAAATAGCTGGGATTGGTGAGGATCAGGAAGGCTCCCACGCCCACGGGCAGCAAGCCGAGGATCCAGGCCGACAGGCGCGTTTCAGAGGACATGGCGCTGAGCTCCTGCTCCGCCTGCTCGCGGTCGCGCATGAAGTTGCCCACGCGCTCCAGAAGCAGGTCGGCACGGCCGCCGTAGCGCACGCCCAGGCCCAGGATGGAGGCGAGCAGGTACATCTCCTCGATGCGCACGTTGGCTGCCGTCTGGTGCAGTGCGCGGTCGAGGTCCATGCCCGCGCGCACCAGGGCCGCTGAGCGCTCCAGATGACCGCGCAGTGGCGCCTGCGTGGTGGAAATTGCGAGCTGGAAAGCAGCCTGCGTGGAGTTGCCGATGGTGATCAGGCGCACCATCGCGTCGATGTAGCCGGGGAGCTGGTGGATCAGCTTGCGGCGGAACTTCTGCAGCTGCAGCCACAGCGCAAAGCTCGCTATCAGCAGCAGGAGAAACAGCACGCCCAGTGCACCGAGCCATCCGGCCAGGATGCCGACCAGCAGGCAGATGCCGGCGATGATGGCCAGGGCGAAAACGATGGTTCGCGGCTCGATCACGCCCACCATCCACCCCGGGATCGCGCGCTCGAGCAGGCTGGTGCGTATGGGGGTGTTGGATGCCGCCCCGCCGTCGAACCACGGGTCCGTGGTCAGGGTTGACGCGGAGCCTTCGCCGGGAAGGTCCCGCAGGGGCATCGGCACGACCGTGGTCGATGCCGCGGAGGCCGTGCTGGTGGCGAGGATCTGCTGGTTCAGATGCCGCTCGGTCGCCTGCCGCGCCTGCCGGCCTTTCGCCCATTGCCACAGCAGCAGCCCCGCAGCCGCCATCAGCAGCGCGATGCAGGCGACCGTGAGCAGGATCTCATGCACGGTTGTCTCCCCCATGCTGCGATGCACGCTGCAGCGACTGGCGGAAGCGCGTGATCTTCGGCGAGTGCGGCGCGATGCCCAGCGACACCCAGCGGTCGCGCTCCTCGCCGTCGGGCGAGGCGACCGGCTCGTAGCGGTACAGCTCCTGCATCGCCACCACGTTGTCGTTGACGCCCGTGACCTCGCTCAGCGAGATGATGCGACGCTGGCCGCTGGACAGCCGCCCGATCTGCACGATGAAGTCGATGGCGTTGGCGATCTGCCGGCGCAGGCTCACTTCGCTGCCCTGGTAGCCGGCGAAGCCCGCGAGCATCTCCAGGCGGTAAAGGCATTCACGCGGAGAGCTCGCGTGGATGGTGCCCATCGAACCTTCGTGGCCGGTGTTCATGGCCTGCATCATCTCGATCACTTCGGCGCCGCGCACTTCGCCCACGATGATCCGGTCGGGCCGCATGCGCAGGCTGTTGCGCAGCAGGTCGCGGATAGACACCACGCCCGTGCCGTCGAAGCCGCCGGGGCGGCTCTCGAGCCGCACCACGTGGCTGGTGCCGAGCGAGAGTTCGGCCGTGTCCTCGATGGTGATCACGCGCTCGCGCGCTGGTATGAAGCTGGCAAGCGCGTTCAGCAGCGAGGTCTTGCCAGAGCTGGTGCCGCCGCTCACGAGGATGTTGCAGCGCGCGCGCACCGCGATCTCCAGCAGCTGCGCCATGCCCGCGTCGAAGGTGCCGAGCTTGACCAGGTCGGCCGGCGTGAGCGGCTCCTTGCGGAACTTGCGGATCGACACCGACAGGCCGTCGATGGCCAGCGGCTCGATGATCACGTTGATGCGGCCGCCATCGGGCAGGCGCGCGTCGACCATCGGGTTCGACTCGTCGAGCCGTCGGCCCAGCGGCGCGAGGATGCGGCGCACGATGCGCATCACGTGCTCCGCATCGGCGAAGCGCACGGTCTCGCGCTCCAGCATGCCGTGGCGCGACACGTACACGTTCTGGTAGCCGTTGATCAGGATGTCTTCGACCGCCGGGTCGTTCAGCAGGTCTTCCAGCGGGCCGAAGCCCGCGAGCTCCTTCGTCAGCGCGTCGGAGATGAGCTGCATCTCGCGGTCGTTGATCGGCACGCGGCGCAGGCGCACGAAGCTGTCGACTTCCAGTTCGACGAACTGCTGGATCGAGGCGCGCGACCAGCGGCCGAACTCCGCGCCCAGCTCCTCGATGCGACTGAGCAGGTGGTCATGCGTCCAGCTCTTGATGTCCTGGAACTGCTGGGAGTTGATGAACGCCTGGTCGTCGTCGGCAAATTCGATATCGGTGGACATGGGCTCAACCTTCGTGTGAACTCTTCCAGAGGCCGGTAACTTGCGACATGAGCGCAACCCAGCGTGGATCCTTGGCCGGGGGTTGGCCCGTGGCAGACATGTATTCCTGGTGCAGGCTGCGGGCGAGTCCCGTCACGGCCTGCGCATAGGGGTCGCTGCGCGCGGTGCGCACCAGCATCTCGCCGCGGCTGGCTGCCGCGAGCAGTTGCGCGCTGCGCGCCGGCAGCACATGCCGCAGCGGAAGTTCGAGGCGCTCGGCGATGTCCTTGGCCGACAGGCCCACGTGGCCGTCGAACTTGTTGACCACCAGCGACAGGCGTTCGATCTCGACGCCGCGCGCGCGCAGCTCCTTGAGCATGTTGGCTGTGGACACGATGCCGCCGATGCTCTGGTCGCACACGACCCACGCCTGCTGCGCTTCGCGCACGGTCTGCGCCATGAAGTCGATGGTCGAGAAGCCGCCGAGGTCGGCGATCTGGAAATCGAAGAAGTCGGCCAGTCGCTTGATGAGTGCGACCGAGTCGGCATGCGAGATCTCGCGCACCTGCGCCAGGCTGGCGGGCAGCGGCAGCACGGCCACGCCGCTGGTGTGATGCGCGAGCGCGGTGTGCAGCAGCGTCTGGTCGAGCCGGCGCAGGTTGCGCACGCCGTCGACAAAGCTGAAGCCGCTTTGCGTGTCGAGGTAGAGCAGGCCGTCGCGCGCTGGCAGGCCCAAGTCGAGCAGTGCCACGCCATGCCGCGTGCTGCGGCCCGGCGGGCGCGCGGGTGCCTGCGTGAGTTGGTCGTTCAGCGTCAGTGCAAGGCTGGTGGCCAGCGTGGTCACGCCGAGGCCGGCGCGCGCGCCGAGCAGTGCCAGCGTGCTGCCGCGCGTGCCGCCCTGCAGGGTGCTGCGCCGCTCCAGCAGTGTGCGCAGCGTGGTCACTGCATCGGAGGGAGGCGCGGCAATGTCGATGAAGTCGTCCACGCCCGCGCGCAGGGCCGAAAGCATGGCGGCGGGCTCGGCCGACACGCCGGTGGCCAGCACGGGCAGCGTCGGCCAGTCGCGCTTGAGGCGCTGATGGAGCTGGTTGGCGGCCGCGGCCTGGTCGGGCGAGAAGTCGATGAAGACCGCCACCGGCCCCAGCAGGGCGATGCGCTCGTCGATCGACTTCGTTTCCGGGGGCAGGACCACCACGGAGCCGAGGGTGCCGAGCGCATCGGTCAGCCAGGTGATGTGGCTGCCGTTGCTCGACGCAAACAGGTAGGTCTCGGTGCCTGTTTCGGGGATGCTGTCGCGTGGTGCGTTCATGGTGCCAGCTTGCGATGCACTGTCCGGGTCATCGTGGTCGTCAGCGGGAGAAGCCGGGCACTGCCGTGTCGGCCGCCCCGCCGAGGAAATACGAGCGCCATACTGCGCCGTCGCGCTGTTCGGCGGTGCCTGGCAGATACGGCGTGAGGTCGGTGCCCCGCGCAATGGGCTTGACCAGATGCGGGGTGACCAGGATTACCAGTTCCTTCTCCTTCATCTGGTAGTTGTTCTTGCTGAAGAAGGTGCCAATGATCGGCAGGTCGCCCAGCAGCGGCACCTTGTCGGCGTTCGAGGTGGTGGTGCGGCTCACGAGGCCGCCGATGACGAAGCTCTCGCCGTCGCCCAGTTCCACCGTGGTGTCGGCGCGGCGCGTGGTGATCGCCGGCACGGCGACGCCGTTGATGCTCAGTGAGTTTGTGTAGTCGAGGTCGCTGGCTTCGGGAGCGACTTTCAGCACGATGCGTTCGTTCGACAGCACAGTGGGTGTCAGTGTGAGGCCGATGCCGAAGGGCTTGTATTCGATGCTGGTGGTGCCCAGGCCTTGCGGCACTGGAATCGGCAACTCGCCGCCAGCCAGGAAGCTCGCGCTCTGGCCCGACAGCGCCACCAACGTGGGCTCGGCGAGCACGCGGGCCATGCCGTTGCCTTCGAGGAAGCCCACGTTCAGGCCGATGCCGGCCTTGCTGAAGTTGAAAAGAAGATCGAAGGCCTGTGTCACCGGATTGCTGTATTCGCCGCTGATGCTCCCGTCGCTGGAGAAGGTTGCCTTTCCGAGAGACGAGGGCGTGAACACGCCGAAGCTGAAACCGTGCGAGTTTGCGCGAGTGCTGAAGATGTTCAGGCCGGCCTGCTTGAGCACACTGCGGTTGAATTCCACCACTTTCACTTCGACCTGCACGGTGCTGCTGCGCACGTTTACGACGGAACGATCGATCAGCTCGGCCTTGTCGCCGGTGCTGGCCAGCGCCGTGTCGCGCGCCTGCTGGTGAGTGGCCATGCTGTCCATGGCGCCGGTGAGTGTGGACGCGCGGCGGCGCACTTCGAGTGCGTAGGTCGTCGCGGCGGCATTGCCTTTTTCCCAGACCATCAGCGTGGTGCGCCCCGCGGCCTTGCCAGTCACGATCAGCCTTGCGGCCGGCGAGTTCGGCGTCTTGCGGGTGATGGTGACCGCGGCGACGGCCTCGTCGCCGATGGCCATCCGGTCGATGCCTTTGTCGATCAGCAGTTCCTGCTGCATGCCTGCGCCAACCACCAGCGAGCGCTGCTGCTGGAGTTGCGGCCGCGTTCCCTGCGCATCGGCGGCGGTCGATGCCAGCGGCCAGACGGCTTGCGCCATTGCGCACGCGGCGATGAGGGACGGGCGCAGCTGCTGCTGCAGCCAAACCTCCTTGGAACTGCGAGTGGCACGGGTCGACGGCTCGCGAGGCGTGTAATGCATTTGATTTTCCTGGGTGACCTGTGTCGGGTGGCGGCCGGCGTCGGGCTCAGTAGTTCACGGTTTCGCTGCGTTCGCCGCGAATGACTTCGACCTGGAGCCCGCCTCGCGCGGGTCCCGCGGTACGCGGGCTGCCTGGAACTGCGCGGACCTCCGTGGCTAGCGGCCGCACGGCGGGGCCTTTGCCGCCTGTGACGAGGTCGGCTGCGGTCAACCCGGCCTGTGCCCGATCCAGGCCTTCCAGCGGGCCACGGCGCGGCTCGCCGGTCCTGGCTTGTATAGGCTGCAGGGCCGTGGGCAATTCGGCGAAAAGCTTGGGATCGGGTTCCGACTTGTCCGCCGGGTTGCGCAGCGCCAGCATCAGGCGACCACTGGCGTCGCCGATGGTCAGCCGGTTCACGTCGTCGACGGGCACTGCAAGCACGGCCGTACGGGCCTGCTCGTTGCGCTGGGGTTGCTGCGCCTTGTCCGGCGACTTGGACGGCAGGCCGTCGACGGAGGCGTTGCCGAAGGCCAGCACACGCTTGCGCGCGAGCAGCAGGCGCGCCTGGCTGCGGTCCACGTCCTTGCCATCCGACTTGAGCGTGATGAAGACGTCGACGAAATCGCCGGGCTGGATCTTGTTGCCCACGCCCATGATCTCGTCTGCCTTGATCGCGACGGCGCGTTCGCCTTCGCCGATGCGAAGCGCCAGACCCGATACCAGCTGGTTTTCCATCACGGGCGTGCCTTCGGCGAGGTCCAGCACCGGTACACGGCCGGCGGCCACCGCGACGTCCTGGAACGCGCCGGCCGGGTTGATCGTGAGGCGCTCCACGCGCAGCGCGTCGGCGGGAATCGCCTCGCCCGCGGGCAGCGGCTTGGCCGCCACCACGACCGGATAGACCAGCACTTCTCTGGCCTTGGTGGGCGCGGCTGCCGGGCCCGTTGTCGCCGCGGCCGGGGCGGGAGCCTGCCGGCTCAGCATCCATGCGTAGCCTCCCAGCGCGATGGCCAGGAGCACGAGGACTGCGGCGAGGATTTTGGTGAGGTTGATCATTGGCGGCGGATGAAAGAGTGGGGGCGAGCGATCATGGGAATGGAGAGATGAATGGCCCTTAGTGACAGAGGCGGCGAACTGCTAACTCTGTCGCCCCCAGATCATCCAGACCGCTGTGGCCATGGCGAGGTAGGCCGCGTAGGGGACGATGCGCTTGCGCTTCAGGGACGCACCGCCATCGATATCGATCACCGCAGAGGAGCGGCCTTGCAGCATCAGCGCGAGCCGGGGAAACACGGGCCAGCGCTGCAGCGCGAGCCAGAGCGCGCTGTGGAGGCCGGCCAACAAGCTGGCGCCGACCCAGATCGGCAGCAGCGCGGGCAGGCCGACCCAGAGTCCGAGTGCGCCTGCGAATTTCACGTCGCCGGCTCCCATGAAGCCGATGGCGTAGATAAGCAGCAGGCAGCCGAAGCCGACGGCTGCGCCCGTGAGTGCGGTGAAAGCGTCGATCCCGAAAGGCTGCATACCCAGGGCGAGTGCGGCCAGGGCCACAGCGGCTCCGGCGAGCACGAGCCAGTTGGGTACGCGGCGTTGTCGGAAGTCATAGACAGCGACGAATAGCAGCCAGAGCAGACACGCCAATCGCATCACGGGTTCGAATGCTCAGGACGTCGGGACGGTGAGCTTGCCGGTGATGTAGGTGAAGACGCTCGCGAGCTTGGTGCCCAGGCCGCCGGAGCCCGAGAGCACGCCGACGATGGCGATGGAGATCAGCCCCGCGATGATTCCGTACTCGATGGCGGTTGCGCCTTCTTCGTCGCGCAGGAAACGGGTGATGGAGTTAAACATGATGTGACCTTTCAAGGATGACAACTAAAGACTGACGATTTTTGAAACGGGATTTCGAGAATCGAGAGGGGAAACCATGAAAAATGGGCCTGGCGACTAGCTCGTCACCAGAGCAGCCAGCTTGTCGGTGATGTATGAAAAGACGCCCGAAAGCTTGGTGCCAAGGCCACCGGTTCCGGAAAGAACACCGACGATTGCAATTGAAATAAGGCCCGCAATAATTCCGTATTCAATTGCGGTTGCGCCTTCTTCATCGTGCAGAAAGCGATTAATTGAGCTATGCATGATTTACCCTTTCAGGAAGTGTTAACAAAGGCTTGCAAGGTGGATGTTATACAGCGTAACTCCGTGTATCAACAAGGCAAACCCGCAAGACTTTCGCCCAGGTGTGCTAGCCAAAAGGAGTAAAGCAGGATGGCTGCAAGCCTCCTGCCAGCCCGAGCCAGGAAGAGACCTGGTCAGCTGGTGGACAGTTTGGAAGTGAATTTTTCCCTCTGTAGGGCGCGCGGCGCCTCCCATGAAGAGGGGATGCGACGTTACGTCGCCGGGAACGCGCGAAACGGGGGTGTTACGGGAACAAGTGCGTTACGTGTTACGTAGCACGAAGCCCCAAAGGGCCAGATGTAACAGTGAAAAAAGGCTAAACCCGTGAGCAAAAAGTCACGGGTTTGAGGGGGTGACCCCGTCGCCGAGAGGGATTCGACCGGGCCTCAGCCCAGGATTTCTTCGTGAAAGAGCTTCCAGTCGGTACCCTGGCGTAACCAGTACTGGCGCCGGGAACGTCCGCTCTTCTCGCCTTCGAACACTTCGCCGAAGGTAACAATCATGGTGTCGTCACCGTCCCGCCAGTGGAGGTACGACATGTCCTTGAATTGCACGCGCTTGCCCTGCGCGTATTTCACTTCTTCGTCGACAGCCGAAATTCCTTCAGTGGATTTCTTGCTGCTGCGCTGGAAATCGGGCAAATAGAATTTCTTCAATTGCGCTTCATTTCCATTGGCTCGCGCATCTTTCCAGCCATTGATCGCGCTTGTAATTGACTGGGTTTCTTTTTCGGCCTGCGGTTGTGAAATCCATTGCAGGCTGCGCGCGGTCACCACCGGGGTGGCGCCAATTTGCACTTTTCGCAAAAGCTGCTTCAGGTCAGGGTTTGCCATGACCACGCAGCCGTCGCTGGCCAGCGGCGCCCGGGCGAACTGCTGGGGCGGGGTGCCGTGCAGCCAGATGCCGCCGCCGGTCTTGCCGCGCCGCACGTCGTACGGGTTGGGGTAGTTGATGGGCAGGGCGCCCGCGCCGTAGAAGTCTTTCAGCGACTTCGGATCGAGGCTGCTGGTGATGTAGTACACGCCCAGCGGGGTGCGCGCGTCGCCCTCGGTGACCTTGTCGGTGCCCGACTTGCCGACCGAGATGTAGTAGTCGGCCGTGAGCTTCAGCCCCTTGTCCGAGTTCTCGAACAGGTACAGCCGCGAGCGCGAGGCGTCGACGGCAATGGCGTAGCGGCTGCGGGTCGAGAGCGTCAGGAACTGCGACGGCACGGTGTTGGCCGGCGGACGCTCGCGCAGGGCCTGCAGGCGGCGCTTCGATTCCTCGTGCAGCTCGGCCATGGCGGGGTTGCCGCGCATCTTCGCGATGCTGGCGGTGTCGGGCAGGGCATTCGACGGGGGCACTTGCGCCGCGAGCAGGTCGCCGTAGACGAGCTGCGCAAGCTGGAAGTTCGGATAGTCGCGCACCAGGTCGCGGGCCTTGGCCAGCGCAGGGCGGGCCTGGCCACGGCCGAACATTTCATAGACCGCGATCAGGCGGGCTTCGGCGTTGCTGGCTTCCTGGATGGAGGAGGCGGATGCCGACCTGCGTGTGGGCCTTGTTGCCGTCGCGGCAGCTGTTCGGGCCTCTGCAGCGGCCACGCCCTTCTTGCCCTTGGCGGAGGCAGACCGGCCGTTCGCACCGCGCGTGGCGGAACGGCTGCTGCTCGCAGCCTTGGCCTTGGTGCTGCCGCTGGCGGCTTTGGCGCTGCCCGCCTTGTGGGTGCTGTTCGACGCCAGCGCCGCACCGGGCGCCGCCAGCATCAGCGCCGATGCGGTCATCAGCGCTGCGAGCAGTTGTCCGCTGCGCAGACGAAACGGGGGATTCTGAAGCCGGCCGAGCCGGACGATGTCTGCCACTAGCCGCCGACGCTTTCCTTGCGAATGTGCCATTGATTGCCGGAGCGCTGCAGGTCCAGCGTCTTGCGGCTCGAAACGTTGAGGTTGTCCGCGCGATAGATCTGGCGGAACTTGGCCGTCGCGTTCTGTCCGTCGACCTTGATCGCGAGGTTCTCGATGTTCACGCTGATGCTCGACTTGCCGACGATGCGGGCGCGGCGGTCTTCTTCCCAGCTCTTGCGGCTCTGGCCGCCGGTGGGCGTGAAGTCGGGGCCGTAGGCCGCGAGGTAGCGGTCCATGTCCTGGCTGGCCCAGGCCGAAGCCCAGGCGCGCACGGCGGATTCGACTTCGGCATTGGAAGCGGTGCTGGCCGCGGGGGCCGGTGCAGGTGCTGGAGCCGGCGCCGCTTCGGGCGCCTTTGCCTCGGGCGCCTTGGGCGCGGCGGCCACCGGTGCGGGAGCGGCTGCAACCTTGACTGGCGGCGGCGGCGCAGCGGGGGCTGGCGCGGGAGCCGGCGCTTTTGCCGCCGGGACAGGTGCTGCCGAGGCCACCAGGGCTGTCGACTTGGCGCCCGGCGGTGTCGGCGTGAAGAGCGTGCGGATCACCGCCAGCTTGGGTTGCACGGCCGTGTTGTTCTGGTCGAGCTGCAGGGCCTTGCTGTAGGCCTGGCTGGCCAGCCGTGCATACACGTCGCCGAGGTTTTCCTGGGCGGTGGCGTAGCTGGGGTTGGTGCGAATGGCGCTTTCGAGCGCGCTGCGTGCCTTGTCGAACTGGTTCTGGCTCGCGTAGATCACCGCGAGGTTGTTGTACGGCTCGGGCAACTCGGGCGCGTCCAGCGTGAGTTGGGTGAAGGCGGCGATGGCCTCGTTGCGCTTGCCGGTGTCGAGCTGGATCACGCCCTTGAGAAAGCGCATCTGCGGGTCGCGCGGCTTGTCTTTGAGGAAGGCGTCGGCCTTCGTCAGGGCCTCGTCGAGCTTGCCGGCCTGCATGAGCTTGTCGACCTCCTCATGCTCGATGGCGGCCAGCGCCGGGAGCACGGCGCCGCAGGTTGCCGCGGCCAGGAACAGGGCGCGCACGGTGGGGGAGAAGCTGAAACGGGCGCGTGGCCGGGGGCTCTTGGGCATTGCGGACAAGACCTCGTAGGGGTGGGTGATGCGGCAGGGATTGTAAGTGGGGCACGTAACTCCCCGACACAGGGATAACGGTCTTTCGAGGCCTTTAGGCTTGCCCGCAACGTCCCGTGGCGCCCCGCGCCGACCGGCCCCGCAGTACAGTGCCGCCGTGGACCGCCTCCAAAGCATTGAAACTTTCGTTCGCGTCGCGCAGACCCAGAGCTTTGCGGAAGCGGCGCGGCAGCTGCGCGTGGCCAACTCGGTCGTCACCACGCGGGTCAAGCAGCTCGAAGAGTTCCTGGGCGCGCCGCTGTTCCACCGCAGCACGCGCGTGGTGCGGCTCAGCGACATGGGCCAGGCCTTTCTGCGCGACTGCACCGAGCTGGTGGGCCGCGCCAACGACATCGTCGACCAGATGCGCGATGCGCGCGGCACGCCCTCGGGCATCCTGCGCGTACATGCACTCACCGGCATGGTGCTGGGCCGCTTCGCCACGCTGCTGCGCGAGTTCCAGACGACCTACCCTGACATCCACCTCGAGCTGATCGTGAGCGACGCGGTGGCCGACCCCGTGAAGGCCGGCGTCGACTGCGCGCTGCAGATCTTTCCCGCGGCCTCGCAGGAGCTGGTGTCGCGGCCGCTCTTTCCGGTGCGGCGAGTGCTGTGCGCCACGCCGGCGTACCTCGAAGCGCACGGCACGCCCGCTGCGCCGCGCGACCTGCACCGGCACAAGCTGGGCCTCTACTCGGGCTACCCCACGCGCGACCGATGGACCTTTCACCACGAGGGCGAGCAGACCACCATCTACCTGAACGCCGCGCTGCTGACCAACAGCGTGCACCTGCTGCGCGAATATGCACTGGAGCATGCGGGCATCGTCTGCCTGCCCACGCTCGTGGCGGGCGACGCCATTGCGCGCGGCGAGTTGCGCGTGGTGCTGGCCGAGCACCAGCTGTCGTCGTTCTCGCTGAGCGCGGTTTATGCGGGCACCTCGCGCAATGCGCTGAAGCTACGCCTCTTCATCGAGCACATCGCCACCCGCTTCACGCGCGTGCCGCCGTGGGACGCCACGCTGATCGAGCGAGGCCTTATTCCTGCCGAGCTCATCGAGTTCAGCCGCTCCAGCGGATAGCGCCCGAACGGGGGTAAACCCCTGCGATTGTTCGGAAGCTCCGAATAATCCTCTTCCAAACTGGTCCCTACCGGTGCCGCCGCTTGACTCCTAGAGTTCACCCATCACTGGAGACAACAGGAGACAAGCCATGACAGCCACCACTGCGACCGCCTACAAGACCCGCTTCGGTTCACTCAAGCACTTCGAGAAGGGTCATGTCGAGCCCATCGACGACGACGTTCGCCACTACGCGTTCTCCAACTGCTTCGAGATCGCGAGCATCAGCAAACCCTACGAGAAGGTCGTGTTCGGCCAGAACCAGATCTACGTATTGGAGACGCTGCGCGCCGAAGGCACCTCGCCCTGGTACACCTGCGCGCACGACGAATTCGCGCTCGTGATGGACGGCGACGTCGAAGTGCACCTCGTGCAGCTCGACGACGGCCAGGCAGTGGCCGACAAGGAAAAGAACGGCGCCGTGCTCGTCAAGGGCGAGCCCAAGGGCAAGAAGATGGGCTGGATGAAGCTCTCGCGCGGCCATCAGGGCCTGCTGCCGAAGAACACCGCCTACCAGTTCCGCAGCGCCGGCGAGCCGGGCGTGATCGTCCTGCAGAGCTGCAAGGGCGATCTGTCGGTCGAGAAGTGGGCCGACATCTGCCAATCGCACTGAGTGCATTGACCGCACCCGAATCCAGGAGCCACACACCATGAACGCACCCGCAGAACTCGCCAAGGTGATCGCGTCGCAGCCCGACGCCACGCTCGGCTACAAGGACTTTTCGCTCGGCAGCTTCAGCTTCCGCCGCGACGAATACTTCGTGCACATCGGCTGGAAGACCCGCGACGGCCGCCCCATGAGCCACACCATGGACGCCGGCAGCTACCTGCGCGCACTGATGCGCGACGTGGCCTGGGGCTTCTTCTATGGCTGGGTCAACTTCGACGACGTGTTCGGCACCGTCAACCACTACGAGTCGGTCGACCTGTACGCCGGCAGCTTCAACGGCACCATGAAGGACGCGGGCATCGACCTGCTCGAGAACTTCCCGACCGCGCAGATCCGCGCCACCTTCGAGGCCATGCTCGACGACTGGACCAACGAGAGCTTCGACCCCTTCGCCGCGCCGCAGGAAACCGGCTCGCCCTACGGCCGCAAGAACGGCAACAACACCGCCAAGATCACGAGGGCGCGTGAACTTGCCAAGCGCTGCGTGGGCCTGAAGGGCGACCTCGACCTGCGCAGCGACGAACGCGGCGCTCCGGTGAACCGCGCCTTTGCCGACGTGCCGCAGGGCCAGCCCGAGCTGCACCCCGAGCCCGGCTTCGAGAACGATGTGCACGCCTTCAATCTCTTCGGCTTCCTGAGCCGCTCGCAGGTCACGTGGAACCCGAGCTTCACCTCGGTGGTGAAGCACAGCTACATGTGCCCGACGACCGAGGAGCACATCCTGCCGATCATCCACGGCAACGATCGTGTCGAGTGGTTCTTCCAGATGACCGACGAAATCCACTGGGACTGCGGCGACAAGAACACCGGCAGGCCCATGGCCCGCGTGATCATGAAGGCCGGCGACATGGCAGCCATGCCCGCCTACTGCCGCCACCAGGGCTTCAGCCCCAAGCGCTCGATGCTGCTGGTGTGGGAGAACGGTTCGCCGAGCCTGGTGTACGAAATCCAGAAGGGCGAGAGCCCGGAGATTCCGGTCGAGTTCTGACCGGCTTTTCTCTCCCTCCCGACGCCCTTCCATCCAACTCTCCCCAAGCGGGGAGGGAGAGGAAACTCATGCCTGCTCTTTCCATTCGCCACCAGCTCTTCATCGACGGCCGCTTCGTCGACGCCGAATCCGGCGAGACCCTCGCTACGCTGAACCCGCACGACAACTCGCCCATCGTTAATGTTGCGCTCGCCGGCAGGGCCGACGTCGACAAGGCCGTCGCCGCGGCGAAGCGTGCCTTCCCCAGATGGAGCCGCATGGCTGCCGCCGACCGTGGCCGCATCCTGCTGAAGCTCGCCGACCTCATCGAAGCCAACGGCGAAGAACTCGCGCGCCTCGAATCGCTCGACACCGGCCACCCGATCCGCGATTCGCGCCGGCTCGACGTGCCGCGCACGGCAGCGTGCTTCCGCTACTTCGGCGGCATGGCCGACAAGTTCCAGGGCGAGACCATTCCGGTGGAAGAGGGCTTTCTCAACTACACGCTGCGCGAGCCCGTCGGCATCGTCGGCCAGGTGGTGCCGTGGAACTTTCCGCTGATGTTCACCAGCTGGAAGATGGCGCCCGCGCTCGCGGCCGGCAACTGCATCGTGATGAAGCCGGCTGAAATCACGCCGCTGTCGTCGCTGCGCATCGCCGAGCTGATGGCCGAGGCCGGCCTGCCGCCCGGCGTGGTCAACATGCTGCCGGGGCTCGGCAGCGTGGCGGGCCAGTACATCGCCGAGCACCCGGAGATCGCCAAGATCGCGTTCACCGGCAGCACCGCCACGGGCCGGCGCATCGTGCAGGCCAGCGCGGGCAACCTGAAGAAGGTGCAGCTCGAACTCGGCGGCAAGGGGCCGAACATCGTCTTCGAAGACGCGAACCTGCAGGCTGCAGTCAACGGGAGCGCGTGGGCCATCTTCCACAACCAGGGGCAGGCCTGCATTGCGGGTTCGCGGCTGATGCTGCACGAGAAGATCGCCGATGCCTTCCTCGAGCAGTTCATTCCGCTTGCGAAGTCGATCCGCCTCGGCAACCCGCTCGACGAGGCGACGGAGATGGGGCCGCTCACCAGCGCGCAGCATCGCGAGCGCGTGCTGAGCTACGTGGAAGTGGCGCAAGGCGAGGGCGGCGAACTGCTGGCGGGCGGCAAGTCGCCAGGCGGCGATCTTGCGAAGGGTTGCTACGTCGAGCCCACCGTGATGCGCGCCAGGTCATACAAGGACCGCGTCGCGCAGGAAGAGGTGTTCGGCCCCTTCGTCACCGTGCTCACCTTCAAGAACGACGAAGAGGCGATGCAGATCGCCAACGGCACCGACTACGGCCTCGGCAGCGGCCTGTGGACCAACAACCTGCAGCGCGCCCACAAGGTCGCGCGCGACCTGCACGCCGGCATGGTCTGGATCAACAGCTACAAGCGCGTGAACCCCGGCTCGCCCTTCGGCGGCGTCGGCCAGAGCGGCTACGGCCGCGAGATGGGGTTCGATGCGATGCGCGAATACACGCAGGTCAAGAGCGTGTGGGTGAACGTCGACGCGCAGATACCGCCGCACTTCGCGCGCTGACCCCTGATCGGGCGGCACAAAAACACAAGAGACGGAGACAACCATGACATTCAATCGCAGACAGTTCACGCAGGCCACGGCCGCGCTGGTGGCTTCGGGCGCAACGCCACTGGTGTTCGCGGCCGACACGCTGAAGATCGGCTATGTGTCGCCGCAGACCGGTCCGCTCGCGCCCTTCGGCGAGGCAGACAAATGGGTCATCGACCAGATGAAGACCGCCTTCAAGGACGGCATCAGTGTCGGCGGCAAGAAATACGCGGTGCAGATCGTGCTGAAGGACAGCCAGTCGAACCCCAACCGCGCGGGCGAGGTGGCGAACGACCTGATTCTGAAAGACAAGGTCGCGCTGGTGCTCACCGCCGGCACGCCCGAAACCGCCAACCCCGTGAGTGATGCCTGTGAACTCAACGAGGTGCCCTGCATCTCCAGCGTGGTGCCGTGGCAGCCCTGGTTCTTCGGCCGCAAGGGCGACCCGGCGAAGGGCTTCAACTGGACGTATCACATGTTCTGGGGCCTCGAAGACGTCATCGCCAACTTCACCAACGGCTGGAAGACGCTCGCCACCAACAAGAAGGTGGGCGGCCTGTTCCCGAACGACGGCGACGGCAACGCCTGGGGCGACAAGGAACTGGGTTTCCCCAAGCCGCTCGCGCAGATGGGCTTCACGCTCACCGACCCTGGGCGCTTCCAGAACGGCACGCAAGATTTCAGCGCGCAGATCGCGGCCTTCAAGAAAGAGGGCGTCGAGATCGTCACCGGCGTGGTGATTCCGCCCGACGCCAAGACCTTCCTCACCCAGGCGCGGCAACAGGGCTTCAAGCCGAAGATCATCACGCTCGGCAAGGCACTGCTGTTCCCTGGCGCGATCGAGGCGCTGGGCGACCTGGGCGATGGCCTGTCGACCGAGGTGTGGTGGAGCCCATCGCATCCGTTCACGTCGAGCCTCACGCAGCAAAGCGCCAAGGCGTTGGCCGATGCCTACGAGGCAGGTGCGAAGAAGCAGTGGACGCAGCCCATCGGCTTTGCGCATGCGCTGTTCGAGGTGGCGGCGAATGCACTCGGGCGTGCCAAGTCGCTGAAGGCTTCGGACGTGCGCGACGCCGTGGCATCGACCTCGATCAACTCGGTGGTCGGCCCGGTGAAGTGGGGCGGCCAAGGGCCGTTCAAGAACGTCAGCAAGACACCGCTGGTGCTCGGCCAATGGGGCAAGGGCCAGAAGTACAAGGTGGAGCTGACCATCGTGAACAACGAGGCGGCGACGAACATTCCTGCCGGCGGCAAGCTGCGGCTGCTCTGACCGTCATGACGCTGCTGGCACTGCATGCCGTGAGCAAGTCCTACGGGGCGCTCAAGGTCACGGACGACATCACGCTGTCGGTGACCGAGGGCGAGACGCTGGGCATCCTCGGGCCGAACGGCGCGGGGAAGACCACGCTGTTCAACCTGATCTCGGGCGACGTGCGCGTCGATGCGGGGCGCGTCGAGTACGCGGACCGCGACGTGACGCGGCTGCGACCGCACCAGCGCTGTCACGCGGGCATCGGGCGCAGCTACCAGGTGCCGCAGCCCTTCGGCAACATGAGCGTGTTCGAGAACCTCGTCACGGCCGCCTGCTTCGGCGGGCAGCAGACCGAGCGCGAGGCGTGGCAGACGGCGCACGAGGTGCTGGAGCAGACGGGGCTGATGCCGCACGCGAACAAGCCTGCGGGTGGGCTGACCCTGCTCGATCGCAAGCGGCTGGAGCTGGCGCGCGCGCTGGCGACGCGGCCGCAGTTGCTGCTGCTCGACGAGATCGCGGGCGGGCTGACGGAGCCAGAGGCCGCGGTGCTGGTCGGGGAGCTCAAGCGCATCAAGGCGCGGGGCGTGACGATGATCTGGATCGAGCACGTGGTGCATGCGCTGCTGTCGCTGGCGGACCGCTTGTTCGTCATCAACTTCGGGCAGAAGCTGGCGGAAGGCGAGCCGCGCGCGGTGATGAACGACCCGGAGGTGCGGCGCGTGTACATGGGGATGGAGGCATGAGCGCGCTGCTTTCCACCCACGCCCTCAAGGCTTTCTACGGCGACGCCCAGGCCTTGTTCGGCATCGACTTCTCGCTGGCCCGTGGTGAGCTCGTGGCCATCATCGGTGCCAACGGCGCGGGCAAGTCGACCTTTCTCAAGAGCCTTACGGGCCTGGTGCGCGCGCCTCGCGAAGCGATCAGCTTCAAGGGTGAGCCCATCGGCGGGGTGCCTCCCGGCGACATCGTGCGCCGCGGCCTTGCCATGGTTCCCGAAGGCCGACGCTTGTTTCCCAGCCTCAGCGTCGAAGAGAACCTGCTCATGGGCGCCACCGCCGCGCGCAAGGGGCCGTGGAACCTTCAGCGCCTGTACGCGCTGTTTCCCATACTCGCCGAAAAGCGGCACCAGCCGGGCACTTCGCTGTCGGGCGGCCAGCAGCAGATGGTCGCGCTCGGCCGCGCGCTCATGAGCAACCCCGAGCTGCTGCTGTGCGACGAGTTGTCGCTCGGCCTCGCGCCCATCGTCATCCGAGAGATCTATGCCGCCATGCCCACGATCACCGGCGAGGGCATGACCGTCGTCATTGTCGAGCAGGACGTGACCATGGCGCGCCAGGTCTCTCAGCGCATCTACTGCTTCCAGGAAGGTCGCTTGTCGCTCGAAGGAAATTCCGCCGACCTCACGCGCGAACAGATCTCGCAGGCCTACTTCGGCATCGAGGCCGCCCATGCTTGAAACCATCGTCCAGGGCGTGCTGCTCGGCGGCCTCTACACGCTGTTCGCGCTGGGCCAGTCGCTGATGTTCGGCGTGATGCGGCTCACCAACACGGCGCAGGGCGACTTCATCATCCTCGGCGCGTTCGCGGTCATCGCGGGCGTGTCGCTGACGGGCGATGCCATGCCCTGGCTCGTGGCGCTCGCGGTGCTGCCGGTGGCCTTTGGGTTCGGCTATGCGCTGCAGCGCTACGTGCTCAACGGCACGCTCGGCAAGGATCCGCTGCCTTCGCTGGTCGTCACTTTCGGCCTGTCGATCGTCATTCAGAACCTGCTGCTCGAACTGTTCTCGGCCGATCCGCGTGCCATCGAGACCGGCGGGCTCAACACGCAGGGCATTGCGCTGGGCGATGCGATGTCGCTCGGCGTACTGCCTCTGGTTGTGCTGGCCATCGCGGTCGTTGCGACGGGCGCTCTACAGTGGCTCTTTGCGCGCACGGCGCTGGGCCGGTCGTTTCGCGCGGTGTCCGACGACCGCGAGATCGCGGAGCTCATGGGGCTGAACGCGAAGAAGGTCTACGCGCTTGCCACTGCGATCGCTTTCGTGCTGATCGCCATCGCGGGTGCGCTGCAGGGCATGCGAACAACCGTCTCGCCTTCCGACGGGCCGCTGCTGCTGCTCTTTGCCTTCGAGGCCGTGATCATCGGCGGCATGGGCTCCTTCTGGGGCACGCTGGCCGGCGCGATGATTCTCGGCATCACGCAGCAGATCGGCTTCAGGCTCGATCCGGGCTGGGGCATATGGTTCGGGCACATCGTGTTCCTCGTCGTGCTGGTGCTGCGCCCGCAGGGGCTCTTTCCGAAAACGCGTGGATGAACCGAATGACGAGCATGCCCCCACCCCTCATCGCCGTCGAGCGTGCCACCGCCGCGAGCCGCGTCGCACTCTTCGTCGGCATCGCCCTCGTGCTGGTTGCCGCCAGCCTCCCGTGGTGGGGCGAGTCGAGCTGGATGCGCGAGTTCGTCGAGATCGCCTGCTACTTCATCTTCGCAATGATGTGGAACCTGCTTGCCGGCTACGGCGGCATGGTGAGCATCGGGCAGCAGGCCTTCTTCGGCTTCGGCGGCTACGTGATGCTGATGCTCGGCAACTTCGCGGGCGTCAATCCGTTCATTGCGATACCGCTGGGGGCGCTGGCTGCGGGGCTCATCGCCATACCCGTGTCATTCGTCGCGTTCCGCCTGTCGGGCGGCTACTTCGCGATCGGCACATGGGTCATCGCGGAGGTGTTCCGCCTGAGCTTCGCCAACGTGTCGGCGGTGGGCGGCGGCTCGGGCACCACGCTCACCGCGCTGCGCGGCATCGAGAAGGCCACGCGCGAAAGCACCACCTACTGGATGGCGCTGGCCTGCGTGGTCGCGGCCATTGCGCTGGTGTACCTGTTCCTGCGCAGCAAGCGCGGCCTGGCGTTGCTGGCGATACGCGACAACGAAGTGGCGGCCGAGTCGCAAGGCATTCCGGTGGCGCGCATGAAGCTCGCGGTGTACGTGGTCGCGGCCTTCGGCGCGGGGCTCGCGGGGGCGCTGTACTTCGTGGGCAATTTGCGCATAAGCCCCGATGCGGCCTTCAGCGTCAACTGGACGGCTTTCGCCATCTTCATGGTGGTCATCGGCGGCATCGGCCGCATCGAGGGGCCGCTGGTGGGCGCGCTCATCTTCTGGGCGCTCAACAAGTTCCTGAGCGACTACGGCACCTGGTACCTGCTGGGCCTGGGCATGCTGGCGATCCTCGTCACGCTGTTCTTCAAGCAGGGGCTGTGGGGCTATGCGCAGCAGCGCTGGGGCTGGTCGCTTTTTCCGACGCAGAGGCGGTTGCTGGGGGCTTCGTCGCGAAGGTGAAGTGCTGTCGCGTCCGACGCGATAAAGGCCCTGTGCAAACCTCCTTCTGACTTGCGCAGCAGAGCATGATCCTGTAACGTTTGAAACAAAGTGGTGACATTTCACCGCTTCTTTTCATCGCTCTGGAGCCTCCCTTGACGATCACTAAACGCCGCTTGCTCGAAGGCGGCGCTGCAGCCGTTGCCACTTCGTTGTTCGCACCGGGCTCCTGGGCCCAACAACGCCCGGCAGCCGGTGCCGACGCCTGGCCGACCAAGCCCGTCCACATCCTCGTGGGCTTTCCCGCCGGCGCATCGCCCGACCTCGCGACTCGCGCCATTGCCGAACCGCTGTCGAAGATCCTGCGCCAGCCGGTGGTCGTCGAGAACAAGCCCGGCGCCAGCGGCAACACCGTGGCCGACCTGGTGGCCAAGGCCACCGACGATCACACCATCGGCGCGCTGATCAACGGCAACCTCACCATCGCCAAGCTGCTCAATCCGGCGCTGCCTTTCGACCCCGAGAAAGACTTTGCGCCCGTCGGCCTCATCGGCACCGCGCCGCTGGTGTTGGCGGTCTCGGGCAGCGCCACGGGCAAGACCGCGGCCGACCAACTGCTGTGGGTGCGCAACTTGGGCAGCGGCGGCAAGTACGGCACGCCGGGCGTAGGCACCGTGGGCCACCTGGGCATGGAACTAATCAAGAGTCGCGCGGCCATCACCGCGCAGCACAAGCCCTACACGGGCAACCCGCAGGTCATTGCGGGCCTGCTCGCCAACGAGATCCAGCTGGCGCTGCTGCCGCCCGGCCTCGCGTTGCCGCACATCAAGTCGGGAAAGATCAAGGCCATTGGCGTGACCTCGCCCGAGCGCAGCCCGCTGGCCAGCGAGCTGCCCACGATTCGCGATGCGGACGTGCGCGGCGCCGACCTCGAAATCTGGACCGCGCTGGCCGCGCCCGCCGGCATGAAGCCCGCGGCCGTCGCCAAGCTCAATGCAGCGCTGGTCGAAGTGATCAGCTCTCCCGACGTGAGCGAGGCGCTGCTGAAGACCGGCTGGCAGGCACAGCCCGGCTCACCTGACACGCTGGCCAAGCGCATGCGCGCCGACACCACGCGCCTGGGCGGCGTGATCATCATGAAGGGCATCCACTCGGAGAGCTGACCGAGGGGAGCCCCGGCTCTCCTTACGTCTTCGACGCGACGCGTTTGAACAGAGCCTGATCGAAGCGGATCGTGATGACCTCCGTGTCGTCCGGCTTGCCGGGAACGCGACCGTCTTCCGTCGGGAAGTTGGTGTCGATCGCAACGGCCAGGGTGTTGTCGTCCACCACCTCGACACTCTCGACCGAATCGAAGGGCATGCTGAACTTGCCGGCCACCACGCTGGCCAGCGGACCGCCGATGTCCGTCGGGTCGGAGATGTTCAGCAGGTCGACCAGCAGCGTCTTCTTCAGCACACCGTTGGCATCCTTCACGTCGAGGTCGACCATGTACAGGCGCTTGACCACTGCCTTCGAGCCGTACAGGCTGTCGCGCTCGATCAGAACGAACTTGTTGCCGCCCACGTTGGTCATGTCGCCGATCACGATCTGGTTGTCCTTGGCGGGACCGTCTTTCTTGTAGACCGGGTTCTTGCCGGTGTAGAGCATTGAGGCGGGGTCGAACTCGAAGAAGTTCAGGTAGCGCTCGTCGTCTGCCACCGGCCGCAACGAGGCCAGCGAGGGCGCTGCTTCGGGCACCGCGTAGAGGCGGCTGCCGTCGCCGTTGAAGGCCAGGCTCTCGAAGCCCCGGCTCGAGAGCGAGGTTGCGGTGGCGCCGTCGTTCATCACCAGCGGGTTGGACGGGCTGCGCAGGAACGGATGCGGCACCGGGTCGCCCATCAGCGTGCCGTTCTTGTCGAAGTGCAGGATGTAGGGACCGAACTCCTCGCCGACGAACCAGGTGCCGTCCTTGGCGCGGGCGATCGACTCGACGTCGAGGTCGAAGCCTGTCAGCAGCCGGCCGCTGACGATGCGCGCATCCACCGGCTTGCCGCTGTCGACCAGGTTGTTGCCGGACACCGTCTGGTAGTTGGCGTAGTCGGCGGTGATCTTCAGGTCGACGCCCTTGCCGTCCTTCAGGAAGCCGTTGGCGTCGTTGAAATTGACGTGGCTGTTCACCTTGATGGTGCCGGGCACCGTCGTGCCGTTGGCCGCGGTGCGGAAGTCGATGTTGACGTTGTAGAAGCCGACCACGAAGTCGCCGGAGTTGCCCTTGCTGCCGTAGCCGTTGTCGGGCATGGCGGTCCAGGTGCCGTCATCGTTCTTCAGCAGTGCCGAGAAGCCCGGCAGCGGCTGTCCGTCGACGAAGGGTGGCGTCACGCCGAGCGCGGCGGTAATGAACTGGCCAGTGGTCGGGCCGGGCCAGCGAAACGTGTCGGCCAGGGAGGCCCAGCCGGTCAGCTTGTGAGGCAATCCTGCCGAGTCGTCTTGTGACGGCTGGGGAGCAGGTGCTGGCGCGGGAGGCGGAGCGGGCGTTGCCGCTACCGGGGGAAAGGCAACACCGCCGCCGTCACTGCCGCCGCACGCGGCGAGAACAGCAGAGGAAACGACTGCCAGCATCAGGTGACGCGGCAAGTTGGACGAGGCGAAGCGAACGGACATGAATGGACCCTCCCATGGTTTTTAGTGCGAAGCGCAATCTAAAAAGCCGGTGTGACGTGTCCATGAATACCCATTCGGGTCAGAGCATGCGCGAGATCCGCTCCGCCGCTTCGCGCAGCGCGGGCAACATCGTCTCCTGCATTGCCTTCGCGCTGGTGCGGTTCGCTTGTCCGCTGATGTTGAGTGCGGCCACCATGCGCCCCTGCCGGTCGACGATGGGTGCGGCTACCGAGATCAGGCCTTCTTCGAGTTCCTGGTTCACCAGGCACCACTGCTGCTTGCGTGCCTGCGCCACCTTGGCCATGAGCGCGTCGATGTCGGTCACCGTGTGCTTCGTCAGCGCCTCGATGCTCGATGCTTCAAGGCGCGCGCGCACTTCGTCGTCATCGAGGTCCGCCAGCAGCAGCCGGCCGAGCGACGTGCAATAGGCCGGCAGGCGAGAGCCTACACCCAGGTTGATGTGCATGATCTTCTTCGTCGGCACTCGCAGCACGTAGACGATGTCCGTCGCGTCGAGCACGGCGGCCGAGCACGACTCCTGCACTTGCTGCACCAGCGCTTCCATCACCGGCTCGGCGCGGTTCCAGATCGGCATGGACGAGAGGTACGCAAACCCAAGGTCGAGGATGCGCGGCGTGAGCGTGAAGAGCTTGCCGTCGGTCACCACATAGCCCAGCGTCTGCAGCGTGAGCAGGATGCGGCGTGCCCCCGCGCGCGTCAGCCCGCTGCCGGCGGCCACCTCGCTGAGCGTCTGGTGCGGCGCATTGGCGCTGAACGAGCGGATCACCTGCAGCCCCCGCGCAAAAGACTGCACGTAGCTGTCGCCGGGTGCGGGTGTATCGGGTTGTGTGGGGTGGGTTGCCATGGTGCGCGATCCTCTCTAAAATTCATTATACGAACAAATGTTCTTTAGACGAACAAATCGGCGGTTCGCAGAATCGGTCGGCGTGTTCAGGCGGTTCGCTTCCTCGCTTTCTTTTCTTCACTCCCGGAGACAGGCTTCATGATCAACAAGATCGCGCGCTCGGTCGCCGATGCCCTGGCAGGCATCCCAGACGGCGCCACGGTTCTCATCGGCGGCTTCGGCACCGCCGGCATTCCCAACGAACTCATCGAGGGCCTCGTCGAACAGGGCGCCAAGGACCTCACCGTCGTCAACAACAACGCAGGCAACGGCGAGACCGGCCTCGCGGCGCTGCTCAAGGCCGGCCGCGTTCGCAAGATCATCTGCAGCTTCCCGCGCCAAGCCGACAGCCAGGTGTTCGACGGGCTCTATCGCAGTGGCAAGCTCGAGCTCGAGCTCGTGCCCCAGGGCAACCTCGCCGAGCGCATCCGTGCCGCGGGCGCAGGCATCGGCGCCTTCTTCTGCCCGACCGGCTACGGCACGCAGCTCGCCGGCAACCGCGAGACCCGCGAGATCGACGGCAAGCAGTACGTGCTCGAGTACCCCATCCACGGCGACGTGGCGCTCATCAAGGCCGAGCGCGGCGACCGCTGGGGCAACCTGGTCTACCGCAAGGCCGCGCGCAACTTCGGCCCGGTGATGGCCATGGCATCGAAGAAGACCATCGCCACCGTGCACGACATCGCAGAACTCGGCACCCTCGACCCCGAAACCATCGTCACCCCGGGCATCTTCGTGCACCAGGTGGTGCGCATCGAACGCGTCGCCACGCAGGCCGGCGGCTTCAAGAAGGCAGCTTGAGCTGCCGGGCCGCCCCAAAGCGAAAACCGTAGCGCGAAAGCGCGGAGGAATCTAATTCTCATGACTTACCAACGTCGCACCAAGGACCAATTGGCCGCCCGCGTGGCGCAGGACATCTTCGACGGCGCCGTCGTCAACCTCGGCATCGGCCAGCCCACGCTGGTGGCCAACCACCTGCCCAAGGGCCGCGAGGTCATCCTGCAGAGCGAAAACGGCATCCTCGGCATGGGCCCCGCGCCCGAGGCCGGCGAAGAAGACTACGACCTCATCAACGCCGGCAAGCAGCCCGTCACGCTGCTGCCGGGCGGCTCGTTCTTCCACCACTCCGACAGCTTCGCAATGATGCGCGGCGGCCACCTCGACATCTGCGTGCTCGGCGCGTTCCAGGTGTCTGCCACCGGCGACCTCGCCAACTGGCACACCGGCGAGAAAGACGCCATTCCCGCAGTCGGCGGCGCGATGGACCTCGCCATCGGCGCCAAGCAGACGTGGGTCATGATGGATCTGCTGACCAAGCAGGGCGTGAGCAAGCTGGTGAAGGAATGCACCTATCCACTGACCGGCATCGCCTGCGTCAAGCGCGTGTACTCCGACCTCGCCACGCTTGAATGCACGCCGCAGGGCCTGAAGCTGGTCGACCTCGTCGACGGCCTCAGCCGCGAAGAACTCGAAAAGCTCGTCGGACTCCCGATCGCAGCCTGATCTTTTTTCAAGCAATCAAAGAGAGACAGCTCATGACCAACCAAGCCTTCATCTGCGACGCCGTTCGCACTCCCTTCGGCCGCTACGGCGGTTCGCTCAGCAGCGTGCGCACCGACGACCTGGGCGCCGTGCCGCTCAAGGCGCTGATGGAACGCAACAAGAACGTTGATTGGCAGGCCGTGAGCGACGTGCTCTATGGCTGCGCCAACCAGGCTGGCGAAGACAACCGCAACGTCGCGCGCATGTCGGCGCTGCTGGCGGGCTTGCCGCTCGAAATCGGCGGCGGCACCATCAACCGGCTGTGCGGCTCGGGCCTTGACGCCGTGGGTACCGCAGCGCGCGCCATCCGCGCAGGCGAAGCCGGTTTGATGATCGCCGGCGGCGTGGAAAGCATGAGCCGCGCCCCCTTCGTCATGCCCAAGGCCGAGAGCGCCTTCAGCCGCAACAACGCCGTGTACGACACCACCATCGGCTGGCGCTTCGTCAACAAGCTCATGAAGGCACAGTACGGCGTCGACTCCATGCCCGAGACGGCCGAGAACGTGGCCACCGACTACAAGATCGAGCGAGAAGCGCAAGACCTGATGGCGCTGAACTCGCAGCTGCGTGCCGTGGCTTCGCAGAAGTCGGGCTTCTTCGACGCCGAGATCGTGCCCGTGAGCGTGCCGCAGAAGAAGGGCGACGCGATCATCGTCAACAAGGACGAGCATCCGCGTGAGACCAGCCTCGAATCGCTCGCCAAGCTCAAGGGCGTTGTACGCCCCGACGGCACGGTGACCGCAGGCAACGCCAGTGGCGTGAACGACGGTGCCTGCGCGCTGCTGCTGGCTGATGAAGCCAGTGCCGCCAAGCACGGCCTCACCCCCCGCGCCCGCGTGGTCGGCATGGCCACCGCCGGCGTCGCGCCGCGCGTGATGGGCATCGGCCCCGCGCCCGCCACGCAGAAGGTGCTGGCGCTCACCGGCCTCACCATCGACCAGATCGACGTCATCGAACTGAACGAAGCCTTTGCCGCGCAAGGCCTTGCCGTGCTGCGCCTGCTGGGCCTGAAGGACGACGACGCCCGCGTCAACATCAACGGCGGCGCCATTGCGCTGGGCCATCCGCTGGGCGCCAGCGGTGCGCGCCTGGCCACCACCGCAGTCAACCAGCTGCACAAGGGCGGCGGCCGCTACGCGCTGTGCACGATGTGCATCGGCGTGGGGCAGGGCATTGCGGTGATTCTCGAACGCGTCTGACCGCTGAACGAACACGCGACGACAAAAAGATAACCAGAGAAGCAAGAAGACAAGGCCATCGGAAGCCGCAGGCATAGCGGCCCGATGGCATTTTTTTAACCCAAGAGGACAGAGAGAAAAGGATCAGAGGATGAAGAACCACACGTCGAAGACAACGCGCCGCAGCGCCGGCCTGGCCGCGCTTGCGCTGGCAACCGCAGCCCTGCTGCCTGCAACGGCACCGGCGCAGCAGGCCTTTCCCAGCAAGCCCGTGCGCATCATCACGCCGTTTCCCGTGGGCGGCGGCCCCGACGGCGTGGCGCGCCTGGTGGCCGACAAGCTCTCGCGCGCCTGGGGCCAGCCGGTGGTGGTCGAGAACCGCCCGGGTGGCAACGGCTTCATCGCCATCGACGCCTTCAAGCGCGGCGCCAAGGACGGCCACGACATCATCGTGCTCGACAACGTGCACCTGGCCGCGTACCCCGCGCTGTTCAAGAAGCTGCCCTACGACTCGGCCAAGGACTTCGACGCGCTGCTGCCGCTGTTCAAGACCTACTTCTTCTTCACCGTTGCCACCAACAGCAAGTACAAGACCGTGGGCGACCTGATCGCCGACGCCAAGGCCAACCCCGGCAAGCTCGACTACGGTTCGTGGTCGGTCGGCAACCCGGTGCACCTGGGCTCCGAGCTCTTCGAGTCAGCCACAGGCACGCAGATGGAACACGTGATCTACAAGGAGACCACGCAGCTGTACACGTCTGTGGCAACCGGTGAGCTGGCATTTGCTTTGGGCAGCAGCGCCACCGCCGGCCCGCTGCAGCGCGCGAACAAGCTGCGCTTCCTGGCGGCTGCCGCGCCGCAACGCGTGGCCGCCTTCCCCGACGTGCCGACGGTGTCCGAGTCAGGTGGTCCGAAGGGCTTCGAGGTCATCGGCTGGAATGCGATCGCGGTGCCCAAGGGCCTGCCTGCATCGGTCACCGAGAAGATCAAGCGCGACATCGAGAAGGGCCTGGCCGAGCCCGACGTGCTGGAGAAGTTCAAGAGCTTCGGCTATGAGGCGTTCCCGACCACGCGGCCGCAGTTCGACGAGTTCGTGGCGAGCGAGACGAAGCGGTTCACCGACGTGATCCGCAAGGCGAACGTTTCGCTGGATTGATCGGGTTGCGCAGGCAGCCTGCGCCGATCTGACCGCCATGCGGCCCTCGCGAAAGCGCCGGGGCCGCTTTTGTTTGCGGCATCACTCGGCAACGCCTTGCCGACCGAGTGCCTGAATGTGACCCAGAAACGCCCGGAGCTGGGAGGGCCGCACCGGCTTCACGATGACCGGCAGCCCCGCCGCGCGCGCCGCATCCAGATAGTCACCTCCCACATCGCCGGTGACGATCAACGCGGGCAGTTCGGCCTCGTTCAGTGCTGACCGCAGATCCTCGATGGCCTGGATGCCGCTCACTTGCGGCCCCAGTCGCAAGTCCACCACCAGCGCGTGGGGCCTGAAGCCGGCGTGGAGCACGTCCAGTGCGCCCCCGACATCGCTTGCGGACCGGACGTCCATTCCCCATGAAGCGAGCAGCCCGTCAAGCGCCTGCAACGAGCTCGGGTCATCGTCGACCACCAGTATTCGCACCGCCAATGGGGTGGCCGATGACGATGCGGCGGGTCGCTCGACATCCTCCCTCTGTTCGCTCATGGTGGCATCGGCCAAGGGGAGATGAAGTTCGAACACGCTGCCTTGCCCCTGTACCGAGCGGGCAGTCACCCGAAGGTCCAGCAGTTCGCTCAGCCGCTTGACGGTGGCCAGCCCCAGGCCGTAGCCCAGCCGCCGGTCGCGCGCCGGATTGTCGACCTGGTAGAACTCCTCGAAAACGTGCGGCAGATGCTCGGAAGAAATGCCGATGCCCGTGTCCTCGATGGTCAGCTTCAACCGGTCGCCGTCGATTTTTTGGCTGCTGATGCGCACCTTTCCCTCGCGCGTGTAGCGGATGGCATTCGCCAGCAGGTTGGTGACCACCCTGGCCAGCAAGGCCCGGTCGCTGCGCACGGCCACATGGCCGGCGGAGATTTCGAAGCACAGCCCCTTCGCGATGGCCACCGCCTGGTGCGGCCGGCAGCAGTCGCCCAGCAGTTCGTCGATGGCAAAGGTCGACCACTGCGGGCTGAGCGATCCGGCGTCGGCGCGCGTGATGTCGAGCAGGTCGTCCACCACGTCGGTCATGCCGTCGGCGCAGGCCACCAACTGCTCCGACATCTCCTTCACGCGGTGCTCGGTGCTGACGGTGTGCACGGTCTGCGCCAGCAATGCCATCGCATTGAGCGGTTGCCGAAGATCGTGGTTGGCCGAGGCGAAGAAGCGCATGCGCGCGGCCACGGCCTCTTCGGCTGTTCGCCGGGCCGAGCTGCTGCGCTCGTTTTCGGCACTCAGAGCAATCACCAGTTCGGCATTGCGCCGGCGCTGCGCCTGGATCTCGTGAAGCGCTGAGGACAGCTCCCTGGCGCTGAGCAACGTGTAGACGCCGATGAGCGACACGATCGAGGCCATGGCCACGTGATAGCTGCCGCCGAACCAGATGTCGCGCAATACCAGCGGCCCAAGAATGAGCACCACATAGACGGTGGCCGCTCGGCCCATCGTGGAGAGCCGGATCGCTCCGCCCAGCGAGACCGTGACCATGGTGATGTGAAGAATGGCCTCGGCCTGCGCCGGCCCGTCGCTTTGCAGCAGCACGCACAGCACACCGAACGAGAAGGCCATGAGCTGGTTGGTGGCCATGATGGGCAGCACCATCGCCGGCAGGTTCGCGCGAAGCCCCGGCCGCAACGCCCAAGCCAGCCAGATGCCCATGCGCGCGGCGACGATGACGCAGTAGACGGCGAACCATGCCTTCACGCGCTGGCCGTCCACGCCGTCCTTGTATTCGAGGTAGCACAGAAACCCCGCGGCGGCGGCCAGGATCCACGCCCAGGGCGTGGAGCGGATCATCTGCTCCAGTTGCTGGAACTGAAGATCCGAGAAGGACAGGCGCGAGGCGATGAAGCCGCGTGCGCGCGGCGTTTGCGCGGGAGAAAAAGAGTCGGAAGTGGAGGGCTGCGGCCTCATCGCAAATTCAGCATCAGCCCCGCGCGCCGCGCCTGCACCAGCAGGTGGGTGCGGTTGCGCGCGTCCATGGTGTCGAGCAGGGCCGTGATGTGGAGCTTGACCGTGCGTTCCGCGATGTTCAGCTCGGCGGCGATCTGCTTGTTCTGCCGGCCTTGGGCGACCAGCAGCAGCACTTCGAGCTGCCGCGGCGTCAGGTTGGAAGCAGGCAGGCCGGCGCGCGGCTGCAGCACATCAAAAGCCTCGCCGCCCGCCGCCACTTCGTCCAGCGCGGCGGCGATGCGCGCCACCGACTGCGACTTTCCGATGAAGCCGGCCGCGCCTGCGGCACGTGCGCGCGCGGCGAGTGCCGGTTCTTCGTCGCCCGAGATCATCAGGCGGGACACGAGGGGGTGCCGGGCGCCGAACAGGCGCAGCCCTTCGAGGCCGTCCTCGCCGCCCAGGCGGTAGTCGATCAGCACGATGTCCGGCGGGCACTGCGAGGCGCGTTCCACGCCCTGCCCCAGCGACAGGGCGGTCTCCACCTCGAAGTCGGGCCGCGCGTGCGTCAGCGCATGCGCAAAGCCGACACCGAACAGCGGGTGATCGTCGACAAGCAGGAGTTTCATGGTGCCGTGATCCTCGGCGCGAGCCCGGCAGGCCACGCCATCTCCTCGTAGGGTGCCATTGTCCACACCGGTGGGTGTGGCGCGAGCCCGCGCCTCAGTTCTCAGTTGCAACGACCGGCGGCGCGCAGCAGCGCGTTGCAGGCAGGAGCGGGTGCTGGTGCGGTGCCGGTCGCCGGCCTGGCATTGGAACGACGCGCGGACGCGGGCGCATCGCTCTGGCGCATCTCCTGGCAGATGGCGTCGCTGACCACCCGGCCCACCACCGACACTGACCCTTCCACGTAGCAGTTGTACGTGCGGCCGCCGTCGGTCTTGGCCAGGAAGGTCGTTTGCACGCCGCTGTCGGCCCGGTTCGAGATGGTGAACGCAGAGGGCGGCAGGCCCAACGCACGCGAGGTGTTGGTGACGATGGCGTCGTCGGTCACGGCATGCGATGCGCACCCACCCACGAGGACGGTGGCAGCGAGAAGCACGAAGAAGAGGGAGGTGGGTGAAGGTGTCATGCAACGCCGGGAAGTTCAGGGATGCGAGCGAACCCGCACTGGAACCCCCAGCCTAGCCAAACACCGCCCTCCGGGAAACAGCACCATCGGGCAGGTGCCCGATGGTGCTATGGCCCGCGCCGAACCTCCTTCCTACGATCCGACCCTCTTGAACGAGCACAGAAGGCGCCGGGCCCCGGTGTCAGCTAACGAGGAATGGCAGTTATGACGAAGAAGAGCGCCTGCAGGCGATGGATGGCTTGTGTGTGGAGCCTGGCCCTGTTGACGGCCTGCGGGGGCGGCGGCGCAGGAGGGGCCGGTGGCGGCTTGCTTCCACCCATCGGCTTTCCGCCGCCCGTCGCGGTGACGCATCGGATGGACGTGAGCATCACCGGCGCCGGTCGTGTCGCGTCGCAGCCTGCGGGCATCGACTGCGCCGACAGCTGCGGCGCGGACTTCGCATCGGGCACGCAGGTCACGCTCACGGCCACGCCGGCGGCGGGGCAGGTGCTCGGCAGTTGGGGCGGCGCGTGCAGCAGCAATGCCGGCACCTGCACCGTGCGCGTGGACGCCGCGCTCACCGTCACGGCCGCGTTCGTCGCCGCACCGCCGGTGGTCGGCTGGGGCGATGCGGTCACGCTGTCCGCCGCCGGAGCCAGCTTGCCGAAGGTGGGGGTCGATGCGCAAGGGCGCGCGCTGGTCGTGTGGCGTCAACTCGAGGTCAATTCGCTGACGGACAGGCTGTGGGGCAGCCTCTACCAACCCGGCGGCGGCTGGAGCACGCCGCAGCGCCTCGAGGCCAACAACGGTGCGGTGCGCGACGTCCGTGTCGCCATCGACAAGCCGAGCGGCCGTGCCGTCGTGGTGTGGACGCAGTTGAGCTCGGTAACGGGCTATGACCTGTGGGCGCTGCAAGTCGATCCATCGACCGGCTGGGGCACGCCGGCGCTGCTGGAGACCGGCACCGGCACGGTCGGCTTCGCGAGCGCGGGCATCGACGCCAACGGCAATGCCGTCGCCGTGTGGTCGCAGATCGGTCCCGCCACCCGCTTCAGTATCTATGCCAACCGCTACACGCCGGCGGGTGGCTGGGGCACGGCCGCGCTGATCGAGACCGACGAGGTTGTGGGCACCGTGGACGGCGACCCGGCGGTCGTGGTGGCGGGCTCGGGCGAATCGTTGGCCGTGTGGAAGCGCTCCACCGGCAGCAGCGCCTCGCTCTGGACCAATCGCGCCGATGCGGGCGGCACCTGGGCCGCGGCGGCTGAACTCGTGCCGGACGCCGGCACCGCGCAGTCGATCGGCGCGCACGATCTGGCAATCGATGCCGGCGGCAATGCGCTGCTGGCCTGGGGCCAGGTCGACCTGCCCGGCGGCGGCAACCAATGGGAGGGTGCCGTGTGGTTCAAGCGGTTCTCGGGAGGCGCCTGGCAGGGCGACACCGCACGCGTGGGCGCGCCGTTCATGTCGACGCAGGCCTTGCTGAGCACACCCGTGCTGCGCATGAACGCGGCCGGTGCGGCCGTGGTGAGCTGGGGGCGGCTGGACAACGCGCTCATGGCCGCAACGGCGGCGCCGGGCGCGGCATTCGGTGCGGACACCGTGGTCCGGCCGGCAGCTTCACAGGCGCTGACGAGCCTGCCCGCGCTGGGCGTGGATGACGCGACGAATGCGCTGGCAGCGTGGACCCAGGCCAACGGCGCGGGGACCGGTGACCTCTATGCAGCCCGCCACACGCTGGCCGGAGCTTGGGGCGCGCAGGCGCTGCAGGAAAGCAGCGATGAAGCGGCCCAGACGCCCGACATCGGCATGAACGAACTGGGGAACGCGGTCCTGGCCTGGCAACAGTTTGACCCGGCTGCGGGAACGCGCATCTACATCCGCCAGTACGGTTCTGGCAGATAGGCCTCGCGCTGCTGTGTGCAGTCGCGGGCCGGGGCGGCGACTAAGCCCGCCGCCGCGCGGCCACGTGGAGCGTGCGCACGCGCGTCTCGTCTTGCGGCTGCGCAGGCGTCGATCTTCCCCACCCCTGCGGCAGCTCATGCAGCACGGTTTCCGCATCGAGCGAGCGAATGGCCACCGAGGTATCGGCCGGAATCCGCCCCTGCGCCACCATCGCCTCATAGCGCAAGGCGCACACCCGCAGGAACGACGCGAAGTTGCCGACTTCGCCGCGCGCAGCTACCAGCTCGTCGTAGAGCCGCTCGATGAGCTGCACCACGACCATGCCGTCGCGTTGCGCAATTTCTTCGAGCACCTGCCAGAACAGGTTCTCGAGCCGGATGCTGGTGACGACGCCGTGCAGCCGCACCGAGCGCGTGCGCGCGTCGTAGCTCTGTGGGTCTGCACTGATGAAGACTTCGCACATGGGCCGTCTCCTTGAGGGGCGTGGGGTGGTTGGGCGACGCACGCACTGTAGCGCCGCCCATCTGCCGAAGCGAGCCGGCGGCTCAGTGCTCCATGCGCGTGCCCAGCACCACCAGGAACTGCGAGAGCCATGCCGGGTGCGCCGGCCATGCAGGCGCGGTGACCAGGTTGCGATCGGTCACGGCTTGGTCGACCGGAATGCCCATGTACTCGGCGCCCGCCAGTTCCACCTCGACCTGGCAGGCCGGGTAGGCCGACACCTTTCGGCCCTTCAGCAGGCCCGTGGCCGCGAGCAACTGCGCGCCGTGGCACACCGCCGCCAGCGGCTTGTCGGTGGCCAGGAAGTGCCGCGCGATCTCGACCACGCGGCTGTGCATGCGCAGGTACTCGGGCGCGCGGCCACCGGGAATGACGAGGGCGTCGTAGGCCTCGGGGCGGACGTCGGCGAAGTTGGCGTTCAGCGTGAAGCGGTGGCCCGGCTTCTCGCTGTAGGTCTGGGCGCCCTCGAAGTCGTGGATGGCGGTGTGAATCCAGTCGCCGGCCTTCTTGTCCGGCGCCACGGCATGCACCGTGTGGCCCACGGCGAGCAGCGTCTGGAAGGGCACCATGGTTTCGTAGTCTTCGGCGTAGTCGCCGCAGAGCATCAGGATCTTGCGAGCCATCTCTTGTCTCCTTCGGATGAGGTTGGAATGCGGCTTGGCGCCGGGGCGCCTGCCGTCGCCGCATTATTCGAAGGGGGAGTGCCCAGCGGGTAGCAGCCGGCTGTGACTCCGCTGCACCGGTCTCAGATGAGCGTCGCGCGCACGCCTGGTTGAGGGAAGGCGCTGGTGCAGTTAACAGAAGTTCGCAAAGATTGCAGGGCGTGCCAAAGAGCTGTGCCGCGCCACAGGGTCGTCATTGACCTGCCTTTTCGCCTGAATAGTCTCGCTCAGGGTTTTCCCGCATCTCCGGGCCGACCTCATCCGGACAGACAGACAACTTACAGAAAAGGCCGAATCATGAAGACCACCCAACTCGCCCTCGCTGCTGCGCTCACCGTGCTTGCAGTCGCTTCCGCCAATGCCCAGCAACGCACTCGCGAAGCCGTCGAAGCCGAAGCCATCGCCGCCGCTCATGCGCCGGACCAGAACGTCACGCGCGGCTCGCGCGGTGCCGATCCGTTCAAGTCCGTGGCCGATCCCGAAGCCGTGTACAAGCAAGCCGTCGAAACCGCCAGCGCGCCCAACCAGAACGTGACGCGCGGCTCGCGTGGCGCCGATCCGTTCACGTCCAGCCGCGACCCGGCTCAGGTCTATCAGGAAGCCATGGCCACCGCTGCGGCGCCCGACCAGAACGTGACCGGCGGCTCGCGCGTCAACAGCCGGGTCATCTCGACCATGCAGAACCCCGTGCTGCAGTCGGCACAGGGCAAGTAAGCAAGCTCCGAAAGCGCCGCCGCCGCTACGCACTGCTCCGCGCGCGGCGCGCGGGCTCGGCCTGATGCAGATAGCCGGTGAAGGTGTCGGGCGGCGACGAGCCCGTGAGCCGGGTCAGGATGCGGCCGACTTCGCCCCGGTGATAGCCCGCATGGGTCGCTACGTGGGCCAGCATCTCCTCGCGCGACATCCGCCCCGGGGCTCCGTCGGTGAACGTGAACTCGATGCTTTCCTCGAGCTCCTGAGGGTTCAGGCGCGCGACGTAGTCGACGTACCAGCGATCGGTTTCCTTCACTGACTCGGCCAACGCTTGCAGCAGCGGCGGCTCTTGCGCACCCGTCGCGGTGTAGGCATGCGTCATGCGCTGGACATTCGCGACGAAGATGCGGTCGACGATGCAGGCGTGGTTGAAGACGCGAAGCGCCATGCGGTATTCGTCGGGCGGGCCTTGCCTGGCCAGGTCGGCCAAACCCGCGAGCAGCCCCTCGTCGGCCCAGGCCTTGTACTGGAACAGCGAAGTCAGAAGCGTCTGCGTACTCATCACAATCTCCCTTTGAACCATGAAATGCACGCCTCGCGTTTCATCGGATGGCCGCCAGCGTGCGGTCCTATTCTTGAGTGGAGCCTCGAACTTGGGTACTCGCATTCCTCCGCCGCGCAGGACCATGCGCAAAGCGCCGCGCCAGCAGCGTTCGCGCGTCACGGTGGACGTGATCGTCGAAGCCGCAACTCGCGTTCTGGCGCGCCGCGGATGGGCGCGATTCACAACCAACGGGATTGCGGCCGTCGCGGGCGTGAGCGTCGGCTCGCTCTACCAGTACTTTCCGAACAAGCTGGCGATTGCCGAAGCGATCCGCCAGCGTCATCTCGACGAGGTGCTCGTGGCGCTGTCCGGTTCCGGCGAAGGCGACAGCGAAGCCGTCGCACTCGACCAGCGGGTGGAGCGCTTTGTGGACGGCGTCATCGCCGCCCACTCGGTCGACGAGGCGCTGCACCGGGTTCTGCTCGACGAGGTGCCGCTCGTGGCGCGGTCGAGCTATGCGGAGTTCGAGGCGGAATACCAGCGACGCTATCGGGCGCTGATCGCCGCGAGCGCGAGCGGTGCCGCTGGTGACGACGAGACGGCCGCCCGCGTGCTCTCATCCGCCGTCGAAGGGGTCGTCCACGCGGCGGCGCATCGTGGCGATCTGGGCTTGCCCGCGCTCAGAAGCGAACTTGTCAGGTTGATCCTTGCCTACCTGCGCGACCGCCAGCAGGCAGCGTGAACGCTCAGGCGTAGGCCTTGGTCGAGCGCAATTGCAGCAAGGCCAGCATGCGCGCTTCCTCCGCATCCCGCAGGCTCTTGGCGGCCCGGCTGGCGGAGTACGACACGTAGAGCGTGTCGATCGCTTTCTCCCAGCACTGGGCCGTCTGGTAGATGCTGTCGGCACTTCCCGGCTTGGCCGGCACGGCGTATCCGGCCTTGCGAAGGATGTTGGCTTTGTGGTCGGTGCTGAGCATGACGTGGTCCCCCCAGTCGATGGTGTGAGGAGCACGATATCCGCGATGCAGCATGTGCGCTATTGGCCACACGACGTATCCATATGTAGGAAAAACCCGTCCTCAAGGGGCTTTGGTGGCCAGAAAATAGGCCATAAGGCTTAGTTCCCGTCTCTCGATTGCCACACAAGGGTGGCGGCAGTCAGGTCTTCCAGGGCACTGCCGACGGCCTTGAACACGGTACGTTCTCCGGCGGCCGAGCGACCCGGATGCTCCGCGCGGCACAGCGTGGCCAGCGTACCCCGGACCTCTTCCGCACGCAGCGTGCCGGCGGCCATCGCGTCGAGCAGATCGCCGGGTTTCTGCAGCGCCTCTTCCGTGTCCACGAAGGTTTGTGCGCCTGCAAAGCACTGCACGTCGGCCTCGCGCATCGCGGGTGTGAAGCTGCCGATCAGGTCCAGGTGTGAGCCCGGCGCCAGCCATTCGCCGCGCACCAGCGGCGCGGTGGCCAGCGTGGCGCAGCTCACGATGTCGGCCCGGCGCACGCCTGCTTCCAGGTCGGTGGTTGCCCGCGCGTTCCAGCCCTCGGCGCGCCACTGCGCGGCCAAAGCTTCGGCGCCTTCGGCCCGGTGGTTCCACACCCACAGTTCGTCGATGGGCCGCACGCTCGCGTGCGCGGCCGGCAGCATGCGAGCGATGCGGCCGGTGCCCAGCACCAGCAGCCGATGCGCGTCCTGCCGTGCCAGAAACGAGGCCCCAAGTGCCGACGCCGCGGCCGTGCGGCGTGCGGTGATCTCGTTGCCGTCCATCATCGCCAGCGGCACGCCGGTGTGCGCGTCGTACAGCACATAGGTCGCATGCAGCCCGGGCAGGCCGCGCGCGCTGTTGCCGGGAAAGATGTTGATGGTCTTGATGCCCAGGAAACCCGCGTCGCTCCACGCCGGCATGATGAGCACGGTGCCTTTGCTGCTGCCGTCGCTTCCCGCGGTCTCGATGGCGTGCACATGGCGCGGAGGCACCTGGGCTCCGGCCGCGAAGGCCGCGCGCAGCGCGGGCACCAGCCGCTCGAAGCTCAGCGGTGCGCGGGTGGCGGCTTCGTCGAAATGCTTCATGGCTGTCATCATTGCTGCAGCGGATGCTGCGCGGATTCGAAGAACGCGGTCAGCGCCTTGCGGTAGGCGGCGCCGTACCGCAGGGCCGTCATCGGTTCGAGGTGACTGGCGCCCGGCACTTCGATCAGCCGCTTGGGCTCGCGCGCATCGGCCAGCAGGCGCCTCGAATGCGTGGGCGAAATCACCTGGTCGGCCGTGCCATGGATCAGCAGCAGCGGAATGGGCGACACGGCCGCCACGTACTTCGACGCCGCGTACTCGTCGCTCACCAGCATGCCCGCACCCCACAGCTTGTCGTTGGCAATCGATGAGTAGGAATAGAAGGTCGACTCGATGGCCGCCGCCCTCACGCCCGCCCGGTTACCCGCACCGACCACCGCAATGGCATTGGTGCCGCCCAGGCTCTGCCCGAAGACGAACAGCCGCTGCGCATCGACATCGCTGCGCGAGCGCACGTAGTTCAGCGCGGCGTTGGAATCCTCGAACACGCCCTTGGGCTCCGGCTTGCCTTCGGACTGGCCGTAGCCGCGGTAGTCGAACACGAACACGTTGTAGTCCTGCTTCGGCAGCCAGGCCGCGAAGCGCCAGTGCGTGCTCATGTTCTGCGCGTTGCCATGGAAGTGCACCACCGTGCCCTTGGCTTCCTTCGGGTTCCGGCGGTTCTCCGCGGGCAGGAACCAGCCGCTCAGGCGCGTGCCGTCTGCGCTGGTGAATTGCACGCTCTCGTAGCGCAGGCCCAGAACGTCGGGCGTTTCATAGGCCACGCTGTCGGGGTAATAGAACATCGACTGCACGCAGCCCGTCAGCATGAGCGGCAGCGCGCACAGCGCCAGCTTCTTGCACCACCGGCGGACAGCGCTGTTCGTCATGTCTGCTTGCTGCCTGCGGTGGCCGCGCGGTTCTCCGCGAGCATGTTGCAGAAGAGGGCACCTTGCTCGATGGCGTCGTCCAGCGCGACGTGCGTGTGCGGCAGCTTGTCGAACCAGCGGCGCGGCATGGCGCGCTTGGTGCTGTCACGGTAGTCGAGCCTGAGCATCGCCATGGCGAACGACTTGACGTCGAGCGCCGAGTGGCTGAACGGACTCTCGCCCGCAAAGCGCATCAGGTACCAGTAGACAAAAAGAAAGTCGAAGCCCGCCGGGTAGGCGACGAACACCGGCCGCGCGGGCAGGCCCTTGAGCCAGCTCACGTAGTTCTTCATCGCGTGGGCTGGGTCCTGCAGATCGGTGCGGCATGCGGCCCAGGCCTCGGGCTGGGTCTTCCACCAGGCAGCGGTCTTGGGGTCGGCCTCGGCGCCGGGCAGGGTGTGCAGGTTGGCGCTGAAGGTGGAGACGAGTTGCTTGTCGGCCGTGTAGGCGGCCGAGCCGAAGCTGAGCATCGAGTTCGGGCCCGGGATGGGGCCGTCGGATTCGACGTCTGTACTTATGTAGATTTCTGACATGGGTTCAATCGATTTCGAGGATGGACCCGACCGAGCGCTGGAGTTCTTCTATCAGCTCGGGGTCCATGTATTTGTATTCATCGGGAATGTCGAGCACATGGATCGGCTTGCCTTCCAGCATCCGCGTGAACTCGGCCACCAGGCGTGACTTGTGTTTTTCTTCCATCACGAGGATCACGTTGGCCCATTCGATGTCGTCGACGGACACCTTGTGCCGCGCGTTCGGGCTCGTGCCGGCGGAGCGTGCGGAGATCAGCGGGTGCCGGCGCCAGAGTTGTTCCGCGGTCGGGCTGCGCCACTGGTTGCGGCTGCAGATGAAGAGGACGTTGCGCATGAGTCGGGTGGAGGCTTGGGGCAGCTGGAAGACATGCATGTCTTGCCAGCGTCCGGACGAGTTTTCGATCAGCGTGACTTCGGTGCAGGTCGCATGCACGGCGCCAGATGCGAGGAGGCGAATCTGCAGTTCGGCAGCTGCCGCATCCGCGTCGAGCGCGTTGCCGTGCGCCACCGTCAGATGCGGAATGACGCCTTGGTGTTCGCCGCCGTACGGCGGGAAATTAGGGAAGGCTTCCACGAGCGCTATCGTCATTTCGATGAAGGGCGCGGCCGGCTCCGGTGCGAGGTAGGCGGTTTCGGGGAAGCGCTCGACCTTGGCCAGGGAAAAGTCAAACGACAGCGTCTTGTTCAGAACCCGCTGCGCACGCTCCAGCACTTCGGGTGTGATCAGTGCAGGGTCCATGAAAGGCACGAGCACTGTGATGTGCACCGGCACGCCGAGTGCGACAGTCGCGTCGTAGCGGCAGCGCAGGTCCCCGACAAGAGCCTCGGCAGCGGGGACTTTCACGGCGAATGCGGAGATGGCCATCGCGGCGGAGGATAGCTCAGGCGTTGGCGATATGGCCCCATTCGAGGCCGTGCTTGACGAGGTACTTGCGCAGCCTGTCTGCATCGTTCACCACGCTGCGTTGCGCGCGCGAGGCCTGGAAGAGCTGGCGGCCCGCATCGGACAGGCTGCGCGATTGCCGGCAGACGCGCACCACCGCTTCGAGCTGCAGGCGGTCGAACAGGTCGAGCGCTGCTGCGCGCTCTTCGCCGAGTAGCGCATCGAGATCGACGTCGCCGCCCGCGACTGCCGACGGCCCCTGGTGCTTCCACAGCCACCGCAGCCGCGCAATCTCCGCCTCTACCAGTGCCACTGGAATGCGCCCGCCATCGGCCAGTGTCGCCAGCCGCGTCACGCTCGCCGACAGGTCGCGGAAGTTGCCGCTCCAGATCGCCTCGCCGCTCTGTGCAAAGCGCAGGTAGGCAGCGCGTGCCTCGGCGTTGAAGCGCACCACGCGATGGTTCTCCGTTGCGTGAATGGCCAGCAGGTGATCGACGTTGGGCTCGATGTCCTCGGGGCGCTGCGCGAGGCCCGGCAGGTCGTAGGTCCAGAGGTTGATCCGTGCGAACAGGTCTTCGCGGAATCGGCCTTCAGCTACGTCGCTGCGCAGGTCGCGGTTGGTGCCGGCGATGAGCTGGAAGTCGCTCTCCACTTCCTTGTCGGCGCCCACCGGGAAGAAGCGCTTCTCCTCGATCGCCTTCAACAGCATGGCTTGCTCGTCGAGCCCGAGCTCGCCGATCTCGTCGAGGAAGAGGGCGCCCTGGTGCGCAGTGCGCAGCAGGCCCGCGCGGTCGCTTGCCGCTCCGGTGAAGGAGCCCTTCTTGTGCCCGAACAGCGTGGACGCCGCCCCGTCCCCTCGCAGCGTCGCGCAGTTCACTTCCACGAATGGCCCCGTCATCTGGTGCCGCGCCTGCTTCAGCTCGAACATGCGCCGCGCCAGGAAGGACTTGCCAGCGCCCGTCGGCCCGATCAGCAGGATCGGCGCGCGCGATCGCACGGCCACGCGTTCGATTTCGTCGATCAGCGCATTGAAGCGCGCGTTGCGCGTGGCGATGCCGCTCTTCAGGAACGCGACCGCATCGCGCTGCTCCGCATCGAAGCGCCGCGCGATCACGTCGTAGCGCGACAGGTCGAGGTCGATCAGCGTGCACTTGCCGGCCTCGCCTTCGCGCTGCTTCCTGGGCGGCGAAGTCTGTGCCAGCACGCCGGGCACCACGCGCGATTCCGACAGCAGGAACATGCAGATCTGCGCAACGTGCGTGCCGGTGGTGATGTGCGTCCAGTACTGCTCGCGCTCGGTGTCGAAGCTGTAGGCGCGCGCCCAGTCGTACAGGCGCGTGTAGACCTCGCCGAAATCCCACGGGTCCGCAAGGTCGAGCGACACGAGGTTGACGGTGGTCTCGGGAGACACGGTGGCGATGTCGGCCTTCACCACTTCCGCCAGCGCCTTGTGCCGCAGCGTGTAGAGCAGCTCCATGCGCGAGACGACCATGTCCTCGTGCTGGGCGAGCGAGACGGTGGGACGCCACTTGTTCCAGCGGCCCGCGCCTTGGCCGGCATCGAGCTGGGTGCCGAGGAAGCCGATGACGACGATTGGCTTCATAGATATAAAGCTAGCTGAATTTATAAATAAATGTGAATTCTATCGAGCTTGATATCGCGAGCAATGGCGCTGAGAAAAGAATTTCTCTTTTCATATCAACGACTTGTTCAACGCCGGCCCGCAACGGTGCCAAGCTGGCACGCTGGCTGCAATAGATCACCCGTCAGGATGCAGTTCAACCGCTCGCAGGTGCCGCATGAAAGCGGCCCGGTGCAGCAAGCCAGGTCTGTCCTTGGGTTTGCCGTATGCCGCAGCTGAACTGGCTGGCAACTGGGCTTGTTCCAGTTCTGCTCATGGTTGAGCACCGTGTTGACCACATGGCGTTGCGGGTTCGATTCCCGCGAAAAACCCGGCGGTGCTTGCACCGCCATCTGATGGGGGCGAAAGCCCCTCCGCCCCGGTACACCGGAGCGATGGCGCAGGGCATGCAAATGCCTTGCGGCGCGCGACACCGTGCCAAGCGCAGGCGGCTTGCGCACCGCGTGTGTGGCAAGGAACTGCGTGCAGCCATCGACGGCGAGGGAAGTGACGGCGTTGCACATGCGACGACGGGAGGCACCTACCGAACCGCGCGACCGCTGCACGTCAGGCCTTGGCTACCGCAGTGCCCGCCGCCTGCCCTTTCGAGGGCCTGGATTGAGTGACTGAACGAAACGAATAACCGAACTGAACAACGAGTGGGAGTAGAAAAAATGCTGGGTTTCAACCGAATCACGATCAAGAAGAACGAACGCGCGCTGCTGCTGCGCAATGGCGATTTCGAGCAACTGCTCGGCGCGGGCAAGCACTGGGTGTTCTCGCGTTTCGACCGCATCGAACTGGAGCGCTTCGCGCTCGCCCAGCCGGCGTTCGAGCACGAGCTGGCCGATTACTTCCTGGCGCGCGAGCCCGAACTGGTCGAGCGTGAGTTTGTGCACGTGTCGCTTGGTGAGGCCGAAGTTGGCCTGCGCATGGAAGACGGCGTGCTGGTGCAGATCCTGCCGCCTGCCACGCGCAAGCTGTACTGGCGCGGTCTGCGTCAGCAGCGCGTCGACGTGATCGACGTGGCCGACGATGCGCGTCTGCCGGCTGAACTGGTTTCGAAGCTGCAGAGCGTGGCCCTGCGTCCGCGTGCGGTGGCTGGCCTCGACGGTGTGTTGCTGGTCCAGGTGCCCGAGTTCCATGTCGGCGTGTTGACGCTGCAGGGCCAGATGCAGGAGCTGCTGCCGCCGGGTAACCACGGTTTCTGGCGCTTCAACCGTCAAGTGGCCGTGTCCTGTGTGGACCTGCGTGCGCAGATTGCCGAAGTGAGCGGCCAGGAAATCCTGACCCGCGACAAAGTGGGCCTGCGCTTGAACATGTCGGCGGTCTGGCGCTTCGCCGATGTGCGGCAGGCAATGGCGCAGATGCCGAAGCCTGCCGAACATGTGTACCGCGAGCTGCAGTTCGGGCTGCGTGCAGCCGTCGGCGAGCAGACGCTCGACGCATTGCTGGAGAACAAGGCGGCCATCGACCAGACGGTGCTGGCGCAGGTGCGTGAGCGGCTGGAAGGTACCGGCATTGTGCTGGAGAGCGTAGGCGTGAAGGACATCATCCTGCCCGGCGAGATGAAGACCATCCTCGCCCAGGTGGTGGAGGCCGAGAAGTCGGCCCAGGCCAACGTGATCCGTCGCCGTGAGGAAACCGCGGCCACGCGCTCGCTGCTGAACACCGCCAAGGTGATGGAGGGCAACCCCGTCGCGTTGCGAATGAAGGAACTCGAAACGCTGGAACGGGTGGCCGAGCGGATCGACAAGATCTCCGTGATCGGCGGCTTGGACCAGGTGCTCAACGGGCTGGTGACGCTTCGGCCGAGCGGTTCCTGAGCGATAGGCAGAGAGAGATACGGGCACGCAGGCACAGAAGGGAGCGCCACTGCCAAAAATGTTGATATTGCCGGCAGCCTGGGTAAGACCAGGTACGGCGGGAAAGTCGGTTGACGAGCAAGGTTGAGGATGCAGGTGCTGGCTCCGATGACGGGTCTGTCACTGGCGCGCGTTTCCAATCGTCGACTGGGCCATCGGACTCAAGAACCATGGTCGCCGTATTGATGCGGGTTCGAATCCCGCCGTGTCCACCAGTTGGTCGTAAAGAATAGATAGATAGACAGACAGAGAGAAAAGAAATGGAACAGAACTACAACCTCCACGAAGTCGAAAACGGCGTGCCCGTGAAGATGTGGACCCGCGGCGTACCCGTGGAAGCCGAAGCGCAGAAGCAACTCGAGAACGCCGCGCGCCTGCCTATCGTGTTCAAGCACATCGCGGCCATGCCCGATGTGCACTACGGCATCGGTGCGACCGTGGGTTCGGTGATCCCGACCTTCAAGGCCATCATCCCGGCCGCGGTGGGCGTGGACATCGGTTGCGGAATGATGGCGTGCAAGACCACGCTGCATGCCAACGACCTGCCCGACAACCTGGGACCGCTGCGCGGCGCGATCGAGAAGGCCGTGCCACACGGCTCGAACCCCAAGCGCATGGGCCGCGACAAAGGCTCGTGGGAAACGCCGCCGAACGAAACCGACGTGGCGTGGGGTGCGCTGAAGGACGAGTTCGACGCAATCTGCGAAGACTACCCGCGCCTGAAGAACACCAACAACCACAAGCACCTGGGAACGCTGGGTACGGGCAACCACTTCATCGAGGTGTGCCTGGATGAAGCGGGTTCCGTGTGGTTCATGCTGCACTCGGGTTCGCGCGGCGTGGGTAACGCCATCGGTACGCACTTCATCGAGCTTGCCAAGAAAGACGCCGAGCTGCACCAGCGCAACCTGCCCGATCAGGACCTGGCGTACTTCGAAGAAGGCGCCCAGTATTTCGGCGACTACGTGCGTGCAGTGGGCTGGGCCCAGAAGTTCGCGCGTGCGAACCGCGAAGTGATGATGCAGCGCGTGGTCGCGGCCGTGCGCAAGGTCATCACCAAGCCCTTCGAGGCGCACGTGGAAGCGGTGAACTGCCACCACAACTACGTGAGCCGCGAAACGCACTTCGGTGAAGACGTGCTCATCACCCGCAAGGGTGCGGTGAGCGCAAAGGCCGGTGAGCTGGGGATCATCCCCGGCAGCATGGGCGCCAAGAGCTTCATCGTGCGCGGAAAGGGCAACCCCGAGAGCTTCATGAGCTGCAGCCACGGCGCCGGTCGAAAGATGAGCCGTACCAAGGCCAAGAAGCTCTACACGGTGGCCGACCAGATCGCCGCGACCGAAGGCGTCGAGTGCCGAAAAGATGCCGACGTGATCGACGAGATTCCGATGGCCTACAAGGACATCGACGCGGTGATGGATGCGCAGAAAGACCTGGTGGAGGTGGTTTACACGCTCAAGCAGGTTGTTTGCGTGAAAGGTTGAACGCGATGCTGTAGGAGGGGAAAGGGCCCGCGACAAGCGGGCCCGCCTTCGTAGCGTCGCATTACGAAGGTTCGAAGAAAAATGAAGAGCAACAAACAACGCCGCGCCGAGATCAAGGCGCATCGCCTCAATCGCGCTCTCGCACAGGCTGCACGCCTGCGCGCGCAGGATGTCCGGCCGCTGCGGACCGACGACGAATACTCGCCTGGACGGGAGCTGGCGGATCGGCTCGTTTTGCAGCTGCATAACAACACGTATGGAATGCTGCCTGCCTTCTACGTAGCGCGCCCTTTCACCTGCCGCGATTGCGGTGCCGAAGAGGTGTGGACCGCCAAGCAACAGAAGTGGTGGTACGAGGTAGTGCACGGCGCCATCGATAGCCGGGCGGTGCGTTGCCTTGCATGCCGCCGCGCGCGTCGCCAGTGCTTGCGGAACACCGGGCCGGGCGCGAACCTTCTGCGCGAGCAGACGGATCGCCTGCGTGCGTTGGGCGCAACGAAGCCGAATGCGCAAGCCGAGGCCGAAATCGAAGCGGCACTGCAAAGCAAGTGGTGGAGCCTGCGTGTCGTAGCGATTCAGACGCTCGGTCGTTGGGGAGGCGCGGAGAATCTCGCAAGGCTTCAAGCGCTCATGGCGGCCCGTCCGGAAGGCGGACGCCGATACTTTGGTTGGGAGCGGGTCGCTGCGGACGCCGCGAGAAGCGCACTGATGTACAGGGAGCGATCGACGTGATGATGAAATTGACTTTCCTGGGGACCTCCTCAGGCACCCCCACGCGCCACCGCAACGTCTCCGGCCTCGCCGTGCAGACGGTGCTCAACGCCGACTGGTTCCTGATCGACTGCGGCGAGGGCACGCAGCATCGCGTGCTGCAAACGCCGCTGTCTCTGAACGACCTGGTCGCCATCTGCATCACGCATGTGCACGGCGACCATTGCTACGGCCTGCCGGGATTGCTCGCGAGCGCGGGCATGGGCAAGCGCACGAAGCCGCTGAAGCTGATCGCGCCGCTGCCGGTGTGGGAGTGGTTCGAAGCCACGCGCGCACTGACCGACCTGCATCTGCCCTACGAGGTCGAGCACGTGGATCTCGAAGACCAGCCGCTGGTATACGAAGCGCCCGGCGTGCGCATCGACCGCCATGTGCTGCGGCACCGGGTGCCGAGCCACGCCTACCGCGTGCAGGTCGAGACTCGCCGCTCGCGGCTGAAGGCCGATGCGCTGCGTGCCATCGGCCTGCCGCCGGGCCCTGCATGGCGCGCGCTGCAGACCGGCGAAGACGTGCCCTTCAACGGCGAGGTACTTCGCAGTGCCGACTACGCGGACACGCAGGTGGGCACGGCAATCGCGGTGCTGGGCGGCGACAACGCCGAGCCCGCGCTGCTGCACGACGCCTGCAAGGGCGCGCAACTGCTGGTGCACGAAGCCACCTTCACGCAGGACGCACTCGACAAGGTCGGCCCCGGGCCGATGCACAGTTCCGCGCGCCTGTTGGCCGAGTTTGCGCAAACCGTCGAAGTGCCGAACCTGATCCTTACGCATTTCAGCGCGCGCCACCAGAACGAAGAGGGCATGGCAGCGCTGATGGCCGAGACGCAAACGCACTACCGCGGCCATGCGTTCCTGGCCAACGACCTGGACGTCTACGAACTCGACAGTGCCGGCCATGTGATCGTCACCCGAGACTGATGGAAGAGAAAGAAAAGAAGATTGTCATGAGCACCGAAGAAGAATTCCTGCGCTCCGCCCACCCGATCGAGCCCGCCATGCGCGCGCAGATCATGGAGGCCCTGCGCGACATCGAGGCGAAGCACGACGTGACTGTGCTCTTCGCCTGCGAATCCGGCAGCCGCGGCTGGGGCTTTGCCTCGCCCGACAGCGACTACGACGTGCGCTTCATCTACGTCAACCGCCTGCCGTGGTACCTCACGGTGACGCCGCGCCGCGACGTGATCGAGGTGCCGATCAGCGGCGACCTCGACATCAACGGCTGGGACCTGCGCAAGGCGCTAGGCCTGATGCGCGAGTCGAACCCGACGCTGCTCGAATGGCTGCGCTCGCCCATCGTGTACCGCGACGACGCGGTGGCGATGCCGCGTTTCCGCGCGCTGTCGGAGGCGGTGTTCTCCAACGCGCGCGGCTGGCATCACTACAGCTCGATGGCGAAGAAGAACTTCCGCGAGCACCTGCAGGCCGACGAAGTGCGCTACAAGAAATACCTCTACGTGCTGCGCCCGCTGTTGGCCGCGCGCTGGATCCGCTCGCAGCCCGGCGTGCCGCCGATGCGCTTCGCCGACCTGGCGCAGCGCACGCTCGACCCGGTGCGCGATGCGGCGCTGATCGACGAGATCAACGCGCTGCTCGAAGTGAAGATGCGCGCGGGCGAAGCCGCGACCAGCCCGCGCTGGCCCGGCATCCATGCGTTCATCGAATCCGAGCTGGCAGCCAATGCGGCGGAGCCGGTGACGCCGCTGCCGCAGGCCGAAGAGGCCGGTCTCGATGCATTCCTGCACGAGACGGTGCTGCGCTTCGAGAAGGCAAAGACGGAGGCCGCGCATGATTGAACTCGACGGTTCGCAAGGCGAGGGCGGCGGCCAGATCCTGCGCACCAGCCTCGCGCTGTCGGTGGTCACGGGCCAGCCGCTGACCATCGAGAAGATCCGCGCGGGCCGCGCCAAGCCGGGGCTGATGCGCCAGCACCTTGCGTGCGTGAACGCGGTTGCCGAAATCAGTGGCGCGCAGGTTGAAGGCGCGGAGCTGGGTTCGCAGTCGCTGCGCTTCCAGCCCGGCCCGGTGCGCGCGGGCGAGTACCGCTTCGCGATCGCCAGCGCGGGCAGCTGCATGCTGGTGCTGCAGACCGTGCTGCCACCGCTGCTGCTTGCTGGCGCGACCAGCCGTGTGCACTTGAGCGGCGGCACGCACAACCCGATGGCACCGCCGTTCCACTTCCTGGAGCGCGCCTTCGCGCCGCTGGTGCGCCGCCTGGGCGCGGACCTGCAACTGACGCTGCGCCGCTGCGGCTTCTATCCGGCCGGTGGCGGCGAGGTCGAGGCGACCATCGTGCCGGCGGCCGGCGCGCTGCAGCCCTTCGATCTGATGGCGCGCGGCGCGCACCAGTCGAACTACGCCGAATGCCTGGCGCCCGGCCTGCCGCGCCATGTGCCGACGCGTGAGCTCGACACGCTGGGCGGCGCGATGGGCTGGTCTGGCGAGCAGCTGCGCTTCGGTGCGGTGCGCCAGAACGAAGGCCCCGGCAATGCGCTGATGGCGACGCTGGCGTACGAGCACGTCACCGAGGTCTTCACGGCCTTCGGCGAGAAGTCGCTGAGCGCCGAGCAGGTGGCGCACGGGCTGGTGAAGGAGCTGCGCGCGTTCCAGAAGAGCGAGGCCGCGGTCGGCCCGCATCTTGCGGATCAGCTGGCGTTGCTGCTGGCGCTCGCGGCGTGGCAGAGCAAGAAGGCCTGCGCCTTTACCTGCAGCGAGGTGACGGAGCACACGCGCACCAACTGCGCGGTGATCGAGCGCTTCCTGCCGGTGCGCTTCGCGATCACCGAGAGCCGTCAGGCTTCGACTGTGCAGGTCTCGCCGGCCTAGCTCAGGCCAGCGGCGTTGCGTTGGCGTACAGGCGCAGCAGCATCGCGCGCAGCGTCTTCACTTCCGCCGCGCTGAAGTCCGAGGTGGCCACCGCCTCGTAGTGCTGCGCGAGCGGAATCAGCTCGCAGGTCAGCGCGAGGCCGCGCTCGGTGAGCGCGATGCGCACCGCGCGCTTGTCGGTGTCGCACTTCTCGCGCGCCACCAGTTCGTTCGCCGCCAGCCGGTCGACGATGCGCGACAGCGCCGACAGGTCGGTCGACGCGTGCATCGCCAGTTCCGACAGCGTTTGCCGCGGCGTGTGCTGCAGCGACGCACACACGCGCCATTCGCTGAGGCTGAGTCCGTAGGGCTTCAATGCCTTCGCAAAGGCATTGCCCATGCGCGCACCGGCGCGTGCCAGCAGGAAGGGAATGGCCTTCTCGAGGTCGTGATCTTGGGGCAGGGTTTTCATCTAGACATGCTTGAACAATCAAGTATATAGTCCGCCGCAATTACTTGAATAATCAAGCAAATACGGAGACGATCATGAGCCTGAAGCCATCCCGCAGAGCTGCCCTCGTATGCGCCATCGCACTGTCTTTCCTGGGAACGATGCCTCTGGCAACCGCTCAGGGAACGGCTGCCAAGTGGCCCCAGCAGGCGGTGCGCTTCGTGGTGCCGTTCCCCGCGGGGTCGGCGCCCGACGTGCTGATCCGCCATGTGGGCGCCAAGCTCGGCGAGAAGTGGGGACAAGGCGTGATCGTCGACAACAAGCCCGGCGGCAGCGGCGTGATCGGCATGAACGCGATCCTGGCTGCGCCTGCCGATGGCTACACCTTCGGCTTCGTGCAGGGCTCGGCCATCTCGGTGGCGCCGAGCACCATCAAGGGCGTGACCTACGACTTCAACCGCGACTACGTGCCGGTCACGCTCGCGGCCGTCGCGCCCTTCATGCTCGCGGTACCAGCCAATTCGCCCTACAAGACGCTCGCCGACTTCATCGCCGCCGCACGCGCCAAACCGCAGGGCATCGAGGTGGCAGACAACGGCCGCGGCACCGCGCCGCACCTGGCTTCGGCATTGCTTGGGCTGCAGTCGGGCGCGCAGTTTCTCGAAGTGCACTACCCGGGCGGTGCACAGGCCATGCAGGCCACGCTGGGCGGGCAGACCCAGATGATGGTCGAGACCTACAACGTGGTCGCCGGCAACGTGCAGGGCGGGCGCATGCGCGTGCTGGCCAGCATGGGCGACCGCGTCGAGGCCGGGCTGGAGCAGTTCCCGCTTGCGAGCAAGACAGTGCCCGGTGCGGTGGCGCACGGCTGGTTCGCCGTCATCGCGAAGAAGGGCGTCGATCCGCAGGTGCTCGCGAAGCTCAACAAGGACATGAACGAGGCGCTGCTGCTACCCGACGTGGTGGCCAAGTCGCGCGAGCTGGGCACCTACCCGCGCCCGGGCACCCCCGAACAGCTGGCGCGCTACATCGCCGACGACCGCAAGACCTGGCAGGACGTGCTGGACAAGCTCAACATCAAACCGGAGTGATTTCCCCATGAAGAACAAGATTGCGCTCGAAGAGCATTTCGCGATCGACCTGACGATCGCCGACTCGCAGGTGTATGCCCGCCCCGAGGTATGGCAGGGCCTGAAGAACAACCTGCTCGACTTCGAGCAGCAGCGCATCGAGCAGATGGACGAGTGGGGCACCGAGTTGTCGATCCTCTCGCTCAACTCGCCGGCGGTGCAGGCCATTCCCGATGCGAAACGCGCCGTCGAAGTCGCGCAGCGCGCCAACGACGTGCTGGCCGAGCAGACGAAGCGCCATCCCACGCGCTTCGGTGGGTTCGCGGCGTTGCCCATGCAAGACCCCGAGGCGGCCGCGCGCGAGCTGGAGCGCTGCGTGACGCAGCTGGGCTTCCACGGCTTCCTGGTCAACGGCTTCTCGCAGGTGGGCGATGAGAACACCGTCGTCTATTACGACGACCCGCGCTTCACCGATTTCTGGGCCGTCGCCGCCGCATTGAAGAAGCCTTTCTACATGCACCCGCGCGACCCGTTGCTGAGCCGCGAGCCCATCTACGAAGGAGCGCACTGGCTCACCGGCCCAACCTGGGCCTTCGCGGTGGAGACCGGCCTGCATGCGCTGCGCATCATGTCGAGCGGCCTGTTCGACCGGCACCCCGACCTGCAGATGATCCTCGGCCACTTCGGCGAGGGCATTCCCTTCAACATCTGGCGCGTCGACCACATCCTGCGCAAGGGCCGGCGCGGCATGCCCTGCGACAAGGAAATCGGCGACTACCTGCGCAGCAACGTGCACATCACGACCAGCGGCAACTTCCGCACGCCCACGCTGCTGTCGACGATGCTCGAAGTGGGGGCGGACCGCATCATGTATTCGGTCGACTACCCGTTCGAGAAGCATGAGGACGCGGCCCGCTGGTTCGACAAGTGCGAGATCAGCGAGAACGACCGCCAGAAGATCGGCCGCGACAACGCGCGCAAGCTGTTCGGATTGAAGTGACATGCGCACCGTGAAAGACACCCGCCCCGTGCTCGTGGCCGGCGGCGGCATCGGCGGGCTCGCCGCTGCGCTGGCGCTGGTGCGCGAGGGCTATCGCGTGAAGGTGATCGAGCAGGCCGGCCAGATCGGGGAGATCGGTGCCGGCATCCAGCTCAGCCCCAACGCCTTCGCGGCTTGCGACGCGTTGGGCGTGGGCGAGCATCTGCGCGCCAAGGCGGTCTACACCGAAGAGATGGTGATGTTCGACGCCATCGACGCGAAGCGCGTGGCGAGCATCTCGTTGTCCGATCGCTTTCGCGAGCGCTTCGGCAACCCCTATGCGGTGATCCACCGCGCCGACATCCATGGTGCGTTGCTCGAAGGCGTGAAGGCCACGACAGAAGGCATCGAGTTCCTCACCTCGACCAAGGTCGTGCACATCGAGCAGGACGATGCAGGCGTGACGCTGATCGATGCACAGGGCGGCCGTCACGAAGGCCAGGCCGTGATCGGCTGCGACGGCGTGCGCTCGGCGGTGCGCCAACAGTACGTGGGCGACAGCATCCGCGTATCGGGCCATGTGGTGTTTCGTGCCGTGATCGACACGGCCGACTTCCCCGAGGCGCTGCGCTTCACCGCGCCATGCATCTGGGTCGGGCCCAACTGCCACCTGGTGCACTACCCGTTGAAGGGCGGCGACAAGTTCAACATGGCGGTCACCTTCCACAGCGACCAGCCCGAGGAGTGGGGTTCGATGGACGGCGACCCGGCGGAGGTGCAGCGCTACTTCAGGGCCACCTGCGAGCAGGTGCAGCTGCTGCTGCGCATTCCGAAAGCGTGGAAGCGCTATTCCACAGCCGACCGCAACCCCATCGAGCAATGGACCTTCGGCCGCGCCACGCTGCTGGGCGATGCGGCGCACCCGATGGTGCAGTACCTGGCGCAGGGCGCGTGCATGGCCTGCGAGGACGCCGTGACGCTGGGCCTCGCGCTGCGCCGCGAAGAGGGCGACTGGCCGCGCGCGCTGGCTTTATACGAACGCTCCCGCGTTGCCCGCACCGCGCGTGTCGTGCTCTCGGCCCGCGAGATGGGCCGCATCTACCACGCCAAGGGCGTCGAGCGGCTGGTGCGCAACAGCATGTGGACGGGCAGGCCGCAGGAGCGCTTCTACGACGCGCTCGAATGGCTCTACGGCTGGACGGCCGCCAACTGCCTGGGCGACGAAAAGGCCGCGTGAAATTCAAGGAAACGACATGACGACAAACGAACCCTTTCGCGGCTGGACCGTGGCCGCCCGCGTGCTGATGGCGGTGATCTTCCTGGTCGCGGGTGTGCGCAAGCTCATGACCTATGGAGCGACGCTCGGCTACTTCGCCAAGCTCGGCATCCCGCTGGCCGACGTGGTGCTGCCGTTGACCATCGCGCTCGAGATCGGCGGCGGGCTGCTGCTGATCGTTGGCTGGCGCGTGCAATGGGTTGCCGGCGCGCTGGCCTTGTTCACGCTGGCCACTGCCTTCGCAGCGCATGCGTTCTGGGCCGCCGACGCGGCGCAGTTCAACGCGCAGCTCAACAATTTCCTGAAGAACGTGGCCATGGCCGGCGGTTTCCTGCTGCTCATCGTTCAGTCGGGCGCTGGCGAGAGGGCTGCTGGCAATCGGGGCTGAGCGGAAAACTCCTTTCCGTTCCTGTCGTTGAATGAGTAGGCGGCCCGGCGGGACACTCGCCCGGCGGGCCGCCGGCGTATCGTGATGCCCGGCATCGGTCGTTCATGAACACTCGAGAGACAGACAGGAAAAGCCATGACCACACCATCGTTCGTCTACACCAGCGTGCCCCAGCGGGTGGTGTTCGGCGCGGGCTCGCTGCAGCACCTGGCGCGCGAGATTGACCTGCTCGGCGCGCGCCGGGCCCTGGTGCTGTCCACGCCCGAGCAGCGCCCGCAGGCCGAGCGTGTGGCCGACATGCTCGGCGCGCACGCGGCCGGCGTGTTCGACCGTGCCGTGATGCACGTGCCCATCGAAACGGCGCGTGAGGCGCGGGAAGTGGCCGCCCGGCTGGGCGCGGATTGCGCCGTGGCCATCGGTGGCGGTTCCACCACCGGGCTGGGCAAGGCCATCGCGCTCGACTCGGGCCTGCCGATCCTCGCCATCCCTACAACCTACGCGGGCTCCGAGATGACGCCGATCTACGGCATCACCGAAGCCGGCATGAAGAAGACGGGCAAGGATTTCAAGGTGCTGCCGCGCACCGTCATCTACGACCCCGAGCTTTCGCTGGGCCTGCCCGTGGGCATGAGCGTGACCAGCGGCATCAACGCCATCGCGCATGCGGCCGAAGGGCTCTACGCGGTCGATTCGAATCCGATCATGGACCTGATGGCGCAGGAAGGCATTGCAGCACTGGGCCGCGCGTTGCCGGCGATCCGTGCCACGCCCAAGGATGCGAGTGCCCGCAGCGACGCGCTCTATGGCGCCTGGCTCTGCGGCACGGTGCTCGGCAATGTCGGCATGGCGCTGCACCACAAGCTGTGCCACACGCTGGGCGGCAGCTTCAACTTGCCGCATGCCGAGACCCACACCATCGTGCTGCCGCATGCGCTGGCCTACAACGCCGAAGCGGCGCCGCAGGCCATGGCGCGTATCGCGCAGGCGCTTGGGGGAAGCACTGCCGCGCAAGCCGTGTACGACCTTGCACGCGACAACGGTGCGCCGGTTGCGTTGCGCGACATCGGCATGAAGGAATCCGATCTCGACCTGGCCTGCGAGCATGCGCTGAAGAACCAGTACCCCAATCCGCGCCCTCTGGAGCGCGATGCGATTCGTGCCTTGTTGCAGAACGCGTGGGAAGGTGTGCGGCCCTGATTTGCGGCAGGGCCGCGTCGCCGCTTACAGGCCGGCCTGGCGTGTGAACGACACCGTCGGCTTGCTGTAGGCCGAAGGCACCTGGTCGCGGTAGAACGCGCGGCGGTCCAGGCTTTGCAGCGGGTCGTGAGCGGTGGCCACGGCCTGGTCGCGCACCGCATTGCGGTCGAGCGTGGAGTTGACGGCCACAGTGCCTTCAGCGGCGCTGTCGGAGTAGGGGTTGCCGGCGCGCGCGGCAGCCAAGGCTTCGGCCTGCACGTCCATGCGGCTGGCGGACGAGGTGATGGCGTGCACGCCTTCGTAGGTTTCAGCGTGCGCGCCTGCCGCGCCGAGCATGGCGAATGCGACGGCGGAGATGGCGATGAGTTGCTTGGTGTTCATGATGCGAGTCCCTTTGACTGTCAGTGTGGGCGGCGGACATTCGTCGTTGCCACGGGATGCAGTGTGAAACCGCATCGTGGTTGGCGCTGTGCGTTTGCGCACCGCTTTCGGCAACTACAGAGGAGCAGCGCTGTGCGGTGCGTAGAGCACCGCAAGAGGTTCGGAGCGTCCCCGCACGGTGAGCGTTTCGATCGCGCCCATGGCCTCCGCAACACCGGCCTGCTCGGCCGCGAACAGCGAGACGACGAGGCGCGATGCGGCCGTCTTCGAGTGGTCCTGCAGCCGGCTCGCGGTGTTGACCACTTCACCGATGGCCGTGAAGGTCGTGGTTTCCAGATAGCCCACTTCACCCACCGCCGCACGGCCCGCATGCAGGCCCATGCCGAACTCCAGCCGCTGGCCGAACTGCGCCTCGAAGCCTTCGCTCCATGCATCCATGCGCTGGCCGATCAACTCGGTCGCGTGCAGTGCCTGCCTGCAGGCGGTGGGGAGGTCGCAGTCGAGCCCGAAGATCGCCATCACGCTGTCGCCGATGAACTGGTTCGGCACGCCGCCGCTTTCGCGCACTGCCGCACCGACGGTGGCGAAGTAGCGGTCGAGCACATAGGCCAGGTCGAAGGGCCACTGCCGCTCCGACAGGCCCGACCAGCGCCGAAGGTCGACGAACAAGATCGCCACGTCGCGCTCGCGCCCGAAGCTGCCGACCGGCGCGGGCCGGCCTTCATTGGGCAGCGGCGCGAACAGCGGCGTGACCTCGACGTCGCCGCGCGGGCGCAGCTGGCAGGCCAGGCGCACGTCGGCCGGCGCGCGCACGCGTTCGAGCGTGCGCTGCTCGTCGCGGCCGGGTTCGCCGATGTGTTCGGCCGGGCCGGCCACGCGCACGCGGCAGGTCGAGCAGCGCGCCCGTCCGCCGCAGATCGACACATGAGCGATGCCGTGCGAGCGGCTCGCTTCCAGCACGCTCCAGCCGCGCGGCACCTGCACCGTGCGGCCGGGGTAGCGCAGCGTGACCGATGGTTGCCGCGACCAGCGCGCGAAGCTGTTGCGCCCCCAGCGCGCCCCCAGCAGCGCGACCAGCGCCAGCCCGTAGAACCACTTGATGTTGCCTTCGGCCGTATTCAGCGCCTTGCCTTGCTCGGGCGTGGGAAGCACGGTGGGCGGCAGGCCGCTCCACTGGAACTCGCGCCCCATGGAGACGAAGCCCATCGCCGCCGTCAGCGGCAGCACAACCGCAATGGCCAGCAGCAGGTAGGAAAAGCGTCGCCAGGCCGGCTGCGCCCGCAGTGCGAAATGCAGGCCCAGGCAGCCGTGGACCCAGGCCGCCAGCATCATCAGCAGCTGTGCGGCCGCGCCCTGCCAGTCCCACAGCCCCCAGACCACGCGCACATACGAGCCCTCGATGCCATAGGCCAGGTAGGCGCCGCGCATGGCAGTGAGGTGCGTGGCCAGCAGCAGCGGCAGCGCAAAGCCCAGCAGTACGCGCAGGCCTTCGAGCGGCGGCATGCGCAGGGTGCGGCGCTCCCACAGGGCGACCACGGCCAGCGCCAGATGGGTGGCGGCCGCGCCGTACAGCAGCACGGTGCCTGGCAGGCTGTGCCAGAACTTCTGCACGCCGCGCAGCACGGTCTCGGCCGCGGCAAAGGAATAGATGCCCAGCGAATGGTTCAGCAGATGCGCCGTGATGTAGGCCATCAGCACCAGCCCGCTCGCCCAGCGGAGATTGCGCCGTGTCGGCGGTCTCAGGGAAAAAGGGGGAGCGTGAGGGGAACGTCTGTCCATGAACGGGTTCGAAGCGGCACCCGAGCATAATCCGCGCGCCCCTACCTAGCCTGGCATGGCCAAACCTGAACTCACCCCCCGCTCCAGCCTCGCGCTGCGCCAGATCGCGCTGCTCGAAGGCCTTTCAGACCAGCGCCTGGACCTGCTGGCCCAGCAATGCCTGTGGCACAGCGTGGAAGCCGGCAAGCCTCTGCTGCTGCGCGCCGAGCAGCAGGGCGACCTGTTCCTGCTGGTCTCGGGCCGGGTGCGGGTGACGACCTATTCGGCCAACGGCCGGCAGGTGACTTTCCGCGATTCCGAAGCCGGCGAGCACTTCGGCGACATCGCCGCCATCGACGGTGGCCCGCGCTCCGCCGACGTGGTCACGCTCGAACCCAGCGTGGTCGCCAGCCTCGACCGCGCCGCCTTCATGGCCCTGCTGCACGATGAGCCGCTTGTGGCCCAGCGCGTGATGCTGCGGCTGGTGTCGCTGGTGCGGCAGTTGTCGGAGCGCGTCATCGACCTGAGCACCCTCGGCGTGCAGAACCGGCTGCATGCCGAACTGCTGCGCCTGGCCCGTATTGCCGGTATCGACGGCAACCAGGCCCGGCTGGAGCCGGCTCCCAAGCATGCGGCGCTGGCCAGCCAGATCAGCACCAACCGCGAGCAGGTCACCCGCGAGCTGAATGTGCTGGTGCGCGGCGGCGTGCTGCGCAAGGACGACAAGGCCCTGCTGGTGGCTGACGTCGCCCGCCTGGAGCTGATGGTCTCCCAAGTGCGGGGCGACGCCGGCTGAGCCGGAAGACGCTCAGTTCCAGCGACCCTTGACGCCGCCCACGCTGAAGCGGCCGGCACCCAGCAGCACCACCGTCAGCGCGCCGAACAGGTACAGGCCCTGCAGTTCCAGCGCCCAGCCGCCCTGCTTGGTCAGCGAGAACAGGTCGGCCATGTGCACCAGGCCGAAGGCCACCAGCATGTTGATGACCACCACGGCGGCGGCCGCGCGGGTGAAGACGCCCGCGATCATCAGCAGCGGCGCGACGATTTCGCCCACGTACACCAGGTAGGCCAGCCCACCCGGCAGCCCGGCCTTGGCCAGCATGCCGCCGATGAAGCCCACGCCGGCCGACAGCTTGAAGATGCCGTGCAGCAGCACCAGGAAGCCGATCGTCACGCGAATCAGCAGCTTGCCGGAATCGTCCAGCGCGGCGGGGGAGAGGGCGGAAAGCGGCGATGCGATCGGCGCACGCGGGGTGTTGGCGGCTGCGGCCTGGGTGTTCATGGCAGATCCTTGCTTGGTGGAAAACGGTGGTCCGCCGCGGAATGCGACGGTTGCGGTTCCAGTTTGCGAGGCCGCCGAAATGCGGGATGTGCGTTTACGCACATGTTTTGGCGAAAGGCCGTTTTGCCCGGTCAGTGGCTGCCGAAGTGGCCTGTCCACTTTCTTTCGTAGTCCATTTTTGCGAAATGCGCCGCCATGAAGTCGATGAAGCTGCGCACCTTCGCCGACAGGTGCTTGCGGCTCGGGTACGCCAGGTTGATCGTCAGGTGCGGCAGGTCCCAGTCGTCCAGCGTGGGCACCAGCCGGCCGGCCACGATGTCTTCGTAGACGATGTAGGTCGGCTGCACCAGGATCCCCATGCCGTCGAGCGCGGCGGCGCGCAGCACCTGGCCGTCGTTCGATTCGAGCAGACCCGTCACCGACACCGTGTGCGTCTCCCCGCCACGGCTGAAGCGCAGCTCGTTCGGGTTGTTGGCGTAGGTGTAGATCAGCAGCTTGTGCTGCTTCAGATCGTCCAGCGTCTTCGGAAAACCGTGCTGCGCGAAGTAGCGCGGCGACGCCGCCAGGATGCGCCGCGTTTCGCCGAGCCGGCGGATCGTGACGTTCGAATCGGGCTCGTACTCGCGCGTGCGTATCGCCACGTCGATGTTGTTGTCGATCAGGTCGAAGTAGCGGTTTGCGGCCTCCACGTGCACCGTTACGCCCGGATAGCGCTGCGTGTATTCGCGCAGCAGCGGCGCGATGTGATGGATCGAGAAAGAAAGCGAGGCCGTCACGCGCAGCGTGCCCGTCGGGTTGAGCGCGGTGGCGTTCACCGTCGATTCGGCGTCCGCCAGGTCGGCCAGGATGGTGCGGGCGCGGCCGCAGAACTCGCGGCCGGTGTCGGTGAGGTACAGGCGGCGCGTATTGCGCTCGACCAGCCGCGCGCCCAGCCTTTCTTCGAGCGCACTCAGGTGGCGGCTCGCGGCTGCGTTGGAGAGGCCCAGCGCCTCGGCCGCGCGGCTCAGGCTGCCGGCATCGGCGATCTGCACGAGCAGGGCGATTTCGGTCCAGCGGTCCATGGGGTGGTGTCTCCGGGCTTGTTTTTCAGGTCCGGACGATTTTGGCGCAGGGCAGGCTCGACCGTTCCGCTGGGCGGAAAAATCATTTGCGCCCTGGTGCTTTCGTGCAAACGGCGTGCGGCCTACAGTGCGCCGAGACAACATGGAGACAGCCACGATGCGTAACCTCAACCAGGACAACATCACCCAGGCCGTGCTCGCGCGCTTCGCCGATACCCCCAGCCCGCGCCTGCACGAGATCATGACCAGCCTGGTGCAGCACCTGCACGCCTTCGCCCGCGAGGTGAAGCTCACCGAGGACGAGTGGTTCCAGGGCATCCAGTACCTCACCGCCACCGGCCAGAAGTGCGACGACAAGCGGCAGGAGTTCATCCTGCTGTCCGACGTGCTGGGCCTGTCGATGCTCACCATTGCGATGAACAACGACAAGCCGGTCGGCTGCACCGAGGCCACCGTGTTCGGCCCCTTCTACTTCGAAGGCGCGCCCGAATACGAGCATGGCGACGACGTGGCCAACGGCGCTGTAGGCGCGCCCTGCGACGTGTTCGCCACGGTGTGCGGACTCGACGGCGAGCCGGTGGCCAATGCGGTGGTCGACGTGTGGCAGGCCGACGAAGGCGGCCACTACGACGTGCAGCACCAAGGGCTGGACCACGCAGAGAACCGCGGCCGCCTGCGCACTGCGGCCGATGGCTCGCTGCATTTCCGCAGCGTGCTGGCCGAGGCCTATCCGATCCCGGTCGATGGGCCCGTGGGCGACCTGCTGCGCGCGACCAAACGCCACCCATGGCGGCCCGCGCATCTGCATTTCAAGATCGAGGCGCCGGGCTACGAACGGCTCATCACCCACGTGTTCCGCGACGGCGACCAGTGGCTCGACTCCGATGCGGTGTTCGCGGTGCGCCAGTCGCTGGTCGCGCCATGGAAGAAGCAGGACAACGGCCGCTGGCGGCTGGACTTCGACTTCGTGCTCAACCCGTTGAAGCAGCCTGCCTGATCCAAACAAAAAACAATGAAGGAGACAACGCAAATGACAGACACCCTGCAGCAGGAGCTGCTGATCCGCCGGATGATCGAACGCTGGGCCGTGTGGCGCGACGCTGGCGACTGGGAGCGCTTCGCCACCGTTTGGCACCCCGATGGCGTGATGATGGCCACGTGGTTCCAGGGCCCGTACACCGAGTTCATCCGCGTCACGCAGGAGGGCTGGGCCAAGGGCGTGAGCATCCTGCACTTTCTGGGCGGCTCGGCCATCGAGGTGGCTGACGAGCGCGCCATCGCGCAGACCAAGATGACCATCTCGCAGCGCGGCATGGTCGAGGGCGTGCTGTGCGATGTGGTGTGCACCGGCCGCTTCTACGACTTCGTGGAAAAGCACGGCGGCGAATGGAAGCTGCTGCACCGCCAGCCGATCTACGAGAAGGACCGCATCGACCCGGTGGACCCTGCCGCCACGGTGAAGCTCGACGCTGCCGTGCTGGCCGACCTGCCCGAAGGCTATCGCCACCTTGCCTACATCCAGCAGCGCATCGGCTACACGGTGAAGCTGGACATGCCGATGCTCAAGGGGCCGGCGGTGGAGGCGCTGTACCAGCGCGGCGCGCGCTGGCTCGCTGGCGGCGCACTCGAGCGCTGAACGGCCATGGACACCACACTCGACCGCCGCAGCGTCATGGCTGCGGCGCTGGCGATGCTCGCCATGCCGAAACTCGCGCTTGCACAAGACTGGCCTTCGAAGCCGCTCAAGCTCGTCGTGCCGCAGCCACCCGGCGGCGGCTTCGACTTTGTCGGCCGGCTGCTTGGCGAGCGTCTGTCGCGCGCACTGGGCCAGCCCGTGATCGTCGACAACCGCTCGGGCTCCGGCACGGTGGTCGGCACCGACTTCGTCGCCAAGGCGCCGGCCGATGGCTACACGCTGCTGGTCGGCTCGGTGTCGAACCTCGCGCTCAACATGGGGCTGTACAAGAACCTGCCCTACGACTCGCTGCGCGACTTCGAGCCGCTGGGGCTGGCCGTGGCCTACAGCTACACGCTGATGGCGCGGAAAGACCTGCCGCAGGCCACGCTGAAAGACGTGGTGGCGTTTGCCAAAGCCAACCCGAAGAAGCTCAACTACGCATCGGCGGGCAACGGTTCTGGACAGCATGTGATCGCGGCGGCGCTGTGGCAGCAGGCCGGTGTGGAGCTGACGCACGTGCCGTATCGCGGTGCGCAGGCGGCTTACCAAGACTTGCTTGGCGGTCGGGTCGATCTGTTCTTCGACCTTTCGCCGACGGCGCGGCCGCAGGTGGTGGCTGGCAACGCGAAGGCGCTTGCGGTGTCGGGTGCATCGCGGCTGCCGACGCAGCCTGACGTTCCCACCATTGGCGAGACCGGTGTGGCGAAGCTGCAGCTTGAATCGTGGTTCGGTCTCTTTGCTCCGGCGAAGACACCGCCAGCGGTGCTGGAGCGACTGCGTGCCGAGCTTGCAAACGTCATCGCAATGCCTGAGGTGATGGATTCGTTCGTGAAGGCCGGTGGCAAGCCGCTCGCGCTGTCGCAGTCTGACACGCACGCGCTGGTGCGCAAGGACGTGGAGCGTTGGAGTCGCACGGTGCGTGAGCTGGGTATTCAGCCGGAGTAGATCGTTTTGGTTGCTCGGCTGTGTGTTGTGTTCGGGGTGCGTGCGAATGACACCGGGTACTCCCCTCCGCGAATGTCCCCCGCCTTCGGCTCCTCCTTTATTTCGCTGCGGGGAGCACCCGGTGCCATTCGCACATGGACGCGGCTGTCGTGCTGGCCGATCAACGACTGCGCTGAACGATCACGTCGATGGGGTGCCTTGCGCAGCGAAATAAAGGAGGAGGCCGAAGGCCGGGGGACATTCGCGGAGCAAGGTACCCCGTCGGCGTGAGCGCGCCCAATCTAAAGGCCTGCTACGCTAGCGAAGCCCGCCGCCCCGGTGGGCTTTTTTCTGCGCTTCTTCTGCCCATGGCCTTTCCCCTCATCACCGACCCGCATTTCTATGCGGTCGCTATTCCCGCCGTGCTGCTGCTCGGCATCAGCAAGAGCGGTTTCGGCGCGGGCTTCGGTTCGCTCGCGGTGCCGATGATGGCGTTGGCCGTCACGGTGCCGCAGGCAGCCGCCATCCTGATGCCGCTGTTGCTGCTGATGGACGTGCTGGGCCTGGCGGCGTTCCGGCGCGACTTCGACCGTTCGCTGCTCAAGTTTTTGATTCCGTTCGGGCTGCTGGGCACGGTGATCGGCACGCTGCTGTTTCGCATGCTGTCGGCGCACACGGTGGCGGGCATCGTCGGTGTGTTCACGTTGCTGTTTCTGGCGCAGCGCCTGCTGCTTCCGCCCAAGCCCAACGATCCGCTGCCTTCGCGCGGTGTGGGCGCGGTGCTGACCACGGTGTCGGGCTTCACCAGCTTCATCGCGCATGCGGGTGGGCCGCCCATCAATGCCTATGTGATTCCGCTGCGGCTCTCGCCGGTGGTCTTCACCGCAACGATGGCCTACTTCTTCTTCGTGGTGAATCTCAGCAAGTGGATTCCCTACGCGTGGCTCGGCCTGCTCGACTTTCGCACGCTGGCCACGTCGCTGGTGCTGATGCCGCTCGCGCCCCTCGGCGTGTGGGTCGGCATCCGCATCGCTCGTCGCATCGATGCGACGTGGTTCTATCGCTTCGTGTACCTGGGGATGTTGCTCACGGGCCTGAAGCTCGTCTATGACGGCTTCCTGGCCTGAGCGTGTCGGGCGAGGTCAGAGCTCGACGATGCTCTTGAAGCCACCGAAGATCATCCGCTTGGCATCGAAGGGCATGGTCTTCGGGTCCATTGCCGCGATGCGCGGGTCGGCCATGACCTTCGCGTTCACCGTGTCGCGGTGCTTGCGCGACTTGTAGACGATCCACGAGAAGGCCACGGTCTCGTCGGTCTTCAGCTTCACGCTTTGCGGAAACGAGGTCAGCTTGCCGGGCTTCACGTCGTCGGCGATGCACTCCACGTATTCGATCGCGCCGTATTCCATCCAGACCTTGCCGGCCTTGCGCGCCAGCTTGCGGTAAGCCTCGACGTTGGCGGTGGGAATGGCGACGATGAAGCCGTCTACATAACGAGCCATGGGTGTTCTCCTGAATAAAGAGTGGAACCGTTGAAGAAAGAAAACCGGCGGTTGCATGGCGTGTTGCCGCTCACGATGCCGCCGTCTCCCGGGGTGCTCCTTTTCCGTCAGCCTTTTCGTTGTTCTCCATTTGCCCAGGCATGACGGTGCGAAGCAGCAACGCCCCGATCAAACCCGCCGCCGCCGCGAACACGGCGCCGACGAGAAACGCAAGGTTGTAGCCACCGGTGAGGGCCAGCGGCATCTGCGCGCCGGCCGCTTCCATCGATGCGCTGCGCGCGGCCGCGGCGCTGGCCAGCACGGCCAGGCCCAGCGCGCCGCCCATCATGAAAGAGGTGTTGACCACGCCCGAGGCCAGGCCCGAATCGGACGGGCTCACCTCGCTCATGGCTGCCAGCAGCACCGGGTTGAAGGCCATGCCCGCGCCGAGGCCGAGCAGCATCATCCCGGGCAGCACGTCGGTCACGAAGCTGCCGTTGACCGGTGCGCGTGCGAACAGTGCCAGCCCGATGGCCGCGAGCCAGAGCCCGGCGGCCAGTGGCTTGCGAATGCCGAAGCGCATCACGATCTTGGCCGACAGGCCGAGCGAGAACACCGCCATGATCACGTTGGCCGGCAGGAAGGCCAGGCCGATCTGCATGGGCGTGTAGTTCAGCACCAGCTGCATGTACAGCGCCGAGATGAAGAACCACGCGAACATTGCCGCGGCCCACAGCACGCCGACCACGTTGGAGACCGACACGCTGCGCAGCTTGAACAGGCCCAGCGGCATCAGCGGATGCTGCACGCGCGACTCGATGCCGATGAAGATGGCCAGCAGCACCACGGCCGCGCCGAGCAGGCTCACCGTTTGCGTGGAGCCCCAGCCGGCCTCGTTGCCGTTGACCACGCCGTACACCGCGAGCATCAGCGACAGCGTGACGGTGATGGCGCCCGCAACGTCGAGCTTCTCGCCATGCGCATGGCCGCGCGCGCTGGGCAGCAGCGCCACGCACAGCGCGTATACCGCAACGCCGATGGGCAGGTTCACCAGGAAGATCCAGTGCCAGCTCAGCGTGCTCGTCAGCAGGCCGCCCAGCAGCACGCCGATGCTGCCGCCGCCCGCGCACACGAAGCCGTACACGCCCATGGCTTTTGCGCGGTCGGCCGGTTCGGTGAAGAGATTCATGATGAGCGAGAGCGACACGGCAGAGACCACTGCGCCGCCCAGGCCCTGCACCGCGCGCGCCGCCACCAGCAGGCCCTGCGAGGTCGAGACCCCGCAGGCCAGCGATGCCAGCGTGAACAGCACCAGGCCCGCGAGGAACACGCGGCGGTGGCCGTACAGGTCGCCGAGCCTGCCGCCCAGCAGCAGGAAACCGCCGAAGGTCAGCATGTAGGCGTTCACCACCCAGACCAGCGAGGTCTCGGTGAAGCCCAGGTCGGTACGGATCGAGGGCAGCGCCACATTCACGATGGTGGTGTCGAGCACGATCATCAGAACGCCGAGGCACAGCACCATCAATGCGAGCCAGCGCTTTCGGCTGTCGAGTTGGTTGGTCATGGGAAGTGCAATTCCTGTAGAGCGATGGGAGGAAGGGTCAGATCAGCGGCTTCCCGCCGTTGATCAGCCACGGCGTGCCGAAGCGGTCGGTCACCATGCCGAAGCCTTCGACCCAGAAGGTCTTCTCGAAGGGCATGGAGACCTTGCCGCCGTCGGCAAAGGCGTCGAACACGCGGCGCGCTTCGGCGACGGTATCGAGCGTCAGCGCGACGCCGAAGCCCTTCATGCCTTCGTACGGCTGGCCGGGCATGGAGTCGGAGGCCATGAGCATGCCGTCGCCGTAGGCCAGGGAGGCATGCATGATGCGTTTCTTCGCCTCGGGCGGGAACTGCTCGGTGTCGGGTGCTTCGCCGATGGTCATCATCATCTGCATGGTGCCGCCGAGCGTCTTCTCATAGAAGCGTATGGCCTCTGCTGCGTTGCCGTCGAACGTGAGGTAGGCGTGGATGGGGGACATGAGGTTTCCTTGTGGGGTTACTTTTCGGTGGCCGTCTTGAGATTGGCAAGGCCTGCTTCGAAGTCCTTGCCGATCATCTGGTCCATGTTGAAGAAGATGCCCATGAGCTTTGCAACGTAAGGGCTGGGGCCATGCATGGCCCAGGTGACCTGCGTCGCGTTGCCCTGGGGCTGCAGTGTGAATTCGGCCGTGTTGTGGCCTTCGAAGGGCTTGATGAAGTCGAGCTTGATCGCGACCTTCGACGAAGGCGTCGACTCCACGATCTCCATGCTCCCGGCGCCCGCCTTGTCGTTGCCCTCCCAGGCGTAGGTTGCGCCCTTGCCGCTCGCCGTGCCGCCGAAGGTGCGCTTCATGGCGGGGTCGAGCTTCTCGTAGGGCGACCATGCGCTCCAGCCGTGGAAGTCGTCGATCAGCGGAAAGATCTTGTCGGCCGGCGCGTCGATGCGCGCAGTGCGTTCCACGCGGAAGGTGTCGGGCCGGGTGGCGGCGAAGATCAGCAGTGCGGCGATCGCGAGCACGATGACGAGGGCGATTTTCTTGAGCATGTCGGGAGCTTTCTCGGGAGATGGATGGAGCGTGCGGGAATCAGGTGGGGTGCGCGACGACCAGCAGCCAGCCCACGCCGAAGCGGTCGGTCAGCATGCCGAAGTTCGAGGTGAAGAAGGTCGGTATCAGCGGCTGCATGACCTGGCCGCCTTCGGCGAGTGCGTTGAACCACTTGACGACTTCGGTGTCGGTGTTGGCGGTGAGCGCGAGCATGATGCCCTCGAACTTCGCCTGGCCCGAGCAGCGGCCATCGGAGGCCATCAGCTCGGTGTCGCCGATGCGGAACACCGCGTGCATCACCTTGTTTGCATCGGGTGTGCCGCCGGCACAGCCGGCTTCGGCGTTCTCTGAAGGGGCTCCTGCAGGCGCTTCGCTGTAGCGCATGAGCTGCACGACCTCGGCGCCTAGCGCCTTCTTGTAGAAGCCGAGCGCTTCGTCGCAGCGGCCTTCGAACGAGAGGTAAGACTGGACTTTCATGGCGATTCCTTTGGATTGGAGAGGTGACTCGGAGGCCCCCGGTGTCATGGGCCGCAAACAATCGGATTACTTTGTGTACACCGTCCACAAAGAATAACAGGGATAATGGACAGTGTCCACATGGAATTGCAATGAAGCTCAACAACGTCCCCGACAGCCTGCCGCCCGCCCGCAGCACTTATCGCCACGGCGACCTGCGCCGGGCGCTGCTGGACGCGGGCATTGAACTGGCGCGCGACGGCGGCCCCGGCGCGGTGGTGCTGCGCGAGGCCACGCGGCGCGCGGGCGTGGTGCCCAACGCGGCGTACCGGCACTTCGGCAGCCGGCAGGAGCTGTTGCTCGCGGTGCGCGAGGCGGCCTTGGCCGCGGCGGCGACCGCGATGGAAAAGGAGCTGGCGGTGCTGCCCTGCGACCAGCCGCCCGCAGACTTCGCGCGGGCGCAAGTGCGCGCCGTCGGCACCGCCTATCTGCGCTTCGCGCAGGCCGAGCCGGGTCTGTTCCGCACGGCCTTCGTGATCTCCGACGAGGGTAGCGGCGAACTCGGCCCGGGCAAGGCGGGGGCCGGTGGACTGGACCCGTTCCAGCTGCTGGGCAAGGCCATCGACCGGCTGGTGGACGCCGGCGTGCTCGACCCGGCGCGGCGCCCGAATGCCGAATACCTCGCGTGGAGCGCGGTGCACGGGCTGGCGCTGCTCATCATCGACGGGCCGCTGCGCGAGATGCCGGCCGAGGCTGCCCACAGCCTTGGTCAGCAATTGATCGATATGGTCGAGCGGGGCCTCTGAGCCCTCTTCAAAACGCTAGAAATAGATCTTCTGCAGCAACCGGATCAGCGTCTCGCGCTCCCGCGCGGTCAGCTTGGCGCTGGCGTCGGCTTCGAGCTGGATCACGGTCTGCTCGGCCTCGCGGACCAGCGCCTCGCCAGCCGCCGTGAGATGCAGGCCGACGGCGCGGCCGTCATGCGGGTGGGGGCGGCGTTCGATCAGGCCCCGGCTGTCCAGCGTGGCCACCAGGCTCACGAGGTTCGGCGGAAGAATGTCCAGCGCGTTGCACAGCTGCCGCGACGTGGCGCCCGGGTTGTGCGCCAGCAGCGACAGCACTGAAAAGTCGATCTGCTTCAGCCCGTAGGGCGCCATGCGCTCCGCGAAGAAGGCGCTGACGATCAGCCACGCTCGGCGCGCGTTGTAGCCGACCAGGGTTTCGAGCATGCGTGCGTCGAGCCGGTCCTGTTTGCCTTGCGGCACTACGGCCTGCTCGCCTTTCGCGGGGGCGGATTTCGGGGAGGGTGGCATGGCCCGAGCGTAACCGCGAGTGGATGCATGCGAGCGATTCGAGTGGCTAGTTGGCGACACCCGGGGGCGTCGCGGCATGATGGCTCAGGGCCACCGTCTCGCAGGCCCGCTTGACGATGCCCAGGCGCATTTCGAACTCGGGCAGCACCCAGCGGCGGAAGGCGGCCGCCGCCCGGGCCTTGTCAGCGTCCTGCGGCGCCACTGCCTCGATGCGCGCCCAGGCCCACGCCATCATCGCGAGCATCGTCACGCGCAGGTAGTCGTCGGCCACCTCGTAGGGCAACACGGGGTTGGCATGCGCCGCCATCGCGACGGTGGTGCCCAGGTAGCGCAACTGCGCCAGCCGGCGCTGCACGTCGGCATCGGCCTCGCGCGAGGCGTCGAGCGTGTCGCGCAGTTCGAGCAGCACGGCCGACATGCCCACGCCGCCGTCAGGCAACACCTTGCGCACCAGCAGGTCGATGGCCTGGATCTCGTTGGTGCCCTCGTAGATCATGGTCACGCGCGCGTCGCGCACGATCTGCTCGATGCCCCACTCGCGCACGTAGCCGTGGCCGCCGAACACCTGCAGGCATTCGCTCGCGCCGTGAAAGGCCTGGTGCGTGCACGCGGCCTTCAGCACCGGCGTGACGAACGAACACCAGCGCTGCGCTCGCTCGCGGGCCTTCGGGTCGGCGTCGTGCGCGGCGACGTCGAGCATCAGCGCACTGCGGTAGGCGAGGGTGCGCGCACCGTCGATCCAGGCGCGCTGCGTATCGAGAATGCGGCGCACGGCCGGGTGTTCGGCGATCAGGTCGGCCGGCTCGCTGCCGCGGCTGGCGGGCACGGGGCCGGGGGCTCGCATCTGGCGGCGCTCGGCGGCATAGGCGTCGGCCTTCTGCCAGGCGGCATCGAGCAGGCCGATGCCCTGCAGCGCCACGTGCAGGCGCGCCGAATTCATCATCACGAACATCGCGGCCAGGCCGCGGCCGGGCTCGCCGACCAGCCAGCCGGTGGCATCGTCGAAGCGCATCGTGCAGGTGGGGCTGCCGTGCAGGCCCATCTTTTCTTCTATGCGTTCGCAGTGCACCGCGTTGCGCGTGCCGTCGGGCAGCAGCTTGGGTACCAGCACCAGCGACAGGCCCTTGGGGCCGGCCGGCGCATCGGGCAGGCGACACAGCACGAGATGCACGATGTTCGGCGTCAGGTCGTGTTCGCCGCCGGAAATGAAGATCTTGCCGCCGTTCACCCGCAGGCTGCCGTCGGCCTGCCCCATCTGCGGTGTGGCGCGCGTGCGCACCTGACCCAGGTCGCTGCCCGCATGGGCTTCGGTGAGGCACATGGTGGCGAGCCACTCGCCGGTCGCGATCTTCTGCAGATAGCGCTGCTTCAGCTCCTCGCTGCCGTGGTGCTTGAGGCAGGCGTACGCGCCATGCAGCAGGCCGGGCGCCATCGTGAGGCCATGGTTGGCGGCGGCCAGCCATTCGTAGAGCACCGCTTCGAGCACCGCGGGCAGGCCCTGGCCGCCGTCTTCCGTCGCGGCCGACAGCGCAGGCCAGCCGCCGTCGACGAAGGCCTGGTACGCCTCGCGAAAGCCCGGCGGCGAGACGACTTCGCCGTCGACAAAGCGGCAGCCGATCTCGTCGCCGCCACGGTTGATGGGTGCCACCACCTCGCCGACGAAGCGGCCTGCCTCTTCGAGAACTTGCGATTGCAGGGCCTCGTCGACTTCGGCAAAGGGCGCGAGCGTGGCCAGGCAGGCAGGCGCGTCGAGCACGGCATTGAGCAGGAAGCTGACGTCTTCGGGGCGGGGCTGGTAGTCCATCGGGGGCTCGGTAACTCGGTATCAGGGCGTCGGGAGCTTGCACGCGAAGCTGCTCGCGCGCTCGGTGTCGCCGCCGGTGTAGGTTGCGACTTGCGGGTAGGGGCACAGCGGCCGCGTGCGTTGCGCCGACCAGTTGGCCGGCACCTCGGCGTTGGGCACCGCCGCGCCCGTGCCGCGCGCCGAGGCGGTGACCGATGCGGGCGCCTTGCCCTGCTCGACCCAGTCGACCAGCGCGCTCAGCATGTCGAACTGATCGGTGGCCGGGCCGCCCGCGCAGTGGTTCATGCCGGGCACCGGGAAGTAGCGTGCGAACGACGAGGCATCGCCGCCATTCGCGGCCTGCACACGGTCGTACCAAGCCTGCGTGTCGTCGGACGAGAACACCGGGTCGCTGGTGCCGTGGTAAACGATCATCCGGCCGCCGCGGTTGCGCAAGGCGCCCAGGTTGGCCGCGTCGGGCGGCGTCATGAACGACAGGGCCGATTCGCGGAACACGCCATCGGTGGCCGCGATGCGCGGTGCGTCGCGGTCCATGTCGAAGCCCAGCGCAAAGGGAAGGCCCTGCGGCCGGTCGGCCAGTGGCGGCGTGCTGAAGATGAAGCCCACGGCCCCCGCGTCGCGCGTCGGCGGGCTCGCGAACTTCCACTCACGCCAGTTGGCGCCGCTCACGCCCGCGTCGAACGGGAAGCTGCTGTAGATCGCCTGGCCCGCACTGTTGCGCGCGCCCTTGAACACGTCGGCGAGCGCCTTCTTCTGCGGCGCGCTGAGGCACATGCCGTCACGCGTACCCGCCGCGCAGGTGGGCACCGCCGTCTGGATGTCGAAGCGCGTCTTGCAGGCATTGACGTTCGACACGATGCCGTCGGCCAGGCCGTCGAGCGCGTCACAGCGCTGCAGCACCTTGTCGGCCACCAGCTTCAGCTCGGCCGGCGTGAACGCGCTCTGCAGGTCGGGCTGGCCGGCGGGTGTCTTCGCGCTGGCCACCGCCGCGTATTGCTGCGCGCCGTAGAGCTGCGCGACTGCCGCCTTCGGCAGGTTGAAGCCGGGGTCGCCCGCGAGGATGCCGTCGTACTGGTCGGCCGAGCGCACTGCAGCCACCATCGCGTGCCGCCCGCCGTTGGAGCAGCCACCGAAGTAGGAGCGGTCGGGTCCGCGGCCGTAGGCCTTGGCGATCAGGTTCTTGGCCATCGGCGTGAGCTGCGAAACGGCGTTGTAGCCGTAGTCGAGCCGCGCCTGCGGGTCGAGCCCGAAGCGCGGGCCCATCGAACCCGCATGGCCGGCGTCGGAACTGATGACGGCAAAGCCCATCTGCAGCGCGCTGCTGCGCGGGCCACCACCGCCGATGCCGCCGAGCGCCGGCACCACGACGCCGTCGAGCCCGCCGTTGGCCTGGTAGAAGAAGCGGCCGTTCCACGCAACGGGCAGCCGCATCTCGAAGCCGATGGCATAGCGCTGGTTGTCGACGGGGCTCGTGCGCTCGTTCATGTGGCCCTGCACGAGGCAGTGCGCGGGCGCGCTCATGGCCACGCCGCCGACCGTGACGGTGCCGGCCGGTACGTCAGTGACCGAGGTGTAGACCGTGCCCGGCAGCGCGGCGCGGGCGGCAAGGTCGGTGCAGGCCTGGAGCGTGCCGGGCCGCGCGGCTGCCAGCGGCGCGCGCGGTGCCGTATTCGGTGCCGCGGGCCGGCCCGCGCAGGCCGCGAGCAATGCGGCAACGCCGAGCGCGGTTGCGCACAGGCCGAGGTGGACGTGGCTCTGTCGGGTCATCAAGTTGTCTCCTTGCCGCGCATGCCGCGGCTTTCTTTTCTTCTCGTCAGGCGGCTTTTCTTGCCGCGCCCAGGTAGGTGTCGATCACGCGCGAATCGACCGCGAGTTCTTGCGCCTTGCCTTCCAGGCTCACGCTGCCCATCTCGAGCACGTAGCCGTGGTCTGCCACTTCGAGCGCGGCGCGCGCGTTCTGCTCCACCAGCAGGATCGTCACGCCCGTGGCGCGCAGCGCATCGACCGTGCGGAAGATCTCCTGCACCACCAGCGGCGCCAGGCCCAGGCTGGGTTCGTCGAGCATCAGCAGCGTGGGGCGCGACATCAGCGCGCGGCCCACTGCCAGCATCTGCCGCTCGCCGCCCGACAGCGTGCCGGCCAGTTGGGCGCGGCGCTCCTTCAGGCGCGGGAACAGCGTGTAGACCTCGTCGATGCGGTCGCGCCACTGCCTGTTGCGCAGCCGCACCTGGCGGAATGCGCCGAGCACGAGGTTGTCTTCCACCGGCATGGTGCCGAACAGCTCGCGCTTCTCGGGTACCAGCGCGATGCCGAGCATCACGCGCTCCTCGAGCGACAGCGCCGAGATCGGCTGGCCCTTGAACTCGATGACGCCCTTGGCGGGCAGCACGCCCATCAGCGCATTGAGCAGGGTGGACTTGCCAGCCCCGTTCGGGCCGATGACGGTGACGACGCTGCCCTGGTCGGCCTGCAGGTCAATGCCGTGCAGCACTTCGGCGCGGCCGTAGCCGGCGTGCAGGTCGCGGATGCGGAGCAAGGGGGTTGTCATTTCAGTGCTCCGTGCCCAGGTACGCGGCGCGCACCTTGTCGCTGTTCTGCACCTCGGCGGGCGTGCCCTCCATCAGGTGCGTGCCGAATTCCATCACCACGATGTGGTCGCAGATGTCCATCACCAGTCCCATGTCGTGCTCGACCAGCAGGATGCTCATGCCTTCGCCGCGCAGTTGCCGCAGCACCTTGCCCAGCGCTTCCTTTTCCTTGTGGCGCAGGCCGGCCGCGGGCTCGTCGAGCAGCAGGAGGGCCGGGTCGGCGCACAGTGCGCGTGCAATCTCAAGCAGGCGCTGCTGGCCCATCGCGAGGTTGCCCGCGAGTTCGTGCAGGTAGTCGCCCATGCCCACGCGCTGCAGTTGGCGCTCGGCCTCGCGGAACAGCGCGCGCTCTTCGGCGCGGTCGATGCGCAGCATGGCTGCAATGGCGCCCTTGCGCCCGCGCAGGTGCGCGCCCAGCGCCACGTTCTCCAGCACCGTCATGTCCGCCACCATCTTCACGTGCTGGAAGGTGCGCGACACGCCGCGCTGCGCGATCTGCCGTGCGCCGAGCCCGCCGATGGCCTCGCCGCGGAAGCGCACGGCACCGCCCGAGAGGCCGAGCACGCCGGTCACCAGGTTGAAGGTGGTCGACTTGCCCGCGCCGTTCGGCCCGATCAGGCCGACGATCTGGCCGGCGCGCGTCTGGAAGCTGATGTCGTTCACGGCCACCAGCCCGCCGAAGGTCTTGCGGATGGCCTGCACGTCGAGCACGACTTCGCCGGCTGCCGGCTTGGCGCGCGCGGGCAGGTCCTTCGCGCCTTGCCAGTCGACGCTGCGGCGAGGACGCGGCAGCCGCCGGTCGATGAATGCCCAGAGCCCTTCGGGCAGGTACTTGAGCACCAGCACGATCATGATGCCGAACACGATCAGCTCGTAGCTGCCGGCCGTGCCGATCAGCTTGGGCAGCAGCACCTGCAGCTGGTCTTCGAGCAGCTTGACCACGCCCGAGCCGGCGATGGCGCCCCACACATGGGCCGCGCCGCCGAGCACCGCCATGAACAGGTACTCGATGCCCATCTTCAGCCCGAAGGGCGAGGGGTTCACCGTGCGCTGGAAGTGAGCGAACAGCCAGCCCGAGATCGACGCGAGCATGGCCGCCAGCACGAAGATGCCGATCTTGAAGCGCAGCGTGTTCACGCCCATGGCCTCGGCCATCTGCGAGCCGCCCGCTAGCGAGCGGATGGCGCGGCCGCTGCGCGAGTCGAGCAGGCGGATCACCGCGAACGCGGCAAGCAGCGCGAAGATCCACACCACCGCATAGAACATGCGCTGCTGCCCGACCTCGAAGCCGAACACGGTGAGGCCCTTCACGCCCAGGATGCCGTCGTACTTGCCGAGTGCATCGAGGTTGCCCATGAGGTAGTACAGCGACAGCGCCCAAGCGATGGTGGCCAGCGGCAGGTAGTGGCCCGACATGCGCAGCGTGATGGCGCCGATGATCGCGGCGCTGGCTCCGGTAAGCGCCAGCCCGATGAAGAGCGTGACCCACGGCGACAAGCCAGTGTTCACCGTGAGGTAGGCGGTGGTGTACGCACCGATGCCCACGAAGGCCGCCTGCCCGAAGGAGGTGAGGCCGCCCACGCCGGTGAGCAATACCAGGCCGAGCACGGGCAGCGTGTAGATGCCGATGTAGTTGAGCTGGATGATCCAGAAGTCGGGCAGCGGCAACAGCGGCAGCGCGATCAGCACCAGGATCAGCGCGAGCGGGCCCCAGGTGCGCAGCGCGCTCTTGTCGGGTGCCGGTGCCGAAGGGGAAGGGTTCAGGAGCGCTTCCATCTCAATGCTCCTCGTCCGAATGGCCGCTGGTCAGCGAGCGCCACAGCAATACAGGCAGGATGATGGTGAACACGATCACTTCCTTGAACGAGCTGGCCCAGAACGAGCCGAAGGCCTCGATGACGCCCACAGCCAGTGCGCCAAGCAACGCCCCTGGATAGCTGGCGAGACCGCCGATCACACCAGCCACGAAGCCCTTCAGGCCGATGAGAAAACCGGAGTCGTAGAACACCGTGGTGGTCGGCCCGATCAGCAGGCCCGAGAGGGCACCGATCAGCGCCGCCATCGCGAAGGTGAGCTGCCCGGCCGCCTGCGTCGAGATGCCCATCAGCCGAGCGCCCAGCCGGTTCACCGCCGTGGCCCGCAGCGCCTTGCCATACAAGCTGCGCTCGAAGAACAGCCACAGCAGCACGATCAGCGCGGCCGATACGCCGAAGATGATCAGCGCCTGCCCGCTCACGTTGAGCGGCCCGAGCGCCATGCGTTCGTCCCAGAACGGCGGGTTGCGAAAACCCTCCGCGCCGAAGAACAGCAGACCCAGCCCGGTCATCGCAAAGTGCACGCCCACCGAGACGATCAGCAGCACCAGCGAACTCGCGCCAGCCAGCGACTGGTACGCCACGCGGTACACCAGCGGCCCGAAGGCCGTGACGATGAACACCGTGAGCAGGGCCTGCACGCCGATCGGCAGGTTGCGCGGACCAGCCCAGGCCGACACCGCGCAAATGATGGCGGGGAGGGCGAACGTGCGCAGCGCCGCCTTCAGCCCGCTCGCCGCGCTGCCGCTGTGGCGCCAGGTGGTGGCCAGGTCCATCAGCGCGGCGACACCGGCCAATATGAGCAGCAGCCACACCGTGCCCGGCGTCTTGCCGGTCTGGAAGATCGCCAGCGTCAGCGCGCCGTACGCCACGAATTCGCCCTGCGGGATGAAGATGACGCGGGTCACCGTGAAGACGAGCACGATGCCCATGCCCAGCAGGGCATAGATCGCGCCATTGGTGAGTCCGTCCAGCGTCAGGATGCTGGCGATTGAAAGATCCATGGCGTGCGGTCGTGGCGAAGGATTACTGTTCGACCTTGAAGGCGCCGTTCACCACCTTGAGCATCACGCCGGTCTCGGTCGTGTAGCCCCAGTGGTCCTGCGCCGTCCAGTTGAGCACGCCGTGCGCGAGCACCGTGCGGCCCATGCTTTCGAGCGCGTCGCGCAGCGCGGCGCGGAATTCCGGCGTGCCGGGCTTGGCCTTCTTGAGCGCGACCGGCACGGCCTTCTCGAGCACAGTGAGCGCATCGGCCGAATGGCCGGCGAACTGGTTGCGCGAGCCGGGGCCATAAACCTTTTCGTAGCCCTGCACGAAAGCGACCGCGGCGGCCTTCGACGGGTGGCTGTCGGGCAGTTGCTCCGCCACGGTGGCGGGGCCCGACACCACGAAGGTGCCTTCGGCGTCCTTGCCGGCGGTGCGCATCAGGTCTTGCGTGGCGGCGGCGTGCGTCTGGTAGACCTTGCCTTTGTAGCCGCGCTCCATCACTGCTTTTTGCGGCATGCCGGCGCCGCTGCCCGAGGCCACGATCAGGATCGCATCGGGGTTGGCGGACGTGAGCTTCAGTACCTGGCCGGTCACGCTGGTGTCGGCGCGCGCGAAGCGCTCGGTGGCGACGATCTTGATGCCGTTCTTCGCCGCTTCTGCGGTCAGCGCCTTCAGCCACAGCTCGCCGTAGGCGTCGGTGTAGCCGAGGAAGCCGACCGTCTTCACGTTCTGCTTCTTCATGTGCGCGACCACCGCGAAGGCCATCACGTCATTCGACTGCGGAAGGCGGAAGAACCACTTGTCCTTGCCCGGCGGCAGGCCGGCGGGTGCGGTGGAGATCTGCGGCGTGCCCGCTTCGGCTGTCACGTCGGCCATCGGGATGGCGACCGGCGTGGCGCTGGAGCCGACGATGACGTCGGCCTTGTCTTCGGTGACGAGGCGCTGCGCGTCCTTCACGCCGGTGGTCGGGTCGGTGGCATCGTCGAGCACGACGACCTTCAGCGTTTCGCCCGCGATGGTCTTGGGCCAGATCATGATGCCGTTCTTCACCGGAATACCCAGGCCCGAGGCGGGGCCCGTGAGCGGCTGCACCACGCCGATGGTGATGTCGGCATGGGCCATGCCGACCATGCCGGTGGCCATGAGCGCCAGCATGGCGGCGAGGGTGGTCTTCTTGAAGGTCATCGATGTCTCCTGATACGTTGTGAGGCGAGAACTTGGGAACGCGAAAAGGTGCGGCTCAGCGCGGCGCCATGCGCAGTGCGCCGTCGAGGCGGATCACCTCGCCGTTGAGGTGGCCGTTGGTGACGATGTGGCAGGCCAGCTCGGCGAACTCCGAGGGCTTGCCCAGGCGCGGCGGGAAGGGAATGGATGCTGCCAGCGAGTGCTGCACCGCCTCGGGCAGCTCCAGCAGCAGCGGCGTGGCGAACAGGCCAGGCGCCACGGTGCACACGCGAATGGCGTGCTGCGCAAGGTCGCGCGCCATCGGCAGCGTCATGCCGACCAGGCCGCCTTTGGAGGCGCTGTAGGCCTGCTGGCCCACCTGGCCGTCGAAGGCGGCGACCGAGGCGGTGAAGAGCATCACGCCTTTTTCGCCGTTGTCGAGCGCATCGAGCTTCGCGCAGCGCGCGGCGAAAAGGCGCGCCATGTTGTAGCCGCCGATCAGGTTGATGTTGACCACGCGCACGAAGTCTTCGAGCGGCGCGGGGTTGCCGTCCTTGCCGACGATGCGCTTGGCGCTGCCGATGCCGGCCACGTTCATCAGGATGCGCGCGGTGCCGTGCGCGGCCTCGGCCTTGTCGAGCGCGGCGTTCACGCTGTCGGTGTCGGTGATGTCGCAGACGCAGGCGACGCCGCCGATCTCCGCTGCGACTTTCTCTGCCAGCGCGGCATTGCGGTCGAGCACGGCGACCTTTGCGCCCAGGCGGGCGAGTTCGCGTGCGGTGGCTTCGCCGAGGCCCGATGCGCCGCCGGTGACGAGGGCGGCTTGTCCTTCGATCTTCATTCTTGTGTCTCCTGGATGGGTTAGCGGGGCTTGACGGTGAAGGGCAGGGTGCCGTCGTGCATTGCATCGGCCAGCGCGGCGCGGTGCTTGAGCACGGAGCGCTGGTTGATGGAGCCCTTGTCGGTCACTTCGCCTTTGTCGATGGACGGCGGCTCGGCCATCAGGTGCAGCCGTGCGATGCGGTTGGCACTGCCGGTGGCGCTCGCGGCCAGCGTGTCGGCGACCTGCTGGAAGTGCGCCTGCACCGGTGCGCTTTCGAGCACCTGCTGCATGGTGGCGTCGGGGGCCAGGCCGGCGAGCTGCCGCACCTTCTGCGTAGGGAAGATCAGCGCGCCGACTTCCTTCAGGTTGATGCCGGTCAGCACCGCGTCCTGCACGTATGGCGCGCCGGCCGCGATGATCTTCGCGCGCATGGGGCCCACGCTCACGAAGGTGCCGGTGGCGAGCTTGAAGTCTTCGGCGATGCGGCCGTCGAAGCGCAGGCCGCGGTGGATGTTGCCGTCGTCTATCCACTTCACGGCGTCGCCGGTGGAGAAGAAGCCTTCGTCGTCGAAGGCCTCGGCCGTGGCATCGGGCGCGCGCCAGTAGCCGGGCGTGATGTTGGGGCCGCGGTAGCGCACCTCGGTCTTGCCGTCGACGTCGATCAGCTTGAGCTCGATGCCGGGTGCGGGCAGGCCCACGTCGCCCGACTTCACGTCGGGGCCGGTCACGTAGAGCGCGAAGGGGCCCGACTCGGTCATGCCGAGGCCGGTGCCCATGACGATGCGCTCGCCGACTTCCGACTCCTGCGTCTTGTGCAGGCTGTCCCACACGGGCTGCGACAGCGCGGCGCCCGAGTAGAAGAACATCTTCACGCGCGACAGCAGGTTGCGGCGCAGCACCGCGTCGGTTTCCATGGCGTGCGCGATGGCCTCGAAGCCGGTGGGCACGTTGAAGTAGATGGTGGGCGCGATCTCGCGCAGGTTGCGCAGCGTCTCGGCCATGCCGCCGGGCGTGGGCTTGCCGTCGTCGACGTAGAGCGTGCCGCCGTTGTCCAGCACGATGCCCACGTTGTGGTTGCCGCCGAAGGTGTGGTTCCAGGGTAGCCAGTCGACCAGCACCGGCGGCTCTTCGCCCAGCGCTGGAATCGACTGGCGCAGTTGCTGCTGGTTGGCGCACCACATGCGGTGCGTGTTGATCACGGCCTTGGGCATCTTGGTGGAGCCCGAGGTGAAGAGGAACTTGGTGATGGTGTCGGCGCCGGTCGACTGCATGACCGCGTCGATGGCCGGCGTGGCGAGTGTCGAGGCCAGAGCGTCGAGCGAGGTAGTGGCGCGGCCTTCGAGCTGGCCTTCTGCAATGACGACTTCGGTTTCGGCGGGAACGACGGCTGCGATGGCGCGACCGTAGCGCGCGGCATCGGTGGCGAACACGAGGCCCGGCGTCAGCGTGTCGAACACGTGGCGCAGCTTCTCGAAGTCCTGGCTCACGAGCGAGTAGGGCGGCGACACGGGGCAGTAGGGCACGCCGGCGTAGAGGCAACCGAGTGCGAGCAGCGCGTGATCGATGCCGTTCTCGCTGAGGATGGCCACAGGGCGCTCGGCATTCAGGCCGCGGTTCAACAGGGCTTGTCCGATACCGCGGGCCTTCTGCAGCGCCTCCGCGTAGCTCACGCGGATCCAGTCGCCGGTGCTGCCGTCGGCCAGCCGTTCGCGGCGGGCGATGAAGGTGCGATCGGGTGTGGTCTCGGCCCAGTGCGCGAGGCGGTCGGTCATGCGCTCGCGGTAGGTTTCGAGCTGCGTCTCGGCGGTCAGGTACTGCGTGCCCGGTGCGCCGTCGCGCAGCACGGCGCGCGTCACGCCGAAGGCCAGGGGGCGGTATCGGATGGCGGTCATGTCTTGCTCACCTTCGCGCCCCGGCCTTCGAGGAAGTCGCGCACGCGTTCCTTGGCTTCGGGGGCGGCCTGTGCGATGCCGGCCATCAGCGCTTCGGTGAAGAAGCCGTGGTCGGCCGACTGCTCGGCGATGCGCGGCAGTGCGTGCATCAGCGCGTAGTTGGTCAGCGGCGCGTTGGTGGCGATGCGCTTGGCGAGTTCGAAGGCCTTGTCGAAGGCCGTGCCTTCGTCGACCAGGTACTGCGCGAAGTTGGCGCGCTCGCCGTCCTCGGCGTTGTAGACGCGGCCGGTCATCATCATGTCGGTCATGCGAGCCACGCCGATCAGCTTGGGAATGCGCACCGAGCCGCCGCCGCCCACGAAGATGCCGCGCGAGCCTTCGGGCAGTGCGTAGAAGGTGCTGCGATCGGCCACGCGGATGTGGCAGGCGCCGGCCAGTTCGAGCCCGCCGCCGACCACCGCGCCGTGCAGCGCCGCTACTACCGGCACCGGGCCATGCTGGATGAGATCGAGCGCCGCGTGCCACATGCGCGAGTGCTGCAGGCCCTGGCCGGCGTCGCGCTCTTTCAGCTCGCTCAGGTCGAGGCCGGCGCAGAAATGCGGGCCTTCGCCGTCGATCACCGCGGCGCGCACCGTGGAAGGCAGTTTCTCGAAGGTGTCGCGCAGCGCGAGGATCAGGCCGTCGGACAACGCGTTGCGCTTGGTGCCGCGCGTCAGGCGAACGATGGCGACTTCGTCGCGGAGCTCGATGTGAAGGTCTGGATTGGTCATGATGGTGTTCGGGGTTGCGTTGGATTATGGTTATGAGAAATAATCAATTCAAGGCATTTGGACCTGCCCGATGCTAGGGACTTACCCGTACTGGAGACAAACACATGGACCACCAGAACCTGATTGCGATCGACATCCACACCCACGCCGAGGTGAGCTGCTGGAACCCTTTCGACAACTACGGCGAGGAATACGACCGCGCCGCCGATAAGTACTTCGGCTCCAGCGGCCGGCCCACCATTGCGGAGAGCGTGGCGTACTACCGTGAAAGAAAGATCGGCCTGGTGATGTTCATGGTCGACGCCGAATCGAACATGGGCCGCCGCCGCATCCCGAACGAGGAAATCGCCGAGGCCGCGCAGAAGAACAGCGACATCATGATCGCCTTCGGCAGCGTCGATCCGCACAAGGGAAAGATGGGCGCACGCGAGGCGCGCCGGCTCATCGAGGAGCACGGCGTGAAGGGCTTCAAGTTTCACCCGACGGTGCAGGGCTACCACCCCTACGACAAGATGGCCTGGCCCATCTACGAAGTGATTGCCGAGTACGGCCTGCCGGCTATCTTCCACACCGGCCACAGCGGTATCGGCTCGGGCATGCGCTGCGGCGGCGGGCTGCGGCTCGAATACAGCAACCCGATGCACCTCGACGACGTGGCCATCGACTTCCCCGACATGCAGATCGTGATGGCGCACCCCAGCTTCCCCTGGCAGGACGAGGCGCTGAGCGTGGCCACGCACAAGCCGAACGTGTGGATCGACTTGTCGGGCTGGAGTCCCAAGTACTTTCCGAAGCAGCTGGTGCAGTACGCCAACACGCTGCTGAAAGATCGCATCCTGTTCGGCAGCGACTACCCGCTGATCACGCCCGACCGCTGGATGCGCGATTTCGAGGCGGCGGGGTTCAAGCCCGAGGTGATGCCGGGCATCCTGAAGGGCAATGCGGTCAGGCTGCTGAAGCTGGCGGCCTGACCGGCGGCGCGGTCGCTACGCGTCCGCTTCTTCCTTCGGCGCGGTTTCCTCGCCGTCCAGCCGGTCCCAGTCGCGCCCAGAGCGGCGCTGCCGCTCCTCGCGCTCGCGCGCCATCTGTTCTTCGAACTGCTGCCGGCCGGCCTTGTTGGCGGCGATCAGCTTGGCGCGGTCCTTGTAGTGAGGATAGATCTCGTCGCTGAGCTTGATGTTCCGGCGGCGAAAGCGCATCGTCGATTCGCGCGCTTCATGCGCCGGCCAGCCCAGCGCTTCGAGCGTCGCACGGGCACTGCGCAGCGACGATTCGAACACCTCGCGCTCGACCTCCGTCACGCCGCGGTCGCGCAGCTGGAACAGGTGCGTCACGTTGCGCGCCCGCGCGATGATGCGGGCCTGCGGAAAGTTCTCCTTCACGAGATCGACGATTTCGAGCGACTGCTCGATGTCGTCCACCGCCACCACGATGGCCTTGGCCGTGCCGGCGCCTGCGGTGCGCAGCAGGTCGAGCCGGGTGGCGTCGCCGTAGAACACGCGAAAGCCGAACTGGCGCAGGCCTTCGACGGTGTCGGCGTCGTGGTCGAGCACCGTCACGCGCAGGCCCTGCGACATCAGCATGCGCCCGACGATCTGGCCGTAGCGGCCGAAGCCGCAGATCAGCACCTTGGCGTCCTGCTGCTCCGAAATTTCTTCGAGCTGCGGGCCTTGGTTGCGGCTGTAGCGCGGCAGCACGAACTTGTCGAGCAGCACCAGCAGCAGCGGCGACAGCAGCATCGACAGCGCCACTGCGCCGATCAGCAGCGATGTGATCTCGGGCGGCAGCACATCGGGCCCCGCGGCCTGGAACACCACGAATGCGAACTCGCCGCCCTGCGCGAGCAACAGCGTGAACACGGGCCGCTCCTGGTAGGCGATGCCCATCGCCTTGGCGAGCGAATAGATCACCACCAGCTTGATGACCATGAAGCCGACCACCAGCATCGCCATGACCCACGGGCTCGCGATCAGCACGCCGAAGTTGATCGACATGCCCACGGCGATGAAGAACAGGCCCAGCAGCAGGCCCTTGAAGGGCTCGATGTCGGTTTCGAGCTCGCGCCGGTATTCGCTTTCTGCCAGCAGCACGCCGGCGAGAAAGGCGCCGAGCGCCATCGACAGGCCCACCAGCTGCATCAGCGCCGCGATGGCCACCACCAGCAAGAGGGCGGCGGCGGTGAAGATCTCGGGCGTGTCGCTGCGCGCGATCCAGCGCAGGATGGGGCGCAGCAGCAGCCGGCCGCCGAGGATGATGCCGCCGATCACGCCGAGGATCTTTGCGGCTTCCAGAGCCCGCTCCAGCCCGGTGATCGACTGTTCGGCCGCGGTGGCGCCGGCAAGCAGCGGCAGCAGCGCGAGGATGGGGATGGCCGCCACGTCCTGGAACAGCAGGATCGAGAAGCCGGCCTGCCCGCTGGGCGTCTTCAGCAGGTTGCGTTCGCCGAACACCTGCAGCGCGATGGCGGTGGACGACAGCGCCAGGCCCAGCGCGGCCACCAGCGCCACGCGCCATTCGGCGCCCACGGCCCAGCCCACGGCGAACAGCACCACGGCGCAGCTCAGCACCTGCGCGGCGCCCCAGCCGAAGATGGGTCGGCGCAGGCTCCACAGGCGCTTGGGTTCGAGTTCGAGGCCCACGAGAAACAGCATCAGCACTACGCCGAACTCGGCGAAATGCAGCACGTCCTCGACGCTGGACACGAGCCCCAGCCCCCAGGGGCCGATGGCGATGCCGGCCACGAGGTAGCCGATGATCGAGCCGAGGCCCAGGGCCTTCGAAAGCGGCACCACCAGCACGGCGGCGCCAAGATAGATAAGGCTGCTGGTCAGCCAGGCGGGTGCGTGTTCCATGCTCAGGCCGCCTTCTTGCCGTGGTTGTCTGCGGAGGCGTTCGCAAGGCCGTGGGTCACGGCGGCATGGAAGGCGCTGGCCGCCGCCTTGTCGAGCTCATCGACCTCGGCCGGCCGGTCGCTCTCGGGCACGGGGCAGGCCACGCAGGCGTCGATCTCCTCGATCTCGGGCCAGTCGGGGTAGCTGCCCAGGCGCTGGGCGAAGGTTTCGACATGCGACTTCACATCCGCCTCGCTGGCGCTGCGCGCGCCGTAGAAGATCAGCGGCGGCAGAAAGCGCATGCCGCACAGCGCGGCGGTCTGCTCGTAGGGCGGCAGGAAGGCGTCGAAGAAATAGCGGTGGTAGTTTTGCGGGTGGTAGCTCGCTTCGGGGCTGCCCGTGGTGGCGACCAGCCAGAGGTCCTTGCCCTGCAGGGCCGTGCCGCCGGGACCATAGGCCCAGCCGTAGCTGAGCACGTCGTCGACCCAGAGCTTCTGCAGCGCGGGCATCGAGTACCACTGGATCGGGTGCATCAGCACCACGAGGCTGGCCTGGGCGAGCCGGGCCTGCTCGGCCTCGACGTCGATGGCGAAGTCGGGGTAGCTGCCGTAAAGGTCGTTCACGTCGACGCCGGGCACGGCGCGCGCGGCGGCGAGCATGCGGCGGTTGACTCGGGAGTCGCGCCAGTGCGGGTGCGCCGCCAGCACGTAGATGCCGCTGGAATTGCCGCCGGAGCTGTCGGCGGGATTTCCCATGGATGTTGTTGTCGTCATCCCGCGAACATATCTCAGTCGGGGCCGATGCGTCGGGCAAAAACGCGCCAGCGACTACCATTCCAGCTGTCCCAGTTCTGGAGGAGAGCTTTATGCCGGTGGTTCTGGTCGCCAATCCCAAGGGTGGGGTCGGCAAGTCGACGATCGCGACGAATGTTGCGGGCTATTTCGCAAGCCGTGGTCATGCCGTGATGCTGGGCGACGTGGATCGCCAGCAGTCTTCGCGGCTCTGGCTGGGCCTGCGCCCGCCGCTGGCCCGGCCCATCGCCACCTGGGAGGCCACGGGCGAGAGCACGGTGGTGCGGCCGCCGCGCGGCACCACGCACGCGGTGCTCGACACGCCGGCCGGCCTGCACGGCTGGCGCTTCAAGGAGGTGCTGGCACTGGCCGACCGCGTGATCGTGCCGCTGCAGCCGAGCATCTTCGACATCTACGCGACACGCGATTTCCTCGACCGGCTGCAGGAGAACCGCCGCGCCGAGAAAACGAAGATCGGCCTCGTCGGCATGCGCGTGAACGCCCGCACGCTGGCGGCCGACCGGCTCCACGAGTTCATCGCCGGGCTCGGCATGCCGGTGATCGGCGAGCTGCGCGACACGCAAAACTACGTGCAGCTCGCGGCGCGCGGGCTCACGCTGTTCGACATCGCTCCCGGCCGTGTGCAGCGCGACCTGGAGCAGTGGCAGCCGATCTGCGAATGGCTCGACGCCTGAGCCGCCAGCCTGCTCCCGGTTTTCCCTGAGCCCGGTTGTCGCCCGCCCGACAGCCGTGCGGGCGCCCCAGACGCCAGAATGCCTCGCATGACAAAAAAGACATTCCAGACCCTTCAGGATCTCGCCGCCTGCGTCGGCCAGGAAGTCGCCGTGAGCGACTGGATCACCATCACGCAGGAGCAGGTCAACCAGTTCGCCGAGGCGACGGGCGACCACCAGTGGATCCATGTCGACATCGAGCGAGCCAAGGCCGGCCCCTTCGGCGGGCCGATTGCCCACGGTTTCCTGACGTTGTCGCTGCTGCCGCGCTTCTACGAGACGGCACTCGACGTGGTCGAGTCGCGCATGGGCGTGAACTACGGCTTGAACAAGGTGCGCTTCATGTCGCCGGTGCCGGTGGGCAAGCGTCTGCGGGCTCGCATGAAGCTGCTGACCTCCGAGGCGATTGCCAACGATGGCTTCCAGATGACCTGGGAAACCACCATCGAGCTCGAAGGCGCCGCCAAGCCGGCCTGCGTGGCCGAGTCGGTGGTGCGCCGCTACCGCTGAGAAAGCGGCAGCCTTCCCTCTTTCTTCTTACATCCGGCGGTCGGTCACTTCGCCGTAGGCCGCGGCGCCTTGGCGGGTGATGCTCCGCGCGTTGGCGCGCACCGCGTTGCGGTCGACGTTGCCGCTCCTGGCCTGCTGCACGCCGGTGCCGCCGTTGCTGATCTGCAGCGGCTGGCGCGCTTCGGCCTGCACTTGCGCGCGCGACAGCGTCGACTGGAAAGGCGCGGGCGGCAGCGGGTTCTGTTCACCCTGGAAGGCCTGGGCGCTGCTGGCGAGGGCGAGCGTGGCGAAGGCGGAAAAGGCAATCGACTTGATGGCATTCATGGCAAGACTCCTTGGGGCAAGGCGGTGGATGGACCAGATGCCGAGTCGCTTTTGCGGCCGGCATGTCTTCCATACGGCGCGTCTTGCCGATCGGATGTGCCCCTGATGTTCGAAGGGGCGACCGCTTCAGCCGAAGCCGTTTTGCCGCCAGGCCTCGAACACCGTCACGGCCACCGCATTCGAGAGGTTCAGGCTGCGCTGCCCTTCGCGCATCGGCAGTCGCAAGCGCTGCGGCTCGGCGAAGCTGTCGCGCACGGCGGGCGGCAGGCCGCTGGTCTCCGAGCCGAACACCAGCCAGTCGCCGGGCTGGAAGCGCACGTCGTGCACGGCCCGCGTGCCGCGCGTGGTGAGGGCGAACATGCGATCGGCGGCAGGCTGCTCGGCGGCGAGCAGGGCCTGCCAGTCGGCATGGCGCTTGACCTCGGCGTACTCGTGATAGTCGAGCCCGGCGCGGCGCAGCAGGCGGTCGTCCATCGAAAAGCCCAGCGGCTCGACCAGGTGCAGCGTGCAGCCGGTGTTGGCTGCGAGCCGGATCACGTTGCCGGTGTTCGGCGGGATTTCGGGGTGGACCAGGACGATATGGAACATGCGCCCATTGTCGGCGCGCCGCATCGAAGGCTCAGCGCGGCGGATCGGTCCGGGCCAGCACGACGGCGGTGATGTGGGCCGCACCGGCCAGCCGCAGCACCTCGGCGGCCGTGAACAGCGAGGCGCCGCTGGTCATCACGTCGTCGACCAGCACGAGGCGCCGGCCGCGCAGCTTTTCGGCGCGCAGCGGCTCCACCGCGAAGGCGCCGCGCAGGTTGCGTAATCGGTCGGCGCGCGAAAGGCCGCTCTGGGCGGGCGTCTCGCGGGTGCGCAGGAGCAGGGTGGCGTCAGTCTTGGAAGGTGCCAGCCGCCGTGCCAGCTCGTGCGCCTGGTTGAAGCCGCGTTCGCGTAGCCGGCCGGGCGCCAGCGGCATCGGCAGCACGGCGTCGCAGGCCTCCAGAGCCGGCTCTACCCAGGGCGCGCTGCGCAGCAGCGTGGCGAACGGCCCGGCCCAGCCTGCCTCGCCACGGAACTTGAAGGCTGCGATGGCGTCTGGCCACGGCCACGCGTAGGTGCAGGCCGCGAGGCAGGTGTCCAGCGGCGGCGGGTGCTTCACGCAATCGCCGCAGCGGCTCACGCCTTCGGGCACGGGCAGGGCGCAGCTGCCGCATCGCGCGGTGGGCGGTGCGAAGCGGGCCACGCAGGCATCGCACACCGGGCGCGAAGGCCAGGCGCGGCAGACCGCGCACTGGCTGGGCAGCCGCGCAAGCAGCGAAGTGAAGGCCCCGAGAGGCCTGAAAGGCAGGAAAGGCCACAGGGCCCGATGGCTGAGCATTGCCTCAATATACTCACGGCCCCATGGCCACCGACCCCTCACGACGACCGCCGACCATCGATGCCACGGCGGCGGCCCGCTGGCGCCGGCTTGCGCCTGCCGACGGCTCCCCCTGGCTGCACGAGGAAATCGGCCGCCGCATGGAAGACCGGCTGCAATGGATCAAGGCCCAGCCCCGCACCTGGGCCGACTGGGCGCCGCTGCGCAGCGGCCTCGAGGCGCACGAGCTCGTCGCTCGCCGCTACAAGGACGCCGCTTCTTTCGTGATCGAACCGGAGCCCGCGCTGGCTGCCGCAACCGGCCAGGCGCTGAGCGCGCCGTGGTGGAGCGCGCGCCGCTGGCAAGCCGGTAAGGCGCGCTTCGACGCACCGCCCGAAGACGGCGTCGACCTGCTCTGGGCCAACATGTCGCTGCACATGGCGGCCGACCCCGAAGCGCTTATTTCGCACTGGCACAAGCTGGTGGCGACCGACGGCTTTCTCATGTTCTCCTGCCTCGGGCCCGACACGGTGCGAGAGCTGCGCGCACTGCATGCCCGCCTCGGCTGGCCGGCCGCGGGCCATGAGTTCACCGACATGCACGACTGGGGTGACATGCTGGTGCACGCCGGCTTTGCCGAACCCGTGATGGACATGGAGCGCATCGTGCTGACCTGGGCCACGCCCGAGGCGGCGCTGGCCGAGCTGCGCACGCTGGGCCGCAACCTGCACCCGGCGCGCTTTGCGGCGCTGCGCGGCAAGGCCTGGCACCAGTCATTGAAGAAGGCGCTACCCGAGCTCGCGCCGGCCGAAGAAGGAGGCGGGCGCATCGCGCTGACCTTCGAGGTTATCTACGGCCATGCATTCAAGCCGGCGCCGCGCGTGTCGTTGTCGGCCGAAAGCGCGGTGTCGCTGCGCGAGATGCGCTCGATGCTGCAACGAGGTCGTCCGGGCGCTTGATCGCCCGTTCGATCGCCTGTTGATTGCTCGGCAAAAACGCTTGGCGCACGAGCCGTTTTTTGCCTACTAGTAGTGACCCGTAGGCGTCCCACAGGGCACTCGGGCGCAGATATCTACCCGCTACAATCCGCCGTTGCGTGAAACTCGCGGGTATTGTCCCGCGATCGAGGGGTGTCGAATCCTGTTTGTACGAGGGGTTTGGCGACCGTCGACGCACCGATTTGCTGAACTCGCCCGTGTCGAATTCCGTGTTTCGATTTGCCACCGTTTCAGGCCAGAGCATCCACTGGTTCCTGAAGCGAAATTGCTCGGTGACGCCGAGCCAGCTGGGCTGGCTCTACGCCTCGCTGTGCGTGGTATCGCTCGGCATCGGCACCCTGTTCTGGCTGCACGGTGCGCCGCTGGTACTGCCTTTCGCCTGGCTCGAACTGGCCGCTGTCGGATTTGCGTTCATGGTCTATGCACGGCATGCGACCGACGGCGAAAAGATCGCGCTGCAGGAAGGGCGGCTCGTCGTGGAGCTCGAGAACGGCGGGCACTACGAACGCACGGAATTTCTTCCGCACCAGGTGCGGATCGAACCCCAGACCGGCGATCGCTCGCTGATCGAGGTCTCGGGGCAGGGTCGATCGGTCAGGGTGGGGCGCTATGTACGCCCGGAGTTGCGTGCGGCGTTGGCCCGCGAGATTCGCATGGCGTTGCGTGGCGCCTGAGGGGGCTCGCGCAGTGCTGCACGGTTGGGTTTGTCGAAAAAATTGAAGAAACGTGAACACGATGAAGAGCATTTGGCGCAATAAGTACAGGCCGGCGAATCTGTTGCTGGCGGCCGGCGCGGCTTTCAGCAGCGCGGCGCACGCAGTCAACGATCTGCCCGGCGGCCCCTCGGTGCGCCAGTTGAATCTTCCGGTCGGCGTGACCAAGATCGCGCAGGAGCAGCATCTGCTCCACACGATCATGATGATCCTGTGCACGGTCATCTTCGTCGCCGTGTTCGCGGTCATGTTCTATTCGATCTGGAAGCACCGCAAGTCGGTCGGCCACAAGGCGGCCAACTTCCATGAATCGGTGGTGGTCGAGGTCATCTGGACCATCGTGCCCTTCCTCATCGTGATCGTGATGGCGCTGCCTGCCACCAAGGTGCTGGTGGCCCAGAAGGACACCACCAACGCCGACCTCACGATCAAGACCACGGGCTACCAGTGGAAGTGGGGCTACGACTACCTGAACGGCGAAGGCGAGGGCCTAGCCTTCATCTCCACGCTCGACAGCTCGCAGCGCGCCATGTCCGACGCAGGCGCCAAGGGCGCGATGCCCGACGACTACCTGCTCAAGGTCGACAACCCGCTGGTGGTGCCGGTCAACAAGAAGATCCGCATCATCACCACCGCGAACGACGTGATCCACGCCTTCGCCGTGCCGCAGCTGGGCCTCAAGCAGGACGCGATCCCCGGCTTCGTGCGCGACACCTGGTTCCGCGCCGAGACCGTGGGCGACTACTACGGCCAGTGCCAGGAACTGTGCGGCAAGGAACACGCCTACATGCCCATCCACGTGAAGGTGGTCTCGTCCGCCGACTACACGACCTGGGTGGCAGCTAAGCGCAAGGAAGCCGCCGCCAAGCTCGACGACCCGACCAAGGTCTGGGCGCTGCCCGACATGCTGGTGCGCGGCGAGAAGGTCTACGCCGCCAACTGCGCCGCCTGCCACCAGGCCAACGGCAAGGGCGCTGGCCCGATCAAGCCGCTTGACGGCTCCCCGAAGGTGACCGACGCCGATCACAAGATCCAGCTGACGGTGCTGCTCACCGGACAGAACAACGGCGCGATGCCCTCCTGGAAGCAGCTGAGCGATACCGACCTCGCGGCAGTGGCCACGTACACCAAGAACAGCTGGTCGAACAAGACGGGCCAGCTGGTGCAGCCGGCCGAAGTGCTGGCCCTGCGCGCCAAGTGATGCGGCAGCAGCGCCCCGCGACGAAGAAATTGCAAGGAACAACGAAATGAGTGCAGTCCTCGACCCCCACGGTCACGCAGTCCCCGGCGACCACGCACACGACGAGCATCACGATCACCACGCGCCCACCGGCTGGCGCCGCTGGGTGTTCGCGACCAACCACAAGGACATCGGCACGCTCTACCTGCTGTTCAGCTTCACGATGCTGATGGTGGGCGGCGTGCTCGCGCTGCTGATCCGCGCCGAGCTGTTCCAGCCCGGCCTGCAGCTGGTGAACCCCGAGCTGTTCAACCAGTTCACCACCATGCACGGCCTGATCATGGTGTTCGGCGCCATCATGCCGGCCTTCGTGGGCTTCGCGAACTGGATGATTCCGCTGCAGGTGGGCGCCTCCGACATGGCGTTCGCGCGCATGAACAACTTCAGCTTCTGGCTGCTGATCCCGGCGGCGCTGATGCTGGTGGGCTCGTTCTTCATGCCCGGCGGCGCACCCGCTGCCGGCTGGACGCTGTACGCGCCGCTCACGCTGCAGATGGGCCCCTCGATGGACGCCGGCATCTTCGCGATGCACATCATGGGCGCCTCGTCGATCATGGGTTCGATCAACATCATCGTCACCATCCTCAACATGCGTGCCCCCGGCATGACGCTGATGAAGATGCCGATGTTCTGCTGGACCTGGCTCATCACCGCCTACCTGCTGATCGCCGTGATGCCCGTGCTCGCCGGCGCCATCACGATGACGCTGACCGACCGCCACTTCGGCACCAGCTTCTTCAACCCCGCAGGCGGCGGCGACCCGGTGATGTACCAGCACATCTTCTGGTTCTTCGGCCACCCCGAGGTCTACATCATGATCTTGCCGGCCTTCGGCATCATCAGCCAGGTGGTGCCGGCCTTTGCCCGCAAGCGCCTGTTCGGCTATGCCTCGATGGTGTACGCCACCTCGTCGATTGCCATCCTGTCGTTCATCGTGTGGGCGCACCACATGTTCACGACCGGCATGCCGCTCACCGGCCAGCTGTTCTTCATGTACGCGACCATGCTGATCGCGGTGCCTACGGCCGTGAAGATCTTCAACTGGATCGCGACCATGTGGCAGGGCTCGATGACCTTCGAGACGCCCATGCTCTTCGCGGTCGGCTTCATCTTCGTGTTCACGATGGGCGGCTTCACCGGCCTGATCCTGGCCGTTGCGCCCATCGACACGCAGCTGCAGGACACCTACTACGTGGTGGCCCACTTCCACTACGTGCTGGTGGCCGGCTCGCTGTTCGCCATGTTCTCGGGCTTCTACTACTGGGTGCCCAAGTGGACCGGCGTGATGTACAACGAAACGCGCGGCAAGGTGCACTTCTGGTGGTCGCTGATCTCGTTCAACGTGACCTTCTTCCCGATGCACTTCCTGGGCCTGGCCGGCATGCCGCGACGCTATGCCGACTACCCGATGCAGTTTGCTGACTTCAACGCGGTGGCTTCGGTCGGTGCCTTCTTCTTCGGCTTCGCTCAGGTCTACTTCTTCCTCTTCATCGTGCTGCCCACCATGCGCGGCAAGGGCGAGAAGGCCACGCAAAAGCCGTGGGAAGGCGCCGAAGGCCTCGAATGGGAAGTGCCTTCGCCGGCACCGTTCCACACCTTCGAGAATCCGCCCAAGCTCGACGCGACCGCCACCAAGGTGATCGGCTGATCACCCGGTGACTGAATCGAAAGCACGATGACACCCGAACAGAAAAGGAACAACCGTCGCATGGGGCTCACGCTGGCTTCCATCGCGGTGGTGTTCTTCATCGGCTTCATCGTTCGCATGGTCTGGTTCAGCGGCCGCTGAACCGCCACCCACGCAACGAACGGGAGCACACGCATGAGCCTCGGTCCACGCATCCGCCGCGCCAATGTCCGCATGGTCGGCAAGCTGGCCGTCGTGGCCTGCGGCATGTTCGCGTTCGGCTATGCGCTGGTGCCGATGTACCGCGCCATCTGCGAGATGACCGGCATCAACATCCTCGCGCTCTCCGAACTCGAGGTGCCGGGCGGTGCCAGCGGCGGCAAGAACGTGCGCGTGCCCGACAACACGCAGGTCGACATGACTCGCACCATCACGGTCGAGTTCGACTCCAACGTGCGCGGCGGCCTCTGGGACTTCAAGCCCGCGGAGCGGACCATCCAGGTGCACCCGGGCCAGCTCAACACGGTGATGTACGAGTTCCAGAACGTGCAGAACCGCCGCATGGCGGCGCAGGCCATTCCGAGCTACGCGCCGCAGCAGGCCGCGCCGTACTTCAACAAGCTCGAGTGCTTCTGCTTCAACCAGTACACGCTCGATCCGGGCGAGAAGAAGCAGTGGCCGGTCGCGTTCGTGATCGACCCCAAGATTTCCAAAGACGTGAAGACCATCACGCTGTCGTACACCTTCTTCGAAGTGGGCGGCAAGACACCCGCGGCACCGGTGGCCGCTGGTGTGAATCCTGCGCCGGTGGCCGCCGTTTCGAACACCGCCAATGAGCCGCGCTCGTGACCGATCCGCAGAACCAGCCGGGGCCCCGGCCGAAGGCTTCGCTGTGGGACACAGTGAAGGCGGTGGGCTGGTCGTTCTTCGGCGTGCGCAAGAACAGCGCCTACCAGGAAGACCTGGGCAAGCTGAACCCGCTGCACATCATCGCGGTGGCGTTCGTGGCCGTGATCGTCTTCGTGGTCGCGCTGGTGCTGCTGGTGCGCCATGTGGTCGCATCGGCCGCAGCCTGACTGACGAAAAAGCATTCCGCGACAGCAAGCAGAATCCATTGAATCGAGAGAAGAAAGAAAGCCAGGAGCTGATATGAGTTCAACCACCCACGGCACCACGCCCTACTACTTCGTGCCCGGACCGTCGGCCTATCCGGTCTCGGCCGCGATCGGCCTGTTCTTCGTGATCCTGGGCGCCGCGCAATGGATCAATGGCCACGAGTGGGGCGCGTGGTCCCTGCTGGCGGGCATGGTGATCTGGCTCGGCACGCTGTTCGTGTGGTTCCGCACCGCCATCGGCGAAAGCGAGAGCGGCCAGTACGGTCACAAGGTCGACCTCTCGTTCCGCTGGAGCATGAGCTGGTTCATCTTCTCGGAAGTGATGTTCTTCGGCGCGTTCTTTACCGCGCTGTGGTGGGCCCGCACCCATTCGCTGCCCGCGCTCGGCAGCCTGGACAATGCGATCCTCTGGCCCGACTTCAAGGCTGTGTGGCCCAGCGTCGCCGCAGGCGCGACCGCTTCGCCGGCCGGCATCGTCGAGCCCTTCCAGACCGTCGGCCCGTTCTGGCTGCCCACGATCAACACCGCGCTGCTGCTGAGCTCGGGCGTGACGCTCACCATTGCCCACCATGCGCTGCGTGCCGGCCACCGTGCACAGACGATCCGCTTCATGTGGCTCACCGTGCTGCTCGGCATGATCTTCCTGGGCGTGCAGGGCTATGAGTACCACCACCTGTACACCGAACTGAACCTCAAGCTCAGCTCGGGCACCTACGGTTCGACTTTCTTCATGCTGACGGGCTTCCACGGCCTGCACGTGTTCATCGGCATGCTGATGCTGCTGTTCATCACGCTGCGCCTGCGCAAAGGCCACTTCACGCCGGAGCGCCATTTCGGCTTCGAAGGCGCGGCCTGGTACTGGCACTTCGTGGACGTGGTCTGGCTCGGCCTCTACATGCTGGTCTATTGGCTTTGAGCGAAGAACCTCGCGGCATTCCACGAAAAAGGCGCCGTAAGGCGCCTTTTTCATGGTTCTCGTGGAACGAGCACCATCTACTTGCCGAGCGGGAGTCCGGTGGGCTGGATGTAGCCGAGTTTCCAGGCGAGCAGCATGCAGAGGAACAAAAACACCGACAGGCCGATCCGAAAGGTGAGCGCTCGCGCCATGCCGCCGCTCTTGGCGCGCCCGTTGCGCCCGTCCTTCAGCATGAAGTACAGGGCGAACGCGAGGCTCGCGAAGATGCCCAGGAACACCAGGGCGACGAAATATTTCATGACCCGCATTATCGGCCGCACGCCCCGTTCTCTCCAGTGACCCCTGAACCCTTGTATTCCGAAGACCGGCGCCGCCCGGGCCGTTTCTGGCTGATCACCATCGCCGCCGTGCTGACCGTGGCGGCCACCGTTTCGCTAGGCCGCTGGCAGCTCTCGCGCGCCGCGCAGAAGGAAGCGCTGCAGGCCGACATCGACGCCCAGAAGCTCAAGCCGGCGCTGACCCAGGCCGAATTCCTGGCGCTGGAGAAAGCCTCCGACTCGCTGCACCGTCCGGTGCGCCTGCGCGGGCTCTGGCTGCCAACGCAGACCGTGTACCTCGACAACCGCCAGATGCACGGCACGCCCGGCTTCTACGTGCTGACACCCTTCGCCCTCGAAGGCACCGAGCAGGCGGTGATGGTGCAGCGCGGCTGGATCCAGCGCAATTTCGTCGATCGCACGCAGCTGGGCGCGGTCGAGACGCCAGCCGGCATCGTCGAGGTCACGGGCCTGATCGAGCCGCCGCCGAGCCATCTGCTGGAACTGGGAACGTCCGCACCGACGCCCGTGCCCGCCGCCTCTGCGCCCGCCACGGCAGCCTCCGCGCCGGCCGCCCCGGCACCGGCTGCCGAAGGGTATTCGCCCATCCGGCAAAATCTCGACCTGGAGGCCTTCCGTGCCGAGACCAAACTGCCGCTGCGCACCGACGTGTCGCTGCAGCAGAGCGGACCGGCTTCCGAGGGCCTGCAGCGCGACTGGCCGGCCCCGGCGCTGGGCCTGGAGAGGCACTACGGTTACGCATTCCAGTGGTTCGGCCTGTCGGCCCTCGTCGTCATCCTCTATGTCTGGTTCCAATTCATCACACCCTTCCGCCGCTCAAGGCGCCGCGCACGCGATGGCCGCTTCTGACGAGCCGCTGGGCCTGACGGTGCATTCGATGCCGTCGCCCAACCAGGCGCTCGACGGTGCGGAGGGCCGGCGCACGGTCGTCGGGCGCTGGAAGATGATCGCCGTGATGCTGATGTGCGCGGCGCCGGTCATTGCCTCGTACTTCACCTACTACGTGATCCGGCCCGAAGGCCGCAGCGTCTATGGCGAGCTGATCGATCCGCAGCACGAGCTGCCGAAGCTGATCGCCACCGACCGCAACGGCGCTCCGGTCGACTTCGCCACGCTCAAGGGCCAATGGCTGCTGGTGGCCGTGGCCGATGCCGCCTGCGACGCGCTGTGCGAGCAGCAGCTCTACTTGCAGCGGCAACTGCGCGAAAGCCTGGGCCGCGAGAAAGACCGCATGGACCGCGTCTGGCTCGTGAGCGACGCCGCTCCCGTGCCTGAGCGCCTGAACAACGGCCTGCACGGTGCCACCGTGCTGCGCGTGCCGGCCGACCAGCTGGCCAAGTGGCTCGCGCCCGTGTCGGGTCGCTCGCTGGCCGAACACCTGTACGTGGTCGACCCGATGGGCAACTGGATGATGCGTTTCCCCGCCCGCATGGACGCCGCCGGCGCCGGCCGCGCCAAGCGCGACCTAGACCGCCTGCTGCGCGCCTCGGCGTCGTGGGACGAACCGGGCCGCTGAGACCTCGCATGGACACGAGCTCGCTCTACGATCTGACGCCCATCGCCTGGCTCATGGCCGCCGGCGTGCTGATCGCGCTCGGCCCGCTGGTGTGGGTGTGGCGCCGCAACGCGGGCGCAGGCCCGGCGCGGCGGCTGCATGCGCTGACTGTGCTCACGCTGTTCCTCACTTTCGATCTCACGCTGTTCGGCGCCTTCACGCGGCTCACCGATTCGGGCCTGGGCTGCCCCGACTGGCCTGGCTGCTACGGTAATGCCAGCCCGGCCGGCGCGCGCCACGAGATCGCGATGGCGCAGAGCGCCCAGCCGACTGGCCCCGTCACGCACAGCAAGGCCTGGGTCGAGATGATTCACCGCTACCTGGCAACGGGTGTCGGCGTGCTGATCCTCGTGCTGGCCCTGGCGACCTGGCTGGTGCGCTGGTGGCCTTCCATCGGGCCCAAGGCCGGCAACGCGCCGCAGCCTCCACCTGCCATCGCGCAAGTTGTGCTGAATCCTTGGTGGCCGACGGCGACGCTCGTTGGCGTGAGCTTGCAAGGCGCATTCGGCGCGCTCACCGTCACCTGGAAATTGTTCCCGGCCATCGTCACCACGCATTTGATGGGCGCCATCGTGCTGCTGGCGCTACTGTGCATCCAAGCGGTGCGCTACCAGCAGAGCGCGGCGCAGCGACTGCCCACGCCCGTGTCGCCCGCACTGCGCAACGGCCTCATCGCGACTACTGTGCTGCTCGTGCTGCAGATCGCGCTCGGCGGCTGGGTCAGCACCAACTATGCGGTGCTGGCCTGCACGCAGTTTCCGACCTGCCAGGACAGCTGGTGGCCAGCCATGAATTTCGCGCAGGGCTTCGAAATCTGGCGCCACCTCGGCGTGACCGGCGAAGGCCAGCCGCTCGATTTTTCCGCGCTCACCGCGATTCACTACGCGCATCGGCTGATGGCCTATGCCGTGTTCGTCGCGCTCGGCGTGCTGGCATGGCGCCTGCGCCGCATCGAGACACTCCGCCCGCAGGCGCGATGGCTCGCGGGCCTGGCGCTGCTTCAGCTGGCCACGGGCCTTGGCAACGTGCTGCTCGGCTGGCCGTTGGCCGCGGCCGTGCTTCATACCGGCGGCGCCGCAGCGCTGGCCGTGGTGCTCACCTGGGCCCTGTGCGAGAGCCGGCGCGACCTGGCAACGCAGACTGCGCGCGCCAGTGACAATGCACCAGGTCACAACAACAACCAAAGGAAGGCCGCCGCGTGAGCACCCCGATCCCCGTTCAGCAAACCAGTACCGCGAATGTGCTGCGCCAGTTCTACGCGCTGACCAAGCCGCGCGTGGTGCAGCTGATCGTGTTCTGCGCGTTGATCGGCATGGTGCTGGCCGTGCCCGGCCTGCCTTCGTGGGCCGATGTGCAGCGCGCCGTGCTGGCCTGCATCGGCATCTGGCTGGTGGCGGGTGCAGCGGCGGCGTTCAACTGCCTGGTCGAGAAGGGCATCGACGCCAAGATGAAGCGCACCGCCTGGCGCCCCACGGCGCGCGGGCAGCTCAGCGATCTGCAGGCGCTGATTTTCTCGGCGCTGCTGTGCGCTGCCGGCTCGGTGCTGCTGTGGTTCACGGTCAATCCGCTCACCATGTGGCTGACCTTTGCCACCTTCGTCGGCTACGCGGTGATCTACACCGTGATCCTCAAGCCGTTGACGCCGCAGAACATCGTGATCGGCGGTGCGTCGGGCGCGATGCCGCCGGTGCTGGGCTGGGCCGCGATGACGGGCGACGTGGGGCCCGAGGCGCTGATTCTTTTCCTCATCATCTTCCTGTGGACGCCGCCGCACTTCTGGGCGCTGGCGCTCTACCGCGTGGAGGACTACCGCAAGGCCGGCCTTCCGATGCTGCCCGTCACGCACGGCAACGAGTTCACGCGGCTGCAGGTGCTGCTCTATACCTTCATCTTGTTCGCGGCCTGCCTGATGCCCTTCATCTACGGCATGAGCGGCTGGCTGTACCTGGCGGTTGCCGTTGCCGTGAGCATCGGCTTCACCGGCTATGCGTTCGCGCTGTGGCGCAACTACTCCGACACGCTGGCGCGCAAGACCTTCCGCTTTTCGCTGATCCACCTGAGCGTGCTGTTCCTGGCGCTGCTCGTCGATCACTACATTCACTGACCACGTTTCCATGAACAAGCGCAACGCTCTTCGACTGATTGCCGCGGGCGCCGGCTGGGTGGGCGTGACCGCCACCCTCGGCCTGGGCCTCTCGGCCTGCAGCGAGACCAAGCAAAGCTTCACTGCGGTCGACATCACCGGTGCCGACTACGCCAAGGACTTCTCGCTGAAGGACGCGGACGGCAAGGTCCGCACCATGGCCGACTTCAAGGGCAAGGTGGTCGTGCTGTTCTTCGGCTATGCGCAATGCCCCGACGTCTGTCCGACCACGATGACCGAGATGGCGCAGGTCAAGCAGCAACTCGGCAAGGACGGCGACAAGCTGCAGGTGCTGTTCGTCACGGTCGACCCCGCGCGGGACACGGCCGAGGTGCTCAAGGCCTACATGGGCGCGTTCGACCCGAGCTTCGTCGCGCTGATCCCGACGGCCGACGAGCTGGTCGCGCTCGCGAAGGACTACAAGGTCTACTACAAGAAGGTCGACGGCAAGACGCCGACCAGCTATTCGATGGACCACTCGGCCGCCAGCTACGTCTACGACACGCAGGGGCGGCTGCGGCTCTATGCGCGCTACGGCGCCGGCGTGCCGTCGATGGTGTCCGACCTGAAGACGCTGCTGGCTTCCTGAGAAGGGCTCCGGGCACATGGACGCCGGCTCGGTCGAGCACCTGAAAGGGCGCAAGGGGGCCTTCCGTATCGCGCTGATCCCACCCGAGGTGCTGGGCGCCCTCAACGACGGGCTGCTCGAAACCGTCAACCTCAACGAATTCATGGCGCTGGAGCTGCCCCGGCTGGCGCGCAGCGTGGCGGGGCACATCGGTCTCGATGCGCAGAGCGAACGGCTGGCAGACACGATCGCGATGCTGAGCGCCTTCAAGCCGATGCAGCGGCACGGGCACATCGCGCGTGCGCTCTACGACCTGACGGCGCTGCATGGCGAGCGCGATGCCGTCGCCCACCGGCTGGCCACGCACGCGAGCGACGTGGCCCGCTGCTGGGCCGCGCAGTGGGTCACGCTCTCGGGCCTGCCGCTGCCGGCGCAGTTGGAGGCGGTGCGCCGCTTCGCCGCCGACTCGCATTTCGGCGTGCGGGAAATCGCATGGATGGCGGTGCGCGACGCGGTCATCGAGTCGCTCGACGAAGCGTTCGCACTGCTGCAGCCGTGGGTGCTTGACGCTGACCCCAACATCCGCCGCTTTGCCAGCGAGCTCACGCGTCCGCGCGGCGTGTGGTGCGCGCAGATCGATGCGCTGAAGACCGAGCCGTGGCGCGCGCTGCCGCTGATCGAACCACTGCGCGCCGACCCCAGCCGCTATGTGCAGAACTCGGTGGCGAACTGGCTCAACGACGCGAGCAAGAGCCAGGGCGAGTGGGTCGACAAGCTCTGCGCGCGGTGGGTGGCGGAGTCGGACACGGCTGAAACCCGCTACATCGCCAAGCGGGCGATGCGGACGCTTTCCAAATGAAAAAAGCCCGGGATACCGGGCTTTTTCCTTGGAGGGCGACTGGCTTACGCGTAGTCCGCAAGCGCCTTCTTCATTTTCTTCATCGCCGCGACTTCAATCTGGCGGATGCGCTCGGCGCTCACGCCGTACACAGCGGCCAGGTCGTGCAGCGTCATGCCGCCCGAGCCGTCGTCGTTCACCTTGAGCCAGCGCTCTTCCACGATGCGGCGGCTGCGGTCGTCCAGCGCTTCGAGCGCCGTGGCAATGCCGTCGCTCGACAGGCGGTCGCGTTGCTGCGATTCGAGCAGGGCAGTCGGTTCCTGCGTGGCGTCGGCCAGGTAGGCGATCGGGCCGAAGGTTTCGTCGCCGTCGTCGGACGGGCCCGGGTCGAGCATGACGTCGCCGCCCGACAGGCGGGTTTCCATCTCGAGCACTTCTTCAGGCTTGACGTTGAGCCGGGTCGCCATTTGCGACACCTCGTCGGGGCTCAGCGTTTCGCGGTGCGTGCCGTTGTCGGCCGCAGCCGAGTCGGCCTTGAAGCCCTGCTTCATCGAGCGCAGGTTGAAGAACAGCTTGCGCTGGGCCTTGGTCGTCGCGACCTTGACCATGCGCCAGTTCTTCAGGATGTACTCGTGGATCTCGGCCTTGATCCAGTGCATGGCGTAGCTCACGAGCCGCACGCCCTGGTCGGGGTCGAAACGCTTCACGGCCTTCATCAGGCCGACGTTGCCTTCCTGGATCAGGTCGCCGTGCGGCAGCCCGTAGCCCAGGTATTGGCGGGAAATGGAAACGACGAGGCGCAGGTGCGACAGCACGAGCGCGCCAGCGGATTCGAGATCGTTCTGGTCGCGCAGCTTGCGTGCGAAGCCCTGCTCTTCTTCGAGCGTGAGCATCGGCAGGCGGTTGGCGGCCGAAATGTAGGCATCCAGGTTGCCCAGCGGCGGAACCATCGACCATGGATTGGCGACGGCCAGCTGGTTGGCAGAGACTCCAGACAGCGTTGTCATCAGGGGAAACTCCTTTGTGTGGGCCATATTAGCACTCGGTTAGAGGGAGTGCTAAACCAAGGGTTCCCTTGAATTTCTATCGCCGGAATAGCCGGTGGCTACCAGCGCACGCCCAGCTTTAGGAAAAGCTTGGACAGCACGAACAGAGGGCCGACCCACAGATATTGGATGTCTTCAAAGAACGAAGGCTTCTTGCCCTCGATCTTGTGGCCCACGAACTGAAAGATCCAGGCCACCACAAAGATAGCGGCTGAAATCGGCAATACAAGTCCGCCCATCGCATGCACCAGCGCCAGGGCCAGGGCGGTCAGCGCGAGCATGGTCAGCAGGAAGGCCGGGGCGCGCAGCAGGGCGTAGTAGACGAGGCTGGCGGCCACGAAACCGTAGGCTACCCAGGGATGGAGCGCGAACAGCAGCCCGACGATGCTCAGCATGATGGCCGGGATGGCCACGAAATGGATCAGCTCGTTGGTCGGATTGCGGTGGCTCTCTTCGTAGCGGGCGAGCAGGCGGTCGACCTTGCGATCGCTCGATTCCAGGGGGGCGGCGGCGGTATGCGTCATGACAAGTCTCCGTGAGCGCCGTTCGGTGCGGCGAGACTTTCGATGGTGCCCACAGAGAAGCCCGATGGCAAGCGCACATGCGATGCGAAATTGCTATCAAAAAAGTAGCATAAAGCACTACAGCCACGGCGGCTGCCATGACTTTATGCACTGTCACCAGAAGGTTACATCGCTAAGATCGGCGCGTGGCATCCTTCGACTCCCCACCCGCACCTCTGTCACCGGCCGCGGAGACTGGCGCGCCCACCCGCACGCCCAGGGCGATCCTAGTTGTGGACGACCACGACCTGCTGCGCCTGGGCGTCTGCGCGCTGGTCCAGGCACAGGCCACCCCGTCCGGCGCGAACATCGAAGTCTTCGAGGCCGGCAACGTTGCGGACGCGCTCGCGCTGTACGAAACCCACCAGGCTTCCATCGGCCTCGTGCTGCTCGATCTGGCCCTGCCCGACACGCACGGCCTGAGCGGCGTGGCCGAGTTCCGGCTGCGCTTTCCTGCCGCGCGGATCGTGGTGCTCTCGGGCACTGGCAACAGCACGCTGGCGCAGGGCGTGCTCGCGCTGGGCGCCGCCGCCTTCCTGCCGAAGTCGGCCGACCTGAAGGAAGTGGTGAGCTTCATCCGCGCCTGCGGCCTGCTCGATCCCGGCGCGGCGGAGGTGCCGCCACCGGCCGTGCCCAAATCGCTCACCGGCTATGCCGAGTTCGCCCACGCCAGCGCCTGGCAGGAACTCACGCCGCGGCAGATGCAGGTGCTGCAATGGGTGCTCGAAGGCAAGGCGAACAAGGAAATCGCGCAGCTCGCGAACCTGAGCGAAGGCACGGTGAAGAACCATGTCTCGACCATCCTGCTGCTGTTCGGCATGCGCTCGCGCGCCCAGTTGATCAGCACCCTGCATTGAGCGTGCAGCCCGACGCGTCGAACGACCCCTCCGCCGACCACGCACTCGGCCAGCGGGTGCTGCGGGAGCACGTTGCCTCGGTCTACAGCACCTACGGTGTCTCGACGCTGACGCACATGGCCTTCGTGGTGGTGTTCGGCAGCATCATCTATTCGCAGCTGAAGGACCCGAGCCTGCTGTTCTGGCTGGCCGGGCTGCTGATGGCCGACATCTACGTGTTCTTCACGCCGCGCTGGAATCCGTCCCGGCCCGTGCGTGAAAGCGCGTACTGGGCGCGCAAGATTTCGCGCATGGTCACGCTGGTGAGCATGGTCACGGCGGTGGTGCCCTGGCTCATCGTGCCGCACGACAACCTGCCCATGACTTCGCTGCTGATGGCTGTGATCGTCGGCAGCTGCGCGCGGGCGGCGCAGTCGCTCTGGCCGCTGAAGCCGGCGCTCTTCGGCTACACGATGCCGATGTCGCTGGGCATGATCACCGCGCTGGCGTGGCAGGGCGACGGGCTGCACCTGTTCCTGGCGGCAGCCGGCGCGGCCTACCTGCTGCTGACGCTGCACGCGGGCGTCGGCCAGCACAAGCTGCTGACCGCGTCGCTCATGCTGCGCTTCGAGAACGAGGCGCTCGCCGCGCGGCTCGGCGAGCAGATTGCCGCCACCGAGCGCGCGAGCGAAGAAAAAACCCGCTTCCTGGGCACCGCCAGCCACGACCTGCGCCAGCCGCTGCATGCCATCGCGCTGTTCGGCGCCGCGCTGGAGAATGAACTGCGCGACCGCCCCGAGGGCCGCAACGCCGAGCGCCTGATGCGCGCGGTGAACGCGCTGGGCGCCTCGCTCGACACCATGCTCGACGTGTCGCGCCTCGACGCCGGCGTGATCACACCCGCGCCGCAGCCGGTGCAGCTCGACGCGCTGTTCCTGCCCCTCAACCACACCTTCGCGGCGCGCGCCGAGCAGAAGCAACTGCAGCTGCGCGTGCGCGCCAGCGGCCTGTGGGTGCACAGCGACCCGCAGCTGCTGCACCGCATGCTGTCCAACCTGATCGACAACGCCCTCAAGTACACGGCCCGCGGCGGCGTGACGGTGATGGCGCGCGAGCGCGGCGACGCGGTGTGGATCGAGGTGCGCGACAGCGGCATCGGCATTGCGCCGGAGCAGTCGGGCCGGATCTTCGAGGAGTTCTATCAGATCAACAATCCGGGCCGCGACCGCTCGCGGGGGCTCGGCATCGGGCTGTCGATCGTGCAGCGGCTATCGCGGCTGCTCGGGCATCCGGTGCAGATGCATTCGCGGCTGGGGCGGGGTACGCACTTTCGCGTGGTGGTGCCGGCAGTCAGTGCGGCGGCGCGCGAGCTGATCGGGGCGCTGGCGCCGGCCGCCACGGCCGACGCTGCCACCGGGCAGCGCCGCGGTCCGGCGCCAGTGTTGCCCGGGCGCGTGCTGCTGCTCGACGACGAACTGGAAATCCGCGAAGCCATGATGGGCCTGCTGCGCTCCCACGCAATCGACGCCCATGCGGTGGCGGACGAGGCCGGCGCTGCCGCTGCCCTGCGGCAGGCGAGCGGCGAAGGCCGCCCCTTCGACCTGTTGCTGTGCGACTACCGGCTGGCCGACGGCGCCGACGGGCTCGATGCGGGCCTGCGGCTCAGCCAGGGCCAGGGCGTGACGACGCCGCTGCTGCTCATCACCGGCGAGACCTCGCCCGACCGGCTGCAGCGGGTTCGCGAGTCGCAGGTGCCGGTGCTGTTCAAGCCGGTCGTGGCCGATTCGCTGCTGCAGGCGATGGCCGAAGTTGCCGTTGCCAGATAAGCCCATGACTTTCGGCACTGGCGAGCCTTCGCTGCACGCACTACCTTCGCTGCATTGCGTTCCCGCAAGAGAAGGAAAAGGGGAGAGGGAGAAAAAGCGAAGCGGTCCCGGCGCAAGCCGGGGCCGTTTTTTTTATCCGAGCAGCGCCTGCGCGAATTCGCGGGCGTTGAAGGTTTCGAGGTCTTCGAGTTTCTCGCCCACGCCGATGAAATAGACCGGAATCGGCCGTTCGCGCGCAATGGCGCACAGCACGCCGCCCTTGGCCGTGCCGTCGAGCTTGGTCACGATCAGGCCGGTGAGGCCCAGCGTCTCGTCGAAGGCCTTGACCTGCGCGAGCGCGTTCTGGCCGGTGTTGCCGTCGATCACCAGCAGCACCTCGTGCGGCGCCGTGGCGTCGGCCTTGGTGACGACGCGCTTGATCTTCTTCAGCTCGTCCATCAGGTGCAACTGCGTCGGCAGGCGGCCGGCCGTGTCGACCAGCACCACGTCCTTGCCGCGCGCCTTGCCGGCGTTCACCGCGTCGAAACTCACGGCCGACGGATCGCCGCCCTCGTTGCTCACGATCTCGACCGTGTTGCGGTCGGCCCAGACCAGCAGCTGCTCGCGTGCCGCGGCGCGGAAGGTGTCGGCCGCGGCCAGCAGCACCGAGGCGCCTTCGGTGGCCAGGTGCTTGGTGAGCTTGCCTATGGAGGTGGTCTTGCCCGCGCCGTTGACGCCGGCCACCATGATGACGGTGGGCGTGAACTGGCCGATCACCAGCGGCTTCTCGAGCGGCTTGAGCAGGTCGGCCACGGCCTCGGCCAGCAAAACCTTGACCTGCGCTGCGTCGGTGGCCATCTGGCGCTTGACGCGGCCGCGAAGGTCGTCAAGCAGGTATTCGGTCGCCTTGACGCCGGTGTCGGCCATCAGCAGGGCGGATTCGAGTTCTTCGTAAAGCGCGTCGTCGATCTGCGCGTTGACGAAGACGGCCTGGATGCCGGTGCCGGTCTTGCGCAGGCCGGTCTTGAGCTTGTCGAACCAGCCCTTGCGCTCAGTGGCGACGGCGATTTCGGCGGCGGGTGCAGGAACCGGCGCGGGAGCTGGGGTCGGAACAGGCGGTGGAACGAATACGCGGGCTGGCGCGGGTGCCGCTACTGGAGTTGCGACAGGCGCTGGCGCCGGGGAGGGCGCTGGTGCTGGCGGCGCAGCAGGAGCCGGCGTTTCTTCGGCCGCCGGCTTCGAGCCGAACCAGCTCGAAGGCGAGAACACCGAGCGCGCCGGCGCGGCTTCGGGGGCAGGCGCCGGTGCGGCCGGCGGGGTGGGCGCCGGCGTATCGGGGGTTTCGGCAGGCGGTTTTTTCTTGAAGAAACTGAACATCAGGAGCTTTTTACAATCCGACCCATTCTATGAAACACCTCCCGCCACGCCGTGCTGCGTCTGGTGCGGTGCTGGCGATGGCGCTTCTGGCGCCATGGGCCATGCCTGCGCAGGCCCAGACTACCCAACCTTCCGCCGCCGCAGCCGCGGCGCCCGGCCCCCAGCAATTCACGCTTGCCAACGGCATGACGCTGATCGTCCAGCCCGACCGGCGCTCGCCCACGGCGGTGCAGATGGTCTGGGTCCGCGTCGGCTCCATCGACGAAGTCGACGGCACCTCCGGTGTGGCACATGCGCTCGAACACATGATGTTCAAGGGCACCAAGGACATCAAGCCCGGCGAGTTCTCGCGCCGCGTGGCGGCCCTCGGCGGCCAGGAAAACGCCTTCACCACCCGCGACTACACCGGCTACTACCAGCAGATTCCGGCCGGCAGCCTCGAACAGGTGATGAAGCTTGAATCGGACCGCTTCGCCAACAACCAGTGGCCTGACGACGAGTTCAAGCGCGAGATCGAGGTGGTCAAGGAAGAACGCCGCCTGCGCACCGAAGACCAGCCGCGCGCGCTGCTCGGCGAACAGCAGAACGCCGCCGTCTTCACCGCCTCGCCCTACCACCGCCCCGTGGTCGGCTGGATGAGCGATCTCGACGCGATGACGCCCGAGGACGCACGCGCCTTCTTCAAGCGCTGGTACGTTCCCGCCAACGCCGTGCTCGTGGTGGCCGGCGATGTCGACGTGGCCCAGGTGCGCGCCATGGCCGAGAAGTACTACGGCCGCATCCCGTCGAGTGCCGTGCCTGCGCGCAAGCCGCGCACCGAGCCGACGCAGCGCGGCATCCGCCGCATCGAACTGAAGGCGCCGGCCGAGCAGGCGTATGTGTCGCTGGCCTTCCGCGTGCCGCAGCTCGCCAGCATCGACGACGCGAACAGCGACGCCTGGGCGCTGGTGGTGCTGTCCGCCGTGCTCGACGGCTATGCCGGCGCGCGGCTCGACCGCGCACTCACCCAGGGGCCCGATCGCGTCGCCGATTCGGCCGGTGCCTATTCAGGCTTCATGGGCCGCGGCCCGCAGCTCTTCGTGCTCGACGGCGTACCAGCCGCCGGCAAGAGCGCCGAGGTGGTCGAGGCCGCGCTGCGCGCCCAACTGGCGCGCGTCGCCAAAGACGGCGTGGGCGAAGCCGAACTGGCCCGCGTCAAGACCCAGTGGGTGGCGAGCGAAACCTACAAGCGCGACTCGGTGATGGCGCAGGCGCGCGAACTCGGCAGCAACTGGATCCAGGGCCTGCCGCTCGACGCCAGCGAGCGCATCGTCGCCCGGCTGCAATCCGTCACGGCCGCCCAGGTGCAGGCCGTGGCCGCCAAGTACTTCGGTGACGACCAGCTCACGGTCGCCACGCTGCGCCCCCTGCCGCCCGAAGCGAAGCCCCGTGGCCGTGGCTTCGCGGCGCCCGCAGGCGAAATGCGCTGAAAGACAGGTCCCGTTCCATGAAAACTCTCAAGAAGATCGCCCAGTGCGCCCTGCTCGCGGGCGTCACCGCCATCGTGGGCATCACCAGCGCGCAGGCTGCGCTGCCCATCCAGCAGTGGACGCTGGCCAATGGCGCAAAAATCTACCTCGTGTCGACCAACGCGCTGCCGATCGTCGACGTGCAGATCGACTTCGACGCCGGCAGCCGCCGCGACCCCGCACCACAGGCTGGCCTGGCCAGCACCACCGCGACCATGGTCGAGAAGGGCGTACGCGCCGGCAAGAGCGGCGAACCGGCGCTCGACCAGAACGCCCTGGGCGAAGCCTGGGCCGATCTGGGCGCCAGCTTCGACGTGAGCGCCGGCACCGATCGCACCAGCTATTCGCTGCGCACGCTGTCCGATCCGGCGTTGCTGAACAAGGCGGTGGCGTTGGCATCGCGCGAGATCGGCGAGCCGGCATTTCCCGACGACGTGTGGCTGCGCGAGCGCGAACGCATCAACGCGGCCATCAAGGAAGCCAACACCAAGCCCGCGACCGTTGCGGGCCGCGCCTTCGCGCAAGCCGTCTACGGCGTGCACCCCTACGGCCAGGAGGTGACAGAAGAAACGCTCGCGCGCATCGACACCGCCGCCATGCGCCAGCGCTACCAGCAGCTGATCGTGCCGTGCCGCGCCAAGCTCAGCATCGTGGGCGCCGTGACGCGCGCCGAGGCCGAGACGATCGCGACCACGCTGCTGTCGCGCCTGCCCGGCCCCGAGGCCTGCACGCCGCTGCCTGCCGTTGCACCAGTGGCCGCGCTGACAACGCCCAAGGACGAGCGCATTTCCTTCGACTCGGCACAGGCCCACGTCTTCATCGGCCAGCCCGGCTATCCGCGCAAGGACCCGGACCACTTCGCGCTCACGCTCGGCAACTACGTGCTCGGCGGCGGCGGGTTCGTCTCGCGCCTGATGAACGAGGTGCGCGAGAAGCGCGGCCTGACCTACAGCATCTACAGCGGCTTCGCGCCGGGGCTCGAGGCGGGCGCCTTCCGCGTCGGCTTCCAGACCCGGCCCGACCAGGCCGAAGAGGCGGTGAAGATGTCGCGCGAAGTGCTCGCGAAGTTCGTGGCCGAAGGCCCGACCGCCAGCGAACTGAAGGCCGCGAAGGACAACCTGATCGGCGGCTTTCCGCTGCTGCTGGACAGCAACCGCAAGCTGATCGGCAACGTTGCCAACATCGCCTGGCACGACCTGCCGCTGGACTACCTCGACACCTGGACCGCGCGCATGAACGCGGTTACGGCGGCCGACGTCAAGGCGGCCTTCCAGCGCAAGCTGCAGCCCGAGCGCATGGTGACGGTGGTGGTGGGCGGCAAGGAAGCCAAGACGACCGCCAAGGCGCAGCCCTGACCGGCGGTCACACCACCAGGGCGTGCGGGCCGCTGCTGGCGGCAGCCCGCACCGCCGCCCCAAGCCGTTCGAGCAGCCGCGGCGCCGCCCGCGCCTGCTGCCAGTAGAGCGGCACCGGCAGCGTCGAGCCGGGCACCAGTTCAACCAGCCTGCCGTCTTTGATTGCACCGGCCACCATGCTGGCCGGGTGCATGCCCCAGCCCATGCCCGCGCACGCCGCCTCGACGAATGCGTTGGGCGAGGGAATCCAGTGCCGCGGCGTCTCGACATTGCGGTGGCAGATGCGCCGCACCCAGCGCGTCTGCAGCCGGTCCTTGCGGTCGAACACCAGGCTCGGGGCGTCCGCCAGCGTGCGGGCACCCACGCCCTTGGAGAAGTGTTCACGCACGAATGTGGGGCTCGCGGCCGCCACGTAGTGCATCGTGCCCAGCGCCTCGCTGTTGCACCCCGCCACCGGTTGCGCCAGCGCGGTGACCGCCGCGAACACCGCGCCGCTGCGCAGCCGTTCGGCCGTATGGTCCTGGTCGTCCACCGTGAGGTCGAGCAGCGCAGCCTGTTCCTGCGTGGCGAAGGCTGCGGCGGCGGCCACGAACCAGGTTGCGAGGCTGTCTGCGTTGACGGCCACCCGCACCGTGACGCGCTCGCCACCCGCTTCGTCGCCGCCCATGCCGAGGGCGGGCAGGGCCTCGCGCAGCTCGTGCTCCAGCATGCCCACGCGCTCGACGTGCCGGCACAGTTGCAGCCCAGCCTCCGTTGCGACGCAGGGCTGGCCGCGCACCAGCAGCGCGCCGCCGGTGCGCTCTTCGAGCTGCCTGATGCGCTGCGACACCGCAGAGGGCGTGACGTGCAGCGCGCGGGCGGCGCGTTCGAAGCTGCCCTCGCGTACGACGGCGGCAAGGGCGTTCAGGGCGGCGTAGTCGAGCATGGTGATGAAGTAAAACTGAATCAGATTAAGAAAGTTTAGTTTGAATTAATCCTGCGCGGGCGGCATCCTCGAAGCATGCAAGCCGTACACGTCACCACTGCCTTCGCCAACGGGCTCTTCATGAGCCTGGTCCTCATCGTCGCCATCGGCGCGCAGAACGCCTATGTGCTGCGCCAGGGATTGCGCCGGGAACACGTGGGCGCGGTGGTGCTGTTCTGCGCGGCCAGCGACGCGGTGCTGATCGGCGCCGGTGTCGCCGGCATGGCACAGGCACTGCAGGGGAGGCCGATGCTGGCCACCGTGCTCGCGGGGCTCGGTGCGGCCTTTCTCTGCGGCTACGGGCTCAAGGCGCTGTGGCGCTCGCGGCAGCCCGCCGCGCTGCAGACCACGGCGCAGGGCGTTTCGCTGTCGCGCGTGGCCGTGGTGGCGCAGGCGGCCGGCTTCACGCTGCTGAATCCGCACGTCTACCTCGACACGGTGCTGCTCGTGGGCAGCGCGGGCGCGCAGTACGCGGGGCTGCTCAAAGTCTGGTTCGTGGCGGGCGCCGCCACGGCGAGCGCGCTGTGGTTCACCTCGCTGGGCTTCGGCGCGCGGCTGCTCGCACCGGTGTTCGCGCGGCCGCGCGCCTGGCAGATGCTCGATGCGCTCATTGGCGGCACCATGCTTCTGCTGGCCGCCATGCTGGCACAGCGAGCGCTTGCAGGGCTCTGAAAGCGGGCATGCGGGCGGCGTTAAGCTCGCCGCATGCCCCAGAAAGCCGCCCCCGCCTCCCGTCCCGCCGCACCCAAGCCCAAGCGCCCGTCGAAGCCCAGCGAGGTGCGCATCATCGGCGGCGAATGGAAGCGCACCCGCCTCGCCGTGGCCGACAAGCCCGGCCTGCGCCCCACACCCGACCGCGTACGCGAAACCCTGTTCAACTGGCTCGCGAGCCTGGCCGGCGCCGGTGGCGGCGAACTGCCGGGATGGCAGTGCGTCGACGCCTTCGCGGGCACTGGCGCGCTCGGCTTCGAGGCCGCCTCGCGCGGCGCGGCGAACGTGCTGCTGTGCGAGCAGGACGCCGCGCTCGTCGCGCAGCTCCAGGCCGCCAAGACCAAGCTGAGCGCCGAGGCTGTGCGCATCGAGCGCGGCAACGGCGTCACCGCGCTCGAACGCGCGCCGGCCGGCAGCCTCGATGCCGTGTTCCTCGACCCGCCCTTCGACAGCACAGCCCTCTACGAACCGGCCCTGCGCGCCGCCGCGCGCGCGCTGCGTGCGGGCGGCTCGGTGTACCTCGAAGCGCCGCGCCGTTGGAGCGACGAAGAACTGGCCGCCTTCGGCCTCGTCGGCTTCCGTTACCTGAAGGCCGGCGCCGTGCACGCCCACCTGTTGCGGCTGGCTGCCGAGGGGACTGCATAATCCGCCGAACAAGCCGCACCGGCAGCATGAGGAAGAAGCAACCATGGCCAGCAACGTCATCGCGGTTTACCCCGGCACATTCGACCCCATCACCCTCGGCCACGAGGACGTGGTGCGCCGTGCCACCCAGCTCTTCTCCAAGGTGATCGTCGCCGTCGCGGCGGGCCACCACAAGAAGGCGCTGTTCACGCTGTCAGAGCGCATGGACATGGCCCGCGAGGCCGTCAAGCCTTACAGCGACCAGGTCACCGTCGAGAGCTTCTCGGGCCTGCTGCGCGACTTCGTCGTCGCGCGTGGCGGCAAGGCCATGGTGCGCGGCCTGCGCGCCGTGACCGACTTCGACTACGAGTTCCAGCTCGCGGGCATGAACCGCTCGCTGATGCCCGATGTCGAGACCGTGTTCCTGACCCCCAGCGACAAGTACCAGTTCATCTCCAGCACCTTCGTGCGCGAGATCGCCATGCTCGGCGGCGAGGTCCACAAGTTCGTCTCTCCCAACGTGGAGCAGCAGCTGGCGGCCAAAGTCCGCAGCCTCGGCCGTGAATAAGCCGCGATGAGCGGCACCCCGCCGCCCCGGCTGCATCTTCTGGGCGATGCAGCGCTGCTCTGCGAGCTGCCCGCGCCGGCCACGCTGGCGCAGCAGCAGCGCATCTGGGCCCTTGCGGAGCGCGCCCGCCAGTGGCCCGGCGTCGGCGAAACGCTGCCGGGTATGAACAACCTCACGCTCACTTTCGATCCGACCGCGATCGACCTCGACGCGCTCACTGCGTACGTTCTCGAAGCATGGCCGAAGCTGCCGACTGGTGGCGTGGCGGGCCGGCTGGTCGAGATTCCGGTAGCCTACGGCGGCGAGCACGGGCCGGACCTGGCCGATGTCGCCGCCCACACCGGCCTCACGCCGGCCGAGGTGGTGCGGCGCCACAGCGCCGGTGAATACATCGTCTACCTGCTGGGCTTCCTGCCGGGCTTCGCCTTCATGGGCGGCCTGCCGCCCGAACTCGCCACGCCCCGCCGCGCCGAGCCGCGCACGGCGGTGCCCGCGCGCTCGGTCGGCATCGGAGGCGAGCAGACCGGCATCTACCCGCTGGTGTCGCCGGGCGGCTGGCAGCTGATCGGCCGCACCTCGCTCGAGCTGTTCGACCCCACGGCCGAATCGCCGACGCTCTTGCGTCCCGGTGACCGCGTGCGCTTCGTCGCAGAGAGCGTGCAGACATGATCGTCATCCGCAAACCCGGCGTGCTCGCGTCGGTGCAGGACCTGGGCCGGCACGGCCATCGGCAGCTCGGCATCTGCCCGGGCGGCGCGCTCGACGTGCTGGCGCTCACGTTGGCCAACCGGCTCGTGGGCAACGCCGATGGCGCGGCGGGCCTCGAACTCACGATGGGCGGCTGCGAGCTGCAGTTCGAAGCCGACACGCGCATCGCCCTCACCGGCGACGACTTCAGTGCCAGCCTCGACGGCGTGCCGCTGTGGCCCTGCTGGAGCGTGCCGGTCGTGGCCGGCCAGACGCTCAGGCTCGCGGGCGCCAATGCACCCGGCGTGAAGAAGGTCGGCCTGCGCAGCTGGCTGGCGGTGGCGGGCGGCATCGACGTGCCGCAGATCCTCGGCTCGCGCAGCACCGACCTCAAGGCCGGCTTCGGTGGGCACGAAGGCCGTGCGCTGCGCAAGGGCGACCGGCTGCCGACGGGTACTTCGCCGCTGAACGCAGCGCAGCGCGAACGCCGAGCCTTCGGCCTGCGCGGTCCCGATTGGGGCCCCAACGAAGACGACGGCGCCATCGCCCTGCGCGTGCTGCCTGGCCCCGAGTTCGAACTGTTCACGCTGGCCGCGCGCGAGCAACTGTGGGGCGAGCGCTGGCGCATCACGCCGCAGAGCAACCGCATGGGCAGCCGGCTCGCGGGCGCCGAGCTCAAGCGCAAGCGCGGCGGCGACATGCTCTCGTCGGGCGTGATCCCCGGCACGATCCAGGTGCCGCCCTCGGGCCAGCCGATCATCCTGATGGGCGACGCGCAGACCACCGGCGGCTATCCGCGCATCGGCGTGGTCATTCGCGCCGATCTCTGGAAGCTTGCGCAGGCGCCGCTCAACGGCAGGCTGCGCCTCGTGCAGGTCGACCAGCCGCAGGCGCTGGCCGCATGGGCCGACCAGCAGCGCTACCTGTCGCAGGTGGCGCAAGGGCTGGCTGCTGCAGGCTGGCCGAGCCCGGCATAGACTCCGCGGAACTCGCGGAAAAGGAAGCCCCACCATGCAAATCGACCTCAATGCCGACCTCGGCGAAGGCGCCGGCAGCGACGAAGCCCTGCTCGCACTCGTCAGCTCCGCCAACATCGCTTGCGGCTGGCACGCGGGCGACGCCAAGACCATGCAGCAGTGCGTGCGCTGGGCGATACAGAACGGCGTGGCCATCGGCGCGCATCCCAGCTTTCCGGACCGCGAGAACTTCGGCCGCAGCACCATGCACCTGCCGCCCGACGAGATCGTGGCCAACGTGCTCTACCAGGTGGGCGCGCTGGCGGCCATCGTGAAGGCCGAGGGCGGCAAGCTCTCGCACGTGAAGGCGCATGGCCAGCTCTACAACCAGGCCGTGAAGGAGCCCGAGCTGGCGGACGCGCTGTGCGAGGCGGTGCGCCGCTTCGACCCTTCGCTCAAGTTCTTCGGCCTAGCGGGCAGCAACATGATCGACGCGGCCCGTCGGGCCGGCCTCGCGCCGGTCGAAGAGGTGTTCGCCGACCGCGGCTACATGCCCGACGGCAGCCTCGTGCCGCGCAGCCAGCCTGGCGCGCTGATCGAGAGCGAAGAGCAGTCGATCGCGCAAACGCTCTCGCTGGTGCGCGACCACCGTGTGACCGCCATCGACGGCAGCGTCGTGCCCGTCAATGCGCAGACCGTGTGCCTGCATGGCGACGGCGCCCACGCACTGGCCTTTGCGCGCCGCATCCGCGAGCGGCTGCAGCAGGAAGGCATTGCCGTCCAGGCGATGGCCTGACGGACGGCCTGAACACACACGGGTCGTGCCGTGGCAGCAAAGCCCATCAACGTCCTGCTGACCGGGTTCGATGCTTTCGAGCAGGAGGCGATCAATCCGTCATGGGAAGCGGTGCACGCGCTCGATGGCTGGAAGAGCGGCCGCGCGACAGTGCATGCACGCCAGGTGCCCTGCGTCTTCGGCGATGCCATCGACGTGCTCGTCCGCGCGATGGACGAGCTCCAGCCGCAGCTGGTGCTGTGCATCGGCCAGGCCGGCGGGCGTGCGGAGTTCACGCCGGAGCGCATCGCCATCAACATCGACGATGCCCGCACGGCCGACAACAAGGGCCGCGAGCCCATCGACGTGCCCGTGGTGCCGGGGGCTCCCGCCGCGTACTTCTCGACGCTGCCGATCAAGGCCATGGTGCGTGACCTGCGCGCGGCCGGCGTGCCGGCCTCGGTGTCGAACAGCGCGGGCACCTTCGTCTGCAACCACATCTTCTACGGCCTGATGCACCGCATCGCGACGCATCCGGTGCCGGGGCAACGCGGCGGCTTCATCCATATTCCCTACCTGCCGGAGCAGGCAGCGCGCTTTCCGGGTGCGCCGAGCATGTCGCTTGAAACGATGGTCAAGGCCTTGCGCATTGCCGTGACCACCGCGCTCGCGGTGAAGCACGACGTTGCCGAAACCGGCGGCCAACTGCACTGAGGCGGCCAGCCGGCGCGTTCAGGCGGTAGTCGGGAAGTGCTTCGCCAGCCAGCCGTTGAGTGCCGCGTTGACGAGCTCGGGCTTTTCCATCGTCAGCATGTGGCCGCATTCGGGCACCCACACGACTTGCGCCTGGGGCAGCAGCGCCGCCATCTCGCTCGTGCATTCGGGCGGCGCGAGCCGGTCTTCGTCGCCGCACACCAGCAGCACCGGCGCGCGCAGCGACGCGAGGTGCAGCCGCGCATCGGGCCGCCGCATCACCGCGCGGTTCTGGCGGATGAGCTGCTCTGCGCCCGCGCCCAGCACGATGTCGAGGTAGCGCTGCACCATCACCGGGTCGGCCGCCTGCGTGGGGTGAAAGGCGAAGTAGACGTTCGGCTCGATCACGTCGCGCACTTCGCCGCGCTCGAAGTATTCGATGGCGCCCTCGCGCAGCGTGAACATGTCGGGCGTCTCGGGCCGTGCGCTGGTGCCGAGCAGCGCGAGCCCGGCAATGCGCCCGGGCGCCTGGCGGGCCGCCTCCATGGCGACCATGCCGCCCATCGAGGCGCCGCACAGAATCAGCGACCCCTCGTTGTCGCGCAGCACGGCTGCGGCCATGCCCTCGATGGTGTCGTTGTGCCGCTGGACGTCGCTCACGCGGGCGCCGAAGGCGGAGGGAAGGGCGGGCAATTGGGCTTCCCAGATGCGCTCGTCGCAAGCGAGGCCGGGTAGCAGGATGAGATTGGGCATGGAGACGGATTTTGCGCGAATGCGGCAGCCAGCGTCGCGGCATGGCGCATGGCATAGGCTTCCTGGCCAGCAGCCATCCGGAAGCGACCTCGGCATACTTTTGAGACCCATGCCGAGGACTCTCAATGAACCTGGTTGAACGCGTGCAGTCCATCCTGCTCAAGCCCAAGGCCACCTGGCCCGAGATCGACGCGGAGCCGGCCGACGCTGCCTCGCTCTACAAGAACTACGTGATGATCCTCGCGCTGATCCCGGCGGTGGCGAGCTTCATCGGCCTGTCGCTGATCGGCATCGGCGCCTTCGGTGTGAGCTTTCGCGTGCCGATCGTCTCGGGGCTCGCGAACATGGTCGTGGGCTACGTGCTGTCGCTGGTGATGGTGTTCGTGCTCGCACTCATCATCGACGCAATGGCGCCGACCTTCGAGGGCACCAGGAGCCAGATCGGCGCGCTCAAGCTGTCGGCCTATGCCAGCACCGCAGCCTTTGTAGGCGGCATCTTCAGCCTGCTGCCTTCGCTGTCGGTTCTCGGCGCGCTGGCAGCACTGTACGGCGTGTACCTGCTCTACACCGGCCTGCCGGTGCTCATGAAGTGCCCGCCCGACAAGGCCATTGCGTACACCGCCGTGGTGGTGGTCTGCGCCATCGTCGGCGGCTTCATCATCGCGTGGGTGCTGGCGCTGCTCACGCCGTCGCCGGTGCGGATCTAGGCTCGGTGGCGGTCGAGCAACAGCTTGCGGGCCACAAAAGCCCGAGCGTCACGCGCACGGTGGAAAATGGGCGTCAATGCCAACGCCCAAGCCCGACACCACCACCGACCTGATCCTCATCCGCCACGGCGAAACCGCCTGGAACCGCGAATTGCGCTTTCAGGGGCACGCCGATGTTCCGCTCAATGACATCGGCCATGAGCAAGCCCGCCGCCTCGGCCTGCGGCTGGCCGGCGAGACGGTGGTGCAACACATCATCAGCAGCGACCTCATGCGGGCGCAGCAGACCGCAGCGCCCGCGGCGTCGCAGCTGTCGCTGCCGGTGGTCACTTCTGCGGGGCTGCGCGAGCAGTTCTTCGGCGTGGTCGAGGGCATGCGCTCCGACGAAATCCAGAGCCTGCATCCGCGCGCCTGGGAAGAGTGGCTGGAGTTTCGCGAAGACCACGCCATGCCCGAAGGCGAGACGGCGCGCGAATTCCACACGCGCGTCATCGCGGCGCTGGGCAGCATCGCCGCCGCGCACAAGGGGCAGCACCTGATCGTCGTCACCCACGGCGGCGTGCTCGACATGGTGTGGCGCACTGCAAGGGGCCTGAGCCTGAGCGGGCCGCGCCAGAGCGACATTCCCAACGCGGGCTTCAACCGCATCCGCATCGCCGACGCGGCCCGGCCCGACGACATCGAGATCGTCGAATGGGCCGACACGCGACACCTGGCCGACCTGCCGCCGCAGCCGACCTACGACCAGACGCGGCACCTGAAGAACAAGGATTGAGGAAGGGCCCTCGGCCTCAGCCGCAGCTGCCCGCCTTCGGCGTGCGCAGCAGCGGCTGGCCGGCGCCAACGCCCGTGGGCTTGCCGCCGTCGACGGCGAGCTGCCCGTTCACCAGCACCGTGCTCACGCCTTCCGACAGCAGCGTCGGCTGCGTGTAGGTGGCTTTCGCCGCATAGCGCGCCGGATCGAACACCACCACGTCGGCGTAGTAGCCCGGGCGCAGGTGCCCGCGCTGCTTCAGCCCCAGCGTGTCGGCCGTGAGTGACGAGCTGCTGCGGATGAACTGCGCCAGCGAGATCGTGTGCTCCTTCACCACGTACTGGTCGTACTTGCGCGCGAAGGTGCCGTAGGCGCGCGGATGGCCCAGCGACGAGTCGGACGAGGTCATGACCCACGGTCGCTTCATGAAGGCGCGCACGTCGTCGTCGCTCTGGTTGAACGAGGCGATCATCAGGTCGCCGTCGCGCAGCACCGCGATGGCGGCTTCCACCGGATCGGCGTTCGATGCCTTGGCCACGTCGGCCAGCGTCTTGCCCACGTACTTCGTGCTGCCGGCCGAGAACAGGATGGCCTCGGGGCCGCCGCGCAGCCGCAGGTTCTCGCGCATGTCCTTGCGCAGGCGCTCCTGCTGCGAGGCGTCGTCGAAGCGCTGCAGCGTCGCCGCACGGCCGCCCTCGTTGGCCCAGGGCGGCAGCAGCGCGGCCGAGAAGCGCGTGCTCGACGCGGTCCACGGATAGTGGTCGGCCGTGATGTCCAGCCCGCCCGCGCGTTCCTTCTCGATGCGCTTGATGATGTCGCCGCTCTGGCCCTGCACGTCGACGCCCAGCGCCTTGATGTGCGCCACATGCACCGGCAGCTTCGCCTCGTGGCCGATGCGGATCGCCTCGTCGATGGAGCCCTTGAGGCCGATGTTGTACATGGACTCGTCGCGGATGTGGCTGTCGTACAGCCCGCCGTGCCGCGCCGCCACCTTCGCGAGCTCGATGACCTCCTCGGTTTTCGAGAAGTTCTGCGGCGTGTAGAAGAGCCCGGTCGAAAGGCCAAGCGCGCCTTCGCACATGCCCTGGCTCACGCGCTTTTTCATCGCCTCGAGCTGCTCGGGCGTCGGTGCCCGGTTGGCTTCGCCCAGCTCGCTCATGCGCACCGGGCCGAAGCCCACGTACATGGCCACGTTGGTGCCCACCGGCGCGGCACGCAGCTTCTGCGCCTGCGCCGCGATGTCGAAGCCGCCGAAGCCGTCGTTGCCGATTACCGCGGTGGTCACGCCCTGCGTGATGAACGGGATGTTCAGCCGCTTCTTCGGATCGTTCGAGTGCAGGTCGGCATCCGCATGCGTGTGGGCGTCGATGAAGCCCGGCGCCACCACCATGCCCGTGGCGTCGATGACGCGCCTTGCCGTGAACTGCGCTGGCGCCGCCTTGCCCGCGAACACGATGCGGTCGCCCGCGATGCCGACATCGCCCACCACCGGCGTGTCGGAGTCGCCCGTGTAGACGGTGCCGCCGCGCAGCAGCAGGTCGAGCGCGACGGGCGTTCCCTCGGCGGCATGCAGGGTGGGTGCGAAGGGTGCGAGGGCCGAGAGAACGGCCAGCGTGACGAGAGACTTGCGCATGGGCGATGGGGCCTTGAAGGCTTCTTGTCGATAGGGAGCGGCCAGTTTAGGAGCCGCCTCCGGGTCATCGCCAATTCCTTTTGCACCATGCCCCATGACCTGAAGGCATGGGCTGCCGGGCGGTGCTCGCAGATGCGCTCAGGCGTGCGTCGCAAGCTGCCCGAGGCCGAGGCGCTCGTACACCGCCGCCGTCTGCCGGCGCAGGCGCAGCGACTCGGGCTGGCCATTGAGCTGTTGCTGGAGGATGCCCTGGGCAGCGGACAGCGAAGCCTCCGTGCCGCTGCGCACCAGCGCATCGAGATACACCTGCTCGAACAGGTCGCGCTGCGCGTGGCTGCCGCCGATCTCGATCATGCGCGGCAGGGCAGTGCCGAGCCCTTCGATGGCTGCCGCGAGATCGCCGCGCGCATGCGCCACCAGTCCATGCGCGGCCGGCACGCACACGCGCTGCCATGCCGCGCGCGTCGATGCCGGCGCGTTCGGCGCGAAGGCCACTATGTTGCACAGCAGAACCTCCGCCTCGGGGTGCCCGGCGCGCGCCAGGCCGTAGAGGTACTGCAGGTCGAGAAAGGGCAGCACGTGGTCGGCCTGGCGCTGCCGCAGGTAGCCGGCCACGTCCTCCCAGCGCCTGCCCACGTCGATGCCCGCGAGCTCCAGCCGTGCGAGCAGCGAGACGGCGCCGATCTGGTCCTGCGAGTAGTCCTTCACCACGCCCCAGGCACGCTCGTCGTACACCGCGAGCGCTTCGGCATCGCGACCCAGGTCGATGAGGAACAGCGCCATGTGCCACCAGTTGTGCGTGACCATGAACGAGTTGAGGCCGGTCCAGGTGTCGCTCACGCTCTGCATGAACGCCAGCCCTTCGGCGAGCCGGCCCTCGGTGAGCATCACGTGCGCCAGCGCATGGTGCGCCCACGGCTCCTTGCGGCACATGGCGATGGCGCGGCGTGCGCTCGCCTCGGCCTCGCGCATCAGGTGGCACTGCTCGTAGCCGAAGGCCGCCATGCCGTGCACGTAGGGCACGTCGGCCGCGTGCGGCAGCACCGCCAGCGCGAGCTTGAGCATGCCGGGGCAGTCGCCGGTGTTGAAGCAGTGGTACTGGCCGAGCTTGACCGACACCAGGTCGCGCGGATGTTCGCGGGCCTGCTCGGCATGCAGTGCGATCGCGCGGGCGATGTCGCCCTCGGCCCAGGCCTCGACGGCCGCGATGTAGCGCTGCTCGCGCGGCGTCGCGCGTGCGGCGCCGGCGCGGGCCTTGTCGAGAAATGGCCGGGCGTTGGCCACGGCCTCGCGCGATTCGGCGAACAGGTGCAGCGTGGCGCAGTAGGCCTGCACGATGGGGCTCGCATCGGTGCCGGCCACGGCGATCAGGTTGACGGCGCGAGCCTCTGTCGAGATGAACCCCATGACGAAGTCGTCGACCAGCGGCAGGCTGGTGGGGTCGTCGAGGGTGAGCGGGTTGCCGAGGCTGTCGGCGAGCGGTTTTCCGGAGGGCATGGCGGCATGGTGCCATGCCCCCGGAGATGCTTCAACGACTCAGACGCCGGCCTGCTGGTGGCGGTACTCCTGCGTCTTGCCGCCGTAGCCGTAGGCCGCGCCGCGCGCGTCGATCACGTGGATGTAAGACACCTCGTGCAAGTCCGGCCGGATCTTCGCCATGGCCGCGTGCACCTCGCGCAGGTAGCGCGCCTTCTCGGCCTTGGTGTTGGTCTCGTCGGTGATGCTGATGTCGAGGTGGAAGGCCGACTTGCCCAGCGAGGCCAGCGTCTGGCCGCCTATGAACCAGGCGTCGGCGGCGATGTACTGCACAGTGATGGCGATCACCGGCAATTGCTTGCCGAGCACGCTCTGGGTGAGCTCGGCGACCGTGTCGACGGTCTTGCGGGTGAGGGCGGCGTCGGGTTGGCCGGAGAGGTGGACGACGATGTGGGGCATGGTGGACTCCTGGGTGAATGAGTGGTCGATGGGGTGATTGTGGGAACTCCCTATCAATCGGAAAAGCGGGAAGATATGATGGATTCCATCGGATTAACGGATGGGTGAGTCATGCAAGGCTTTGATCTGGAGCAGCTGCGCACGCTGGCGGCGGTCGTCGACGCAGGCAGCCTGACGGCCGCCGCGCCGCGCGTCTTTCTTTCGCAGTCGTCGGTCAGCGAGCAGATCCGCAAGCTGGAAGAGCGGGCCGGGCAGTCGCTGCTCACCCGCAGCAAGGCGGGCGTTTCACCCACCGAGGCGGGCGTGCGGCTGCTGGGCTATGCGCGGCGCATCCTGTCGCTGAGCGACGAGGCGTTTCGTGACCTGCATGGCGAGACGCTGCAGGGCGAGCTGCGCCTCGCCGTCACCGACTACTTCCGGCCCGGGGACCTGACGCGCCTGCTGGGGCGGCTCGGCGAGAGTTATCCGCAAGTGCGGCTGCACGTCACCATCCTGAAGAGCGACGATCTGCGCGCTGCATATGCGCGGGGAGATTTCGATGTGGGAGTGGCGATGAACATCGCCGGCGTTTCCGCCGCGCAACCCCGGGCGTCGGTGATCCGGCGCGAATCGCTGGTGTGGCTGGGCGCGGCGGGCATGCGGCTCGTGCGTGGCGAGCCGGTGCGGCTGCTGGCCTTGCCGGACACCTGTTCGCTGCACCAGTTCACCGTGGCGCTGCTGCGGCGCCGGCGGGTGCCCTACGCGCTGGCGCACGTGGCCTCGGGCGTGGCGGGGCTGCAATCGGCGCTGGCCGCCGGGCTGGGCGTGGCCTGCCTCAACGAATCGGCCATCAGCGATGGCGTGGCGCGGCTGGCCACCCCCCACGGGCTGCCGGCGCTGCCGCGTGTCGCCTTCGAGTTCTTGCCCGGTCGCAGGGGAGAAACGGCGTTCGTGACCCGGGCCCGGGAGCTGCTGGCTACCCATCTGGTGTGAGTCCGGCCCGGGGTGGCGCGGGATTTGCGTCACGTCTGCCATGGATGCGCCACCTCCCACAACCCCACCGGAATGGCTGCGCCATTCCCGTTTCGATGACGCGCAGGCGATCTTTTCGGGCACCTTGTTCGTTGCCATTGCCATGATGCTGTTCGGCCAGGCGGGCTTGCTCACGGGCGGCACGGCCGGCGTCGCGTTTCTGTTGCACTACGCAACTGGCGTGAGCTTTGGAAAGCTGTTCTTCCTGGTCAACCTGCCGTTCTACTGGTTCGCATGGCGCCATATGGGGCGGGCGTTCACGATCAAGACTTTCTCGGCCATTGCGTTGCTCTCGCTGATGACCGACTGGGCGCCGCGCTACCTGTCGATCGATTCACTGCACCCGGCTTTTGCGGCCGTGCTCGGTGGCTTGCTGCTGGGCACTGGCTGTCTGTTCCTCGCCCGCCACCGCGCGAGCCTGGGTGGTGCGACGGTGTTGACGCTGTACCTGCAGGAAAAGCGCGGGTGGCCGGCTGGCAAGGTGCAGATCGGGATCGATTGCACGGTTGTATTGCTCGCGTTGTTCGTGATTCCGCCGCAGCGTGTGGGGTGGTCGGTGCTGGCCGCTGTGGTGATGGGGCTCTTTCTCTGGATCAACCACAAGCCTGGGAGGTATGCGGCGACTTGAGCTTGCTGTTCTCCGGGGTGCGCGCGAATGGCACCGGGTACTCCCCTCCGCGAATGTCTCCCGTCGGCGTGATCGCTCCCCGAACAACACCAGAGTCAAGGCGCAACGGGCCAGGGCCGCTGAGGCTCCCGAATCTGCTCGAACGCACGCGAAACGCGCAGCACTCCGAGATCGTCGAAGCGCTGCCCCGCAATCTGAAGACCAATCGGCAATCCACCCGCCGAGTACCCGCAGTTGACCGACGCCGCCGGCTGCTCCGACATGTTGAACGGCACAGTGAACCCGATGTGCTCCAGCGGCCTCAAGGGATCGTTCGTGGGCGAAGGCGCCTCCGCCGCTGCGGGCATGTTCGGCGACACCGGCGAGATCACGTAGTCGAAGCGCGCGCAGGCGCTCATCGCCGCCACGCGCGTCGCATGGAACTGGCTGAAGCTGCGGAACACGTGCTCGCCGCTGAACTCCGCCGCGCTCTCGGCCCATTCACGGATGTAGGGCAGCACCTTCGAGCGCTGGTCGGCTCGCAGGCCCTTCATGTCCACCAGCGAGCGCATGCGCCACAGATGGTCCATGCCGTCGAGCATTGCCTGCGACATGAAAGGCTGCATCGGTTCGATGATGGCACCGGCCTTCTCCAGCAGGCGTGCCGCGTGTTCGACCGCTGCCTGGATTTCAGGTTCCACGGCCAGTCCGCAGCCCGCGTCGAGCAGCAGGCCGATGCGCAAGCCGCGCAGATGGTCGGGTGATACGTCGAAGCCGGCCCAGTCGATGTCCTGCGGCGGCAGGTTCATGCTGTCGCGCGCATCGGGCTTCGACAGCGCCTGCATCAGCAGAGCCGCGTCGCCAACGGTACGCGTCATCGGCCCTGCGGCACGGCCCATGTACGGCGGATCGATGGGGATGCGCCCCAGGCTCGGCTTGAGCGTGAAGATGCCGCACCAGCTCGCGGGCAAGCGCAGCGAGCCGCCGATGTCGGTGCCCAGATGCAGCGGGCCATAGCCGGCGGCGGCCGCAGCACCTGCACCCGCACTGGAGCCGCCCGGCGTCAGGCGCAGGTCCCACGGATTGCGCGCCAGCGTGTGAAAGCTCGACAGGCCCGAAGACAACATGCCGTAGTCCGGCATCGTCGTCTTGCTCACGATCACCGCGCCCGCTTCTTTCAAGCGTGCGGCCGGTGGCGCATCGGCAGCCGCGGGCTTCAGGTCGACGGCGGCGGTGCCGGCCGGCATCGGATCACCGCGCGTCGCGATGTTTTCCTTGATGGTGGCCGGCACGCCGTCGAGCGGGCCGAGTGCATCGCCGCGCTGCCAGCGCGCTTCCGAAGCGCGCGCCTGCTCGAGCGCGGCCTCGGGCCTGAAGAGCCAGGTGGCCTGCAGGTGCGGCTCCCAGCGCTCGATCTGCGCGATCACGGCCTGCGTGACCTCCACCGGCGAGAGCTTGCGGTCGCGGTAGGCCGCGGCAAGCTCCTGTGCGGACAGGTCGTTCAACCCCACGACAGCGCCGACAGGTCGTTCACGAAGATCGGGTTGTCCTTCCAGATGCCCTTGACGTTCTTCTTTGCGACGGTCGGGAACTGCGGCTGGTACAGGAAACCGTTGGCAGCGTCGGTGGCCAGCAGTTTCTGCGCGTCGCCGAGCAGCTTGTTGCGCTCGGTGGCGCTGGCCGTGGACTTGATCTTGTCGAACAGCGTGTTGAAGGCCTTCGACTGGTAGCCCCAGTAGTAGTCCGACTTGGCGTAGTTGCCGAGGTCGAAGGGCTCCACGTGCGAGACGATCGACAGGTCGTAGTCCTTGTTGCCGTAGGTGCCGCTGAGCCATTGGGCCCATTCCACGTTCTGCACCTTCACGACGATGCCGATCTTGGCGAGCTGGGCCACGATCACCTCGCCGCCCTGGCGGGCATACGGCGGCGGCGGCAGCGTCATGGTGAGTTCGAGCGGCGTCTTCACGCCGGCTTCGGCCAGCAGCTTCTTGGCCTTCTCGATGTCGAAGGGGTTGATGCCGGTGGTGTCGACATAGCCCGCAGCACCCGGCACGTAGTGGCTGCCGATGGGCACGCCGAAGCCGTCGGCCGCGCCTTCGATCACGGCCTTGCGGTCGATGGCGGCAAGAATGGCACGGCGCACGCGCACGTCGTCGAGTGGCTTCTTCTTGTTGTTGATCGAGAGAATCGTCTTGGCGCGCGAGCCCGCCAGGATCACCTGGAACTGCGGGTTCGCCTTGAACTGCGGCACCACGCGCGTGCCGATGCGCGCAAACACGTCGACGTCGCCCGAGAGCATGGCAGCGGCCTGCGCAGCGGTGTCGGAGATGAAGCGGAACGTGACCTTGCTGATCTTCGCGGTGGCGGGGCTGCGAAAGCCTTCCCACTTGCTCAGCGTGATCGACGAGCCCTTGGCCCAGCTGTCGAGCTTGTAGGGGCCGGTGCCGACCGGCTTGGTGGCGTTGCCATCGGCGCTCTTGGGCTCGACGATCACGGCCGTGGCCTGGCCCAGCACGAAGGGCAGGTCGGGGTCGATCTCCTTGTTGATGATGACGACGGTGTAGTCGTCCACCACCTGGGTCGCGAGGTTGGCGAAGGTGCGCTTGTCCTTGTTGGTGCTCTTCTCGCCGCCTGCGCGGTCGAACGAGAACTTCACGGTGGCCGCGTTGAAGGGCTCGCCGTTCTGGTACTTCACGCCGCGCCGCAGCTTGAAGGTGTAGGTCTTCAGGTCGGGCGAGATTTCCCAGCTCTCGGCCAGCAGCGGCGTGACGCTGCCGTCGGCATTGATCTTGGTGAGCGTCTCGAGGATGTTGTAGTGCACCACCTCGGCGATGGCGGCGGCGGCGCCGGTGGTCGGGTCGAGCCCCGGCGGTTCGAGCGCCATGCCGATCACGATGGCGTCCTTCCGGCCCTGCGCCATGCCGGCGAGCGGGGTGGCCAGCGCAACGGTGGCGCCAGCGGTGGTGAGAAGGGTGCGACGGTTCAACATACGTGTGATCTCCGGATAGACAACAAGCCAGGTTCGAATGACGACTGCTCCGGCGTGCGCCATGCCCCGAAGGGAGGCGCGACGCCGCGAAAGACACGACACGCAGCACGAAAGATGCCACGTGCGCAGCCGGTCATTCTCTCGCAGGGGGCGAGCCGGTGCGCGGCCCGCGGGGCGGTTTTTCCTCGGGACGTTCCCGTAGGCGATAGAGCCGGGTCAGCCCCAGGACAGGGCCGCGATGTCGTTCACGAAGATCGGCGTGTCCTTCCACAGCCCGCGCAGGTTGCGCGCCGCCACGGTAATGAACTGCGGCTGGTACAGGAAGACGTTGGCCGCGTCTTCCGCCAGCAGCCGCTGCGCGTCGCCCAGGTAGCGCAGGCGGTCGGAGGTGCGCGCGGCGTTGCGCGCCTTGTCGAAGACCTCGTTGAACCTGGCCGACTGGTAGCCCCAGTAGTACTCGGGCTTGGTGTAGTTCACCAGGTCGAAGGGCTCGACGTGCAGGATCAGCGAGAGGTCGTAGTTCTTGTTGCCGTAGGTGCCGCTGATCCATTGCGCCCATTCGACGTTCTGGATCTTCGCGACGATGCCCACCTTGGCGAGCTGCGCGGCGATCAGCTCGCCGCCCTGGCGTGCATAGGGCGGGGGCGGCAGCACGAGCTCGAGTTCGAGCGGCGTCTTCACGCCGGCTTCGGCCAGCAGCTGCCTGGCCTTCTCGACGTTGTAGGGGTTGATGCCGGTGGTGTCGATGTATCCCGGCGCGCCCGGCACGTAGTGGCTGCCGATGGGCACGCCCCGGCCGTCGACGGCGGCTTCGATCACCGCCTTGCGGTCGATGGCCGCGGAAATCGCGCGGCGCACGCGCACGTCGTCCAGCGGCTTGCGCTTGTTGTTGATGGCCAGGATGGTCTTGCCGCGCGAGGCGTTGAACACCACCTGGAAGCGCTTGTCGTTCTGGAACTGCGGCAGGCTGCGCGACACCGAGGCATGCGGAAACAGGTCGATGTCGCCCGAGAGCAGCGCGGTGGTCTGCGCGGCCGGCTCGGATATGAAGCGGAAGCTGGCCTTGCGGATCTGCACCGTGTCGGCATTGCGCCAGCCGTCCCACTTGGCGAGCACGATGCCCGAGCCCTTGGACCAGCTGTCGAGCCTGTAGGGCCCGGTGCCGACCGGCTTGGTGGCGTTGGTCTCTACGGTCTTGGGCTCGACCTGGATTGCCGAGGCCTGACCCAGCAGGAACAGCAGGTCGGGCTCGATCTCCTTCGTGATGAGCACCACCGTGTGCTCGTCGACCGCCTGCGTCGCGATGTTGGTGAAGGTGCGCTTGTCCTTGTTGGTGCTGTTGGCCGCGGCCGCGCGGTCGAACGAGAACTTGACGCTCTGCGCGTTGAAGGGTTCGCCGTTCTGGAACTTCACGCCACGCTTGAGCTTGAAGGTGACGGTCTTCAGGTCGGGCGACACCTCCCAGCTGTCGGCCAGCAGCGGCGTGACGCTGCCGTCGGAGTTGATCTTGGTGAGGGTTTCGAAGACGGTGTAGAGCACCACCTCGGCGATCTCGGCGCCGGCCTTGGCCGTGGGGTCGAGGCCCGTAGGCTCCAGCGTGAGGCCGAGCACCAGCGAATCTTTTTTTCTCTGCGCCAGCGCGATGGTCGGCAGGGCCAGCGGTGTCAGGGCTGCGGCGCCGGTGGCGAGCAGGGTGCGTCGTTTGAGCATGAAGCGGTGTCCTCGGAACAGGGGGCAAGCATCATCCGCGAGAGCAGGGCGCCAGCGCAACCAGATGCTTATGACCCACTCATCCTAGAGACTGCGGGCGACGCTTCGGTGTCAGGCCGGCAGCAGCGTGCCGCCCGTGGGCGTGCGCGGCACTGCATCGAGCAGCGTGCGCGTGTACTCGTGCTGGGCGTGATGGAAGAGCTCGGCGGGCGGACCCTGCTCGACGATCTTGCCTTTCCACACCACACAGACCTCGTCACACAGGTGGTTGACCACCGCGAGGTCGTGGCTGATGAGCAGGTAGCTGATGCCGAACTGCTGCTGCAGGTCCTGCATGAGGTTGAGCACCTGGGCCTGCACGGATACGTCGAGCGCACTCACCGGCTCGTCGGCGACGATGAGCTTGGGGCGCGTGATGAGGGCGCGTGCGATGGCGATGCGCTGGCGCTGTCCACCCGAGAACTCGTGCGGGTACTTGTCCATGTCGGTGGTGCGCAGGCCGACCGCTGCCAATGCTTCGGAAGCGCGTTCGCGCTGCACGGCGCGGCTGGTTTCGGCCAGCGCTTCGAGCGGTTCGGCGACGATGCGCGCCACGGTCTGGCGTGGGTCGAGCGAGCCGTAGGGGTCCTGGAACACCATCTGGAAATCGCGCCGCGCGGTGCGCAGCTCGGCCTTGGGCAGCGCATGCAGATCGCGACCTTCGAGGCGCACGCTGCCCGAGGTGGGCGTGTCGAGCGCCATCACGAGGCGAGCGATGGTCGACTTGCCCGAGCCCGATTCACCGACGATGCCCACGCTCTTGCCGGCCTGCACTTCGAAGCTCACGCCGTTGAGCGCCTTCACGGTGGGTGGCGGGCCGAAGAGCTTTTCGCGCGGCAGCGCGTAGTGGCGTACGAGATCGGTGACCTGCAGCAGCGGTGGAGTGGTGGCCGTGCTCATGGTGCGATGGCCCCTTCCGTGGCGATCTCTTCGAGCCGGATGCAACGCACCGCGTGATCCTGCGGCAGCATCGTGGCTGGCGGCCGGGTGGTCTTGCAGGCCTCGACGGTGTAGCTGCACCGGCCCGCGAAGGGGCAGCCCTTCGGCAGGTCGACCAGCTCGGGCACGCTGCCCTTGATGGTGGCCAGCCGCAGGCCGCGCGGTGCCCCGATGGCGGGGCGTGCGGCAAACAGGCCCTGCGTGTAGGGATGGGCGCGGCGCGCGAACACCGCCTCCGTCGGGCCACTCTCGACCACGCTGCCGCCGTACATCACCAGCATCTTCGAGACCGTCTGCGCGATCACGCCGAGGTCGTGCGAGATCAGGATCAGCGCCATGCCGCGCTCGGCCACGAGGCTCTGGATCAGTTCGAGGATCTGCTTCTGGATGGTGACGTCGAGCGCCGTCGTCGGTTCGTCGGCAATCAGCAGGTCGGGCCCGCAGGCGAGCGCCATCGCGATGCCGATGCGCTGGCGCTGGCCGCCGGAGAACTGGTGCGGATAGGCGTCGAGGCGCGAGGCTGCATCGGGAATGCCCACGCGGTCGAGCAGCGCGAGCACTTCCTTGCGAGCGTCGGCCTTCGAGAGACCGCGGTGCAGCCGCAGCGGTTCACCGACCTGGCGCGCGATGGTGTGCACCGGGTTCAGCGCCGCCATCGGCTCCTGGAAGATCATGCCGATGCGGTTGCCTCGGATCTGGCACATGGCTTTCTCGTCGCGGCCGATGAGCTCGGTGTCGTCGAAACGGATGCTGCCCGTGACCTTCGCGGTCGAGGGCAGCAGGCCCATCAGCGACATCACGGTGATCGACTTGCCGCAGCCCGATTCACCAACGATGCCCAGCGTTTCGCCGCGCTCCAGCGTGAAGCCGATGCCGCGCACAGCCTCGGCGGGGCCGCGCTGCGTCTGCAGTTCGATGTGCAGGTCTTTGACTTCGAGCAGGGGCATCTTGCTTACCTTGCGCGTGCCAGTCGCGGATCGAGCAGGTCGCGCAAGCCGTCGCCGAGCAGGTTCAGGCCCAGCACCGCGAGTGCGATGGCCATGCCGGGGAACACCGCGAGCAGGGGCGACTGGAACATCATCGTCTGCGCCTCGCTGAGCATGCGGCCCCACGAGGGTTGCGGCGGCTGCGTGCCCAGGCCCAGGTAGGAGAGAGCGGCTTCGGCCAGGATGGCGATGGCGAAGCGGATCGTGATCTGCACGATCAGCACGGCCGAGATGTTGGGCAGCACGTGCTGCATCGTGATCGCGAACGGGCCCTTGCCGCAGGCGCGTGCGGCGGCGACGTACTCGCGCGACCAGATCGCGTTGGCAGAAGCGCGCGTGATGCGCGCGAAGGTCGGGATGTTGTAGATGCCGATCGCGATGATCGCGTTGACGATGCCCGCGCCGAACACCGCCGTCATCATGATGGCGGAGAGGATCGCAGGGAAGGCGAGCGAGAAGTCGGTGAGCCGCATGATGGCTTCCTCGACCCAGCCGCGCTTCGCCGCCGCCAGCAGGCCCAGCGCGGTGCCGACCACGAGGCCGATGCCGACCGCGATCACGCCCACGAGAATTGATGCACGCGCGCCGACCAGCAGCAGCGAGGCCACATCGCGCCCGTAGGTGTCGGTGCCCAGCCAGTGCGCGCCAGTCGGCGGCTTCAGCTTGTTGGCCATGTCCATGTCGTAGGGCGACCAGGGTGTCCAGACCAGCGAAACGGCAGCGGCAAGCAGCAGGAGCAGCGTCAGCGCGCCGCCCAGCACGAAGCTGCGGTGATGCAATGCGCGGCGCCAGAAGCCGGGGACCTTGAGCGCAGCAGCGCTCGGAGCTGTGATCGCGTTCATATGTCGCTGGCCTTGATGCGCGGGTCGATCACGGCATACAGCACGTCGACCACGAAGTTCACGATGACCACCATGGCCGCCAGCAGCATCACGCAGTTGCGCACCACGATCAGGTCGCG
>NZ_FOII01000043.1:0-5890 GCF_900111625.1 Variovorax sp. OV084 | reverse complement strand
AAAGCAAAAACCCCCAGTCATTTCTGACTGGGGGTTTCTGGGCTGTAAGAGCCTGACGATGACCTACTTTCACACGGGAACCCGCACTATCATCGGCGCTGACGCGTTTCACTGTCCTGTTCGGGATGGGAAGGAGTGGTACCACGTCGCTATGGTCATCAGGCATAAAGGGTTGTCTGACTGATCAGATGATCAATCAAACGAATTCATAGAGTTTGGAATCAGCTTTTGGCGAATTGTTTTGAATGCGTCAACTTGGCATAACACCTTGATCAGACTGATCAAAGTTATAGGGTCAAGCCGCACGAGCAATTAGTATCAGTTAGCTTAACGCATTACTGCGCTTCCACACCTGACCTATCAACGTCCTGGTCTTGAACGACTCTTTAGGGGGCTCAAGGCCCCGGCAGATCTCATCTTGAAACGAGTTTCCCGCTTAGATGCTTTCAGCGGTTATCTCTTCCACACTTAGCTACTCGGCAATGCCACTGGCGTGACAACCGATACACCAGAGGTGTGTCCACTCCGGTCCTCTCGTACTAGGAGCAGGCTTCCTCAAATCTGCAGCGCCCACGGAAGATAGGGACCAAACTGTCTCACGACGTTTTAAACCCAGCTCACGTACCTCTTTAAATGGCGAACAGCCATACCCTTGGGACCGGCTACAGCCCCAGGATGAGATGAGCCGACATCGAGGTGCCAAACACCGCCGTCGATATGAACTCTTGGGCGGTATCAGCCTGTTATCCCCAGAGTACCTTTTATCCGTTGAGCGATGGCCCTTCCATACAGAACCACCGGATCACTATGTCCTGCTTTCGCATCTGCTCGACTTGTCAGTCTCGCAGTTAAGCACGCTTATGCCATTGCACTATCGTCACGATGTCCGACCGTAACTAGCGTACCTTCGAACTCCTCCGTTACGCTTTGGGAGGAGACCGCCCCAGTCAAACTGCCTACCATGCACTGTCCCCGATCCAGATAATGGACCTAGGTTAGAACCTCAAACACACCAGGGTGGTATTTCAACGTTGGCTCCACAAGATCTAGCGACCCTGCTTCAAAGCCTCCCACCTATCCTACACAGATCTGTTCAAAGTCCAATACAAAGCTACAGTAAAGGTTCATGGGGTCTTTCCGTCTTTCCGCGGGGAGATTGCATCATCACAAACATTTCAACTTCGCTGAGTCTCAGGAGGAGACAGTGTGGCCATCGTTACGCCATTCGTGCAGGTCGGAACTTACCCGACAAGGAATTTCGCTACCTTAGGACCGTTATAGTTACGGCCGCCGTTTACTGGGACTTCAATCAAGAGCTTGCACCCCATCATTTAATCTTCCAGCACCGGGCAGGCGTCACACCCTATACGTCCACTTTCGTGTTTGCAGAGTGCTGTGTTTTTAATAAACAGTCGCAGCCACCGATTTTTTGCAACCCATTCATGCTCCGTTGTTCACTTCACACTAATAGGGCACACCTTCTTCCGAAGTTACGGTGTCAATTTGCCGAGTTCCTTCTCCTGAGTTCTCTCAAGCGCCTTAGAATACTCATCTCGCGCACCAGTGTCGGTTTGCGGTACGGTCGTATATAGCTGAAGCTTAGTGGCTTTTCCTGGAACCTCGTTCAGTCACTTCACCAGCAAGCTGGCTCGATCGTTGGCCTCGGTATATGTGCACCGGATTTGCCTAATGCACGCCTACATCCAACTAAACCGGGATATCCAACACCCGGATGACCTATTAAGATCCGTCCCCACATCGCACTATATATCGGTACAGGAATATTGACCTGTTTCCCATCAGCTACGCATCTCTGCCTCGCCTTAGGGGCCGACTCACTCTACGCCGATGAACGTTGCGTAGAAAACCTTGCGCTTACGGCGAGGGGGCTTTTCACCCCCTTTAACGCTACTCATGTCAGCATTCGCACTTCTGATACCTCCAGCACGCTTTACAACGCACCTTCACAGGCTTACAGAACGCTCTCCTACCACTTGCAATAAATTGCAAATCCGCAGCTTCGGTAACTGGCTTAGCCCCGTTACATCTTCCGCGCAGGACGACTCGATCAGTGAGCTATTACGCTTTCTTTAAATGATGGCTGCTTCTAAGCCAACATCCTGACTGTTTTAGCCTTCCCACTTCGTTTCCCACTTAGCCAATTTTAGGGACCTTAGCTGGCGGTCTGGGTTGTTTCCCTCTTGAGTCCGGACGTTAGCACCCGGTGCTCTGTCTCCCAAGCTGTACTCATCGGTATTCGGAGTTTGCCTTGGTTTGGTAAGTCGCCATGACCCCCTAGCCAAAACAGTGCTCTACCCCCGATGGTAATACTTGAGGCACTACCTAAATAGTTTTCGGAGAGAACCAGCTATTTCCAAGTTTGTTTAGCCTTTCACCCCTATCCACAGCTCATCCGCTAGTTTTGCAACACTAGTCGGTTCGGACCTCCAGTACCTGTTACGGCACCTTCATCCTGGCCATGGATAGATCACTTGGTTTCGGGTCTACACCCAGCGACTGATCGCCCTATTCGGACTCGATTTCTCTACGGCTTCCCTATTCGGTTAACCTTGCCACTGAATGTAAGTCGCTGACCCATTATACAAAAGGTACGCAGTCACCCCTTACGAGGCTCCTACTTTTTGTAAGCACGCGGTTTCAGGATCTATTTCACTCCCCTCCCGGGGTTCTTTTCGCCTTTCCCTCACGGTACTAGTTCACTATCGGTCAATGATGAGTATTTAGCCTTGGAGGATGGTCCCCCCATATTCAGACAGGATTTCTCGTGTCCCGCCCTACTTGTCGTTAGCTCAGTACCACACAGGTCATTTCACGTACGGGGCTATCACCCGCTATGGCCAGCCTTTCCAAGCTGTTCCGTTATGTCTTGTGCTATCACTAACAGGCTTCTCCGATTTCGCTCGCCACTACTTTCGGAATCTCGGTTGATGTCTTTTCCTCGAGCTACTGAGATGTTTCAGTTCACCCGGTTCGCCTCGCATGACTATGTATTCATCATGCGATACCTTTCGGTGGGTTTCCCCATTCGGAAATCTCCGGATCAAAGCTAATTTGCCAGCTCCCCGAAGCTTATCGCAGGCTATCACGTCCTTCGTCGCCTATCATTGCCAAGGCATCCACCACGTGCTCTTATTCACTTGACCCTATAACTTTGACGTTTCCTCACGGAAACCAAAGTCAATCAAGGAATTGCCAGGTCTTTCACCTGGCGCGTTATGCCGTTACATTCAAAATTCGATTTGACTCGAAATTGAAGTTTCTTTTGACGCAATCAAAAATTCTATGTTGCTGATGGCACGGTCTGCACTAAACCTTTACGAATGTGCAGTTTCCATCAGCAACGCTGATTCGACTCTATGAATTTTTAAAGAACAGCCGATTGATCAAGAGATCCTGATCAACAACAAAGAAGCCTCATGCTTTCGCAGGAAGCCGCTTTGGTGTTGAATAAGTATCGAGTTATTGGTGGAGGATGACGGGATCGAACCGACGACCCCCTGCTTGCAAAGCAGGTGCTCTCCCAGCTGAGCTAATCCCCCTCAAACTCTCACACGAGATATCAGAAGATTTGGTGGGTCTAGTTGGGCTCGAACCAACGACCCCCGCCTTATCAAGACGGTGCTCTAACCAGCTGAGCTACAGACCCATTCGCCAATCATCTTCAAATTGAAGACAACCGACTTCTTCCAACAACCGATAAGTGTGGGCGTTTAAATTAAATTGCTTGTTTCCAGAAAGGAGGTGATCCAGCCGCACCTTCCGATACGGCTACCTTGTTACGACTTCACCCCAGTCACGAACCCTGCCGTGGTAATCGCCCTCCTTGCGGTTAAGCTAACTACTTCTGGCAGAACCCGCTCCCATGGTGTGACGGGCGGTGTGTACAAGACCCGGGAACGTATTCACCGTGACATTCTGATCCACGATTACTAGCGATTCCGACTTCACGCAGTCGAGTTGCAGACTGCGATCCGGACTACGACTGGTTTTATGGGATTAGCTCCCCCTCGCGGGTTGGCAACCCTTTGTACCAGCCATTGTATGACGTGTGTAGCCCCACCTATAAGGGCCATGAGGACTTGACGTCATCCCCACCTTCCTCCGGTTTGTCACCGGCAGTCTCATTAGAGTGCCCAACTGAATGTAGCAACTAATGACAAGGGTTGCGCTCGTTGCGGGACTTAACCCAACATCTCACGACACGAGCTGACGACAGCCATGCAGCACCTGTGTTACGGTTCTCTTTCGAGCACTAAGCCATCTCTGGCGAATTCCGTACATGTCAAAGGTGGGTAAGGTTTTTCGCGTTGCATCGAATTAAACCACATCATCCACCGCTTGTGCGGGTCCCCGTCAATTCCTTTGAGTTTCAACCTTGCGGCCGTACTCCCCAGGCGGTCAACTTCACGCGTTAGCTTCGTTACTGAGTCAGTGAAGACCCAACAACCAGTTGACATCGTTTAGGGCGTGGACTACCAGGGTATCTAATCCTGTTTGCTCCCCACGCTTTCGTGCATGAGCGTCAGTACAGGTCCAGGGGATTGCCTTCGCCATCGGTGTTCCTCCGCATATCTACGCATTTCACTGCTACACGCGGAATTCCATCCCCCTCTACCGTACTCTAGCTATGCAGTCACAGATGCAGTTCCCAGGTTGAGCCCGGGGATTTCACAACTGTCTTACATAACCGCCTGCGCACGCTTTACGCCCAGTAATTCCGATTAACGCTTGCACCCTACGTATTACCGCGGCTGCTGGCACGTAGTTAGCCGGTGCTTATTCTTACGGTACCGTCATTAGCCCTCTTTATTAGAAAAGGCCGTTTCGTTCCGTACAAAAGCAGTTTACAACCCGAAGGCCTTCATCCTGCACGCGGCATGGCTGGATCAGGCTTTCGCCCATTGTCCAAAATTCCCCACTGCTGCCTCCCGTAGGAGTCTGGGCCGTGTCTCAGTCCCAGTGTGGCTGGTCGTCCTCTCAGACCAGCTACAGATCGAAGGCTTGGTGAGCCTTTACCTCACCAACTACCTAATCTGCCATCGGCCGCTCCATTCGCGCAAGGTCTTGCGATCCCCTGCTTTCATCCGTAGATCGTATGCGGTATTAGCACAGCTTTCGCTGCGTTATCCCCCACGATTGGGCACGTTCCGATGTATTACTCACCCGTTCGCCACTCGCCGCCAGGATTGCTCCCGCGCTGCCGTTCGACTTGCATGTGTAAGGCATGCCGCCAGCGTTCAATCTGAGCCAGGATCAAACTCTATAGTTCGATCTTGATTTGCGCCCCATCTCGCGATGAGGCAAAACTCATAAAAAAAGAAATTGAAGTGAACTTCACTTCTATTCTCATGAGCGTTTTTAAGTCTTGCGACTTGTTCCGAAGAACTTACGCAATTACCTTCAAACGCCCACGCTTATCGGCTGTAGATTTTTAACGAACCTCGAAGCAACTTTGCGTTGACTTCGTTTGCTTTGCTGCGATCAGCGAAGCCTTGTAGTCTATCACGATTTTTAAAGAATCGTCAAACTTTTTTCGCTTTCAACATCTTCTTATTCGCACCCCGCAACCTTCGTTGCAAGCTGCTGAAGCTGTTTCAGCGGAGCCTTGCAGTCTAGCACGACTTTTAAAGTCCAACCAAACTTTTCAACTCTTTCTTCGCTTCCCACCAACTTCTTTTCGCAACCCGCAACTTCCGTCGCAAGCCGCTGAAGCCGTTTCAGCGAAGCCTTCGATTATGCACCGTTTTTTCAAACCGCGTCAACTTTCGAAGACTTTCTTCACCGCCAACAATCAACGCCCCAGAAGAAGCATCAACTGCCTCGAACACCAGTGGCATTCATCAGCGAAGCCCACGAGTATATGACAGAT
>NZ_FOII01000027.1:0-61792 GCF_900111625.1 Variovorax sp. OV084 | reverse complement strand
CGCAAACGACTTGATGTCCGTCCACTCCTTGTGGTTCGAGTCCTTCGATTCGCCGTTCGCGCCTTCAACGCGCATGAACATGTCTACTGCCATGAGATCAACTCCCTCAGAAATTGCGTGCCCATCGAGGACACCGTGGAACCAGCCGCCCTCCACTTGCAGGAGGACGGCAGCGAATCGCAACCGGATGGCGCCAGCGCTGGTGACACAGCGGGGGTCGCCCCATCTTTCAGGCGCAACGCTTTCGCATTACATCGCGCCTTCGAATCCATTCGTGCCCACTTTCCATTCGATCAAATCGAAACAAGTACGCAACGGAAGGCCCGATTTTTAACAAACTTTTCCTGCTTTATCGATCTGTTGCACGGATCTTTTTTGTCTATTTCTTCAGAAAACGTCCGAAACAAAACAATAAGTTTTAAACCGCCTCATCTCTCGAAGATGCAATGAGCCAAAGGGTCTGCGAGGTGTTGGCGGTCCGCGCTACATCGGGTTCGCAAGGGACGTACCTTAAGCGAGGCACCTGCGCACGACCAGTGCCAAACGGCATGCGGAGAAAGAACTACAGACACTGCCTGCACGATGCGCTGATCGATTCGAACAAGAAAGATCAATAAAAAAGCCCGTCATCGACACGATGACGGGCTTGGGTTGGAGCAGTGCTACCGAGCAATCACGTGCCGGCTCTCGCCTCGTGGAGCCACCTTGCCACCAAGGCCGGAACCACGTCGGTGGCCTTGCCTTGCAGGAAGGTGAATCCGTGCGGCACGTCTTCCATGTCGAGCGCAACCAGCACCTTCTGCGCAGAGCGATCCGCGTACCGCACCAGCGATGCCGCAGGGTTGACGGTGAGCGACGTGCCCACCACCAGCACGCGCGCCGCGGTGGCCACATGCAGCTCAGCTTCGTCGAAGTGCTGTACCGCTTCGCCGAACCACACGATGTCAGGCCGCAGTTGGGTGCCGTCTTCGCACAACTGGCCCATGGCAATGGGTTCGCCGTCGATGCGGTAGCGCCTGGGTTCAGGCTCCGACGTGCCGCGCGCATACGCGAGTTGCCCGTGCACGTGCAGCACGTTGCTTGAACCCGCACGCTCGTGCAGTGCATCGACGTTCTGCGTGACGATCACGACTTCATACGCCGACTCGAGCGACGCAATGGCAAGGTGCGCGGCGTTCGGCTGCGCCTGCCACGCCTTCGCTCGCCGCTCGTTGTAGAAGGCCAGCACCGCCTCGGGGTGCTTTCGCCAGCCTTCAGGGCTTGCGAGCTCCTGCCACGAGTAGGTGTTCCACAAGCCTTTGGCATCTCGGAACGTAGGCAGGCCGCTTTCGGCACTCACGCCCGAGCCCGAGAGCACGACGATCTTTTTCGGTTGGACTTCGGGTTTCATGCTTCGCTGCTCCTTTGGGATTTTTGCGTTCGAGTGTGGCGCTGGCGTCTATGCGAAAGATAGGCAGGTTTTTGGCTCCCCGAACACGGATCGAACGTGTGACACGCGCATTAACAGTGCGCTGCTACTACCAGCTGAGCTATCGGGGAAAAAGTGGATGGATCGAAGGATGAATGGAGGCGCGACCCGGAGTCGAACCGGGGTGGACGGATTTGCAATCCGTTGCATAGCCACTTTGCTATCGCGCCGGAATATATGGCGTTCCGCAGGGGAGTCGAACCCCTGGCTTCCTCCTGGACAGGGAGGCACTCTGGCCACTGAGTTAGCGGAACGAAAGAGAAAACTGGCAGACCCTCAAGGATTCGAACCTTGGATGCCGGGATCAAAACCCGGTGCCTTGGACCACTAGGCGAAGGGCCGGTAAGGGATGGCGCGCGCGGAAGGAGTCGAACCTTCAACCGTTGGGTTTGGAGTCCAGTGCTCTGCCAGTTGAGCTACACACGCGTGGAAAAAAGAGATGGTCTGAGTGGCAGGATTTGAACCTGCAGCCTCCTGCTTCCAAGGCAGGCCGTCTACCAGATTGACACTACACCCAGAGAAAATTTGGTGCCCCAGGGGAGACTCGAACTCCCAGAATTCCGCTTCTAAGGCGGACACGTCTACCAATTGCGTCACCAGGGCTGAATGAAAAATGATGTGAGGCGACGATCCGTTCCAGTGGCCGGTCTCGCCTCGGTGCTTGCGAATTTTTAAAGAGCGTTCACGAGGCCGAAGCCCGGTGTCATGCAGCACGATCGCTGCTTGAGAAATGAGTGAAGCGAAAAACAAAGAGGCCCGGAACCTTGCGGTGTCCGGGCCTCTTTTGAGAGAGCTTGTGAGGTCTGCGCCTATGCGCTTCCTCCACCCGGTTGCATCTGATCCTCGTCATCGCACGCCCACAGATTGGTCTGCGGCTTCTGCATGGAATACGGGGACTGATCGAGCTGCTGCAACGACGGCAGCAGACCAAAGCTGAGGCCGGCATGCGATGCGACGCGCACGAACACATTGCCCGATGCGGGGCAAGTGCTGTAGATGCGGATCTGTGCGGCTTTCACGATGGGTGTCCTGTTGGCGTTGACTGGGTTTGGACTGTAAATAGTCTTTACACAATCGTCAACTGCCTCGATCAACTTTTTTTCAAGTACCGTTGCGGCAACGCACCCCCTCCCCTTCACCTCCAGGAGCCCGCATGGCGTCTTCGACCCTCGCAGCCCATCCGCACTACGACCGCCTGATCGCAGCCGCGCGCAACCTGCCTCCGTTGCGCGTTGCAGTGGTCCACCCCGCCAACGCTGTGTCGCTCGAAGCAGCACTCTCCTCTGCAGCGCTGGGCCTGATCGCTCCTACGCTGGTCGGCCCGCGCACAAAGATCGAAGCCGCCGCACGCGAGATCGGCGCCGACATCTCCGGCATCGCCATCGTCGACGCACCGCACAGCCATGCCGCAGCCGATGCCGCCGTCGCGATGGCACTGCGTGGCGAGGTCGATGCCTTGATGAAGGGCAGCCTTCACACCGACGAACTGATGGGCGCGGTTGTGCGCCGCGAAGGCGGCCTGCGCACCTCGCGCCGCATCAGTCATTGCTTCGTGATGGACATACCCGGCCACGCGCAGCCGCTGATCATTTCGGACGCGGCCATCAACATCGCGCCCACGCTCGAAGAGAAGGTCGACATCGTGCAGAACGCCATCGATCTCGCGCATGCGCTGCAGATGCCGGCGGTGCGCGTGGCCGTTCTCTCGGCAACTGAAACTGTCAACCCCAAGGTGCCGTCAACGCTCGATGCAGCAGTGCTGTGCAAGATGGCCGACCGCGGCCAGATCACCGGCGCGGTGCTCGACGGTCCGCTCGCGATGGACAACGCCATCGACGCCGAAGCCGCGCGCATCAAGGGCATCACCTCGCCAGTAGCGGGCCGCGCCAATGTGCTCATCGTGCCCGACCTGGACGCGGGCAACATGCTCGCCAAGAGCCTCACCTTTCTCGGTGGCGCCTATGCAGCAGGCATCGTGCTGGGCACCAAGGTGCCGGTGATCCTCACGAGCCGCGCCGATTCCGAGCCCGCACGACTCGCCTCTTGCGCCGTCGCGTCCATGCTGGCGAAGGCGGGGCGCGACAAGCTCATCAAGGCGGTCGGCTGAGCAGCCAGGGTCAGCGCGCGCCGGCCACGATCGCAATCCCCCGGATCTGCCCCGCCTCCACAGCACGCTCCGGCTTCGGATAGCGCGCCGGTGCAAACCGGTGCAGCAACTCAGCCTCCCGCAGCTTCGCGGCTTCGAGGTTCGCGAGCTTGACGTGGCCGAAGCCACGAATCGACAGCGGCAACGCAGCAATGCGCGCGGCCGTTGCCTGATTGCCGGCCGACAACTCGCCAGCCATGGCTTCGAGCAAGCCATCGAAATGCACGATCAACTCACGCTCTGCGCGCCGCTCGCCAGTGCGCCCGAACGGATCGAAAGCCGTGCCGCGCACCCGCTTGCCAAGCGCCAACCAGCGCATCGCTGACAGCATCCAGCCGCCGATGCGGATCTTGGCGGGCGCCTGTCCGTGCGCGGCGCGCGAAACCAGCGGCGGCGCCATGTGGAATTCGAGCTTCAACTCGCCTTCGAACTGCTCCTTCAGCTTCTGCATGAACGCGCCATCGGTGTACAGGCGCGCCACCTCGTACTCGTCCTTGTAGCTCATGAGCTTGAGCAGGCTGCGCGCCGCATTGCGCGTGAAAGGCAGGCTCGCATCGCCGCCCGGCAGTGCCGCCTCGCGCATCTGCAGGCTGCGGATGCGCGTCTCGAAGCGGGCCGCCCATGCGGCGTTCTGGTAGCCGGTCAGATGGCGGCGTGCATCGGCGAGCAACACATCGAACGGGCGCTCATCAGTCGTTGATGCCTGCGCATCGACAGGCGCAGCGCGCAACTGATCCAGCGCCGCAGGGTCACCCGCAGCAAGCCGCCCCAGCGAGAACGCCGACTGGTTGGCCGCCACCGCCACGCCGTTCAGCTCGATCGCATGCATCAGCGCCTCCAGGCTCAGCGGCACCAGTCCGCGCTGCCATGCGTAGCCGGTTGCGACGATGTTCGCCGCCAGCGTGTCGCCCAGGAACTCTTCAGCCAGGCTTTGCGCGTCGAAAGTCTCGACCTGCTCTTCGCCGGCAACGAAGCGCATCTTCTCCAGCAGCAGATCCACATGCAGATCCGCATCCGGATTGCGCAACGACTCGGCCACCGGAATCTCGTGGATGTTTGCCAGCACGCGCGTGCGTCCGTGCCGCACGGTCTGCAGCGCATCGGCCGACGCACCCACGACCACGTCGCAGGCCAGGATCGCATCGGCCTGTTGCGTGTCGATGCGCACCTGATGCAGCCGCTCGCGCGAATCGGCCAGCCGCACGAAGCTCAGCACCGAGCCGCCCTTCTGCGCGAAGCCCATGAAGTCGAGCACGCTCGCGGCCTTGGCTTCCAGGTGCGCCGCCATGGCGATCACCGCGCCGACCGTTACCACGCCGGTGCCGCCCACGCCGGTCACGAGCAGGTCGTAGGGGCCGGTCCACACATGCTCCGCCGGATGCGGCAATGCGGCCACCCGATGCAGGAAGGCATCGCGCCCGGCCGCCAGCGCGCCGCTCTTGCGGCGCAGCTTGCCGCCCGTCACGCCCACGAAGCTGGGGCAGAAGCCCTTGGCGCAGGAGTAGTCCTTGTTGCAGCTGGTCTGGTCGATCTTGCGCTTGCGCCCCATCGGCGTTTCGTGCGGCAGCACGGCCACGCAGTTGCTCTGCACGGTGCAGTCGCCGCAGCCTTCGCACACAGCCTCGTTGATGAACAGGCGCTTGGGCGGGTCGGCCAGTTCGCCCTTCTTGCGGCGGCGGCGCTTCTCGGCCGCGCAGGTCTGTTCGTAGATGAGCACCGTCACGCCCGGCATCTCGCGCAGGCGGCGCTGCACGTCGTCGAGCGCGGCGCGGTCGTGGAACTCGGTGCCTTTCGGAAAGCGGTCCTTGATGTCGTCGTACTTGCCGATTTCGTCGCTGACGACGACGACCTTGCGCACCCCTTCCGATTCGACCTGCCGCGCGATGGCATCCACGCTGATGACGCCATCGACCGGCTGCCCGCCAGTCATCGCCACCGCGTCGTTGAAGAGGATCTTGTAGGTGAGCGTTGCCTTGGCCGCCACGGCCTGCCGGATCGCGAGGTAGCCCGAGTGGTAGTACGTGCCATCGCCCAGGTTCTGGAACACGTGCGGCGTCTTGGTGAACATCGCGTGCGAGATCCAGTCGACGCCCTCCCCGCCCATCTGGATCAGCCCCGCCGTGCTGCGGTCCATCCAGTTGGCCATGAAGTGGCAGCCGATGCCGGCACGCGCCGTCGAACCCTCCGGCACCTTGGTGCTGGTGTTGTGCGGGCAGCCGGCGCAGAAATACGGCACGCGCTTGACCGCATCGCTTGCGTTGCCGAGCAGCTCGGGCGGCGTGAAGTCGCGCACGTGCTGCAGGTGGTCACCCAGGTCGTGGTTTTCGGGAAAGTGCACGGCCAGCCAGTGCGCTACCAGCTCGATGAGCCGTGACGGGCGCAGCTCGCCGAGCGCCGACACCAGCGGCTGGCCGTCGCGGTCATGCTTGCCCACGAGCACAGGCCGCGCATCGGGCGGTGCGTTGTAGAAGATGTCGCGCAGCTGCGTCTCGACGACCGCGCCCTTCTCCTCGACGATGAGAATCTCTTCGAGCCCCTGCGCAAAAGCCTTGATGCGCGTCTGCTCGACCGGAAAGCTCAGGCCGATCTTGTAGAGCCGCACACCGGCGCGGGCCAGTTGCTCCGGCGAGAGTTCGAGCCGGCGCAGCACTTCCATCAGGTCGTGATGCGCCTTGCCGCAGGTGACGATGCCTACCTTGGCGTGCGGGCTCACGATCACATCGCGGTCGATGCTGTTGCGCTTGGCGAAAGCAGCCACGGCCGCGAGCTTGTCTTCGAGCCGCGATTCGATGCGCAGCGACGGCAGGTCGGGCCAGCGGTAGTGCAGGCCATCGGGCGGCGCGCGGTGGCCGGTGGCGGCGCTTACGGTATCGGCGTCTTCCCATGCCTCGACGCGCTCGTTGATCACGTCCAGGTCGACGGTGCCGGCGCTTTCGACCACTTCAGACAGCGCCGCCATGCCGACCCAGGCACCCGAGTAGCGCGACAGCTCGTAGCCGTACAGGCCGAACTCCAGGTACTCGGCCACGCACGAGGGCTGCATCACCGGCATGCGCCAGGCCATGAAGGCATGGTCGCTCTGGTGCGGCATCGACGACGACACACAGCCATGGTCGTCGCCCGCCACCACCAGCACGCCGCCGTGCGGCGACGAGCCATACGCATTGCCGTGCTTGAGGGCGTCGCCCGCGCGGTCCACGCCCGGCCCCTTGCCGTACCACATGGCAAACACGCCTTCGACGGTGCGCTCCGGATCAGACTCGACACGCTGCGTGCCCAGCACCTGCGTGGCCGCCAGCTCTTCGTTGACGGCCGGCACAAAGCGGATGCCCGTTTCCTTGAAGCGTTCGCCGGCCTTCCAGATGGCCTGGTCGACCATGCCCAGCGGCGAGCCGCGGTAGCCGCTGACGAAGCCCTGCGTGTGCAGGCCGCGCTGCGCGTCGCGCCGGCCCTGCATCACCAGCACGCGGATCAGCGCCTGCGTGCCGGTAATGAAGACCGAGCCCGAAGGGGCCCAGAGGTTGTCGGAGAGCTGGTAGCCGGGCCGTCTGAGTGCGGCTGTGTCATGTGGGGCGTTCATGCCCGGAATTGTTCTGCGACACACCAGGGAAGTGCTTCTTCAATACACTGGCGCAGACCCTTGTTTGAAGAATAATCTTCTCGGAACTTGCCATGAACGTCGATTCTCTTTCCCTTGACGAGCATTGCCTCAAGATCCTTTCTGCACTGCAGCACGATGGCCGCCAGACGGTGCAGCAGATTTCAGACACCATCGGCCTGTCGCCCACGCCCTGCTGGAAGCGCATAAAAGACATGGAAACGGCCGGCGTCATCCGCGGCTATACGGCGCTGGTCGACCCCGAACTGGTGGGCCTGCACGTGTCTGCCGTGGCCGAGGTGAACCTCGACCGCCACAGCGAGGCGATGGTGCAGCGCTTCGAAGAGGCCGTGGCCGCGAGCCCGCAGATCATTCGCTGCGTGTCGGCCACCGGGCCCGCGGACTACATCCTGAACGTGACCGTGCCGGACATGAAGCACTACGAGCGCTTCCTGCACGAGGTGCTGTTCAGCCTGCCCGGCGTGACGCACGTGCGTTCGAGCATCGTGCTGCGCGAGATCAAGTCGGAAACGGCGCTGCCGCTCGACCACCTGCTGCCCGGCACGCCGGGCAAGCCTCGCGCGACGGGGGGCCGGCGAAGCTAAGGCCGGGCCGTGTGGAGAATGCCGGCATCCGCAGCAACGAAGACGTCCTGACCATGCCCTCACCAAAAACGACCGCCTTCTTCCCCCGCCTCGCGCTCGCCGCGCTGATTCTTTCTTCTGCCGGTGCTGTCGCCTTCGCGGCCACGCCGACCGCGACCGCGGCACCAGCGACTGCGCAAAGCGCAGCCAAGGCCGTACCAGGCGCTCCGGTGCCCGCAGGCTCGCCGCAGCAGACCGGCCCGGTCCACTTCCAGTTCGCCATCTACTACGCCAAGACCCCGGCCACCGACCCGATGGCCGCGTTGCGCAGCCGGCTCGCCAAGCTCGGCGGCAGCGCGAAGCTGCTGAAGGCGGCACCCACGCCAGCGACGGCCACCGAGCCCGTGGTCTTCGCGAACTGGAACACCACCACGGTGCTCAAGGAGTACCGCGCGCCGAGCATGGAGATGCTGCAGCGCTTCGGCCGCGGCATCTCGCGCGAGCAGGCCGAAGCCCTGCAGACCGCGGACAAGGCACTCATCATCGATTTCGCGCACCCGGCGCAGCAGTCTTCGGCCGCGATGCAGAAAGCCCTGCAGCTCACACTGCAGGTGGCGCGCGACACCAACGGCCTTCTGTGGGACGAAGAAACACGCGAGGTCTTTTCGCCCGACGAATGGCAGAAGCGCCGCATCGACACCTGGGCCGGCGGCGTGCCCGACATGTCGCAGCACACGACCATTCATGCCTACCGCAGCGGCGACCTCGTGCGGGCCATCACGCTCGGCATGTCGAAGTTCGGGTTGCCCGACGTGGTGGTGAGCGATTTCTCGTGGTCGAGCAACCGCCCGATGGGCAATCTCGTCAACATGTTCTCGCAGGCAATGGTCGAAGGCGCCACGCTGGCGCAGCCCGGCCAGTACGACCTGGACCTGCGCGCACTCAAGCACGCTGCCGCGCGCGACCCGCAGCTCACGCACCTGAAGCCCAATGCCGCAGCGGTGGCAAAGCTCTCGCTGGTCAACGGCACATGGGAAAGCGGCGATCCGCAGAACCGGCTGTACGAGATCCGCTTCAATCGCTACAAGGGCCCCGACCGCTATGCGCAGCAGACCGCAATGCTGGTCTCGGTCTTCGGTGCTGACGAAGACAGCGTCACGCGGCTCAAGCACAACGACGAACTGCTCGCCGCCAGCAAGGCAGCCAACGCCCAGTTGCCCAAGCTGCGCGACGCCTTCGCCAAGGGCCTGCAGCCCGGCGAATACATCCTCGTGAAGGCGCCCTTCACCACGCGCAGCGGCAGCAACGAATGGATGTGGGTCGAAGTCGCGCGCTGGAACGGCGATGTCATCGAAGGCCTGCTGAAGAACGAACCGGTCGAGGTACCGAACCTGCACGCGGGCCAGATGGTGAAGGTGTCGCAAGCCAAGGTGTTCGACTACATGCGCCGCTACGCGGACGGTCGAGAGGAAGGCAACGAGACCTCCAAGATCATCGCGCGCATGCAGAATCCGAAAAAGTAAGAGGATCAATCACCGAGGCCCTCCAATGCACATTCGCGAACTCGCCAGCGGCCTGCAGTTTCCCGAAGGCCCGATCGCCATGGACGATGGCTCGGTGCTGCTGGTCGAGATCGCGCGTGGCACGCTCACCCGCGTACGTGCTGACGGACTGGTGCAAGTGGTTGCCGACCTCGGCGGCGGGCCGAACGGCGCGGCCATCGGGCCCGATGGTGCGGTCTATGTCTGCAACAACGGTGGCTTCAAGTGGCACACAGAAGCCGACGGCTGCTTGCGGCCGGTCGGCCAGGCCGAAGACTATTCGGGCGGCCGCATCGAACGCGTGAACCTCGCCACTGGCCGCGCCGAGCGCCTGTACGACACAGTCGAAGGCGGCGCGCTGTGCGGCCCCAACGACATCGTGTTCGACGCACAGGGCGACTTCTACTTCACCGACCTGGGCAAGGTGCGCGAGCGCGACATGGACCGCGGTGGCCTCTTCTACGGCCATGCCGATGGCAGCGCCGCAAGCACCATCGCCCGGCCGGTGATGACGCCCAACGGCATCGCCCTTTCGCCGGACGGCAACACGCTCTACTACGCCGAGACCGAGGGCGCCCGCGTCTGGGCCTTCGACATCACCGCGCCGGGCCGCGTTCGCAAGGACGGCTGGCCCTCGCCGCATGGCGGCCGCATGCTCTGTGCCTCGCCGGGCGGGCATTACCAGCGCTTCGATTCGATGGCGGTCGACGCACTTGGCAACCTTTGCGTGGCGACGCTGCTGCACGGCGGCATCAGCATTGTGTCGCCCGATGGCAGCTCCGTCGAGCATGTGCCGCTGCCCGACCGCTACACCACCAACATCTGCTTCGGCGGGCGCGACCGGCGCACGGCCTACGTCACGCTCTCGGGCAGCGGGAGGCTGATTGCCATCGATGACTGGCCGACGCCCGGGCTCACGTTGAACTTCGAAGCCTAAGCAAAGGGAATGGCCGTGTTCGGCGCGGGCACGACGCCGTCGGCAAACAGTTGCTCGATCTCGAGCGCGGTGAATCCGAGCGATTCCAGGACGCAGACGGCGTCTGAATTGAAAGGCCGAGGACTCGCGCCCGGCGAGCCTGGCGTGCCGTGCAACCGGACAGGAAGACCGATTCCCTTGTAGTCATCGCGAGCGACCACCATCTCGCGATGCTTTGCGTGAGGCTGGGCAAAGGCCTCCGACACCGAATGCACCGGCGCCGCGGGCACCCCCGCCGCCATCAACGCATCGCACAGCATCTTGCGCGCGCGGTGGCAGATGGCGTGTTCGATCTCGACCCGAAGGGCATCCCGATGCTGCAGACGCCCAGCGTTGTCGGCGAAGCGTTCGTCCACCGCAAGGTCAGGTCGTTCGACCACGCCGCAGAAGCGCTCGAACTGGCCACGGTTCATGATCCCGAGAAAGATCTCGCCGTCGCCGCACGTGAAGCGGTCGTAAGGCGCAATGTTGGGATGGGCGCTGCCGAGCAGACCCGGCTCCTGATGCGATTGAAAGTAGTTGGCCGCATGCGGGACCAGCAGGCTCAGCGCCGCATCGAACAGCGTAGCCTCCACGTGCTGCCCTTGGCCCGAGACGTTGCGGCCTTGCAGCGCAAGCAGGATGCCCGACAGCGCGGTGTAGGCGGTGAGGTGGTCGACGATGGGCACGCCGATCCGTGTCGGGCCACTCGCCTGTTCGCCATTGACGCTCATGAGTCCGCACAGCGCCTGCAGCACCGCGTCATAGCCGGGCAGCCCACCCAGCGGGCCGTCTGCGCCAAAGCCGCTGATGCTGCAGTGGATGAGGCGCGGGAAGCGCTCCTTGATCCACCCTTCGTAAGAAATTCCCCATTTTTCCAGCGTACCGGGCAGAAAGTTCTCGATCAGGACGTCGGCCTCCTCGAGCAACCGTTCGAGGATCCGCCGTCCCGGCGGCTTCGAAAGATCGATGCTGATGCACTGCTTGCCCCGGTTTATCGCGCTGAAGTAGGACGCGTCACCATGCCGGTCGAAGGGCGGCCCGAGCGTGCGGGTGTCGTCACCACCGGGCGGCTCCACCTTGATCACATGCGCGCCGTGATCCGCGAGCATTTGCGAGCACATCGGCCCCGCCAGCACGCGCGACAGATCCACTACCCGAATGCCGCTGAGCGCACCACGCATCGTTTGTCTTCCTTGTTGGCCTTTTTTGTTTCCGGCCGCAAATACTAGCCGCGGCTGGGCAATTCAACCACGCCGGAACCGAGCACGGAGAGCTCATCGTCCTGGTTGCGCGCTTCCTGCTCGATCTCGACCAGATGCTTGCCGTCCTCGACGTACTTGCGCTTCACATGACCCTTGATGAACAGCATGTCGCCCTCGGGGTTGTGGCGGCGGATCTTGCAGCTGGCCTTGCGCAGGAAGCCGTCGTCGCCCATCCAGTTCGTCAGGTGATGCGTGAGCCAGGAAGTGCGCTCCGGGCCGTAGTCGTAGGCGCCCGGCGCGCCCACTTCAAGCGCGAAGTCTTCTTCCCAATGCACGCGCTCGGGCACGTCGGGAATGCCGAAGCGGTTGGTAATGCCCACGCCGGGATGCGCGTCGATCAGCTTCCAGGCCATCTTGTTGGCACGGATATAAAGGCCGCCCCAGCCCTGCGCATAGGCGATGAAGCCGGTCACGGTCATCGGGCCCTTGAACATCACAGGCAGCGCCTCGCCTTCGACCACGTCTTCCCAGTAGCGCGGGGTCGCGCCGCGCACTTCCTCGTTGCGATAGAGCTTGAAGGCCTCCTGGATCTCCTCGGGCGAGTACTGCCGGGGCGTGCGTGCGCGCACTTCCTTGTACTTCGTGCCCTGCTCCCGGGCATGATCGCGCTCGGTGCGGAAGCACCAGCTGTCGGCCTCGGACACCTTGTCGCCCTTCTGGTTGTAGAAGTCGACGTGATAGATCTGCTGGACCGCGCGGCCCGCGAAACGCGTCTGGTGCTCGACCAGGTCCTTGAGGTAGGCCTCGGTGCGGATCTCATCATTGCGCAGTACGGGCTTGTGCCAGGTCCAGTCGGCGCCCGACCACATCGCATGCACACCCGGCAGGCCACCCACATAGCCCGACACGATCCGGCTGGTCGAGAACAGGAAGCTCGGAAGTGCCACGACGCTGCCGTACCTCGTCTTTGCGGCATAGGCCGGATCGCACCAGAGCGGGTTGTCGTCGCCGATGCCGTGTGCGTAATGGCGAATGTTGTCGCGCGTGGCTTCGTAGCACCATGGCTCCTGGGTGTTTTCGATCTTCTGGCCGATGCGCTCGCGCAATTCGTCCAGGCCGCGCTCGGTGATCTTCGGGAAGGTTCTTTCGCTTTGCACAGACATCGTTGGTCTCCTGGTGGTTGTAGATAAGAGGGTTGGGGAATAAAAGGGGTCAGACGCTCGCGGGCTGCCGCTCGCGGTCTCGCAGGACCTTGCGATGCACCTTGCCGGCGGGTGTCTTGGGAAGGTCCGACACGAAGACCACGTGGCGCGGATACTCGTGCTGGCTCAGTCGGCTGCGCACGAGGTCCTGGATTTCCTTGGTGAAGGCATCACTGCCCTCGCGCTCCGTGACGACAAAGGCCTTCACCACCTGGCCCCGGAGTTCGTCGGCTACGCCAATCGCAGCGGCCTCGCGCACGTCGGGGTGTTTGAGCACCGCGTCTTCGATCTCCACCGCGCTCATGGTCCAGCCCGCGGAGATGATCACGTCGTCGGCCCGGCCAGCGTGAAAGAAGTAGCCGTCCTGGTCGACCTTGCCCAGGTCCTTGGTGGGCACCCAGGCGTCGTTGCGCCAGATCTTGAGTTCGCCCACGACACCCGGTGCACATGTCTTGCCTTCCGGGTCCTGAACATCGACCTGCCCTCCGGGGATGGGCTTGCCGAGCGAACCGGGCTTCACCTTGAAATCCACAGCGCCGGGGTAGTTCACGAGAATCACGCCGATCTCGGTGGTGCCGTACATGCTGCACACAGGTCGCCCGAAAGTGGCGCGGACGAAATCTTCTGTTTCGCTGTCCATCGGCTCGCCGGTGAAGGAAACCTTTTCCAGGTAGTACTTGTATTTGTCCGCGGCACCTGAGTTGCGCATCATCCGGAAGTGCGTTGCCGCGGCCGAAATGTTGTTGAAGCGGCCGTGTTGCAGGGCCTTGAGCAGCCGTGCCGCATCGAACTTTCCGGAGTAGGCGCCGATGGTCACCCCGAGCGCCAGCGGTGCCAGCGTGCCGTGCCAGAGCCCATGCCCCCATGCGGGAGACGACGGGCAAAAAAAGCGGTCACCGGGCCGGACGCCGGTGCCGTAGAGCGCCGCCAGCATCAACGTGACGAGTGCGCGCTGCTTGTGCTTGACGGCCGCCGGCAATTCGCGGGTGGTGCCGGACGTGTACTGGAATATCGCGTAGTCCTCGGCCGTTGTCCGAACCTCGAAGGTGTCGGGGAACGCACTCAGGCTCTGCACGAAGCCGCCATCGGCCACGAGCACCTCGACACCGTCGATGCCTTGGGACACCGGCGCCTTCTCGGCATTGGTCACGAGAATTTTCGGCTTGCAGTCTTCCACGCGCAGACGAATGCCGTCCGGGCCAAAGAGCGTAAAGAGCGGCACGGCGATCGCGCCCGTCTTGATCGCGCCGAAGATCGCCACGTAGAAGGCCAGCGAGGGCTCGAGCATGACCGCGACGCGATCGCCGGGCTGGACGCCACGCGCCACCAGCAGATTGGCGAAGCGATTCGACAGGCGCGACAGCGCCTTGAACGTGATGACCTCTTCGCTGCCATTCGCATACGCCACCACGATGGCCACCTTTCCTTCGCTCGCATGGCGGTCGACGCACTCGTAGGCGATGTTGAACGACTGCCGGTCGCCGTCGAAAAGCGCCCAGAGCGTCTCCGTCGAGCAATGCGACTGTGCGTCTGAGAAGGAGGTGTAGTCGGTCAGGTGGGTCATCAGTTCAGGTCCTCTTGCGATGCCTGAACTATGCGGCTCACGATGTTTCATTGTCAAATACGACTCTGTTTTGTATATAGACAAAACATCAGATTCGGTTGCGGTAGAAAGAAGACCTTCGACATCCTCCAACGAACACCTCTCATGCCATGGAAGAACCCATCGATTCATTCGAGAACCTTGCCGCTGCAGGCTGGCGTCGCATCCGCACAGCGGGTGCCTTCATGTCGACCGCCGGACCGCTATGGACCAGGCGCGAAGGCACGAGCTGGGTCTACGCCGTCTGGTCGACCGACGCTCATCTGAACCCGGCGGGTGTCGTGCACGGTGGCCTTCTGGCCACCTTGACCGATCACGCGATCAGCACCGTGGCCTGGGAGGCCGCCTCACGCATGCCCTGCGTGACGGTGCAGCTGGACACGCAATTTCTGGCGCCGGTAGCAGCCGGCGTGCTCGTGGAAGCTCGAGCGCAGCTGGTGCGCCGCACCTCGAGCCTGCTGTTCATGCGCGGCCAGCTGCGGGCTGCGGGTCAGGAGGTTCTGGTCGCGCAGGCGCTCATGAAAGTGAAAAAATTAATTTTGTCTTAGTACAAATTTGCATCTTCTTTGACAATTACATCCGCGACTTTGATACTTGATTCAACCCGTCCGACCGTGGTGTGCCATCGAATCACAACACTCCGAACGGAGGCCAGGCCTGTGACACAGACCCGAAAAGGGCGTCAGGCCCGGACCGACGATGCCTTCACAGGAGACAAAAATGAGACTTTGGAAACTGCTCGCCACGGGCTGCGCAATCGCTCTTTGTTCGCACGGTGCGCCGGCACAGACCTACCCCACCAAGCCGATCCGGATCATCGTGGCCTACCAGGCCGGGCAAGGCACCGACATCGCCACGCGCTACCTCGGCAACCTGCTGGCCAAGGAGCTGGGGCAACCGGTCATCGTCGACAACCGGCCGGGCGCCGGTGGCAATCTCGGCACCGAGCTTGCCGCCGACGCGCCGCCCGACGGCTACACGCTCACGATGGGGACCAATGCCACGCATGCGGTCAACCAGTACCTTTATGCCGGCCAGCGCATCAAGACGGAGAAGGACTTCGAACCGATCGTTCTGACGGGCAGCTTTCCGATGGTGCTGGTTGTGAACGCCAAGTCGCCGATGCGATCCATCGGCGATCTGGTGAGTGCGCTCAAGAGCGACCCTCGCTCCGCGGACATCGCGACACCGAGCACGAGCGCCCGCCTGGTCATCGAACTGCTCAAGGAGCGCTCCAGGCTCCAGATCTTCCAGGTGCCGTACAAGGGCTCCGGCAGTGCGATGACCGATGTGCTCGGCGGGCAGTTGCCGCTGCTGATCGATACCCCCACTGCATTGCGCTCGCAGCTGCAGGCAGGCCACGTGCGCGCTCTGGCCGTCACCTCTGCGGTGCCGAGCGCGCTCGTCCCGGGCATCAAGCCGGTGGCGGAACAGGGCTATGCGGGATTCGAGGTCATCGCATGGAACGCGCTCTTCGCGCCACACGGCACGCCTTCGGCCACGCTGGACGTGTTGAACGAAGCAATGAACCGGATTCTCAAGAAGCCCGAGACCCGCCAGCAATTGCTGGAGTACGGTTTCGACCCGGGCGGCGGCACGCGCCAGCAGCTCGCCGAGTTCGTGCAGAGCGAGCGCCGAAAGTGGGAGCCGATCATCAAGACGTCGGGAATGAAGGCGGACTAGGACCGATGGACACCATGACTGCGCTGACCGACCCTCTCGCCGCTATCGGGAACACCTGGGCTGGCCTGGTTCGCCGCACGCCTTCTGGGATAAGCTTGCGCCCGCCAATCGCAAGCCCCATGAAGTCCAGTTCCTCTTCCGCCTCGAAGCCAACGAAAACAGGCGCCAAGCCCACCAAGCCCGTGCGTGTCAGGCCGGTGCCCGGCGTCACGCGGGCTATCGCGATCCTGCGACTTCTCGGGCGCTCCGCGCATGCGATGGGCGTCAAGGCCATTGCCGATGAACTCGAACTCGTCCCCAGCACCTGCCTGCATATTCTTCGTGCACTCATCGTTGAAGACCTGGTCAAGATCGACAGCGACACCAAGCGCTACTCGCTGGGAACCGGCATGTTGAGCCTGGCCCGCAGCGCGATCGAAAGCAGCAGCTTCGCCAGCCTCGCACAACCAGTACTCGACGTTCTGGCCAACGAGTGGAACGTAACGATGATCGGCGTCGAAACCCATGACATGGAGCCGATGGTCGTGCTGGCCTTGTCGCGCTCCAACGCTCCCTTCCGCCTGCACGTGGATGTCGGCAGTCGTTTCCCTGCGCTGGTCAGTGCCACGGGGCGCCTGGTGGCGGCCTTCAGCAGCGAGACGTGGCCGCAGATCGAAAAGCGTTTCAAGGCCCTGCGATGGGACAAGCCAATCGATCTTGCCACCTGGAAGCGCGAGGTCGAGCAGGTCCGCAAGCGCGGCTTCAGCATCGATCGCGGCTACTACATGAGCGGCGTGACGGTGATTGCCGTGCCGCTGCTCGATGCCTCCGGGCGGGTAGCGCACACACTTGTCGCCACTGGCCTTTCTGACAAGTTGGCCGGTGCGGCCGGCACCGCTCTGGCCTTGGCCATGAAGAAGGAAGCAGATGCGCTGTCGACGCTGCTTCCATCACGCAGGTAAGCAGGCCCGCCTTCTCGGGCCGAGCGTGATCACGCTGTTGCTCGCTAAGACACCACCTGGTAGTACAGGTTCTGCGGGTGCTTCGCCTGCGCGAAGAAGAACCAGCGCTCGGCAAGCAGGCCCGGTGCCTGCACCAGCACCGCGAGCAACCACGGCAACACCGCAGCACTCGCAAGGCCCCACACCAAAAGCAACGCCGGCAACACGAAGGCCAGCAGCAGAAACCCAAGCTTCATGTTCTTCAGCGCAGCCAGCGATGCGCCATGAAAGAACTCGCGCGTGTTGAACGAACCGGCCGACATGCCCATCGACTTCTGAACCAGCTTCTGCGTGCGGATGCCAGTGGCCGACTGCAGCGTCGATTTGTGGCGGATGCCCGCGTTGCGCCGGAGCGCCTGCCCGCGCGCAGCCCACGCTGCCAGCGTGGCAACCAGCGCACACGGCCCGAAGACTTGCACGAAGCGCGCCTCACCGCTCAAGGCCGCCATTGCACAGGCCAGCACCAGCCCCGACGACAACCCGATCAGCGTGAAGTTGACGATAGTCAGCGGATGCGCCCATTCCTCGATGAAGCGCAGACAGGCATAGATCATCGCGGTGCAGTACCAGAGCGCGACGGCCCCGCACAGCACCAGCACGGGCAGCAGCCACGACCACGGCGTGCCGATACCCAGCATCAGCGACAGCCACCACAGCCCCACCAGCGCGATGAAGGCTGGCAGCACGATCACCTCGCGCGACATCCACGAGGTGCGCCACATCAGCACTGCACGCCACGCACGAGTCTTGCGCCCCAGGTGCATGAACGATGCGGCAAGCCCGGCCACGAGCAGCACTTCGGCAACACCAAGCGCCAACGTCAGGAAGCCGGGTGCCAGCGCAAGGCCGAACAGCGTCGCAAGCGCGAGCGTGAAGACCAGCCCCTGAGCCGCGCCGGCCAGGGTGGTGAAGAAAAGAATCGAGAACGCGGGATGCATCCTGCTACTCCCGCGCGTCCGTTGCCTGCGTGGCTTGCGTGGCTTGCGTGGCTTGCGTGGCTTGCGTGATGTGACGCGGCAGGTACTGGTTGGCCGGGCTGGTCTCCCACTCGGGCATCAGTTGGTAGCCACCGCGCTCGCGGATAGCCTTCGACACTTCGGAGTCCGGGTCCTTCACGTCGCCGAAGATGCGCGCGCCCGTGGGGCAGGCCTTCACGCAGGCCGGCTTGCGGTCTTCCTTCGGCAGTTGCTCGTCGTAGATGCGGTCCACGCACAGCGTGCACTTGGTCATGACCTGGCGCTCTTCGTCGAGCTCGCGTGCGCCGTAGGGGCAGGCCCATGCGCAGTACTTGCAGCCGATGCACTTGTCGTAGTCGACCAGCACGATGCCGTCTTCTTTTCGCTTGTAGCTCGCGCCCGTGGGGCACACGGGCACGCAGGGCGGGTCTTCGCAGTGCAGGCAGCTCTTGGGGAAGTGGATGGTTTCAGTGACCGGGAAGGCGCCGGCCTCGTAGGTCTGCACGCGGTTGAAGAAGGTGCCGGTGGGGTTGGCGGCATAGGGCCGCTCGTCGGCGAGCGGGCCTGCGCTGCCGGAGGTGTTCCATTGCTTGCACGAGGTGACGCAGGCGTGGCAGCCGACACAGACGTTGAGGTCGATGACGAGGGCGAGTTGCTTGGCGAGTGTCTCGCCCTGTGCCGCACGCACTGTGTTGCTCCCTCTTCCGCTGGCGGGAGAGGGTTGGGGTGAGGGTGCAGCGGCCTTCATGACGGCAAGGCTTCCAGCTCCAGCGCCGCCGCCCTCACCCCAGCCCTCTCCCGCTTGCGGGAGAGGGGGCAAGACCGGAGCCGACGACATCAGGTCCTTCAACCACTGCATCATTTCTTCCCCCTCCCCGCAAAGTACGTCAACACGCTCGCCGCCTTGCCCAGCACCCCGGGCACCGCCGGCATGCTCGCGATCTGCGGATAGCTCTCTTCGGGCTCGCCCGGTTCGGCCGGCCATATGCGCACGCGCACGTCATACCAGCCGGCCTGCCCGGTGATCGGGTCGGAGTTGCTGATGGTCCCGCTCGCAGTGCCGGCGCAGGGCAGTTCCTCGCTGATCAGGTGGTTCAGCAGAAAGCCCTTGCGCGCCTCGTCCGCTCCAGGCGCCAGCTGCCATGCGCCGTCCGCCTTGCCGATGGCATTCCACGTCCACACAGTGCCAGGCTCCACCGCCTCGCTGTAGCGCAGCATGCAGCGCACCTTGCCCCAGCGGCTCTCGACCCAGCACCAGCCGCCATCGGCGATGCCAGCGGCCTGCGCGGTCAGCGGATTCACGTGCAGGTAGTTGTGGCTATGTATCTGCCGCAGCCATGCGTTCTGCGAGTCCCACGAGTGGTACATCGCCATCGGCCGCTGCGTGAGCGCATTGAGCGGATAGGCATCGAGATCGGTCGCAGCCTCCTCGAGCGGCGCATACCAGAACGGCAACGGGTCGAAGTATTTGTCGATGCGCTCGCGCAGCGCATCGGGCGGCTGCCGCCCAGGGCTCTTGCCCTGCGCCGCAAGGCGAAAGCTCTGCAGCGTGTCGGAGTACAGCGCCAGCTGCACCGGGTCGTTGCGCTGGCGCCAGCCCTTGTCTTTTGCAAAGTCCAGGTATTCCCGGTTCCAGTTGCGCATGTAGTGCATGTTCTCGGGCATGTGGTACTGGAACACGCAGTTGTTCTGCGCATACGCTTCCCACTGCTTCGGATTGGGCGCGCCGCGCAGGTGCTCGGTGCCGTCTTTGCCGCGCCAGCCCATGAGAAAACCGATGCCCGGCTGCGGCTCGAAGTTGACGACGAAGTCGGGGTAGCCCGTGAACTTGCGCCCGCCTTCCGGCGTGGTGAAAGCCGGAAACTTCAGCCGCGAAGCCAGCTCGATCAACACCTCCTGGAAGGGCCTGCACTCCCCCGTCTGCGGCACCACCGGCACGCGCACCGAATCCACCGGCCCATCGAACTCGGAGATCGGCCGGTCGAGCATGCCCATCACGTCATGGCGCTCGAGGTACGTGGTGTCGGGCAGCACCAGGTCGGCAAAGGCCACTGTCTCGCTCTGGAAGGCGTCGCACACCACGAGGAAGGGAATCATGTGCTCGCCCTTCTCGTCCTTGCGGTTGAGCATCTCGCGCACCGCCATCGTGTTCATGCTGGAGTTCCACGCCATGTTGGCCATGAAGATCAGCAGCGTGTCGATGCGGTACGGGTCGCCCTTTGCCGCATTGGTGATCACGTTGTGCATGAGTCCATGCGCCGACAACGGGTGCTCCCACGAAAACGCATGGTCGATGCGGATCGGCGAACCATCGGGGTTGATCGCCAGCTCTTCCGGGCTGGCCGGAAAACCCAACGGTGCCGCATTGAGCGGCGTGTTCGGCTGGATCATTCCGGGGTCGTTGAAGGCCCGGTAGTTCGGCACGATGTGACGCGGATACGGTGCCTTGTGACGGAAGCCACCCGGTGCGTCGATGGTGCCGAGCACGCTCATCAGCACGGCCAGCGCACGCACGGTCTGGAAGCCGTTGGAGTGCGCCGCCAGCCCGCGCATCGCATGGAAGGCCACGGGGCGCGCCTGAGTGGTCGGGTGCTGCTTACCCCATGCGTCAGTCCACGGAATGGGCAACTCGAAGGCCTGCTGCAGTGCCGTCTCGCCCATCTCGCGCGCCAGCTTGCGGATGCGCGCCGCGTCGATGCCGGTGATGGCCTGCGCCCACTCGGGCGTGCAGCTTGCCACGCGCTCGCGCAGCAACTGGAACGACGGCGCAACGCGCGTACCGTCGGCCAGCGTGTAGTGGCCTTCGAGCGCCGGATCGCAGCCGTCGGCAATGCCTTCGGGATACGCGGGCATCACCGTGCCGCTGGCCTTGTCCCACACCAGCTTGTTGTGCGGGTTGCGACCGTCGCCCGGTGGGCCACGCTCGGGGTCGAAGGCGAACAGGCCTTCGCGCTCGCAGTTGTCGAGCATCACGAGCTGCGGTGCGTTGGTGAAGCGCTTGAGGAAGGCGTGGTCCACAAGCTCGTTGGCTATCAGCTCGTGCAGCAGCGCCATGAAGAGCGCGCCATCCGTTCCCGGCTTGATCGGAATCCACTCGTCGGCAATCGCCGAGTAGCCCGTGCGCACCGGATTGATCGAGATGAAGCGACCGCCAGCCCGCTTGAACTTGCTGATCGCGATCTTCATCGGATTGCTGTGATGATCTTCGGCAGTGCCGATCATCACGAACAGCTTGGCGCGCTCCAGGTCGGGCCCACCGAATTCCCAGAAGCTGCCACCGATGGTGTAGATCATTCCCGCGGCCATGTTGACCGAGCAGAAGCCGCCGTGCGCCGCGTAGTTGGGCGTGCCGAACTGCCGCGCGAACAGGCCCGTGAGTGCCTGCATCTGGTCGCGCCCCGTGAACAGCGCGAACTTCTTGGGGTCGGTCGCGCGGATCTTGCCGAGCCGCTCGGTGAGCATGTCGTAGGCGCGCTCCCAGCTGATGGGCTCGAACTCGCCGGCTCCGCGCTCGCTGCCGGCCTTGCGCAGCAGCGGCTGCGTGATACGTGCCGGCGACACCTGCTTCATGATTCCCGACGAGCCCTTGGCGCAGATCACACCCTGGTTCAGCGGATGGTTCGGGTTGCCGTCGATGTAGCGAACCTCGGGGCCCTTTTCGCCTTCGCGCAGGTGCACGCGAATGCCGCAGCGGCAGGCGCACATGTAGCAGGTGGTGGTCTTGACCGTGGTGTCGGCCGTGGGCGTGGGCGCGACCAGCGGGTCGTGCACCGGCTCGCGAGACAGGAAGCTGAACACTGGCGGTCCTTTGTTTTCAGGCGGGGTCCGTGCGATGTTATGCAGCCTCGATCAAACGAAAAAGCAGAGAATATCGCTCACCATGACCGGAAAAACAGATCAGCTTCAGAGTCAGACTTCGAGCCAGCGCCTGCGCCTCAACCTGCGGCAGCTGGAGGTGTTCGTCGCCACCGCGCGCGAAGGCAGCACCCGCGCCGCAGCCGACCGCATCGCGCGTTCGCAATCGGCCGCGAGCAGCGCGCTGGCCGACCTGGAGTCTTCGGTGGGCGCTTTGCTCTTCGACCGGCTCGGGCGCCGGCTGGTGCTCAACGAGAACGGCCGCGCGCTGCTGCCCAAGGCACAGGCGCTGCTCGATCAGGCGGGCGAGGTCGAGGCGCTTTTCAGCGGCGAGCATGCGGCGCCGCTGCGCGTGGCGGCCAGCTTCACCATCGGCGAGTACCTGCTGCCCGAGAAGGTGTCGCAATGGACGCACCTGCATCCGCAAAGCCAGGTGCACCTGCACATCGCGAACACGCACGACGTGATCCAGGCGGTCGCGGGCTTCGACGTGGACGTCGGCTTCATCGAAGGCCCGCAGACGCATCCCGACCTCGTGGTGCGCGCCTGGCGCGAAGACGAACTGGTGATCGTCGCCGCGCCCAACCATGCACTGGCGGGCCGTATCGCCACGCACAGGCAGCTGTCGCAAGCCACGTGGGTGCTGCGCGAGCATGGCTCGGGCACACGGCAGGTAACGGACGCATGGCTGATCCAGAACCTCGAGCAGGTGCGCGTGGGCTTCGAGCTGGGCAGCACCGAGGCGATCAAGCGTGTGGTGGCCTCGGGCACCGGGCTGGCGTGCCTGTCGCGCTACACGGTGGCGCAGGCGCTGGAAGACGGCCATCTGATCGAGCTGCGCACGCGGCTACCGGCAGGCACACGGCGGCTGGCAACGGTGATGCACCGCGACAAGCTGCTGGGCCGCGCGACGGCCGACTTCCTGCGCCACTGCGGCGCCAGCGTGCCGCGCGCGTCGTCGGCGCGCTAGAAGCCCTCAGCCAGCAGCGCGCAGCACGTTCGCCGTGTGGCGCGCAATGACCGCCTCCTCGTCAGTGCGCAGCACCCACGCGCTGACAGGACTCTCGGCAGTGGTGAGCCGCGCGGCGCCGCTGCGATTAGCGGCCGCATCGACGTTCACACCCAACCATTCGCAGTCTTCGAGGATGCGCTCACGCAGCGGGGCCGCGTTCTCGCCAATGCCGCCGGTGAACACGATGGCGTCGACACCGCGCAGCGCGGCCGCGAGGCTGCCCATGTGCTGCACCACCTGCTCGGCGAAATGCCCGATGGCCTCGGCCGCAGCAGGCTCGGCCGATGCCTCCAGCGCGCGCATGTCGCTCGACACGCCCGAGATGCCGAGCAGGCCCGATTCGCGGAACAGCAGCGCCTCGACCTGGTCGGCCGACATGCCGTGCGAGCGCATCAGGTACAGCACGACGGCCGCGTCGATGTGGCCGCAGCGCGTGCCCATCGTCAGCCCGTCGAGCGGTGAGAAGGTCATGGTCGTCGCAACCGATCGGCCCTGCGCGATGCCGCACATCGACGCACCATTGCCGAGATGCGCGACGATCACGCGCCGCTGCGCCAGCTCGGGCGCGATGCCGGCGAACTGCGCGACGATCGATTCGTAGGAGAGGCCGTGAAAGCCATAGCGCCGCACGCCCGCGTCATGCAGCGCACGTGGCAGCGCGAAGCGGCGGTTGACCTCGGGCTGTACCGCATGAAAGGCCGTGTCGAAGCACGCGACCTGCGGCACGCCTTCGAACGCTGCCATTGCAGCGCGCACGCCCGCAAGGTTGTGCGGCTGGTGCAGCGGCGCCAGTGGCTCAAGCTTGGTGAGCGCATCGAGCACCGAGGCATCGATGCGCACCGGCGCAACGAAGTCCGCACCACCATGCACGATGCGGTGCCCGACCGCCGCGATGCGCCGGCCATCGGCCTGCTGCGCATGCCATTCGAGCAGGGCCGCAAGCGCGCCTTGATGCGAAGCCTGCGCGCCATCGAGCGCCGCATCGTGCAGCGTCTGCCCCTGGGCATCGCGCACACGCAGCCGCGCCTTCAGGCCCGCGCCGAGTCCATCCGCCTGCCCTGACCAACGCGCTGCCGGCAACGAGGCATCGCCGTCACCAGCCGCATCGAACAATGCAACCTTGATCGACGAAGAACCCGCGTTCAGCGTCAGCAGCGAGTCGGTCATGGAATGGCTCAGACGTAGTCCTTGTACTTGTCGAGGAAGCGCACCGGCTTCGACAGCGCGTCGCGGCGGAAGGGGTCTCCCAGCTCGCGCGTGCACATGATCTCTATCACGCAGGTCTTGCCTTCGTTCATCTGCATGTCGATGGCCTTCTTCAGCGCCGGGCCCACGTCTTCGAGCTTGTCGACCACGATGCCCTCGGCGCCCATGGCCTTGGCGATGCCTGCGAAGCTTTCGCTTTCGAGCTCGCCGGCCACGAAGCGTCGATTGTAGAAGTCGACCTGGTTCTTCTTCTCCGCGCCCCACTGCCGGTTGTGGAAGACCACGGCCGTCACCGGAATGTCGTGGCGCACGGCCGTCATGATTTCCACCATGCTCATGCCCCAGGCGCCGTCGCCGGCATAGGCCACGGCCGGACGGTCGGGCGCCGCGCACTTGGCGCCGATCATGGTCGGCAGCGAGTAGCCGCAGTTGCCGAAGCTCATCGGCGCGAAGAAGCTGCGCGGCTCCTCGAAGCGCAGGTAGCTGTTGGCGATGGCGTTGATGTTGCCGATGTCGGTCGAGACCATCACGCGCGGCGGCATGGCCTTTTCGAGCTCGCGCAGCACCTGGCGCGGGTGCAGGTAGCTGCCGCCGGTGGGTGTCTTCTCGCCTTTGGCTTCTTCGATGGCATCGAGGCTGAACTGGTCGCGCTCGTGGGTCCACTCGTCGAGCTCTTTTTCCCACGCGGCTTTTTCGGCCTTGATCTTCGCGGCGCGCTCGGCCTTGCTGGCGTCGCAGGCCAGCGTCTTGCCCTGCAGGCGCTTGAGCAGTTCCTTCGCCGTGGCCTTGGCGTCGCCGTGGATGCCCACGGTGATCTTCTTCACGAGGCCGAGGTTGGTGTGGTCGGCCTCGACCTGGATGATCTTCGCGTCCTTCGGCCAGTAGTCCATACCGTGCTGCGGCAGCGTGCCGAAGGGACCCATGCGCGAACCGAGCGCGAGCACCACGTCGGCCTGCGCGATGAGCTTCATCGCGGCCTTGGAGCCCTGGTAGCCCAGCGGGCCGGCCCACAGCGGGTGGCTCGCGGGGAAGGAGTCGTTGCGCAGGTAGCCGTTGGCCACCGGCGCACCCAGGCGCTCGGCCAGTGCCTGGCACTCGGCCACCGCATCGCCCATGACCACGCCGCCGCCCGAGAGAATGACCGGAAACTTCGCCGAGGCCAGCAGCTCGACGGCAGCGTTCAGGCTGTTCTCGCCACCCGCGCCGCGCTCCACGCGCATCGACTTCGGGATCTCCGTGGTGATCTCGCCGTAGAAGTAGTCGCGCGGAATGTTCAGCTGCGTGGGGCCCATCTCGGAGATGGCGCGGTCGAAGCAGCGCGCCGTGTACTCGGCCATGCGCTTGGGGTTGTTCACGTGGCCCTGGTACTTGGTGAACTCCTGGAACATCGGCAGCTGGTTGGCCTCCTGGAAGCCGCCGAGGCCCATGCCCATGGTGCCGGTCTCGGGCGTGATCATCACGACCGGGCTGTGCGCCCAGTAGGCGGCCGCGATGGCCGTCACGCAGTTGCTGATGCCGGGGCCGTTCTGGCCGATCACGAGGCCGTGACGGCCCGACACGCGCGCATAGCCGTCGGCCATGTGGGCGCCGCCCTGCTCGTGCACCACCGGAATCAGGCGGATGCCGGCGGGCGCGAAGATGTCCATCGCGTCCATGAAGGCCGAGCCCATGATGCCGAAGATGTCGGTCACGCCGTTGGCGACCATGGTCTCGACGAAGGCCTCGGAGGGCGTCATCTTCTGCACGCCGGTGACGGCTTCGCGTGCGGGTGCTGCGGGTTGCTTCTGGCTCATGGAAGGCGTCTCCTGAAGGAAAGTGGGCAGTGGTTGCGCGTCAAAAGTCGGAACTTCTCGTTCCGGATTTCATTCCGGCGGAATATAGGTCGGCATCGCCGCGGCGTCAAACAATTTACAAAAATCGGAACGTATTGTCTTGTTTTTCGTAAAAAGAATATGATCCGGCCCCATGAAGATCGTCAAAGGCCTCTCACCTGAAGCGCAGGAGCCGGCGGGCGACACGCCCACCATGCGCCTGTTCGCGCTGCTCGAAGTCATGGCCGCAAAAGACCAGCGCTACTCGCTGCAGGGCCTGGTGGAAGAAACCGGCCTGCCCAAGCCCACGCTGCACCGCATGCTCCAGCAGCTCGAAGGCGCGGGGCTGCTGCAACGCGAAGGCGATGGCCGGCACTACGGCATCGGCACGCGGCTGCGGCGGCTGGCCGAGAACCTGCTGCTCAACGACAGCCTGCACGGTGCGCGCCACACGGTGCTGCGCCAGCTGGTGGAAGAGATCGGCGAGAGCTGCAACCTCACCGCCCTTTCGGGCAGCGAGGTCGTGTACCTCGACCGTGTGGAAACCGCCGCGCCGCTGCGCTTCTACCTGCACTCGGGCTCGCGCGTGCCGGTGCACTGCTCGGCCAGCGGCAAGATCTTTCTTTCGCAGATGAGCGCGGCGCAGCGCCGCCGGCTGCTGTCGAACGCGCCGCTGGAGCCGTACACACCCAGGACGCTGACCGACCCCGAGGCGCTGGAGAAGGAAGTGCAGCGCGTGCGCAAGGACGGCTACGCCATCGACCACGAAGAGTTCCTGCCGGGCCTGCTGTGCATCGCCACGCTGGTGCCTTCGGGCGACGACGCGCCCTCAAACCTGTGCATCGCGGTGCAGGCGCCAGTGATGCGGCTCGACGCCGCCAAGGCGAAGACGCTGCTGCCCGCCCTGCAACGCGCCGCACAGGCGCTGAGCCGCATCGATGCCGACGCAGCCTCCGACCGCGCGCAGGCCTGACCCCACACTCCCTGAAAGCCCACCGTGACCGATACCGCCGACCTTCGACCCGACCGGATGCTCAGCGTGCGCGATGTGTTCGGCATCGACACCGACCTGCGGGTGCCAGCCTTCAGCGAACGTGACGACCACGTGCCCGAGGTCGACGCGGTCTACCGCTTCAACCCCGACGTGACGCTCGCCATCCTCGCGGGCTTCACGCGCGACCGGCGCGTGATGGTGCAGGGCCTGCACGGCACCGGCAAGTCGACGCACATAGAGCAGGTGGCGGCGCGGCTGAACTGGCCCTGCGTGCGGCTCAACCTCGACGGCCACATCAGCCGGCTCGACCTCGTCGGCAAGGACGCAGTGGTGCTGCGCGAAGGCAAGCAGGTCACCGAGTTCCAGGAAGGCATCGTGCCGTGGTCGCTGCAACGCCCCGTGGCGCTGGTCTTCGACGAGTACGACGCGGGCCGGCCCGACGTGATGTTCGTCATCCAGCGCATCCTGGAGCGCGACGGAAAGTTCACGCTGATGGACCAGAACAAAGTGCTGCGGCCGCACCCCTTCTTCCGCCTGTTCGCCACCGCCAACACGGTGGGCCTGGGCAACCTCAACGGCCTGTACCACGGCGCGCAGCGGCTCAACCATGCGCAGATCGACCGCTGGAACATCGTGGCCTCGCTCAACTACCTGCCGGCCGATGAAGAGATCGCCATCGTGCAGGCGCGCGTGCCATCGTTGGCCGACGAGGCGGGCACGAAGCTGGTCGCGTCGATGGTGGCGGTGGCCGACCTCACTCGCAAGGGCTTCGCGGCGGGCGACCTCTCTACGCTGATGTCGCCACGCACCGTGATCACCTGGGCAGAGAACATCGAGATCTTCAAGGACCCGGCGCTGGCGTTTCGCCTGTCCTTCGTCAACAAGTGCGACGACGCCGAGCGGCCCCTGGTCGCCGAATACTTCCAGCGCTGCTTCGACCGCGAACTGAAGGAGTCGCACCAGCTCTCTGCAGGCCCGCGCGAATGAATGCCGAACCCGCGAGCGCGATGCAGCGCCGCGTGCGGCAAGAAGAACAGGTCGCGGAGCTTTGCGCGGGCGTGGTGCGCGCCTTCAGCGGCGAGAGCGACCTGCACTTTCGCGGTCGGCGGCTGCACCGTGGCCGCGTGGCGCTGCCGTGGTTTGCGCCGCACCTGCATCCCTCGCCCGACACCGACGACTTCGCCTCGTTCCGTGGCGTAGCCGACGGGCTCGCGCTGCGGCTCACCGAATCGGATGCAGCACTGCACGAAAGCCTGCGCCCCGAAGAGCCGGTCGAACGCATGCTGTTCGAAATGCTCGAGCAGTTCCGCGTCGAGGCGATGGCGCCCGAAGTCATGGCCGGCATGCGGCACAACCTGCGGCACCGGCACGAGCAGTGGTCGCTCGCCTTTCATCACTCGGGCCAGACCGACACCGCGCGCGGGCTGCTGCTGTACGCTGTGGCGCAGATCTGCCGCGCCCGCGTCAGCGGCCAGCAGGTGGTGGAAGAAACCGAAGACATGCTCGAAGCCACGCGCTTCGCGCTCGCACCGCTGATCGGCCATGCGCTGGCAGGTTTGCGCAAGGACCGCGCCGACCAGGCCGCCTACTCAGTGCACGCCCGTGCCATCGCGCGCACCGTCGCCGCGATGCTGCACGAAGCCGATGAAGAAGGCAGCAACGCCGCGCGCGACCCGCATGTGGACGACAAGCGCAGCGTGTTCAGCCTTGTGGCCGACATGGACCAGGAGATCGTCGAGCGCTTCACCACCGCCGAGTCGGGCCGCAGCGCGGTGCTCGACAACGCAGGTGGCGCATACCGCGTCTTCTCCAACGCCTACGACCGCGAACACGACGCCGCCACGCTCGCACGCAAGGAAGTGCTCGCCGACCACCGCGAAAAGCTCGACCGCCGCATCGCCGCGCAGGGCGTGAACATCGCCCGCCTCGCGCGTGAGCTGCGCGCCCTGCTGGCCGAGCCCGAGCGCGACGGCTGGGACGGTGCCCAGGAAGAAGGCCTGATCGACGGCCGCCGCCTCGCGCAGCTCGTGGCCTCGCCTACCGAGCGCCGCCTGTTCCGCACCGAGCGCATGGAGCCGGTGGCCGACTGCATCGTCACCTTTCTCATCGACTGCTCGGGCTCGATGAAGGAGCATGCCGAGTCGGTCGCGATGATGGCCGACGTGTTCGCGCGTGCACTCGAACAGGCCGGAGTGACCAGCGAGGTGCTGGGCTTCACCACCGGCGCGTGGAACGGCGGACGCCCGCAGCGCGAATGGGTGCGCGCCGGCCGGCCACCGCATCCGGGCCGGCTCAACGAACGCTGCCACCTCGTCTTCAAGAGTGCTGCTATGCCATGGCGGCGCGCGCGCCCCGCGATGGCGGCCCTGCTGAAAGCCGACCTGTTCCGCGAAGGCATAGATGGCGAGGCCATCGACTGGGCCTGCATGCGGCTGCGCCAGCGCAGCGAGGCGCGCAAGCTGCTGCTCGTGATTTCCGACGGCTCGCCGATGGACAGCGCCACGCATCTGGCCAACGACGCGCACTACCTCGACCACCACCTGCGCGACGTGGTCGCGCGCCAGGAGCAGCGCGGCGACATCGCCATTGCGGGCATCGGCGTGGGCCTCGACCTGAGCCCCTACTACAGCCGCAGCCATGTGCTCGACCTGGCCGCCTCCAGCGGCAACACCCTCTTCCGCGAGGTGATCGAACTCATGGCCGGGCGCCATCGCCGCTGAGGCCTGCAACCTGAGGCGTTTGGCATTACATCCAAGTCCCTGATTGACAAAGGGCACCCAGCGTTCTTACATTGCGTTTCACATCCGGGAACGCAGTTCCAATATTTGGAACATCGGATATCCCATAGAAAGCCTCATGGACTCCACGCTTGCCAAGGGCCTCGCCGCCATCGAATGGATGGTGCGCCAGCAGCGCGACTGCCGCGTCACCGAACTGGCCCAGGCCTTCGGCATGGCTCGCAGCAATGCACACCGCACGCTGCAGACGCTGGTCGAATGCGGCTGGGCCGTGCAAGACCCGGACACGAGCGCCTACCGGCCGAGCCTGCGGCTGTTCGAGCTGGGGGCCATGGTGTCCGATGCATCGGACATCGGCGCACTGCTGCGGCCCCACCTCGCGCTGCTGGCACAAGCCACGGGCGAGACCATCCACCTCGCAGTGCTGGACGACGCCGAGATCGTCTACCTCGACAAGTTCGACAGCCCGCTGCCCGTGGCCGCGTACTCACGCATCGGCGGTCGTGCGGCGGCGTACTGCGTGGCCTCGGGCAAGGCGCTGCTCGCTGCAGCCGCGCTCGACGTGCCGGCACTGCAGGAGCGCCTGGGCACGCTGGTCGCGCACACGAAGAACAGCATCACCGACTTCGACGCCCTCCTCAGCGAACTGGAACGCTCGCGCGCCCGCGGCTATGCCGAGAACCGCGAGGAGTGGCGCATCGGCGTCTGCGGCCTCGGCGTGCCCGTGCTCAATGCGCGCGGCGAAGCCGTGGCGGCCGTCGGCATGAGCGTGCCCTCGATCCGCTTTGCACGCACACAGGCACGCGGGCTGGCAGATCACCTGATGGCCTGCGCGCGCGACGCCAGCGTCACGCTGGGCTATCGCTTGAACGCCGCACCGGCCGTGCCCTTGCCGCCGACGCCCATCACAAAGAGAAGGAGATCGGAATGAAGTTGTTCTTCGCCCCCTGGCTGCACGCCGGGCTGCTGGCTCTCGCCGCCTTGTCGTCGCCCTTCGCCGCACAGGCGCAGAACGGCAGCGACTACCCGACGAAGCCGATCCGCCTGATCGTGCCCTACCCGCCCGGCGGCGGCACCGACGTGATTGCGCGCATCGTGCAGGAGCGCTTTCAAACGCTGCTGGGCCAGCCGGTGCTGATCGACAACCGGGGCGGCGCAGCCGGCTCCATCGGCACCGAGGTGGTTGCCAAGTCGGCGCCCGACGGCTACACGGTGCTGTTCACTCTGTCTTCGCACACCATCAATCCGGCCATCTACGCCAAGCTGAGCTTCGACACCGCCAAAGACTTCGCGCCAGTCGGCATGGTCGCGTCGCTGCCGCAGATCCTGGTGGCCAACACGCAGTTCGCGCCCAACACCGTGGCCGAACTCATCGCGCTGGCCAAGGCCAAGCCCGACAGCATCGCCTTCGCCTCGGTGGGCAACGGCTCGCCCGGGCACCTGGCGGGCGAGCTGCTGAAGCTGCGCACCGGCACGCACATGACGCACATTCCCTACCGCGGCGGCGGCCCGGCCGTGACCGACGTGATGGGCGGGCAGGTGCCGCTGCTGTGGGTGTCGATTCCGGCGGCCGCGCAGTTCGTGAAGGCAGGCAAGCTCAAGGCACTCGCGGTGTCCACCACCAAGCGCAGCGCGGCATTCCCCGACGTGCCGACGATGCAGGAAGCCGGTGTGCCCGACTTCGACGTGGACTCGTGGTACGCAGTGTTCGTACCCGCGAAGACGCCGCAGCCCGCCATCGACAAGCTCAACCGCGTGATCAACACCGTGGTGAAGGAACCGGACATCCGCGACAAGCTGCTCGCACAGGGCAGCGAAGGCGTCGGCGGCACGCCCGAGCAACTCGGCAAGGTCGTCACCACAGAACTCGTGCGCTGGCAAAAGCTCGCCAAGGAAGCCAGCATCAAGGTCGATTGATCGACACGGAAAAACTCATGGAAAACGCAGCCCCCTCCTCCCCCATCGCCGAACTCGTGGCGCGCGCCCGCGCCGCGCAGCGCATCTACGAAACCTGGTCGCAGGCACAGGTCGACACCGCCGTGGTCGCGGCCGGCTGGGCCATCATCGAGCCGGCGCGCAACCGCGAATTGGCCGAACTGGCCGTGGCCGACACCGGCGTGGGCAACGTCGAGGACAAGGTGCGCAAGAACCACCGCAAGACCTTCGGCCTGCTGCGCGACCTGCACGGGGCGCGCTCGGTCGGCGTGATCGCAGAAGACCCGGCACGCGGCATCGTCGAAATTGCGCGGCCCGTGGGCGTGGTGTGCGCCGTCACGCCATCGACCAACCCGGGTGCCACGCCGGCCAACAAGATCATCAATGCGCTCAAGGGGCGCAACGCGGTCATCGTCGCGCCATCGCCCAAGGGCTGGTCAACGGCGGCGCGGCTCATCGAATTCATCCACCAGCAGTTCGACCGCATCGGCGCGCCGCGCGACCTGGTGCAACTGCTGCCCTCGCCGGTCAACAAGCAATCGACCGCCGAGCTGATGCGCCTGTGCGACCTTGTGGTTGCAACCGGCTCGCAGGCCAACGTGCGCGCGGCCTATGCGAGCGGCACGCCGGCCTTCGGCGTGGGCGCGGGCAACGTGGCGGGCATCGTCGACGAAACGGCGGACATCGCCGCGGCCGCAGACCGCATCGTGCGTTCGAAGACTTTCGACAACGCGACCAGTTGCTCGTCGGAAAACAGCCTCGTCATCATCGACGCAGTGCGCGCGCAGACGCTCGCCGCGCTGAAAGATCGCGGCGCCGTCATGCTCGCCGACGCGCAGAAGGCCACGCTGCAGGCGCTGATGTGGCCCGAAGGCAAGCTCTCGCCCGCCGTCATCGGCCAGTCGGCACGCACCATCGCCGAGCGAGCGGCCGCCATCGACGGCGCCAACCGCGCCGCCTGGCTGGCAATTGCCGATGCCGATCCGCGCATCCTCATGGTGGCCGAAGACGGCGTGGGCCACGACCATCCGTTCTCGGGCGAGAAGCTGAGCCCGGTGCTCGCGGTGTATGCGGCGCGCGACTTCGCGCACGCCATGGCCACCGTCGAACGCATCTACGCGTACGAAGGCGCGGGCCACTCGGTGGGCCTGCACAGTGCGGTGCCCGAACGCGCGCTCACGCTGGGCCTCACGCTGCCGGTGTCGCGCGTCATCGTCGACCAGGCGCACTGCATTGCCACCGGCGGCAGCTTCGACAACGGCCTGCCGTTCTCGCTGTCGATGGGCTGCGGCACCTGGGGCAAGAACAACTTCTCGGACAACATGAACTACCGCCACTACCTGAACATCACGCGCGTGTCACGGCCGATTCCGGAGAAGGTGCCGAGCGAGGAAGAAATCTTCGGCGCCTTCTTCGCCGAGCACGGCGCGAAGTAAGCATGACGGCGGCTGCAACAACGGTTCATGCGCTGATCGAGCAACAGGCGCGGCAGCAGCCGCACGCGGTGTATGCCCGCGCCACCGAGACCGAACGCCACCTGGGCTACGGCGAGCTCGCGACCGGTTGCCGCCGCGTGGCGGCCGTACTGCACGGCCTCGGCATGCAGCCCGGCGACACGGTGTCCGTCGTCATGCCCAACGGCCTGCAGACCCTGCGGCTGCTGCTGGGCGCGATGCACGGCGGCTTCTGCGTGAACCCGGTCAACCTGCTCTCGCAGCCGGAGCAGATGCGCTATGTGCTCTCGCACTCCGACTGCCGCGTGGTCTGCGTTGCGCCCGAGTGGGAAGAGCGTGTGCGCGGCATCGTCGAAGGCTTCGACCGGCCCGTGACGCTGGTCGTGGTCGACCCCGAAGGCGATGCATTGCCCGACGAGGAAGAACCGGCCGTCGACACACCGCCGCCCTCGCCCGATGCCGTCGCGCTGCTGATGTACACCTCCGGCACCACGGGCGTGCCCAAGGGCGTGATGCTCACGCAGCGCAACCTCGCGGCCAACGCGCACGCCATCAGCGTCGAGCACGCGCTGCGCCCCTCCGACCGTGTGCTCGCCGTGCTGCCGCTGTATCACATCAACGCCTTTGCCGTGACCATGCTCGCGCCGCTCGCGCACGGCGGCAGCCTGGCGATGCCGCCGAAGTTCTCGGCCGGCCGCTTCTGGGAGCAGGCCACGCAAACGCAGTGCAGCTGGATCAACGTGGTGCCCACCATGATCTCGTACCTGCTCGAAGGCCCGAAGCCGCCGCTGGCGCAGACGCTGGCCATCCGCTTCTGCCGTTCGGCATCGGCTGCGCTGCCGCCCGAGCACCTGCGTGCGTTCGAGCGGATGTTCGGCATCGGCATCGTCGAAACCATGGGCCTCACCGAGACGGCCGCGCCCTCGTTCTCCAACCCCATGGACCCGGCCGCGCGCAAGCTCGGTTCGGTGGGCCGCGCGTCGGGCTGCATGGCCGGCGTGGTCGATGCCACGCTCGCAGCCGTACCCACCGGCGTGACCGGCGAGATCGTGATCCGCGGGCCCAACGTGATGCTCGGCTACTACAAGAACGAGGAAGCCACCCGCGCGAGCTTCACGCCCGATGGCTGGCTGCGCACCGGCGACCTCGGCCATCGCGACGAGGACGGCTTCTTCTTCGTCACCGGTCGCATCAAGGAGCTGATCATCAAGGGCGGCGAGAACATCGCGCCGCGCGAGATCGACGAAGCCCTTCTGCAACATCCCGCCGTGCTCGAAGCCGCTGCCGTAGGCGTGCCCGACCGCCACTACGGCCAGGAGATCGGCGTGTGCATCGTGCTGCGCGAAGGCTGCGCCTGCACCGAAGACGAGCTGCGCGAGTTCAGCGCCACCGCGCTCGGCCGCTACAAGGCGCCCGGCCACTACCGCTTCGTGCAAGACCTGCCACGCGGCCCCTCTGGAAAGGTGCAGCGCCTGAAGCTGTTGCCGCTTTTCGAGGCATGACGGCGGCTGAACTGCTGGTGCCGCCGCTGGCGCCGGTAACGCTGGTCTACAGCCTGTGCGTGGTTTTCGCGGCGGGCATCGTGCGCGGCTTCGCGGGCTTCGGCTTCTCGGCCATCACCGTGGCGGGCATGTCGCTGGTGGTGTCGCCCGCGCTGGTCGTGCCCGCGATCTTCATGCTCGAAATCTTGGCAAGCCTGAGCCAGCTGCGCGGCATCGCGCGCGATGTCGACATGCCTTGGCTCAGCTGGCTGATGCTGGGCAACCTGATCTGCATTCCCATCGGCGTGGCGCTGCTCGCATGGCTGCCCGAGACGCCGCTGCGCCTGCTGATCGGCGCGCTGCTGATGGCGGCCGCGCTGCTGCTGCGCGGCGGCGCGCACGTCACGCTGGTGCCCACGCGCGGCGTGCGGCTGGCGGCAGGGCTGGCCTCTGGCTTCATCAATGGCGTGGCGGCCATCGGCGGCATCGCTATCGCGGTGTTGCTCAGCACGGCGAAGATGGCACCGGCCGCGCTGCGGGCCACGCTGATTGCGCTGCTGCTGTTCAGCGACGTGGTGTCGCTGATCTGCGCGGCGCTGATGCCCTCTTCAACCCACGCGTCCGGCAACCTGCTGGGGCCGGACACGCTCAAGTGGGCGCTGTGGCTCGCACCAGCGATGCTTGCCGGCATCTGGTACGGACAGCGTTCGTTCAAGGGCGTGTCGCCGGAGCAGTTCAGGAGGCATGTGCTGAACCTGCTGATTGCGCTGGCGCTGGTGAGTGTGGTGCGGTCGGTGGTGGGGCTGATCGGGTAAGTCGGCCACCAGGACACGACCAGGAAGGCTACGCCAGCTTCCCCGCATCGTAGGCCTCGCAGTAGACCTCCCAGTCGCTCTCGACCTGCGCCGCGCACTGGTGCGCCGCATCCAGCAGGTCGCGCCGCCACGACTTCGCCGAAGCGCCGAAGTCGACCAGCGCATCCGCGATGGCCGAACCCTGGCGTCCTGAGCTGCGCAGGTGCGCCCAGGCCATCATCTGCCCCATCTCCCCGATCACGTCGCGGACCTGGTCGAGCCCGGTGTGGCGCACGTCGAGGGTCACCCGGTCTTCGCTGGGCTGCAGGTCGCGCAGCACGTAGGAAGACTTGCCGTCGACGATCGGGTGCAGGAAGGCCATCGACACGGCCTGCATGCGGCGCTGCAGCCCCACGATGCGGTGTGCATTCGACGGCCACGCGGGCAGCTTGATCTTCTTCAGGTGCGGCACTAGCGACGACACGGGCGCCTGCTTCAGGTCGAGCAGGTAGTTGTCGTCGGGCGATCCCTTGCCTTTGACGAGGACAACATAGCGCTCCACGCCCAGGCTGCCGGTGCCGGCGATGCGCCGCGCCACGTCGAGCACCTTGAAGAAGTCGGGGTTGTCCTGCGTTGCCGCGAATGCGCCGATCAGATTCTTCGCCCGTTCACGCCCGACCTTGTCGACTGGCAACGCATGCTCGCCGTCGCGCAGGATGCTTCGGCGACCGTTCTTCCGTTCGGTGCGCTTATTCAGGAAATCGGGGCGGCTGCGGGCCTTGAGTTTCGCGAGCAGCTCATGGATCAGGCCACTGGCTGTGTCGCGCTCCACCCAGCCGGCCTTGCCGAGCGCCAATGCGCCGGCATAGCCTTCAAGAAACACCTTGCACAGCGCATCCGCATCGCCGCGCGAGGCGCGCAGGCTGTCGCCGGCCACCAGGATGCTCGTGAGGAAGCGCACCAGTTCCCACGTCACCGGCGCGAGGGCCGCTTCGTCGAAGTCGTTGAGATCGAAGTACGCGAGCCGGTTGTCGCCCTTGTAGCTGCCGAAGTTCTCCAGATGGGCGTCGCCGCACAGCCATGCCGTTGGTGCCTTGCTGGTGAACAGCGCATCGGCCGGCAGGCGGTCGTGAAACAGGTGGCAGGTGCCGCGCAGGAAGACGAACGGACTGGAGCGCAGCTTCTCGTACTTCATCGCCAGGCGCTCGGGGTCGCGACCGGCGTTGAAGTTGCGGATGGTTTTGACGACGTTCGCCATGGCGTTGCTTCTCCCGGTTGGTGAGCGGCAGATTCTCGTTCAACGCGCGCAGCGCAGTGTCGTATCGTTGCGGGTGCATCGACTCCTGGCTCCTTCGCCCGACATGCCTTCCGCAACGCCTTCCGACAGTGCCACGCGCTCCCCCACCGTCCCCATGGGCAGCGTGGCCGTCGCCGATCTGCCACGCAGCGCAAGCTCTCCGTTCTTCGAGCGCCTGCGCGCCGCCGCCGCACAGGTCAACCTGCGTGCGCCCGACCCACGGCAGGCGGCGCGCTGGCACTCGCACACCATTGGCGGTGTCCGGCGGCGCCTTGCGCAACCCCTGACCTTCACGCCCTATGCGGCCGTTCAGCCATGCTCGGCGCGCTGCGGCTTCTGCTCGGAAAATCTTCGCAAGGCCGATGGCGGTGTGCCGGCCTCCCGGCTGCGGCCGGACGGCACTTACTTCGATGGCCTTGCCCATGCGCTGCGGGCCTTGCGCGGCGTGCCGCTCTCGTGGTCGCTCTCGGGCCTGGAGACCAGCGACGACGCCGGCTGGATGCTGCAACTGCTGGCCACGCTGGCCGCGGCCGAAGCAAGCGACGGCCCGCGCGTCGAAGACCGCGTGCTGTACACCAACGGTGCCGGCTTTGCCAAGGCAGGCGGCGCCACTCTGACGCGTGCGCTGCAAGACTTCGGACTGAGCTGGCTGGAGCTGTCCCGCCATCACCACGAAGGTGCAACCAACCAGGCCATCATGCGTTTCAGGCCCGGGCTGGAAATCAGCGATCAGGTGGTGTTCGAACGCACAGCGCGGCAACTGGCCGATGCGATGCCGTTGCGCCTGGTGTGCATTCTTCAGCGCAGCGGCGTCGCACAGCCACGGGACGTCTCGGCCTATCTCTCGTGGACCCAGCAGCGCTGCGGCGCAGGCACCGTCGTCTTCCGTGAGTTCTCCCGGCTCGACGGCAGCTACCGGGACAACGCCACGGCGCGCTACCTGCACGCCCAACGGGTGCCAATGGACGCGCTGCTGACAGCCTGCCTCGACGACGCCACCGTCTCGCGCGGATGGACTGTCGAGAGCCTGACCGAGGGCTACTACTTCTGGAACCTGCGCCTGCGCACCGCGAATGGCCTGTCCGTGATCTTCGAGAGTTCCGACTACGGCGCCATGCACGCGCGCCATGCGACCGAAGACATCTACAAGCTGGTCTACTTTCCCGATGGACGGCTGTGCGCCGGCTGGGAGCCCGGGCGCGACGTGCTGCTCGACACCCGTTCGATGCAGGAGCATGCCGATGCCTAGCCACAGCTGGCTGATGCTCGACCACGAGTCGCCGCTTCATCGGCTGCCCGACGATCTGCGTGCGCGTGACCCGCTGGGCGCACGCGACTGCGGGTGGGTCGAGCAGATGACGCCGTTCGTGCGCCAGTTCTCGCAGCGCGGCGACACGGTCTTCGATCCCTTCGCGGGCTTTGGCACGACCTTGCTTGCGGCGCGCCTGGAAAACCGACTGGCGGCAGGCTGCGAAATCGACGCGGACCGCATCCAGCTCATACACGAACGACTGACGCGCCACGGCATCGGTGACAACGACGTCACCCTGCTGCACGGCTCATGCGACACGCTCGAGAGCGACGCGCTGCAGCCCTTCGAGCTTTGCCTCACCAACGTGCCTTACTTCGGATGCCAATGGCCGGGCGCCTCCACGGCTTCGCAGCTCTACGACAGCCGCAGCTATGCGCAGCACCTGGAGGGCTTGCGCAACGTGTTCCACGCCGTTCGCACGCGCTTGCGCGAAGGCGGCCATTGCATTGCGATGGTGCAGAACATTCGCCTCGGCGATCGCGTGCTGCCCCTGGCCTTCGACCTCGCGCGCATCCTCGGTGCGCTCTTCACCATGGAAGAAGAGCGTGTGCTGATCTATCCGCACGAGGAGAAAGCGACCGCCGACAGCGAAGCCTGCGCAGCGCGCACGGATCGCCGCCACGAATACGCGCTGGTGTTTCGCAAGCAGCGCGCGCGTATCGACCTGCAGGGCACAGCCCGGTTGCTCGACGCCCTCCGCGCACAGGGCCACGTCTTCACCCTGATCGGCAGCTTCGCGCGATGGCTGCGCGACCCACAAGGCACACCGCCGGCCGATGCCGACATTCGCGTCGACCCCGATCCGCAGCGCCTGGATGCGCTGTTGCATGAACTGCGCAACCAGGGCTTCGCGCTGACAAGCTGGGACGAACCCGTCGCCCTTCCCCTTCATTTCGAGAGCTACCGCGGGCGCTATTACTTCCGCGCGGAAAGAATCGACAGCGTCGGCGCCATGGTGAGGCTGGACATCGGCTACGAAGAGTAAGAGCAGGCCGGCAAGCTCAGAGCAGCCCGCTCATCTTCGTCGCCGCCGCCTTCAGCGCATCGATGCGCTTCACTGCATCGTCCATCGACATGCGCGCGGTCGGCGCATGCACCGCGAGCGCGGCGCGCACCGCGCCCGCCGCATCGCACACCGGCACGGCCACGGCCACCAACCCGGCGATGAACTCTTCGCGGTCGCACGAGTAACCACTCTTCGCAACCGCCTCGCACTCGGTGCGCAACGCAGCGGCCTTGGTGATGGTGTTGGCCGTCATGCGTTCCAGCGGCAGCTTGTCGATGAGCGCATCGCGTTCCTTCTTCGGCATCTGCGCGAGAAACAACTTGCCGCTGGCCGTGCAGTGCAGCGGCACGTGCGAGCCCACGTCGAGCGTCAGCCGCAGCGGCCATTGCGCTTCCACGCGGTCGAGGTAGAGCACCTGCGCGCCGTCGAGCGTGGTGAGGTTGCAGGTTTCGCCCACCTGGCGCACCAGTTCCGACAGCACCTCGTGCCGCAGCCCGCGCACCACGCCGTGGTTCAGCGTGTCGAAGGCGAGCTTGCGCAGCGCGGGGCCGACGCTGAACGAGCGCTCGTCCACGTCGCGCGCCAGGAAGCCGGTGGCCAGCAGCTGGGTGCAGATGCGGTGCGCGGTGCCCTTGGGCAGGCCGAGCTGCGCGGCCAGTTCGGCGAGCGTGAGCGCGCGGCCTTCGTTGGCCAGCAGCGCCAGCAGGCGCAGGCTGCGCTCGGCCGACGAACCGGAGCCGGAAGCGGACTCCGCCTCCTCTGGAGAAATCACTGCTGAGATCACTGCGGCAGGCGTGCGCGCGGAACGGGGCATGCGGGTAAACCTTAAAAATGGAACATTGCGTTCCGAAAATCATTAGCCTAGGATGCGGCCGAGCGAAGCGATTGTTCCACTCCCGGACCCCACAGGCCCCTACAGGACCCCTTCATGCCTGAAGAAGAGTTCGACTACATCGTCGTCGGCGCCGGCTCGGCCGGCTGCGTGCTGGCTGGCCGGCTGAGCGAAGACCCGGCCGCGCGCGTACTGCTGCTCGAAGCAGGGCCTGCCGACCGCTCGTTGTGGATCCACCTGCCCATCGGCTACGGCAAGACGATGTGGAGCCCCACCTACAACTGGCGCTTCGAGACCGACCCAGACCCGAACATGAACGGCCGGCGCATCTACTGGCCGCGCGGCAAGACGCTGGGCGGATCGAGCGCGATCAACGGGCTGATCTACATCCGCGGCCAGCGCGAGGACTACGACCACTGGGCCGCGCTGGGCAACGCCGGCTGGGGCTACGACGACGTGCTGCCCTACTTCATCAAATCAGAGGGCAACCAGCGCGGCAGCGACGCCTTCCACGGCGGCAACGGCCCGCTGAAGGTTTCGGACATCGCCGCGAAGCACGAGCTGATCGAGGCCTTCATCGACGGCGCCGGGCAGACAGGCGTGCCGCGCACCGACGACTTCAACGGCGCCGCGCAGGAAGGCGCGGGCTACTACCAGCTGACCACGCACAGGGGCTGGCGCTGCAGCACGGCCCAGGCCTACCTGACGCCGGCCGTGAAGCGCCGCCCCAACCTGCGCATCGAGACCGAGGCGATGGCGCAGAAGCTGGTGTTCTATGGCGGGCGTGCCGCCGGTGTCACGTACCGGCAAGGCGGCGAGCTGAAGACTGCACGCTGCCGTGCCGAGGTGCTGCTGTCGGCCGGCTCGATCCAGTCGCCGCAGCTGCTGCAGCTCTCGGGTATCGGGCCGCGCGCGCTGCTCGATCGTTTCGGCATTCCGGTCGTGCACGAGCTGCCCGGCGTGGGCGAGAACCTGCAAGACCATCTGCAGATACGCCTCGGCTACGAGTGCACCAAGCCCATCACCACCAACGACCAGCTCAACTCCTGGTTCGGCCAGATGGGCATGGGGCTGGAATGGCTGCTGCACCGCACCGGCCCGCTGGCGGTGGGCATCAACCAGGGCGGCTGCTTCATGCGTGCGCTGAAGGATGAAAACGGCAACCCGATGGCAGCCACGCCCGACATCCAGTTCCACGTGGCCACGCTCTCGGCCGACATGGCAGGCGGCAAGGTGCATCCGTACTCGGGCTTCACGATGTCCGTGTGCCAGCTGCGGCCGGAGTCGCGCGGCCATGTGCGCATCCGCTCGCTCGACGCGGCCGAGCCGCCGGAGATGCAGCCGAACTATCTCGCCACCGAGCTCGATCGCGCGACCACCGTGGCCGGCGTGAAGGCCGCGCGCGCCATCGCCGATTCACCCGCGATGCGGCCCTACGTGAAGCGCGAGGTGAAGCCCGGCCCCGATGCCGCGAGCGACGCCGACCTGCTGGAGTTCTGCCGCAACAACGGCGCCACCATCTTCCACCCCACCGGCACCTGCCGCATGGGCAGCGATGCGCTCGCCGTGGTCGATGCGCGCCTGCGCGTGCACGGCGTGGCGGGGCTGCGCGTGATCGACTGTTCGGCGATGCCGACGCTGGTGTCGGGCAACACCAACGCACCCGCCGTGATGATGGCCGAGAAGGCCATCGACATGATCAGAGAGGACGCAAGAGCGGCGGCAGCCGCGCATTGAGTTTTTTGTTTTTTGCAAACCCAAGGCCCGCAGAGGCCGCCACGACAACCTCATCGGAGACAACGACATGAGCGCAAGCGACGAGAAAGCGATTCGCAGGGTGGTGGTCTCTGCCCTGGTGGGCGCCACCATCGAGTGGTACGACTTCTTCCTGTATGGCGTGGTGGCCGGCATCGTGTTCAACAAGCTCTACTTTCCGGGCAGCGACCCGGTTGTGTCGACCTTGCTGGCGTACACGACCTTCGCGGTAGGCTTCGTCACGCGGCCGCTGGGCGGCGTGATCTTCGGCCACTTCGGCGACAAGATCGGCCGCAAGAGCATGCTCATCATCACGCTGATGATCATGGGCGTGGCCACCTTCCTGATCGGGCTGGTGCCCACGTACGCACAGATCGGCATCGCGGCGCCCTTGCTGTTGTTGCTGCTTCGCGTGGCACAGGGCATCGGCCTGGGCGGCGAATGGGGTGGCGCGGTGCTGATGGCGTACGAATACGCGCCGAAGGAAAAGCGCGGCTTCTATGCCTCGCTGCCGCAGATCGGGCTGGCCATCGGCCTGTGCCTGGCCTCGGGCGTGGTGGCGCTGCTGTCGTCGCTGCTCACCGACGAGCAGTTCCTGGCCTGGGGCTGGCGCATCGCCTTTCTCATCTCCGGCGCGATGGTGATGGTGGGCATGTACATCCGCCTGCACGTGAAGGAAACGCCCGAGTTCGCCGCCGTGAAGGCGCGCAACGCCGAGCTGCGCATTCCGTTCATGGACATGATCCGGCGCTACCCGGGCAATGTTCTGAAGGGCATGGGCGCGCGCTACATCGACGGCGTGTTCTTCAACATCTTCGGCGTGTTCTCCATCAACTACCTCACGACCACCATCAAGATCAGCCGCACCGAAGCGCTGCTGGGCGTGATGGCGGCGGCCGTGGTGATGTGCTTTGCCATTCCCTTCTTCGGGCGCATGTCCGACCGGCTGGGTCGGCCCCGGGTGTACATGTGGGGTTCGCTCATTACTGCCGTGTCGGCGTTCCCGGGCTTCTGGCTCATGACGCACAGCGGCGGCAACGTGATGCTCATCTGGCTGTCGATCATCGTGCCCTTCGGCATCCTGTATGCATCGGTGTACGGGCCGGAGGCTGCTTTGTTCTGCGATCTGTTCGATGCGAAGGTGCGCTACACGGGCATCAGCTTCGTCTACCAGTTCTCGGGCATCTTCGCCTCGGGCATCACGCCGATCATCGCGACCGCGCTGCTGAAGTCTGGCGGCGGCGAGCCGTGGCAGATCTGCCTGTACGTGCTGTTCGCGGGCGTGGTGTCGGCGGTGTGCGCGTGGATGATCGGGCGGTCTGCCTCGCCGGCCGATGCGCCGGTGGCGGTGGCCTCGCGCTGACGGCGAGGGCCGGCCGGCCCCGGCTGCTCCTTCCCTATGGGCTCCTGTCCATGCCGAGCGCACGCATCACGGCCGCCGTGCGCGTCTCGACGCCCAGCTTCACGTACACATGCTCCAGGTGCTTGTGCACGGTGCGTGGGCTTATCTCCAGCAAGGCGGCGATCTCGGCGTCGGTCTTTCCGCGCGAGAGCCAGTGCATGACGTCGCCCTCGCGGGGCGTGAGGCCGGCAGCCGGGGCTTCGGGCAACGGCGCCTCGGCGCGGCAGGCCAGCCGGTACAGGAAGGCAACCGCCACCGCGTGCTCCAACCCCGCGCGCCGGTAGTAGTCGGCCTGCAGCGCAGCGCGGCGGAATTCGCGCCGGCCCGGCGACTTTGTTGCGATGCGGTGGATTGCGCGCAAGCCATCGTTGCCGGCGCCGTGATGCCGCACGGGCGAATGCCCGGACTCCAGTTGTTCCAGCAGGCGAAGTGCGCTCGCGCGATTGTTGCGCGTCAGGTTCGTCATGGCATGCCCCTTTCACGGTGCATACGCATTGCTGCGTATGGCGCCTGCACGCATCGAGACGCAGGATGCTTGCAGGCCCTTTGCCGCGAACAGTATAGGCAGGCGGGGGGCGCGCGGGCCGCCCACCGGCGAAGGAGATACACATGGCTATCGACGAAACACGGCTTAACGCGTTCATGGGTAACTTCGTCCACGACATCGGCGCCGTGATGCACGCGGCAACCATCGTCGTCGGCGACCAGCTCGGCCTGTACAAGGCGCTGGCCGAAGGCCCCTCCACCGCGGAGGCACTGGCCCGCCGCACCGAGACCGATCCGCGCTACCTGCGCGAATGGCTCTCGGCCCAGGCCGCCAGCGGCTACGTCGAGTACGACCCCAAAGGCGAGCTGTTCTCGCTGACCGAGGAACAGGCCTTCGCGCTCGCCGAGGAAGGCAGCCCGGCCTTCGTGCCCGGCGCCTTCCAGATCGCGGTGGCGCAGTTCAAGATCATTCCCAAGATGGTCCAGGCCATGCGCACGGGCCTGGGCATCGGCTGGCACGAGCATGATGTGGCCCTCTTCCATGGCACCGAGCGCTTCTTCCGGCCCGGCTACGCGGCCAATCTGGTGAGCCAGTGGATCCCGGCGCTCGAAGGCATCGAGCCCCTGCTGAAGCGCGGCGCGCGCGTGGCGGACGTGGGCTGCGGGCACGGTGCATCGACACTGCTGATGGCGCAGGCCTATCCCGAGTCCAGCTTCGTCGGCTTCGACTATCACGCGCCTTCGATCGAACGTGCCCGCGAAACGGCACGCAAGGCCGGTGTCGACGATGAAAAGCGCCTGCGCTTCGAGGTCGCGAGCGCCAAGGATTTCCCCGGAGAAAACTACGACCTTGTCGCGGTCTTCGACTGCCTGCACGACATGGGCGACCCCGTCGGCGCGGCGGCGCACGTGCGGCGCAGCCTGAAGCCGCAGGGCACCTGGATGATCGTCGAGCCCTTTGCCAACGACCGGCTGGAGGACAACATCAACCCCGTAGGGCGCGTGTTCTATTCGGCCTCGAGCTTCATCTGCACGCCTGCCTCGCGCTCGCAGGAAGTGGGCCTATGCCTGGGTGCGCAGGCCGGCGAAGCGCGCCTTCGCGAGGTGGTCACGCAAGGCGGCTTCTCGCACTTCCGCCGCGCCAGCGAGACCCCGTTCAACCTGATCTTCGAAGCACGTCCGTAAGGACATTCCAGGAGCCACCATGTCACGCCAATACATCGACTGCCGCGAGTATCCGAGCACGACGAACTGCAGCGTCGCGCTATCTGCCGACTCCGAGAGCGAACTGCTCGATGCTGCCGTGCAACACGCCGTGGCCGTCCACGGCCATGCCGACACGCCGGAATTGCGCACGCAGCTGGCAAGCCTGTTCAAGACCGGCACGCCGCCGCTGCAGGCACCCGCGCAGAAGGTGCCCGCCTGACCATCCTGCGCGGCGATGAATACCTTCGGGTGCTTTCGATAGGCGCCCGTCGATGAAATCCGGGTAACCCGGTTGAGCGTTGCCCTGCCCGCCAAGCGCACTTTCCGAAGTCGCGCTATGGTTCGCGCTGCCACCCACGGCGAACCAGAAAAAAGGCGGGGCCCATGATCGATCTCAACATCAACGGCCAGTCCGTTGCCCTCAACGCGCCCGAGGACATGCCCCTGCTCTGGGCATTGCGCGACATCGTCGGCCTGACCGGCACCAAGTTCGGCTGCGGCATCGCGCAGTGCGGCGCCTGCACCGTGCACCTCGACGGCCAGCCCGTGCGCTCATGCGTGCTGCCGGTCGGCTCCATCGGCAAGAAGGCCATCACCACCATCGAAGCCGTCTCGCAGACGCCTGCGGGCAAGAGCATCCAGAAGGCCTGGCTCGATGTCGACGTGGTGCAGTGCGGCTACTGCCAGTCCGGCCAGATCATGTCGGCAGCAGCGCTGATACAGCGCACGCCCAACCCGAGCGACGCCGACATCGACCTGGCCATGTCGGGCAACGTCTGTCGATGCTGTACCTACTCGCGCATTCGTGCGGCCATCAAGCAGGCCGCCACCGGCAAGGCCGAGGTGCTGCAGTCGGTGGTCGCGATGCCGGCAAGGAGCGCATCGTGAAGGCCGCCGGCATCGGTGGCATCAGCAGGCGCGCCGCCCTGCAGGCCGGCGGCCTTGCGCTGGCTTTCACCTGGGTCGGAGGCAGCAAGGCCTTCGCCGCAATCAGCCCCAGGCAGCAGCCGGCCGACGCGGCCGCCGCGCTCGCCGACGGCAACCCGGCATTCGCGCCGAATGCCTTCATCCGCATCGATGCCGACGGCGGCGTGCGCCTCGTGATGCCGATGGCCGAGATGGGCCAGGCGATCTACACCGGCTCGGCGATGCTGCTGGCCGAGGAACTCGGCGTCGAGCTCGACCAGGTGCGCGTGGAGCATTCGCCGCCGAACGAGGCGCTCTACGGCATGCCGCTGCTCGGCGGGCAGATCACCGGCGGCTCGACCAGCACGCGCGGCACCTATGGCGTGCTGCGCGAAGCTGGCGCCGTGGCGCGCACGCTGCTGGTGAGTGCCGCCGCCGCGCAGTGGAAAGTCGACGCAGCGAGCTGCACGGTCGCGCGCGGCGTGGTGAGCCATGCGGCATCCAGCCGGCAGCTCGGCTTCGGCGCGCTTGCCAGCGCCGCCGCCAAGCTGCCGATGCCGGAAAAGGTGACGCTGAAGGAGCCGAAGGATTTCAAGCTGATCGGCCAGCCGCTGCGGCGAGTCGACTCGGCCGGCAAGGTCAACGGCACCACCCAATTCGGCATCGACGTGCGCCTGCCGGGCATGAAGGTGGCGACGGTCAAGGCCTCTCCCACGCTCGGCGGCGTGCTGGCCTCTGTGGACGACAAGGCGGCACGGGCGATTCCCGGCGTGATCGACGTGCTGCGCATCAAGGACGCGGTCGCCGTGGTGGGCGAGCATTTCTGGGCCGCGAAGCGCGGCCTCGATGCATTGAAGATCCAGTGGACGCCGGGGCAGAACGCCACGCTCACCACGCAGCAGTTGCGTGCGGCGCTGGCCAACGCGCTGGCAAAAGACAAGGCCATCATCGGCAAGGAAGCCGGCAAGCGGCCCGAGGGCACGCTGGTGCAGGCCACCTACGACCTTCCGATGCTGGCCCACGCGACCATGGAGCCGCTCAACACCACGGTGCACGTGCGGCCCGACCAGTGCGAGATCTGGGTCGGCACGCAGGTGCCCACGCGCTGCGTGAGCGCCGCCGCCAAGATCACCGGCCTGGCCGAAGACAAGGTCGTGGTGCACAACCAGTACCTGGGCGGCGGCTTCGGCCGACGGCTGGAGACCGATTCGGTCGAGCAGGCCGTGGCCTTCGCCAAGCAGGTGCCCTACCCGCTCAAGGTGGTGTGGACGCGCGAGGAAGACATCCGCCACGACATCGTGCGGCCGATGTACCACGACGACATCTCGGCCGTGGTCGACGGCGAGGGCCAGATCCTCTGGTTCGGCGACCGCATCTCGGGCGGCACGGTGCTGGGCCGCTGGGCTCCCGCCTTCATGGGCAAGGACGGCATGGACGGCGACCTGATCGAATGCGTTGCCGAGCCTTGCTACGACCTGCCGAACCTCAAGGTCGAATGGGTACGGCACGACATGCCGGCCGGCCTGAACGTCGGCTGGTGGCGCGGCGTGGGGCCGACGCACAACCTTTTCGTGATGGAGAGCTTCATCGACGAGCTGGCGCACCGCGCGAAGAAAGACCCGGTGGCCTACCGGCGCGCCATGCTGAAGAAAAACCCGCGCACGCTCGCGGTGCTCGACCTGGCGGCAAGCAAGATCGGCTGGGGGCAAGGCACGCTGCCGGCGCGTGTCGGGCGCGGCGTGGCGGTGGGCGATGCCTTCGGCAGCCGCGTGTGCGCCATCGTCGAGGCCGAGGTCACGCCGCAGGGCGAAGTGCGCATGCGGCGCGCGGTGGTCGGGCTCGACTGCGGCATTGCGGTGAACGCGAGCTCCATCGAGGCGCAGATCCAGGGCGGGCTGCTGTTCGGGCTGAGCTCGGCGCTGTTCAGCGAGATCACGGTGCGCGACGGCGCCATCGAGCAGAGCAACTTCCACGACTACCGGATGCTGCGCATCAACGAGGCACCGCCGATAGAGGTGCACACCGTCAAGAGCGGCGAGGCCCCCGGCGGGCTTGGCGAAGTCGGCACCGCCATTGCCGCACCGGCGCTGGCCAACGCGATCTTCGCGGCAACGGGCGTGCGCCTGCGCGAGCTGCCGGTGAACCGCGCGCTGCTGGCGCAGGACAAGGAGGCGCTGAAGAAAAAGATCGCCAGTGCCGAACCCAGTGGGCCCACCGGGCTCGGCGAAAGGAGCGCAGCATGAAGCGGCTTCTCAAATTTCTGGTGGCGGTGTTCGTCGTTGGGGCGGCGCTGTATTTCTTTTTGAACCGCACCGACAATTCCGAGGGCGAGGCGCCGGTGCTGGCCGGCGCGCCCAGCGACGCGGCGCTGCTCGTGCGCGGCGAATACCTCACCAAGGCCGCCGACTGCATCGCTTGCCACACGGTGCCCGGCGGCAAGGGGCAGCCCTTTGCAGGCGGCCTGCCCTTCGTGCTGCCCTTCGGCACGATCTACTCGTCGAACATCACGGCCGACCCGGAAACGGGCATCGGCAAATGGAGCGACGACGACTTCGTGCGCGCGCTGCACGACGGTGTGCGCGCCGACGGCAAACGCCTGTACCCGGCGTTCCCGTACACCTCGTACACCACGCTGAGCCGCAACGACGTGCTCGCGATCAAGGCTTACATCTTCAGCCTGCCCAAGGTGAACCAGCCGAACAAGGAGGCCGACCTGGGCTTCCCGTTCAACCAGCGCTGGGCCATGGGCTTCTGGAACGCGGCCTTCTTCAAGAGCAGCCGTTTCGAGGCCGACGCGTCGAAACCGCTTGCGTGGAACCAGGGCAAGTACCTCGCCACGGCGCTGGGCCACTGCGCGGAATGCCACACGCCGCGCAACTTCGCCTTCGCGATGGATGCGGGCAACAACCTCGCGGGCGAATCGATCCAGGGCTGGCGCGCCTACAACATCACGTCGGATGCGAAGAACGGCATCGGCGCGTGGAGCGATGCAGAGATTGCCTCGTACCTGACAACTGGGCACGCCGATGGCCGCGGCTCGGCCTCTGGCCCCATGGGCGAGGCTGTGGAGCACAGCCTGCAGTACCTGAAGCCGGAGGACGCCTCGGCGCTGGTGAGCTATCTGCGCACGGTGCCTGCCAAGGCCGGCAAGGACCCGATCGAGGTCGACGCAAAGGCGCCATGGGCCGTGGCCGCGAGCGCGGCGGCGCCTGCCGCCAACACGGCCGAAGGCCACGAGCAAGGCCTGAGGCTCTTCGCGGCGGCATGCGCGAGCTGCCACCAGTGGAACGGACAAGGCCAGCAGACCGCCAACGCGTCGCTGCTTGGAACGCGCGGCGTGAACGACCCTGACGGCTCCAACGTCACGCAGATGATCCTGCAGGGCGTGCGGATGCACGTGCACGACAGGGAGGTCTACATGCCGGCGTTCGGCAAGGCCTACACCGACACCGAAGTCGCGGCGCTCGCCAACTACGTCATCGCGCAGTTCGGCAACAAGCAGGGCACGGTGACGCCGGAATTCGTTGCAAAGCAGCGCACGCGCTAGCTGGATGGGGCGCAGCGCCGCATCTAAACTGAGTTCATGAAAAAGACCGGGGAAGTTCAACGCTGCCTGCAGCCCGTGGTGGAGCTCCGGAAGGAAGCGGCGGCGTACGCGTATTCCGTTCGCGCGCCGCGGTCCAAGGGCGTGATACCGCCCAGTTCGTACCGCGACGGCGGCTTCGCCACGCTTGCCGACTGCCTGAGCGACGTGGCGCGGGCGCTCGGTGGCGACTTCTCACGCATCTACGTGCGGCTCGACGGCCTTTGCGTCGGGGAGCGCGACATCGCGGAATTACGCCTGGAGCCGGAGAAGGTCGCGGCCGCTTTGAAGGCGGCCTGCGAAATCAACCTGGAGCAACTCTCTGCACCTGGCGGAGACTGATCGCAATCACAAGACCCGCCGCAGCAGCACCTGCGCCGATGAGGAAGACGCCGCTGTAACCCTCCCGGTCGGCCAGAAACCCGGCCACGGGACCCGTCAGGCCGTAGGCGATGTCCTGGAATGCCGAGAACCCGCCCAGCGCCGTGCCGCGCAGATGCGGCTCCACAAGGCGCACGACTTCGCGCCCCATGGCCGGAAAGATCATCGAGCAGCCGAGCCCTGTGAGAAACGCGCCGACAAGGGCAAGCACCGGATCGGTCGCACTCCAGATCAGGACCTGGCCGAGCGTCTCGACGGCGAGCGATCCGATCGCCACGGGCAGGCCGCCCACGCGGTCCGGCAGATGGCCGAAGAGCACGCGGACCAGAACGAATCCGCTGCCGAAGGCTGTCAGGCCCAGCCCGGCATAGCGCCAGTGCTGATCCAGAAAATGGAGTGTGAAGAACGCCCCGATCGCGGCGAAGCCGATGCCCTGGAGGCAGACGATGGAACCGTGCGGCCAGATCCTGCCGATCACGCGCCAGAACGGCGGGCGCTCTGTGCCAGGGTGCACGGCAACGCCTGCGATGCGCCAGACGGTCAGCAGCCCGAGGCAGGGCAGGATCGCACTGACGCCCATCGCGCCGGCAAATCCGAACCGGTCGAGCAATGCCAGGCCGATGGGCCCGCCAACTGCCAGAGCGCCGTAGATGGCGGCGCCAACCAATGCCAGCACGTGGCCCGAACGGGCGGGGCCGACGAGGCCGATGCCCCAGCCGATCACGCCGACCGCAACAAGGCTCTCGCCAAGCCCGATGAGCAGCCGGCCGGCGATGAGGACAAGAAAGGCCGTCCACGGCGCCAGGAACGACAGCCCCGCAATCAGCGAGACCACCGCCCCGCCCACATAGAAAGACAGCCCGCGCGCCACCGCGACCTTGGCCCCGCGACGGTCCGAAAGGCTGCCGGCATGCGCCCGGCTGACGACGGTGGCAAGAAAGGCGATGCCGACGCCGAGCCCGGCCCACACATTGCCGAGCCCCAGCCGCCCGGTCACGAAGATCGGCACGATGGGCAATGACATGCCGACGCAAAGATAGGAAATGAAGAGGATGGCCGTCAGCAGCAGCAGGCGGCCTTGCGCCGGATGGCGTGTCGAAGATGTTGTCGACTGTGTCGATTGAGAAGTCATGGTGTTGTCCAGGCTGTTCCCCATCGACGGAAGCGCGCAAACGCACGCACTCCGACCGACGAGGATCGTTGAGTGCGTTGCTTGACGTCAGACGCTTACGGCCAGTGCGACTGGCACCGCGGACGCTGTGTCCGCGCTGGTGTTGTTGTCAGCCGAGCCGCATCGACAGTTCGACATCTCCGCCGAACGGCGTGGACATGTAGCCCGCTTCAGGCGAGCGCACGTGCGCCAGGTAGTCGGGGCTGTAGTCGGCGTTGTCGGCGACGATGAAAGCGCCTGGCCTGAGGCGGCTTTCGACCAGCTCCAGGATCTCGGGATAGAGCGCCTTGGCGCCGTCGAGCAGCAGCAGGTCGATCGAATCCGGGAGGTTGGCGGCAAGCGTCTGCAGCGCGTCTCCCTCGCGGATTTCGACCAGGTCGTCGAGGCCTCCGGCCGCCAGGTTCTGGCGAGCCCTCGCCACCTTGGACGGCTCGAACTCGGTGGTGATGAGGTGGCCGCCGCCGTTGTCCCGAAGGGCCGCGGCGAGGTGCAGGGTCGAGATGCCGAACGAGGTTCCGAACTCGACGACAGTTCGCGCGCCGCTGTTGCGCGCCAGCATGTAGAGCAGTGCGCCGGTCTCGCGCGAGACGGGGAGCGGAACGTCCTTCAGCTTTGCGTAGAAGTCGAGGTAGTCGGTCTTGCTGCGCATCAGGCGCGTGCGCTCTTCGCTGGAGAGATCGGCGACTGCGGAGCTCATTGCAGGCGACGCGGCGGCGGCCTCTTCGAACAGGCGCTCCAGCAAGGGCGCAAGCGGTGTGGTGGTCAGGGTTGTCACAGGGGTCTTCGTGTTGGAGTGAACGAGTGCTCATAATATGAAGGAACATTCACATTTCCTATTCGCGTTGCGAGCCCCACCGATGACCGAACGCCGAAGCGCACCAATCTCCTCTAGAAGACAGCCCAAGCAGGCCCGCTCGACCGGGCTCGTCGCCACGATCCTCGAAGCCGCCCTTCAGGTTTTGGCGAAAGAAGGCGCAAACCGCTTCACCACTACGCGAGTGGCTATGAAGGAACATTCACATTTCCTATTCGCGTTGCGAGCCCCACCGATGACCGAACGCCGAAGCGCACCAATCTCCTCTAGAAGACAGCCCAAGCAGGCCCGCTCGACCGGGCTCGTCGCCACGATCCTCGAAGCCGCCCTTCAGGTTTTGGCGAAAGAAGGCGCAAACCGCTTCACCACTACGCGAGTGGCCGAGAGGGCCGGCGTCAGTGTCGGGTCGGTGTATCAGTACTTTCCGAACAAGGCGTCGATCCTCTTTCGCCTCCAGAGCGACGAATGGCGGCAGACGACGGAGATGCTGTGCGGCATCCTCGAAGACGCACAAAGGCCGCCGCTGGAGCGGCTGCGCATGCTGGTGCACGCCTTCATCCGCTCGGAGTGCGAAGAAGCCGGAATGCGCGTGGCGCTGAGCGACGCCGCCCCGCTCTACCGGGACGCACCCGAGGCGCATGAGGCCAGGGCCGCCGGAGACCGCACCGTGCAGGCCTTCATGCAAGAGGCCCTGCCCGATGCCTCCGAAGCCACGCGCGCGTTGGCCGGCGACCTGATCACGACGACGTTCAGCGCGGTGGGAAAGCAGTTCTCTGAAAGCCAGCGAACCGACGCGGAGATCGAAGCCTATGCAGACGCCATGGCCGACATGTTCTGCGCGTACCTCCAAAGCCTCGGGCACGGCCAGAAGAAACGCACCAGCCGTTCAGCGCGGCGTTGACATGGCTTCTGCCAACGCGCCCACACGCCGCAGTGCATGGCGATGGGCGTCGTCCCAGCGGCCGGCGAGCCCCAGCCGGATGCAGTGGCGAAAGTGGTTCGTGGCGCTGAACATCGTGCCTGGAGCAATGACGATGCCCTCGGCAAGACAGGCCTGGAACAGCGCGAGCGAATCGGTGCCGTGCGGCAGTTCGACCCACAGGATGAACCCGCCCGGAGGATCGGTGACGCGCGTGCCCTTCGGAAAGTGCTGCGCGATGAGCCCCCGCACTTCATCGACGCGCGCCGCGATGGTCGAGCGCATCTGGCGGTAGTTGGCCTCGATGCCCGGCTGCATCAGCAGGTCGGCCATTGCGCGCTGCAGCATCGCCGACTGGCTGCCGCTGGTCACCTGCTTCATGCGCGCGACCTTCGTACCCCAGCGCCCGGCATCGACCCAGCCCAGCCGCAGCCCGGGTGCGACCGTCTTGGAGAACGAGGAGCACAGCATCACGTGCCCCGTGGTGTCGAAGGAGCGCACGGCACGGCGCTGCTCGTCCTGCTCGGCAAGGTCGTTGTAGGTGACGTCCTCGATCAGCGGGATGCCGCGTTCGGCAACCATCTGCGCGAGGCGGCGCCGGTCGGCCGGCGGCATGCTCGCGCCCATCGGATTGGAGAGCGTGGGTACGGCGAGCACGGCTTTCACCGGCTGCGTTTCGAAGGCCAGCTGCAGCGCGTCGAGCGAGAGCCCGGTGCGCGGATGCGTCGGAATTTCCAGCGCACGCAGGTGCAGGTCTTCGAGGATCTCCAGAAAGCTGAAGAGCGTCGGCGATTCGAGCGCGACCACGTCGCCGGGCTGCGTTACCGCGCGCAGGCAGAGCGTGATCGACTCGAGGCAGCTGTTCGTCACGACGATGTCGCGCGCGTCGAGCTGGCAGCCCATGCGCAGCGCATGGCGCGCGATTGCGCGGCGCAGGCTCTCATCGCCGGAGCCGACGATGTATTGGGTGAGCGTTGCGCGATGGCGCTGCACGGCGCGGCTGGTTGCGCGGCGCACGCGCTCTTCGGCAAACAGGTCGGCGCTCGGGCATGCGGCGCCGAAGGAAACGTAGCCCGGGTCGTGCGCGAGCTGCATCACGCGCGCTGCGAGCGAACTGACATCGACCGCCATCGAGTCCGCAGGCGGGTTCGAGGTTTCTGGCTCGGGTGGCCTCGGCGGGCGGGCCGCGACGAAGTAGCCCGAGCGCGGGCGCGCCACGATCAGGCGCGAATCCTCCAGCATGCGGTAGGCCTGCACCACCGTGCCCAGCGACACGCTGTGATGCCGCGCCAGTTCGCGCACCGACGGAATGCGCTCGCCCCGCGCGAGCGTGCCGGTGCGGATCGGCATGGCGATCGATTCGGCGATCTGCAGGTACAGCACCTCGGCTTGGTCGTGCTCGGGCATGGCCGCATTCTGTACCGCACCAGCGCGGCCCGACAGGTACAGATGACGGCCGCCGCGACTGGCACAGATGCGGCTGCGCCCGGTCTGTATCACACCAGATGGCGAATGCCTGTGGCTGTGCGACTCGACGCCCGATCTCTACTGTCGAGTCCATGAACACACTCACCCACACCCCATCGCCCGGAACACGCCACGGCGCATCCGCCCCGTCTCTCATGACGCTACCCATCGGCGAGGCGCGCACGCTGCGCCACCGCGCCGGCGCACGCCTCGAAGTGACGAGCGGCCGCGTGTGGCTCACCGAACCCGGCGACCTCGACGACCACTTCGTCGCCAGCGGCGAATCGCTGCTGCTGCATCACAACGGACCGGTCGTGGTGCAGAGCGATGGCGCAAGCGCCGCGGTGCTGCGCATCGTCACGTCGTCTTCCGCACGGAGGCTGCCATGGTCCCCCTGACCGATCTGGCGATCTTTGCCGGTGCCGTGGTTCTGCTGGCCATCACGCCCGGGCCCAACATGGTGTATCTGATCTCGCGGTCGATCTGCCAGGGCCGACAGGCCGGTTTTGTTTCGCTGCTCGGCGTGCTCGCCGGGTTCGTCGCGCACATGATGGCGGCCGCGCTGGGCCTCTCGGCGCTGTTCGTGACCGTGCCGCTGGCGTATGAGCTGCTGAAGTGGGCGGGCGCTGTGTACTTGGCGTACCTGGCCTGGCAGGCTGTTCGGCCCGGCGCGCGCTCACCGTTCCAGGGGCGGCAGCTGCCGCACGACTCGCCCCGCAAGCTCTTCGTCATGGGGTTGCTGACGAACCTGCTGAATCCGAAGGTCGCGTTCTTCTATCTCTCGCTGTTCCCGCAGTTCATTTCGCCGGAGCACGGCTCCTTGTTCGCGCAGAGCCTGATGCTCGGCGCCACGCAGATCGCGATCAGCTTTGTCGTGCTGCTGACCATGGCGATGTCTGCCTCCCGCATTGCCGGATGGTTCGAGCACAACCCGCATTGGCTGGCCGTGCAGCGCTATGCGATGGGCTCGGTGCTGGCCGGCCTGGCCGCGCGCCTGGCGATCTCCCAAAGGCCGGGCGCTTAGCTCGCCTTGCGGGCGGATCTTTGTATCCGCCGCGAATCATTGGTTACTTTCAGACGCAGTTCAGGGTAGACCTGCGTCAGGCGGCGCTGCGCCTGTAGTGCCGTAGGCCTCAGTACGCAGCCTCGGGACGGGCCTGGTGCTCCCGTTCCTCGCCAATCACTCCCTCAGGGGGTACCCGCTTTCAGGCATATCGCCAGCGTGTACGCGTACTTACATTTTTGACTTGTAAATGGAAAACGACGGAACGCGCAGACGCAAGAGAGAGCGCACCTGCGCACGGGAGCCTGCCTGTCAGGTAACAACAAACGAACAAATTGAAGCCATGAACAAGATTTTTCGCACCCTCTGGAATCCGACGCTCGGCACTTGGGTAGCCGCTCCTGAAACATCTCGCGGCCACGCGCGATCGGCCAGACTAGGCGAACTGGGGGCCGTCGCCGTCGCGGTGCTGCTCCTGGGCGCCGGGCCGGCGATGGCGGCCGGCGGCGCTGGCGGGCAGCCCGTCGGCGACCCTTCGCTGCACGCCGGCGCGGGCGGCAGCAACGGCAGCGGTGGCAGCGGCGGGCTCAACGACACCACGGTGGGTGCGAACGGCGGAGCCGGCGGATCGTCGACCGATGCCGGCGTTACGGCGGGCTCCACTGCCAACATCGGCTCCTTTGCCGGCGCTACCGCAGGCACGGGCGGCGCGGCGGGCACGACCAGCAACGTCGTCAGCCCCGGCGTACTGCAGGGCGACAACGGCGGCGCGGGCCAATCGCAGACCGGCGACGCCGCCAACGGCAACGGATATGGCGGCGGCGGTGGCGGCGGATTCCAGGGCTCGTCGATCGGCAGCGCCGTTACCTCCTCTCCCAACAGCTACACCGGCGGCACCGGGGGCGTGGGCGGCAACGGTTATTGGGCTGCCGGCGGCGGCGGCGCGGGCGGCTTCGGCTCCATCCTCATCGGGCCGACCGGCAACTACACGGCCTCCGGCAGTTCCACGGGCGGCGCGGGCGGCAATGGCGGCAATGCCTTCTCGCAAGCCGGTGGCGGCGGCAGCGGCGGCGGCGGGTTCTTCCTGAATGCCACGACGGCGGGGCTCACCTTCACCAACAGCGGCACCATCGCTGGCGGTGCGGGCGGCACCGGCGGATCGGAACTGCTGCCGGCGCGCAGCAACGCATCGGGCGGCGGCGGCGGGGCCGGCGGCAACGGCATCACGCTGGCCGGCAGCGCGGTGTCGGTGACCAACACCGGCACGGTCACCGGTGGCGCAGGGGGTGCAGGCGGAGCCGGTGGCGGCGGCGCGGGCGGCACCGGTGCACCGGGGGCTGGCGGCGACGGCGGCATCGGCTTGTGGGCCACGGGTGCCAGCGCAACGATCACCAACAGCGGCTCCATCACCGGCGGGGCCGGCAGCACCGGTGGCTCCAACAGCAACGGGGGCGCGAGCGGCGCCAACGGTGTGGGCGGCGTCGGCGTGATGGGCGCCAACCTCACCATCGCCAACAGCGGCGCCATCTCGGGCGGGCTGGCCGGCGACGGCCTCACCCGTGCGTCGGCCGTGGAATTCACCGGCGGCAGCAACAGCCTGACCCTGAACGCCGGCGCGGCGCTGACGGGCGCCGTTGCCATCGACAGTGGCGCCACCGCCAGCGTGATTGCCGGCGCCGACGGCCTGAGCATGAGCAATGCCCTGCTTCTGGGCGGCACGGGCACCATCAACACCAATGGCCACGACATGGGCTGGTCGGGCCCGATCTCGGGCGCCGGCGACCTGGTGAAGAGTGGCGCAGGCACCCTGACCCTGGCCGGCGCCAACATCTACACCGGCGCCACCAACGTCGCCGCCGGCACCTTGCGCGCCGGTGCGGCCAACGCACTCAGCAGCGCCAGCGCCTTCACGGTCGCATCGGGCGCCACGCTCGACCTGGCCGGCCGGAGCCAGACCATCGCGTCGATGGCCAACGGCGGCACCGTCTCGCTGGTGGGTACCGCGCCCGGCACCACCCTCACGGTGACCGGCCCGTGGGTGGGCAGCGGCGGCACGCTGCGCCTTGGCACGGCGCTGGGCGACAGCAGCAGCGCAAGCGACCGGCTGATCCTCAGCGGCAGCACCGCCATTGCCAGCGGCACGACCAACGTGCAGATCACCAACCTCGGAGGCCTGGGCGCGCTGACCAGCGGCAGCGGCATCGAAGTCGTGAGCGCGCTGAACGGGGCGACGACCACCGCACAGACCACGAAGAGCGCCTTCGCCCTGGCAGGCGGCCACGTCGATGCCGGCGCCTACGAGTACCGGCTGTACGCCGCCGACGCAAGTGGCGCGGGCGAGAACTGGTACTTGCGCTCCACTGCCACCGTCGTTCCACCGGCCAGCGGTGGCGGAAGCGGCGGCGGCGTGACCGTGCCCACCTACCGCACCGAAGTGCCGCTCTACGCCGCGCTGCCCGAGCAGTTCCGCCAGTCCAACCTGGCGATGCTCGGCAACATGCATCAGCGCGTAGGCGACGACGGCCCGACCGGCGCCAACACCGCCACGCCAGACCAGGGCTACCGCCAGGCTTGGGCCCGCATCATCAGCACCGACCGCACCATCAGCCAGAGCGGCACCGTCAGCCCCACCAGCAAGGGGCGCCTCACGGGCTTCCAGGCCGGCACCGACCTGTGGGCCGATGCCAACTGGCGCGCCGGCGTCTACGTCGGCCAGCTCGACGGCGACATGAGCGTGACCGGCTTCGCGCGCGGCATCGTGAACTACGCAGCCGGCTCCAACGACCTGCGCAGCCAGTACCTGGGCGCCTACGCCACCTGGAAGAACGACAGCGGCCTGTACGTCGACGGCGTGCTGCAGGCCGGGCGCCACCGCTACACCGTGTCGCCCACGCTGGGCTTCGGCAGCTCCGGCAAGGGCAGCAGCCTGCTGGCCTCCATCGAGGTGGGCCAGGCCTTCAACATCGCCCCGGGCTGGACCATCGAGCCCCAGTTGCAGCTGGTGCATCAGCGCGTGAACCTCGACGACGGCAGCATCACGGGCGCCCTGGTGCAACAAGACAGCCACAACGGCTGGCTGGCGCGCGCGGGCGTGCGGGTCAAGGGCGAGATCGCTACATCCGCCGGCCTGCTGCAGCCCTATGTGCGGGCCAATGTCTACCGCAGCAGCAGCGGCACCGACGTCAGCCGCTTCATCGGCCCGGCCGCGTACACCGACATCGCCACCCGCACAGGCGGCACGAGCACCGAGCTAGCGGTGGGCGCCACGCTGCAGCTGACGCCAAGCACCAGCGTGTATGCGGAACTCGGCAAGCTGTGGGACTCGGGCGGCGCGACGCGCACGAAGAGCGGAGTCAACGGCAGCGTGGGCGTGAAGATCCGCTGGTGAGGCGCAGCGTCAGTGCGACCCGTTGTCGCGGTCCGCGCGGACCGTTTCGACGACTGACATCACCGCATCGATCACCGCAGCCGGGTCGTCGAACTGGATGTCGTGCCCGGCGTTCGGCAACAGCCGGTGCGTGCTGCGCGAGGACCATGTCGCCATGTCCTCGTGCAGCTTCTCCCAGATGGCCTGCACCTGCTTGCCCTGCTCGGGCGTGATCTTCATTCCCCGGAGTTCAGCCTCGGTGTAAGGCGCCATCGCGGTGAGCACCACCAGCGGCCGGTTGCCCAAGTTCCGAAAGGCACCGGCCTCGGCGAGCGACGCATCGGTCGCATCGCTCTCCGCCAGTTGCGTGACCATCGACTTCGGCGCAAATGCGTGAACCGCCTGTGAATCGCGCGCCGTCTGGTTCGGTGCCTGCGGCAGCAGCGAGGGAGCCGCCGCGCGCAACAGGCCGGACCACGCAAGCCACACGGCGATGCGAGAGCGCAGCGACCGCGTCTCCGTCATGAAAGCCGCGACACGCGCGACCTGGTCCGGATGCGATGGGTCGACAAGAACCAGCCCCGCCACCTCGGCGCCGAAGTACTTCGTGAAGCTCGTCGCATAAAGACCGCCCAGCGACTGGCCGACCAGCACGAAGGGGCCGTGCTCGCCCGCACGGGTCAGGGCCTCGTGAAGGTCTTGCGCCACCTGCCTGGCGCTATAGGGTGCATCCGAAGCGTCGCTCCACATCAAGCCCGCGCGGCTGTACGAGCACGCACGCGTGTGTGCCGCGACCTTCGACTGCACGGCCGACCAGCTCAACGAACCGTCGACGCTCAGCCCCGCCTCGAACACGACGGTGGGCGAGCCCGAGCCGCGGCAATCCAGGTGGATTTTTCGCCCGCCGATGTCGACCATCTTCCCCGGCGCGGGAAAGTCGCGCGCCGCGCGGTAGCGGCCAACCTGCTCGTACACCACGCCCACGAGGACGACCAGCACGACGATTGCCGTGCTCCAGAGGACGATGCGCATCAGCAGACTTTTGAACGAGGGCTTCACTGATCCGGATAGTGCCACCGCCGCACCGGCCCCGGAACAAAGGCATTGGTGCGCGCGATGTACTCGCGGTATGCGGGGCGACGCTCGCCGATGTCGGCCTCGAGCATGCGCACGCCCGAAACCTTGAGCAGCAGCCACGTCATGAGCAGCGGCGACACCACGCTCCACGAGCCTCTCCACCCTGCCCCGCCCATGGCCATCAGCCAGATGCCCCACCAGACGCAGGCCTCACCGAAGTAGTTAGGGTGCCGTGTGTAGCGCCACAGGCCGCGGCCCATCACTTGGCCCGCATTCTTCGGGTCGGCCCTGAAGCGCGCCATCTGCGCATCGCCGATGGCCTCGAAGAAGATGCCGAACAGCGCCAGTGCCGCGCCCAACACATCGAGCACGCCCAGCGGTCGTGCCGCCAACATGCCCGGCAGAAAAGGCGCGGAGACGATCCACGCCAGCACCGCCTGCAAGGCGAACACGAGATACAGGCTCCTGAAGCCGAAGTTCGGCTGATTGCGCGCGCGAATCGCCTGATAGCGCCGGTCTTCGCCGTGGCCCCAGTTGCGCCAAGTGATGTACAGGCATAGCCGCACCGCCCATGCCGCGCCGAGCACGGCCATCCATAACCCGCGCACCGTCTGCACCGGCAGCAGCGCGAAATACACGAGGCCCGCGCCCACGATGAAGACCGGCCACATGCGATCGACAAGGCTGGCGTCGTGGCGCACGAGGCTCGCCACCCACGTCAGCAGCGCCAGCGATGCGGTCCATGCCAGGCCCGCCAGCGCTACCTCTGCCACGCCGCTCATGCCCTGCGCTCGAACAGATAGTGGCTCACCCACCAACGCTGCCCATGGTCGAAGCCGAACAGCTCCGCCACCGACATGAAGAACAGCCGCCAGCGCGTCCACCACACATTGGCCTCGGCACCGTACGTGGCCTGGAACAGCGGACGCAGCGCGTCGCGGCGATCGTCCATGTTGCGCAGCCAGGCCTCGGCCGTGCGCTGGTAATGACTGCCCTCCCAGCGCCAGCGGCGCAGCAGCCGCAAGTCGTCCTGGCAGTGCAGCGCCAGATCGTCGCTGGGCATCATGCCGCCGGAGAAAAAGTACTTGCTCATCCAATCGCTCGGGTCGCGCACCTCGAAAGGGTACGGCGCCTCACGATGGGCAAACACATGCATGAAGAAGCGCCCCTCGGGCTTGAGCCAGCGCGCCACATTGGCAAACGCCTGCGGCCAGTTGCGCAGGTGCTCGAACATCTCGACGGACACCACCCGGTCGAATCGCTCGTCGGTGTCGAAGACGTTGATGTCGCGCGTCAGCACGCGCACGTTGCCCAGCCCCCGCTGCGCCGCCTGCGTCTCGATGTACTCGCGCTGCGAATTCGAGTTAGACAGCGCCGTGATCCGGCTGCCCGGATAGCGCTCGGCCATCCACAACGTGAGCGAACCCCAGCCACAGCCCAGTTCCAGCACGTCTTGCCCGTTGCCCAAGCCGGCGCGCTCGCAGGTGGCAGCCAGCGCGGCGGACTCGGCATCTTCCAGCGTGCGGGTGCCCTCGGGCCAGTAGCAGCTGCTGTACTTGCGGTGATTGCCCAGCACCTCGGCAAAGAAGGCGGCGGGGACTTCGTAGTGCTGCTCGTTGGCTTTCTCGGGCAGGGGTGCCAGGTTCTCAGCGGCCATACGGGCGACGAAGTCTTGCGTCAGATCGGCCACGGCCAGGGCGTTGCCGGCGTGCAGTTCGGCGAGCCGGTCTTTCAACAGGCGGCGGATGCCCTGGCGGACGACGGTGTCGGGCACCAGGCCCTTCTCGACCCAGCGGATGGCGAATGCGATGTCCTGCGGCATGTGCGGTTTCCTCGTTGGGGGCACTTCGGAGTGTGTGCCGTGGGTGCGTGTACGCGGCTGGATGGGTTTTGGATGAGGCTTTGCCAATTGTGGACGTCTGTGCCAAGAACGGTCGTTTGAGTTCAGGCTCCGCCCCCGCTTCAGGCTCGTCGCTGTTGTTCGATAGGGTGTGTGCGGACGGGTACTATCGGCGATCAGCAGTCCTTCGAAGCCGCGGGCAGAGTTCGGCCACGTGACCCTGGCATGCTTGCGCCCATGCGAATCAGCGACAACTTGAAGACTTGGGCCAAGCGAATCAAACGCGACGGCGTGACGCTTTGGTTTGCAGGCAAAAATCCTCGAACGCCTTGGTACGCGAAGGCATTGGGTGTTTTTGTGGTGGCCTATGCGCTGAGTCCCATTGACCTGATTCCAGACTTTATCCCCGTGCTGGGCTACGTCGATGACGTTCTGCTACTTCCCGTCCTAATCTGGCTGACCATCAGGCTGCTGCCGCCTGAAGTCCTCGCGGAATGTCGCAGCCAAGCAGACGAGTGGATGCAGACGAAGGGCTCGAAGCCAAGCAGCCGGGCCGGCGCACTCCTCGTCGTGGTCCTGTGGCTGGCCGTGGGCGCAGCAGTATGGTTTTGGCTTAAACCGCATCTATACGTTCTTGAATGACGGCTTCGGAGAAAAACGTACGGCCGTGTTGGGCCCAAAAGAGACGTCCCCGATCCTCGATAGCAGACATCCGAAAGACGTTGTACTGGCCTACTCAGGCTGCGTTCTCCGCTAGGATCCTTCGA